>ALKQ01000013.1 GCA_000440235.1 Streptococcus suis 10581 | reverse complement strand
GATGTTGTGCAGTTTTCTCAAAGTAACTTCTGGAAGGACGGGAACTAGAACTTACTTTGAGAATTTACCTATTTTCTGTTCCCAACCCTAAACGAACTTTGAGCCAGTAGAAAAAGAGCCCTTCGGACTCTTCTACATTTACTTAGCAACATCTGTTGCTCTTGTTTCTCGAATGACAGTGATTTTGATATTTCCTGGATAATCCAAGTTATTTTCAATTTTCTCACGAACATCATGGGCCAAGATGGTAATCTGATCATCAGTAACCTTGTTAGGATGAACGATAATCCGAATTTCACGACCAGCCTGAATAGCATAGGATTGTTTAATCCCTTCAAAACTGTTAGCGATTTCTTCCAAGTCTTGCAGACGTTTGATGTAGGCTTCCATAGATTCACGACGCGAACCTGGACGAGCAGCGCTCAGAGCATCTGCTGCAGCCACAATAACTGCAATAGTACTTGTCGCTTCTACATCGCCATGGTGACTAGCAATCGCATTGATAACAATTGGATTCTCTTTATATTTCTTAGCCAATTCTGTACCGATTTCAACGTGGCTTCCATCCACCTCACGGTCAATAGCTTTACCAACGTCATGTAGGAAACCAGCTCGCCGTGCCAAATTCACATTCTCGCCCAATTCAGCAGCAAGTACACCTGCTAATTTAGCAACTTCGATTGAGTGGCGAAGAACATTTTGTCCGTAAGAGGTACGGAAATGCAAACGTCCCATGATTTTAATCAAGTCTGGATGAAGGTTTGGTGCCCCAACTTCATAAGCAGCAGCTTCCCCATACTCACGAATACGATTATCCATCTCTACACGGTATTTCTCAACCAACTCCTCAATACGAGCTGGATGAATACGACCATCTTGAAGCAAGGTCTCCATGGTCATACGAGCAATCTCACGGCGAATCGGATCAAAACCTGATAGAACAACCACTTCGGGTGTATCATCAATGATAACATCGATGCCTGTGAGACTTTCAAAGGTACGAATATTTCGACCCTCACGTCCAATAATCCGTCCCTTCATCGCATCATCCGGTAAATGAACCGATGTAATCGTCTGCTCAGCCACATATTCACCTGATATACGTTGCATCGCTTGGGCTAACAAGTCCTTTGCCATCTTGTCAGAACGTTCTTTTACTTCACGCTCTGCTTCCTTGATACGAGTCGCAATTTCATGCGTCAGTTTATCACGTGTATCGGTAAGGATGATTTCCTTCGCCTCTTCTTGACTGAGGGCCGCCACTCGTTCTAACTCCAAAGCTTTTTGTTCTTCGAGTTTTACAACTTCTTGTTCACGCTCATCAATGTGCTTAGCTTTATCGGTCAGACTTTGTTCCTTTTGTTCCAAAGTCTTTTCCTTGTTGGTCAAATTGTCGTCTTTGCGGTCCAAGCTGGTCGCCCGCTCTGTCAAGCGTGATTCGATTTGCTTCAACTCTTGACGTTCTGACTTAAATTCTTCTGCAATTTCTTCTCGGTACTTACGAGCTTCTTCCTTAGCTTCCAAGAGTAATTCTTTTTTCAAGGTCTGGCGATCGCGCTCAGCTGTTTTTAGAATAACCTCAGCTTGCTCTTCTGCTCGACCACGAACATTACTAGCTTCTTGTTCTGCGTTTAAAAGTGTCAATTCTGCAGTTTCTTTTGCAGATTTCATCTTCAAAGAAATGGCAAAGTAGCCAATTACTAAACCAATGAGAGCAGAAACAAGAGTCACTACTACTGCAATGATATTCATATTTCTACCTCTTTTTTATAATTCGATTTTCACAAAATCTGTTTCTATTTTATCATAATTGAACCGATTTCACAATTCCAAATCAACATATGTTATAATAAATTCATTAAATAGTTTGGAGGAACACATGAAAAAAGAAGTTACCGTTGAAAGTTTTGAATTGGACCACACTATTGTGAAAGCACCTTACATCCGCTTAATTTCTGAAGAAGTCGGACCAAAAGGAGACATTATTACAAACTTTGATATTCGCCTTATCCAACCCAACGAAAATGCAATGGATACAGCTGGTCTACATACCATCGAGCATCTATTAGCTAAACTAATTCGCCAGCGCATCGATGGGCTAATCGACTGCTCTCCTTTCGGGTGTCGGACAGGTTTCCACATGATTATGTGGGGAAAACAAGACTCTGAAAAGATTGCTCAAGTCATCAAGTCGAGTTTGGAAGAAATTGCAGAAGGCATCACTTGGGAGGATGTTCCTGGGACAACCATTGAATCATGCGGTAACTACAAAGACCACAGCCTTCATTCAGCTAAAGAATGGGCCAAACTAATCCTTTCTCAGGGAATCTCTACAGATGCCTTTGAAAGAAAACCAATCTAACAAAAAAGCGGATAAACCGCTCAGAACGTAGACAAACTCCTAAAAATGTAGTCGAATGAATTAACTTTCAGACAAGGAACTGAGGTGCAGGTTGCTAGCACAGCCTAGTGGCTGTGCTAGGTTGGAGATATAACTTGCAAAGCAAGTCACTTCTGCAGAGTACGGCAACCCAAAAGTGACGATGTATCAAAGTTAATTCAAATGACTGTATAAAAAATTGAAGAAGTTTGCGAAAGATAGCAAGTCATTAAACTCTTAGAAACATTGATATTTCGGCGTTTCTGAGAGTTTTTTATTTTCAACATAAAGAAAAAAGATTGAAGAAAATTGTCCAAAATGGACTTTTTCTTCAATCTGAAGGGAGCGGGAAAGAACTCGACTGGTCAAAAAAAGAGTTCGTCTTCCCGCCCCCGCACAGTTGATTAGGTCAGATTTGGAGTGTAAAACACGAACAAATCTGCCAATCAACCACTGCGCTGAGATGTTGACACGAACCCTGAGAAGCGAGGTTGAGCTTTTTGCCCAGCCACTTTTTTGCTTAATAATCCAAGGCATCAGAATGACCAGCACCATTACCGACAAAGTAGCCTGTCTTACAATTTATAGAGAATAAGTAGGTCCCATCTGGTTTAAACATATTGTAGTAGCCATTACCGTTGATAATATTAACTTTTTCCAAGATATATTGATTGCCTGTTATATACCCACGTTGTTGCGAGATAGTCACAATATTTTCAAGGATACCTGGATTGAAATTCCACGCTTCATTGTTTACATCATCAATCATCGCTTGATTATAAGGAACACGACTGCGATCACGTTGCAAGACGACACCAGCTGGCACGGCAATACCAAAGTCGGTTGTTGAGCCTGAAACCGTTGTTGAAGCGACTTCTGTTGTCGCTGGTACACCAGTAGATACAGTTTCATCAGCACCTTGGTTGCTTGTGACTGCAGCCTCACTTGCTGCCGTAGCCGAAGCGACTTCCTGTTGCGAACGACCAAAATTCACGACCGACGCCAATAGACTGTCAACCGCACTAATCCCTGTCGTTGTCGCAGAAAGAGATTCTCCTGATTTAACCGTCGCCGTTGTATCAATTTCACCATTAACAACGACTTCTTTATCAAACTGACCATTAATGGCCTGAATAGCTGCAATGGCTTTTTCAAGATGATCATACTGTTCTTTAGCCTTAGTATAACTGTCCGAATTTTTATCCAATTTTTCCAACAGCACTTTCAGTTCTGCTAATTTACCAAACTCTGAATTTTTTAGCTTGGTCAAACTACTATCCGTAAAGAAACTATTATAGAGCTGTTCAAAAGCGGTCACATTCGCATCTGTCGAACTTGATGCTGTCGATGACGTCTGGCTTGTACTTGTTGAACTTGAAGAAGTAGCAGTATTCGATTTGTTAACCGAATTCATCCAAACCAGCGCCGTCGCCATTACACCAATCATTGAAAGCCCTACTGCTGACCAGAAGTAAAATTTCTTTTTCTGGTCCCTATCAGCGCCCTCACTATGGTCCAAGTCTTCAGCTTCATCTTCTTCCAATTCTAAACTAGAATCATCTGCCACTGAAGATACCCCCTCCATTGCTACGGTACTTGCAATCACTGTTTCTTCCAAGGTTTCCATCGGAGTTACCGAAAGTTCTTCTACAATAGGAGCAATCTCCTCACTAACTTCCGTAAGAGAAGACTCATTTGCTTCTACCTCTTCCGCGCTTTCATGTCCTTGATTTTTTTCCTCATCAGCCACCTCAACTAAAGGAAGATGATTGATTTTGGTTTCAAATTTTTGAGATTCAATTTCTGCACGGTGTTGCTTGATATAACGATCCAAGAGACCATCATCTTCTGTCACACCCGCTTCAATCTCCTTATGTTTTTTGACTGCTTCTTCGATTGTTAAATCTTTCGCCACTTCAAAATCTAAAACTTTCTCCTCATCCAAAGGAAGATGATGACTATTTTTTTCTCCCACGCTGTCCTCCTATCCTTGCACTTCTTGTACTTGACGTTTCACTCGTTGACCAAAAAATTGATAAAGATCCACTTTTAGGGTCCCATTATACAGTTTGCGTTTCTTATCCGCTTGCTGTCCAAAACGGGTTTCAAACAACTCATCACTAGTTAGAATAAACTTAGACCATGTTTTGAGTGGTTCAAAAGTCTCCCCCATTTCTCGATACAGGGTAACAATGGCTTCATCATCCAACAAACGTTCTCCGTAAGGTGGATTAGAAATAATGACACCATTAATTTTATCTGTACGCAAGTCTTGCACACGCATTTGCTTGAAAACAATATCCTGCTCAACTCCTGCCGCAAATGCATTCTTCTTCGCAATTTCAATCATACGAGCATCAATATCTGATCCAGCAATATCTAATACCAAATCTGTTTTGATAGAAGCTTGCGCTTCTTTGCGTAATGCAGCCACCAATTGTTCCTCAACCCACGGCCATTCCTCAAATGCAAAACTTCTCTTCAAACCTGGAGCTATATTTTTTGCCAACATAGCCGCCTCAATACAGAAAGTTCCCGAGCCGCAAGTAGGGTCAATAAGCGGTTTATCTGGATACCAATTCGATAATTGCAAAATAGCAGCTGCCATATTTTCTTTGATTGGTGCGCCACCTTTTTCCACCCGATAACCACGTTTGAACAAACTAGAACCTGTCGTATCAATCATGACTGTCGCCACATCTTTCAAAATCGACACTTCAATTTTAAACTCTGCCCCCATCTCTTGCAAGGGAACCCCTTCGGGACGAGAGAAGTGTTTCTGCAGTTTCTTTACAACTGCTTTCTTAGAAATAGCCTGCACACTTGGTTCATTATGCAATTTCGATTTGACACATTTGGCCTTGGAAATAGGGAACTTGCAGCCTAGAGGCAAGTAATTTTCCCAGTCCAAGTTAAAAACTCCTTGGAACAACTCTTCAAAAGTCTTTGCTGGAAATTGTCCAACAATGATTTTAATTCTATCTGCTGAACGCAGCCAGATATTGGTTTCGATAATGGATTTTACATCTCCTTGGAATCGAACACGGCCATTTTCCACTTGACATTCATAGCCAAGATTACGAATTTCTCGACCCACAACCGCTTCCAGACCTGCTGCTGCCGTTGCAATCAACTCAAATTGTTTTTTCATTTTTTTCCTCTACAATAAAAGCTAGCAGAGCTAGCTACCTATTTTATGCAATTTTCTGTAAGCCATGTTTTGTTCCGGTAGTACTAGGTTCTACCACCTTCGATAACCATCTGTCTACTGTTCTAAACAGTCAGGATTTCTGTTCATTTCCATCCATCCCATGCCCCGACCAAAGTTTGGGTTGCTAGCTTGAGGGGTTTACCGCGTTCCATTTTTTACGTTTCCATAAAAACTTCGTCACTGTGGCACTTTCAGATCTACTCTGGCATATCAAAAGACTTAGCCATTTTAACCGCCGTAACGCCCAAGGGCGTCCCTAGGCTTATTGATTCGCCTAGCACAAACACTACTGGCATCTCAGCCAGTGCTAGCATGGACTTTCCTCATGGTAGAAAACTACCACGCGATTATCCAAAAATTGCACCTTAATTATCTTAGAAGTTGTATCTACAAAGCAAGCCACTTTAAATCAAGGAATATCTCTGACACAAATACAGAATGTATTTGTGCACAAGAAAATTACTGCGAATAAAGTGTCAGTTTAGGTGTACAATTTTCTATTCTTGACCCTGAACGATTTGTTTTCCAAATACTTCTTTCTCCAGACGGTTCAGACGTCGGAGAATATCAAAGTTTGTCGCTGAAGATGGACGTTCTGTACGCAATACGTCGTTCGATTCTTCAGTAGGAAGAGTTGCTTTGGGAGAATTTGCTGCCTGCGCTTTCAATCTAGCAATTTCGCCTTTTAATTCCTTGATAATCGCTTCATAAGCATCATAGTCTTTCATAATATCGTCAAGAAAATCGTTCACTTCATCTTGATCATAGCCACGAAAACCAATTTTAAAATCTTGCTCGAAAATATCTTTTGTCGTAAATTTAATACTTGCCATCTCTCTCTCCCTAATCTAAAACGTCACTACTACTATTATATTAAAAAAAATAGGGAAAAATCAAGTCAAATTACTCAGAATTTGAAAAATTTTCAGCCTCCTCATTCAATTCTTCAAAGGTAAGCGTTTTTCTATTATATCCTTCTTTCTTTAAGACCATGTGATATAAATATTTCAAATTGGTTTCATTTTCAGAATCGTAAAATAAATAACAACCTGCCGTATTATCCAGTAAAAACTGGTTATAGTCTCTAAATTGCCCTGGGTTTTCATAGCGTGGATAAGCATACTTTACAAAATCAACCTGCTTAAACCGTGCTAACTTTGCTTGGTTAGCCTCATTCCACTGTTCGCCATGATTTTCAAATGGAAATACTGTTGCAATACTCAGTTGATACCCTTCGGCTCGTAAATCTTCTAAGACTTCTAAGGACCAGTATTCAAAACCCAATTGACCTGTCAGTATAAACCAACTAACTCCCTCTTCTAAAAAACGAATAAAATTCCTACGAATTGCAGATTTAATAATGTGCAATCGAGGATCTTTTTCTGAAAAAATTCCCAGGTCTGTATGTCTATAACCTGTTACCAAAAGGCTCTTAGTATCCATTTCTTGTACTCTTTTCGCTAATTATGGTATAATATGCTGATATTATTTTATCAAGAAGGAGTTCTATGGTCAATTATCCTCATAAGGTGTCAAAAAAAATCAATAGAACCAGTCCTATTTCATCCCAGCAAGTAAACTTTGCTAATCGCGGAATGTCTTTTGAGGCCGCTATCAACGATAGCAATCAATATTACCTTGCGCACGGCATTGCTGTCATTCACAAGAAGCCAACTCCCGTGCAAATTGTAAAAGTTGATTACCCCAAACGGAGCCGTGCTAAGATTGTTGAGGCATACTTTCGACAGGCATCTACCACAGACTACTCTGGTGTTTTTAAAAGACATTATATTGATTTTGAAGCGAAAGAGACACGCCAAAAAGCATCTATGCCCATGAAAAATTTTCATGCGCATCAGATTGAACACATGAAACAGGTTGTAAAACAAGGTGGCATTTGTTTTGTCCTTCTTCACTTTTCAACATTAAAAGAAACCTATCTCTTGCCAGCCACTCATTTGATCGAATTTTATCAAGTAGACATGGGTAGTAAGTCGATGCCTCTAACCTTTATTCGACAATACGGCTTTGAGATTCAAATGGGGCGTTTCCCCAGCATCCCATATCTGGAAATCGTTGAAAAAAATCTATTAGGTGGTGAATCTTTTGAAAACTACAACAATTAAAAAAGCTCTTCTAATCACTGCAAATATTTTACTGGCGGGGGCTATCATTGCCTGCCTGGCCGGAGCTGCATTGGTTGTTTACTGCATCCAAAGCGCTCCAGAATTGACAGAAGAATCTTTGACAGCAACTGTGTCAAGTAAAATTTACGATAAGAACGGAAATCTTATTGCAGATTTAGGAGCAGAAAAACGTTCGAATGCCAAGACTGAAGAAATTCCAACAGACTTGGTAAATGCGATTGTCGCAATCGAAGACCAACGCTTCTTCAATCATAGAGGGGTTGACGTGATTCGTATTGCAGGTTCCCTGATTAATAACTTGAGCGGAGGACGTTTGCAGGGTGGCTCGACACTTGACCAACAGCTTATCAAGCTGACTTATTTCTCGACATCCGTAGAAGATCAAAATCTAAAACGGAAAATTCAAGAGGCTTGGCTGGCTACTCAATTGGAACGCCGCAATACCAAACAAGAGATTTTGACCTACTACATCAACAAGGTGTATATGTCAAATGGTAATTACGGTATGAAGACTGCTGCTCTTGCTTTTTATGGAAAAGAGTTAAAAGATTTGACTCTTCCTCAATTAGCTCTTTTAGCAGGAATGCCCCAAGCGCCAAACCAATATGATCCTTATACTAGTCCAGAAGATGCAAAAGAACGTCGCGATTTGGTATTGGCTGAGATGCTGGAAGAAAAGTACATTGATAATACCCAGTATGAACAAGCTGTTCTAACACCTGTAACAGATGGTTTGCAACCACTATCTACTGCAGCTGCTTATCCTGCTTATATGGACAACTATCTGAAACAAGTCGTTGAAGAAGTTGAAGCAAAAACAGGTTACAACTTGCTGACAACAGGGATGGATGTCTATACGAACGTCGATCCTGCCGCCCAGCAGCAACTTTGGAATATCTACAATACAGATATGTATGTCAGCTATCCAGATGATTTATTACAGGTAGCTTCAACGGTTGTGGATGTTTCTAATGGTAAAGTCGTTGCGCAATTAGGTGGTCGTAAACAGGAGACAAACGTCTCGTTTGGTACCAACCAAGCCGTTGAAACCAACCGCGACTTCGGTTCTACAATGAAGCCAATCACAGACTATGCTCCTGCTTTTGAAAACGGCATTTATACATCTACAGCAGATTTAATCTTAGACGGTCCTTATAACTATCCTGGTACAACAACTCCTGTCAATAACTGGGATAAACAATACTATGGCAATATCTCTGTTAAGACTGCTATTCAGTATTCGCGAAATGTTACAGCCGTTAAAGCATTGGAAGCTACAGGCTTAGAAAATGCCTTGAAATTTTTGAATAGCGTCGGTATCGATTACCCTGATATTCATTACTCTAATGCTATTTCAAGTAATACATCCGATACTAGCAGTAAGTATGGAGCAAGTAGTGAAAAAATGGCTGCTGCCTACGCTGCTTTTGCCAATGGTGGCACTTACTACACTCCACAGTATGTCAATAAAATTGTCTTTAGTGATGGAACAGTAACAGAATACACTCCTCAAGGTACTCAAGTCATGTCTGCCGAAACAGCCTACATGATGACCGATATGATGAAGGCTGTTATGTCTTCCGGTTATGGATTAAACGCTTCTGTTAGTGGAGTTCCTATGGCAGGTAAAACAGGTACATCAAACTATACCGATAGCGAAACGGATACTATTCTAGCTGCAATTCCAGAAGCAAATTATAGCTACATGGTCGTTCCTGATGAAAACTTCGTTGGATATTCTAGTCAGTATGCAATGGCTGTTTGGACCGGATACACCAATCGTATGACTCCTATCCTTGATAACAGCATGCGAATTGCAACAGATGTCTACCACAATATGATGCTCTTTATGCATTCGGACTATACAGCTACCGATTGGGAGATGCCAAGCGGACTCGTACGTTACGGTTCCAACTACTATCTCAGAGGTAGTCGCTCACTATCCAATGCTTATAACACGTACACTAGCTCTAGTACAAGTTCTTCTAGTTCGACTGAAACTAGTGAAACGGCCGAAGCGACGACAACATCAAGCGAAACAGCATCTGGAACTTCCACCGAGACTGCAACTTCTTCAACTGAAACTGCAACAACAGGAAACAATCCTGCGACGGGACAGACAGATGGTCAATAAGAAAATTCCCAGACTCTTCTGGGTTTTTCTTTTGCTTAAATTATGATAAGATAAGATTATGAAACCTGAAGTATTTTATAAAACCTTGGCAGACCAAGGTATTCAATTAAGCGACCAACAAAAACACCAATTTCATCGCTATTTCCAACTATTAGTGGAATGGAATGAAAAAATCAATCTGACAGCTATTACCGAGGAAAGCGAAGTCTATCTGAAGCATTTCTACGATTCTATCGCTCCAATCCTGCAAGGCCATATTCAGAACGAACCTCTTCGGCTTTTAGATATTGGAGCTGGAGCTGGATTTCCTAGCCTACCTATGAAAATTATCTTTCCGCAACTAGATGTTACCATCATTGATTCTCTTAATAAACGAATTAACTTTTTACATTTGCTTGCCGAAGAACTAGAGCTCGAAGGTGTTCATTTCTATCATGGTCGTGCAGAAGACTTTGCACAAGATAAGAACTTCCGTGCACAATTTGACCTTGTCACAGCACGCGCAGTTGCCCGCATGCAGATTCTTTCTGAATTGACTATTCCTTATTTGAAGCTCAACGGAAAATTAATCGCACTCAAGGCGTCCAGCGCAGAAGATGAATTGACCCAAGCAAAAAACGCACTCAATCTCCTCTTCGCAAAAGTCATCGAAAACCACGACTATACTCTTCCAAATGGCGACCCTCGAACATTGACCATCGTCGAAAAGAAAAAGGAAACTCCAAATAAGTTTCCACGCAAAGCTGGTATGCCAAATAAAAGACCCCTTTAAACATAAGAAAAGCGAGTTTCACTATGAAACGGCTCTATAATTTCTGTAGTGGGTAAATCCACTGTAGAGATTATGGAGCCTTTTTGAGTATATACAAAAA
>ALKQ01000012.1 GCA_000440235.1 Streptococcus suis 10581 | reverse complement strand
GCCACGAAATCGAGTAATATGGGCTAGTATAGTTATCCCTGAAATTAAGTAATATGGACTAGTATAGTTAGCCACGAAATCGAGTAATATGGGCTAGTATAGTTTATCCCTGAAATTAAGCAATATGGACTAGTATAATCATCCACGCAATTAAGTAACCTGGGCTAGTATAGCTAGCCACGAAATTAAGTAACCTAGACTAGCATAGTCAGCCATGAAACTAAGTAATATGGTCAGTGTATTAAACCATCATTTTTGGGGGATCATTTTTGGAAAGTATATGCCAAGCTCGTCATCTTTTTGAGGAGAAACCATTTGATAGTCTAGGTAAAATGTTAGAGAATTTTGGTTGTCATTATTACAGAAGTCTACTAGCTCGTTCTTATAACTGTAATCGGAATATTTCAGATAGAAAGCAATTGCTTTATGGTATGGATAAGAGTAGTTAAATTTTTTAAGGTAACTCCATAGTTGTTTAGAGTTTAACTCATTTTTTGCTCGCAAAAATGCTTCTAAAATTTCTAAAGCACCACCGCTGTATCCTGGTCTAACAGTTGCATCAATCAAAGTACGTTCAATATTTGTAGTTCTTATAGGTTTGGAAAATCCTACTACGTTTTTGAGAACGACGCCAGTATTATTCGTGTTTTTTGAGTTCAGAACATGAACTTTGTAGGAAGTTTCATCAAAGGTAAATGAATAGATCATATTTGTACGTCTCATTTTTTTAGAAAAAGCATAATCTATTCTTCCTTGAGAGATATTTTGCTCATTGTTAGAATAAAAATCTTTTTTTGATTGTTCTTTGTTAATATATATATCTTTAGGATTGTTGATGGTTAAGTCGTTAACAAAAAGAGCACTGTAGTGGGAAAGGAAAGATTTAGATAGTAATGAGAGAGCTATTTCGTAAGGAGAAATTTGAATATCAGTAGCAATATAACGAGTAACAGTCTCACCTTTATATTCATTTAGAATTTTTATCGGTTCAAATAAACCTAATTTATCGATAATGATGTCGATAAATTTACTTACTGAAGCAGATTTTTTTAGTTTATTTGATTGTTTAAAATCATCTAAAATTTTTATGATTGATGTTCGATTCAGGATATTACCAAATTCTTTTCGAGCTTGTATTACTATTTCATCAGAGTACTTTACTAAGTTAGAAGCATCTTTGTTAATCTTTTTTTCTAAAAGGATATTTTGTATTTTTTCATCTGACAGTACCAATTTTAAACCTCCATATTTTAAAAAACAATAACCTTAAGCTATGGTATATATACCATAGCTTATATTATACTTTAACAAAAAAAATAAAAAAAGTCATTTGATAAAGCTATGGTATATATACCATAGCTTATAGTTGAGAAATAATTTGTTTAATAGCAAATCAATGATAGAATAGAGATAAGATGTAAAAGGAGCAACAATATGACCCCAGATGAAATACGCAATACCATTTTAAAGGCGATTTACTCAGATACTGAACTAGTAAAAAATTTAGTTTTAAAGGGTGGAAACGCACTAAAACTACATAGAATAGTTGATAGGGAATCTCAAGATCTTGATTTTTCCATCAAAGAAACGATAAGGTTTACAAAAGAAAATGAAGGAGTAAAGCTTCAGCAACTAATTACAGATGCATTTAGCCAGAAAGGTTTCTTTGTCAATTCGTTTGAATTTGTTCCGAAACCAAAGAATAGACATCGGGATTTACCACCATATTGGGGAGGATATAAAATATCATTTGCTTTACTTGACCAAGAAAAGTACCAAGATAAAATAAACTCTCAAGATTCTAGACAAATGAAAGAGTTGAATAAATACGCTCTATCTATCGAGGGTGGTGTAAAAAAAATTGAGATTGATTTAAGCTACGATGAGTATACAGAGCATAAAGAAGCATACGATTTAGATGGGACAACAATCTACTTGTACAGTCCCTTAATGATTGTCTATGAAAAGATTAGAGCCTCCTGTCAGCAATTGGAAGAATATCCATTAACGACCAACAAGACCAGAGCTAGAGATTTATATGATATTTTTAAAACATTAACCAATATAAATCAAGTGGAGTTGCGTTCAGAGGTACTGAATGAAGATAACTTTTATATTTTAGAGAATATCTTTCGAGTGAAAGAAGTTCCCTTGGAATTAATGACGAAATTGGACACAAAGAAAGATGACCTTGCTGCTGACTATGAACGTAAGGTATTGCCTCAAATTTCGAACCAAGATCGAGAGGAATTTGAATATATTTTTGACTACAATCAGAGACTGTTTAATGAAATATTTGAGAAGTATCAAAAATATAACGAGAGTAGATAGCATATTGTATTGCGATTGATTTTTGAATGATAAATTTTTACGAAGAAGCCATTTTCGGTTTCTTTTTTTCTTTAATGGTAAAAAATGGTCGTTCATTACTAAATAAGGGCATTTCATGACAATAACAAAAAATTTAATAATATATTTTGTATACTGTACATGTAAACAAAGCAACAAAGAATTTCAGAGAAAGGAGAAGCATATGGTTATTATTGGAGTATATCCGTGGTTATGGAAGTTCTTTAAAATTTAAATCTTATCATAAAAAATAACAATCTAAATGTAGAATAATAAATTAAAGGAGAAAAGATATGACTAAATTCGAAACAATGGATAATATGAACGCGAACTTTGTGGCACTTACAGATCGGGAACTGATGGATATGGAAGGCGGATTTGTTATTACAGGAACAATGGTGGGTATCGGTGTTGGAATTTTCACAGGAGCATTTGCTGTGGGGTATGCAATCGGCCAAAGCACAAAGAAATAGATTACATTAGTTTTGTTGAGGAGGAATGGTATGGTTGTTACTGGTAAAAAGGTATTTAAGGCAGTTTACTTTGCTAGTTTAATTTCTCACATATCAATTATTGGATACCAAATGAGTCAGTCAGTAGATATTAGTGGGGACTACCTGGTATTAGCTACTTCTAGTGTTGTTTCAATGACTCTTATTATGATGTTAACTAAAGATAAAGGAGAATAAATGTTATGAATCAAATCAGCACTTTGGATAAAGTAAATAAAAACTTTGCAGGACTGTCTGAGCAGGATTTAATGGAAACAGAAGGTG
>ALKQ01000011.1 GCA_000440235.1 Streptococcus suis 10581 | reverse complement strand
TGATGTTGTGCAGTTTTCTCAAAGTAACTTCTGGAAGGACGGGAACTAGAACTTACTTTGAGAATTTACCCATTTCTTCCAATAATTCAACCAGCTTATCCTTTTGAACCTGGCCCGCAAAGGAAACCTTGAGGGTCCCATCACTATTGATAAGGATATGTGTCGGAAAAGCAGCAATACCAAAATGTGTCATAGCCTGATTTTTTGTATCAAACAAGACTGGATAGGTCGCTCCTAACTCACTAGCCTTCTCCAAGATCTCATCCTTACTCACATCCGCAGGATTGGTATTCGCAAACTCAGTATCCTCAGGTGATGTAATTGACAAAAAGACAAAATCTTCCTTATCCTTATACTCTTGATAGACCTCCTCCAATTCTGGGATTTCTCTCTGACAAGGACCACACCAGGTCGCCCAAACATTGATATAAATCTTTTTCCCCTTGTAATCCGCTAGATTGACATCATTTCCATCCTTATCCTTTAGGGAAAAATCTAGCGTGACTGGTTGATTGACCTGTAAAGTCGACTCAGTAGAAGACGGACTGACCAATGGTAAGAGAGAGCAGGCAGTCAAAACAAAGCAGGAAACAAGTAAGCAAACGACAATTGATACCAACTTTTTCATAAATAAATCCTTTCTATCCTACTGGAAAAAACGCACAAGATGTTGGAAGAAACCTGTTAAAATACTCAAGCCTATCAAGAGCAATAAATAGCCTGAAATACGCTTAGTCCAAGCCAAATAGTGCCGATTGTTCTTGAAGAAAGCCAACATTTTCTGAGAAAAGAAGGCAACCAAAATAAAGGGAAGAATAAAGCCAAGACAATAGACCAACAGCAAGATACCGCTCAACCAACCCTGCTGACTGCTAGCATAAATAAAAACAGATGCCAGAATAGGTCCTATACATGGAGTCCAAGAAAAACTAAAGGTAAAACCCATCAGGAAAGCTAGATATGGAGTGACCTGTTTCCCTGCTTGGTACACCTTATTTTTAGCAGAAAATTCACGCTCTAACATGGGAATATTGAACCAACCCAACTGCAAAATTCCCATCAACACAATCAATAGACCACTGATAATCTGCAAGACTTGAGCATTTGCTTGTAAGACCCTACTCAGCAAACTAGAGGCAAATCCCAATAAGAAGAAGGTCAGAGCAACCCCAACTACAAAACTCAGCGTATTTACGAGAACCTTCTTCTCTCCCTCTTTCCCCTCAGCTCCACCTGCTAATAAACCAACATAGATGGGTAAAATCGGCAGTACACAGGGTGATAAGAAAGACAAGAGTCCTTCTGCAAACAGAGCCAGAACTGTAAACCATTGAAATTCCATATAAACTCCTTTCTATCTAGCTCAAAAGACAGTATTGAAAACGTTTTTATGTACTAATATTGTAACACACCGCTTTACCTTAGTCAATATATCGTTTTGTTAAATCATACAAAAAAGCCTGCAATCACAGGCTCCCATTCCTAATCCAAATAATGAATCAAAATCTTCTCAGTCAAAATGTCTGAATAAGTATAAGATTCTACAAAGGTATTGTTTGGATCTTCAAATTCAACGATAAAGAGAGACTGATAAACCTCCACAATACGCCCCTGCTTATTCTTCTCACGCTTACGACCATTTTCAAGGGTCAATTCAACGATCTGCCCTTCATGGTCTTTAATATCTTGTTTGATTTGCTTCATTTTAGCAACATCTGTAAATGCATCACTCATTCTCTATCCATCCTCCCTCTTGGAAATACTTGCAAATTTATTGTATTCTTTTTGGAACATCAATTCCACGGTACCACGCGCACCGGAACGGTTTTTCTCGATGATGACTTCAACCGTATTGTTTGGAATGCCACCATCCTCTTGCTCACCGCGCTCATAGTAATCATCACGATACAAGAAGGCAACGATATCGGCATCTTGCTCAATAGAGCCCGATTCACGAATATCAGACAGAACAGGTCTCTTATCCTGACGTTGCTCCACACCCCGCGACAACTGACTGAGGGCGATAACAGGAACTTTCAATTCCTTGGCCAAAATCTTCAACTGACGGGAAATCTCAGAAACCTCTTGTTGTCGGTTTTCACGACCTGTTCCCGTAATCAATTGAAGATAGTCAATCAAGATCAAACCCAGATTGCCCGTTTCCTGAGCCAACTTCCGTGAACGCGAACGAATCTCTGTAATCTTGATACCTGGTGTATCATCAATATAGATACTAGCCCGAGCCAAGTTAGCTTGAGCCACCATGTACTTATTCCATTCTTCCTGCGTCAAATGCCCCGTACGAATAGCCCTCGAATTGATAACTCCCTCAGAAGCGAGCATACGGTCAACCAAGCTTTCTGCACCCATCTCCAAAGAAAAGATGGCAACTGTCAAACCCAGTTTTGTACCGATATTTTGAGCAATATTGAGGGCAAAAGCCGTCTTACCAACCGCAGGACGAGCCGCAAGAATAATCAACTCTTCCTCATGCAGACCCGTTGTCATAGCATCAAGAGCAGGATAACCAGTTGCAATCCCTGTAATATCCGACGTCTGCTTAGCACGAGTTTCAAGGTTGTCAAAGTTGATATTCAAGACATCATCAATCCGCTTGAAACCACTTCGGCTGGCTCCCTCACTGACATCAATCAAAGCTTTTTCAGCATTGGCAATAATGTCATCTGAACCATCCGCACCCTCATAAGCCTGATTAACTGCATCCGTCAAACGGGCAATCAGTTTACGGAGATTAGACTTTTCAGCAACAATCTTGGCATAGAATTCAGCATTGGCTGCCGTCGGTACGGAACTAATGATTTCAGCCAAATAGGCCAAACCACCGATATTTTCCAAATCACCATGGTTCACTAAATAGTTACGCATGGTAGTTGCATCAATTGCCTCATTTCTATCAGAAAGAGCAATCATAGCTTTAAAAATTAGCTTATGAGCATGTTTGAAAAAATCTTCAGCTTCGATGTATTCACGAACGAAGACCAGCTTGCCTTCATCAAGGAAAATAGCTCCTAATACCGATTGTTCAGCTAGAATATCCTGCGGTTGCACCCGCAATTCATCCAACTCTGCCAAGATCTCACCTCCTCACTGACAATGATAACTCTTCTAAGCTTCTTTAATGCTCAAATTGATAACACCTGTCACATCTTGATAAATTTTGACTGGTACATCAATCAAACCAAGGGCGCGAATTGGGTGGTCTAATTGGATATGACGTTTGTCAATCTTAATACCAAATTGTTTTTCCAATTCTTCAGCAATCTTCTTGCTAGTAATCGAACCAAAGGTACGACCATCTGGACCAACTTTTTCGACAAATTTCACTAAAGTAGCTTCCTCAGCCAACTTAGCCTTGATAGCCTCTGCTTCTGCAATCATCTCTGCATGAGCCTTTTCCTTAGATTTTTCCTGACCACGAAGGGCGCTGATTGCTTGGTTTGTTGCTTCCTTAGCCAAATTTTTCTTAATCAAGAAGTTTTGGGCGTAACCTGTTGGAACTTCCTTGATTTCGCCTTTTTTTCCCTGACCTTTTACATCTGCCAAAAAGATAACTTTCATCTGCTTCACCTAACTTTCTTTTATTTCCTCATAAATTTTACTGATGAGTTTTTCCTTAACTTGTTCAAGGGTTTGGTCATAGACCTGGGCTGCCGCCAAATTAAAGTGACCACCGCCCCCCATTTCTTCCATAATGCGTTGAACATTGATTTTACTATGACTCCTTGCAGAAATAGATACATACCCTTTGGTATTTCTTGTTATAACGAATACCGCCTCAATTCCTGCCATGTCCAATATTGTATTGGCAGCCTTGCTCGGAATAATATTATCGTATTCTTTAGTATCATCTGCACACGCAATAACAACATTAGACTCAATTCTCTGCCCACTTAAAATCAGTTCATTGATTTGACGATATTCCTCAAAATCTGTCGCTGAAATCTGCTGAATTTCAAGACTATCACTACCACGAGTCCGCAAGTAACTAGCCACATCAAAAGTACGACTAGTCACACGAGAGGTGAAATTTTTTGTATCAAGCATAACCCCAGCCATCAATAAACTAGATTGAATGCGATTAAGTTTATGGTGTTTGTCATTCTGGAACTGAATTAATTCCGTTACTAACTCACTCGCAGAACTAGCACCACTCTCTATATAAGTCAAAACTGCATTATTTGGGAAATCCGTATCGCGACGATGATGATCAACCACCACAACCTGGGTAAATTGTTCATAGAAATCCTTATCCAAAGTCAAGCCAATCTTTGAGTGATCTACCATGATTAACAACGACTGGAAAGTGACCATCTTCATGGCTTCCTCAACCGTTAGCAAATTAGAACAATTTTCATCACTCAACTTCTTGATAGCACGTGCAATATCTGGTGCCATTTCATCTGGATTATACACCGTATAGGCATTGTTCATAATATTTTGAGCAAAGTACTGCATGCCGACCGCGGATCCAAGCGCGTCCATATCTAAATTACGATGTCCCACCACAAAAACAGCATCAACCGATTTGAGTTTATCTGATACAGCAGACATCATAGCACGAGTCCGCGTACGTGTTCGTTTAACGGAAGAAGCTGAACCACCGCCAAAGAAAAGTGGCTGTTTACTCTCATCATTTTCCTTGACCACAACCTGGTCTCCACCACGAACCTCAGCCATATTGAGATTTTGGAGCGCAACCTGTCCGATTTGGTGATGATTTTCATTACCATACGCCAATCCCATACTCAAAGTCAAACCTAAATCTAACTTTTTAGCCTCCTCTCGGAACTTATCAATAACTGAAAATTTATTCTCTATCAATTTTTCCAACACAGCATAATCTGTAAAGAAATAGAATCGATCCATTGTGCCTCGTCGGTAGTAGATACCGTAATCATGGCAAAATTCCGAAACAAATTGAGCCAAGAAGGAATTGACTTGGCTAATCTGTGAATCAGATACCGTGTCCTCGAGTTCATCATAATTATCAACTGAAATAATCCCTATAACAGGACGGCTTCCGATCAAACTATTTGTCGCTGAGTACTCTGATGAAGCATCAAAAAAGTAAAATAACCCTTGATCAAAATCAACGTTAACAGCGTATCTCTTGCCTGAAAAGTTTGCATAAATTCGCTCCTCATCCAGACCAACGTCAATAATTTCACGTAGTTTTTTTTGATCAAACTCACCATTTTCTTGAGCAAAAATCAGCTCAGCAAAGGGATTAAACCATTCTACCTGATTACTATCCGGTCGAACTTTGATAACTCCCACTGGCATTTTATCCAAGAGCATCATCAAACCAGAATTGGCCTGATTATTGAGATATTCAATCTGTTCTATCTCACTAAATTCATAAGAATGTTTTTGATAAATAAACAGCGCAATCAACACCAATAGGCTGATGAGTAGCGCAAAAACTGTACTGGCACCAATTGGAAAAAATCGGTGGACAAGAGCCACCAACCCAAATAAAATGACACCTATCATGACAAAGTGAATTGTCGAAAATCGAAATCTTTTCATCACTAACCTCTGCCTGCCATTCTACCATAAATTCAGTAAAAAAGCTACTTTTCACATGATTTTAAAGTAGTTGACATATAGCTGACATACAGCGAAAAGAACAGCCTTAGTGACTGTCCTTTGATTTGTTTTTAGAAATGGAACGACTGCGTCCTTCCAAGTAGACCATGAGAATGGATATATCCGCTGGATTGACACCGGAAATCCGACTGGCCTGGCCAATAGTTTCAGGTGAAATCAGCTTGAATTTCTGACGAGCCTCGGTCGCAATGGAATCAATGTCATCCCAGTCAATGTCGGCTGGAATTCGTTTTTCTTCCATGCGTTTCATCTTCTCCACCTGATCCAAGGCCTTGGCAATATAACCTTCATACTTGACTTCTGTTTCAATCAATTCAATGGTCTTAGCGTCCAAATCCTCTGCCGCAGGACCGATAAAGGCTACCGCATCTGCGTAAGTCACATCTGGACGACGCATGAATTCCTTGGCAGTCAAAGCGTCTGTCAAAGGCTTGAAGCCCATAGCAACAACTTTTTCGTTGGTTTCCTTGATTGGCTTGAGTTTGATAGACTCCAAACGCTTCATTTCATTGTCAAATTGGTTTTTGTGAATCTGGAAGACCTGCCAGCGTTCATCATCTACCAAGCCAACCTGACGACCAATCTCCGTCAGTCGCATATCCGCATTGTCATGACGCAAAATCAAGCGGTACTCCGCCCGACTGGTCAAGAGGCGGTAAGGCTCCACCGTTCCCTTGGTCACCAGGTCATCAATCATAACGCCGATATAACCGTCACTTCGTTTCAAAATCAATTCAGGCTTGCCCTGCACCTTGAGGGCTGCATTGATACCAGCGACAATTCCCTGACCTGCTGCTTCTTCATAACCCGACGTTCCGTTGGTCTGACCTGCTGTAAAGAGCCCAGAAATCTTCTTGGTTTCCAGCGTCGCCCGCAACTGATGAGGCATGACCATATCGTACTCAATGGCATATCCCGTCCGCATCATTTGGGCATTTTCCAAACCTTTAATGGAGTGGATCAAGTCCTGCTGCACATCTTCTGGCAGACTGGTTGACAGCCCTTGAACATAGATTTCATCGGTATTGCGACCTTCTGGCTCTAGGAAAAGCTGGTGGCGCTCCTTATCCGCAAAACGAACAATCTTGTCCTCAATGGACGGACAATAACGGGGACCAATCCCCTTGACAATACCTGAAAACATAGGTGCTCGGTGAAGATTGCTGTTGATAATCTCATGGCTGGTTGCATTGGTGTAGGTCAACCAGCAAGGAATTTGATCCTGCAAATAATCCTCATTCTTGGACAAGAATGAAAAGTGATTTGGCTTTTCATCGCCTGGTTGAATCTCGGTTTCTTCGTAATTAATGGTACGAGCATTGACACGCGGTGGTGTCCCTGTCTTGAAACGACCGATTTCAAGACCCAATTCTTTCAGATTATCCGCCAACGTGATAGAAGCTAGGCTATTGTTAGGGCCTGATGAATATTTGAGGTCACCGATGATAATCTCACCACGCAGAGCTGTACCCGTCGTCACCACAACTGCCTTGGCTGAGAATTTCTGATTGGTAGCCGTACGGACACCGATCACCTTGCCATCCTCCACCAAAATCTCATCAATCATGGTTTGACGCAGGGTCAGATTTTCCTGACGCTCCACCGTCCGTTTCATCTCCGCTGCATACTCTGCCTTATCCGCCTGAGCCCGCAAGGCACGAACAGCTGGCCCCTTGCCCATATTGAGCATTTTCATCTGGATATAGGTCTTATCAATGTTGCGCCCCATTTCGCCACCCAGGGCATCGATTTCTCTTACCACAATCCCCTTGGCAGAGCCACCAATGGAGGGATTACATGGCATAAAGGCCACCATATCCAAGTTAATAGTTGCAAGCAAGGTCTTACAGCCCATCCGACTGGCTGCCAATCCTGCTTCTACACCCGCATGCCCCGCACCGATCACGATGACATCATAATTTTCTGCAAATGTGTGTGTCATGTTGTTTTCTCCTTCATGTTCATAATGTGTTTAACTTGTCCACTCCAGTTTGGCAATTCCTCTGCCAGAAAAACTGGTACGACATCTAGGTTGACAAGGTTGTCAAGTGCAATCCATTCACACGTTTGTTTTAATTGACCTTCAATCATCTTCTCAGGCATTTCTCCAATAGGCTCCACGATAAAATGAAACTCGATATTGTGAAAATCTATGCCTTCATGTGTAAATTGATTTTCTACAACAAAAGCTAGTTGGTTGACACAACTGTCAATCCCTAATTCTTCTTTGACTTCTCGAACAGCCGCATCTTGCGCAGTTTCGTTGACTGCAATCGCACCGCCAATGGTATAATAACGCCCCTTAGAGTCCTTCGTGAGAAATATTTTCCCATCCTTTATAATCAATGCAGTGGCACGAACACCGAAAATCTGGTTGTCAACTTTGGTTCTGAAATCCATTCATCCCTCTCTTTTCTAAAATTTCGTCCAGATATGGAACTAAGTTTTTCTTATTTTTATCGCGACTAGTAAACCATAGAAAATCTGTATGTTCTTCTGGGTCAAGAAGAATTGTTTTGGGCTGTTCAGGAAGTGCCACTTCATAGACTAGCCTTGTAAACACCGTCTGTTTCTCTACATCAAACTGACTATCTTCATGAATAATAGTCAGATTTTCCTTTTCTATCAAAATACCTGTTTCTTCAAAACACTCTCTCACTACAGCATCACGGGGCAACTCATTCTCCTCAACACGACCACCTGGAATGTCCCAATATCGAGGAAAGACATTGGTTTTGCCACACTTGATCTGCGAACGCTGAATAATCAGGTGACTGTCTGCAACAGTCAGCAAGACATGGGCAATCAATTTAACAGGCATGGTTTCCTCCGCTACTATTAGTTGTCTTTGTTCATAAAATGCTTTAGTTGTCCGTCCCAGTTGGCTAACTCGGTCTTAAGAAAGGCTGGATTGAGATCCAGTTTCTCTAAGTCCGCAAAAGTAACCCATTCACACTGGCGAACAGAATTCCCTTCTTCCAGACTGGTAGCTGGATTAGACAGTGGGGTAACTATATAGAGAAATTCAATCTGATGATAAGATTTCTCCTGTAAGGTGAACTGATTTTCAACGATGAAAGCCAGCGATCCGACCTCCACATCAATTCCGATTTCTTCTTTCATCTCCCGTTGCACAGCCTCTTCGGTTGTTTCGCCAAGCTGAATAGCTCCACCCAAAGTGTAGTAAATCCCTTCAGGCGACTTAACAAGATATAACTTCTCATCTTGTACCACCAAGCCCGTTGCACGAACACCGAAGATTTGATTGTCAATTCTGGTCCTAAAATCCATCTTCTCTCCCCAATCGCAAAAAATAGCCAAAACTCTCGAAAATTGCAGGACAAAAAACCTACAATTCCCATGAGCTTTGACCATCATAGTTCTTGTTAGGAATATTGTATCAAATCTGCTTCTAAAGTTCAAACCTTATAAGCCGTTAACTTTTCTAAAAGGAGTTTATTCGTCCCGTTTTGATAAATATAATCGACAAACGTTTTTCTTCTTAAAATTTTAGTCAATAGATATTCATTAAAGTTTGGTAAAATTTCCAAAAAAGAGCGTGTTGTCAACCGATGAAGATGCACTAATTCAGTTGCTTCCTTCTTTTTACGTTCAGCATCTTGAACTGGATAACCTGTATTAAAGTCTCCATCAAATAGTTTTTCTAAGGTATAACGCAAATTCAACTCGCCAGACGAACCAAAATTTAAGCCTAGTGGCAAAGAAACTACATTGCCGTTGTTAATCCGACCAAATAGATAGGCATCCTGAGGTGTTTGCACAAAGCCACAACGTAAACCAGGCAAACTATTGCAAGCCATCATCATTCCTTGTCCAGAAGAACACCCCGTTACAATAAAATCAGCTGCATTTGTTTCAATCAACAGACTAATCATAACAGCTACTTCCACATAGGTGTAGTTTTCTATTTCTTCTGGAAACACGCCTAGATTAACAACATCATGGTGTCCGTCCACTACCTCACAAACTGTGTCAAACAGGAGCTGGTTGATCTCAGTTCTTGTACTAGCTTGAATAACTACAACACGCATTTTCCCCTCCTTTACACATCTGTCAATTAGATTGACAAGCTACTCCTTAATCAAAAATCGAAGACCTTTCGATTTCAAGAACAGTTTTACATCATCTGTCATCAATAACACTATTCCATCAATCGTTTTTAGATTAGGAAACTGACTCAGTTCTGATTCTGAAATTTTTGTAATATCAAAAAGGTCATCTTCTCTCCCCTATAGCAAAAAACAGCCAAAACTCTCGAAAACTGCAGGACAAAAAAGCCTACAATTCCCATGAGCTTTGACCATCATGATGATTGTTACCCTTATTCTATCAAAAGATTTGTAGAATTTCAAATCTGGTGTTACGTTAACGTTTCAATATATTCTAAGCCCCAAGCCTCAACAGCATCCAGCACCGACCGAAATTTTTCGCCCATTTCGGTCAAGCTGTACTCTACACGAGGGGGGACTTCTGCATAGACCGTACGACTAATAATGCGATCCTCCTCCAATTGTCTAAGGTGCCTTGTTAACATGGTTTGGGTAATCCCTGGAATTAGTCGCTGTAATTCATTGAAGCGTTTCGTTCCTGTACTGAGTTGGTAGATAATCACCAATCCCCACTTACCAGTCAAGACTTTTTGCGTTGTTGCAAAAGGACAAATACCATATTCACTAACTTTGTTCAAAAAAATTCTCCTTTAATTATCACAATAGTATCACTTTTGATACCAACAAATGCAAAAGTACCTACTTGCATAATTGACTACTTCCACTATAATTGTACTATATCAAAAAAATTGGAGGACATCAAATGTCAACAAACTTGGAAATTTTTAATGCCTATAACAATGCTCTCATCACTGGTGATTTTGCAGCTCTTTTTGAAACAATGGCTGACGACATTATCTGGCATCAACCCGGAAATCATTCAACATCTGGTACTAAAATTGGTAAGGAAGTACTCGGAGCACATCTTGCAACTTTCGCCGAAAAAACAAATGGAACATTCAAAGTAGTGACAAACTGGGTATCCGATAATGATACTCTTGTTGCCGCTAACGTAACATTCCTCGGTACTCGCACAGACGGTGAAGAACTAAACATGAATGGTATCGATCTTTTCCGTATGGAAGATGGCAAAATCAAGGAAGTTTGGCTCTTCTCAGCCGACCAAAAAGCCGAAGATGCTTTCTGGGGATAAGATAAAAAGCTTAGCATAAGGGTGCTAAGCTTTTATTTTTGATTAAATATACTGACAAGCCCCTCCATCTTTATAGGCCATGTCGATCATACCTCCGCCCAAGCATTCTTGTCCATCGTAGAAAACAACAGCTTGCCCTGGTGTGATTGCTCGTTGTGGCTCTGCAAAGATGACTTCTGCCTTGTCACCTTTTACCTTGACAGTCACTTGACTATCTGGTTGACGATAACGAAACTTAGCTGTACATTCCAACGTGAATTCTTCAGGCATATCCCGTGTAAAGTGGACTTGACTAGCCTGTAAAGAAGTTGACATCAAGGAGTCATGATAGAAGCCTTGTCCGACATAGAGGATATTTTTGGACAGGTCTTTTCCGACCACAAACCAAGGCTCATTGTCCCCGCCGATTTGTCCTCCGATACCAAGCCCACCCCGCTGGCCGATCGTATAGTACATGAGGCCTGTATGCTCACCCATGTCACGACCGTCAACGGTCATCATCCGACCGGGCTGGGCTGGCAAATACTGCCCTAAAAATTCTTTGAAGTTCTTTTCACCGATAAAGCAGATGCCTGTCGAGTCTTTCTTTTTAGCTGTCGCCAAGCCTGCTCGCTCTGCTATTTCCCTCACCTGAGGCTTTTGTAAATGGCCGAGCGGAAACATGGTTTTCTGCAACTGTTCCTGTGATAGTTGGCTGAGGAAGTAGGTCTGGTCCTTGCCATTATCTGCCCCACGCAGCATATGGACAGTGCCGTCCTCGTCGCGTGACACCTGAGCATAATGCCCCGTCGCCACATAGTCCGCACCCAAGTTCATTGCATAATCCAAGAAAGCCTTGAACTTAATTTCCTTGTTACACATGACATCTGGATTTGGCGTCCGTCCTGCCCGATACTCTGCTAGGAAGTACTCAAATACGCGGTCCCAGTACTCTTTTTCAAAGTTGACAGAGTAGTAAGGAATGCCGATTTGGTCTGCCACTGCAGCCACATCCTTGTAGTCTTCTGTTGCTGTACAGAAGCCATTTTCATCCGTGTCGTCCCAGTTTTTCATGAAGATGCCGATCACATCGTAGCCCTGCTCCTTGAGCAATAGAGCCGTAACCGATGAATCTACACCGCCACTCATACCGACAACAACACGGGTTTTCGAATTGTCTATTGACATCATTTTCTCCCATCTTTTCGTTGAAATCACGATTTGAAGGTCGTATTCCAAATTTTTTTCAAAAAACGATTTGAAGGTCGATTTTGAACAACTTGTATTATACCACACAAAAGGTAAGATCGACAGGAATTTGACATGGGAAAGCCCATTCATTTAGGCATATTCCCTGACTAGAAAATTTGGTATAATAGTACCAAGAAAAACGTGAGGATTACTATGACAAACTTAAAATTTCAGTCGGTCTTTGATATTATTGGACCTGTTATGATTGGTCCATCTTCTAGTCACACAGCTGGGGCGGTCCGCATTGGGAAAATTGTGTCTTCCATCTTCGGCGATGAGCCGACAGAGGTTGAATTTCAACTTTACAACTCCTTTGCCAAAACCTATCGAGGACATGGCACCGATGTAGCCTTGGTAGCAGGTATTCTGGGCATGGATACGGATGATCCCCGCATTCCTGACTCTCTTGATATTGCAAGAGAACGAGGCATTAAGGTTTACTGGCGTGTCAACAAGGACAGCAATACCCCACATCCCAATACCACCAGAATCATCATAAAAAACGATAAAAAATCTATCTCAGCCACAGGCGTTTCCATCGGCGGGGGAAACATTCAAGTAACAGAGCTCAACGGCTTCTCTGTCAACCTGAATATGAATACTCCGACAATTATCATCGTTCACCAAGATGTTCCGGGTATGATTGCCAAGGTAACTGACATCTTATCAAAATACAATATCAATATTGCTCAAATGAACGTGACACGTGAACAAGCTGGCGAAAAAGCCATTATGATTATCGAAGTGGATGCTCGCCAGTGTGAAAATTCCATTGCGGAAATCGAAAAAATTCCCCATTTGCATAATGTTACCTTCTTCAACTAGAAAGAGAAAGACATGTTTTATACTATCGAAGAATTAGTTCAGCAAGCCGAACAGTTTTCTGGCAATGTTGCCGAACTCATGATTGCGACCGAAATCGAATTGACAGGACGTAGCCGCGAAGAAATCTTGACAATCATGTCAAGAAACTTGACAGTCATGAAAGCGTCGATTGTTGACGGATTGACAGAAAGCAAGTCAGTGTCCGGTTTGACTGGAGGTGATGCTGCCAAGTTGGACAGTTATTTGAAAAGGGGCAAGACTCTGTCTGATTCCTCTATTCTATCCGCAGCAAGAAATGCAATGGCTGTCAACGAGTTGAACGCCAAAATGGGCTTAGTCTGTGCCACCCCAACTGCTGGCTCTGCTGGCTGCTTGCCTGCCGTTCTTGGTGTTGCAATTGACAAGTTAAACTTGACAGAAGAGCAACAACTTGACTTCCTCTTTACAGCTGGGGCCTTTGGTTTAGTCATCGCCAACAATGCCTCCATCTCTGGAGCAGAAGGAGGTTGTCAGGCAGAAGTCGGCTCTGCCTCTGCTATGTCCGCAGCGGCATTAACCCTTGCTGCTGGAGGAAGTCCCTACCAAGCCAGCCAAGCCATCTGCTTTGTCATCAAAAATATGCTGGGTCTGATTTGCGATCCCGTCGCTGGTCTGGTAGAAGTCCCTTGTGTCAAACGTAATGCAATGGGAGCAAGCTACGCCATGGTAGCTGCCGATATGGCACTGGCAGGAATTGAATCAAAAATCCCTGTTGATGAAGTCATCAACGCTATGTACCAAGTGGGATCTGCCCTACCAACCGCCTTCCGTGAAACTGCCGAAGGAGGCCTTGCAGCTACACCGACGGGTCGTCGCCTTGCTCAAGAAATCTTTGGCGAAAATTGACAAGGTTGTAAATAAAAAGGACCGTCTGGTCCTTTTCTTATTGTTTGGTGAAAGTGAGTTTATCTAGAGTTGTATCATTGGCATCAATTTCTGTCAAAGTAAGAGTTGGACCGTTCAAGGTATAACTATCTGCTTCGCCATCAATGTAAGCAAGTTTTTTATCTAAATCAAAGATAACTTGTTCAATATCTTGATCTCCGTCTTTGTCAACTTCTGTCAAGGTTGCTTGATTCCCTTTTACAGTCAAGGTATAAGTGTCATTTCCAGATGTTGCTGTATAAGTACCATCTAGCTCAGAGGTGTCAACTAACTTTACACCGTAACTTGTTGCTAGTTGACTAGCAGAAGTTGTATTTACTGATGAGGCTGATGATGCATTAGCTTGTGCTATTACCTGTTGATTGTCATCATCATCTGCAATTCCAACTTGTCGCTCAATGTAATCTCCTAATGCCTCTAGTTTATTTTCATAGACTTCTGCTGCGACAAAACCAGCCGTCACAAGTGCCAAGGCACCTACCGACAATAAGATAATCGATTTCTTACTCATGCCTGTAACCTTCTGTTTGACTGATTCCCAGACACCTGTTTTCTTATTTTCTGCCACTTCAATAATTTCTTGTTGTTGATTGTTATTTTCCATTTTGTCCTCTTTTTAACTTGTTTTCTTCAGCTCTTGCTGATAAGTCTATTATAGAGGATAGGTTTTAACACTTTAGAGAAACTTTCTAAACAAATTCTAAACACTTATAAATTAATCATTAAGACGATAGCCTGCTCCCCAGACAGTCTCAATCAAATCGGCTCCCAATTTATCTCGGAGCCGATTGACATGAACAGCAACTGTCGCACTATCTCCAACATAGTCATATCCCCAAATGGTTTCAAACAAATGATCTTTAGAGAATACTCGGTTGGGGTGTTTTGCTAGATAAACCAGCAATTCAAATTCACGATTGGGCAATTTGATTTCCTGACCATCCAAAGTCACCTTCCAATTATCCAAGAAAATAGTCATATTCCCAACTGTTAATTCATTCTGATCATTATCTTTTTGAAAACGCTGGTAGCGAGCCAAATGAGCCTTTACACGCGCCACCAACTCCATAGGATCAAAAGGTTTGCTAATGTAATCATCCGCTCCCAAGCCTAGTCCTCTCACCACGTCCATGGTTTCTTGCTTGGATGTAACCATCAAAATAGGGAAGTCCACCTTATCCCGTAAATCACGACAAAGATCGTAGCCAGTTTTATTTGGGAGCATGACATCCAGCATTAAAAGAGCATAATCCTCTTTTTTGAGTTGGTCCTCTACAAGACCACCGTCATGTATCAAATCTACTTGGTAGCCCTGCATTTCCAGATAATCTCGCTCCAAATAAGCAATCTCTACATCGTCTTCTGCGATTAAAATCCGTGTCATTTCATATCCTTTCTAGGTAGTCTAAAGATAAATCGAAGTCCTGGAGTTGCCTCAACAGATACCTGGCCATCCAGTCTCTCCATAATATTTTTTACAATCGCTAACCCCAGACCATGGCCTTCTACTTGCTGTCTGGTATCGTCTGCCCTGTAAAATTCTTCAAAAATCAAGTCAAATCTATTCTTTTCTACACCTTTTCCGTTATCTGTAAAAGTCCAAACAACTTCTTGCTCCTGCATTTGTCCAGTAATACTGATTATCAGGGACTTTACAGCGGCATATTTTCGTGCATTGTCCACCAAATTATCTAGAATTCTACGAAATTGAATTGGATCAATCTCAACTGGCAATCCATCCGATACTTCCAAACTAAACCGAATGTCCTCATCTACTAATTCCTCAGTTTTCTCTCTTACATAGGACTGTAAAAAGATAGCCAAATCAAGCTGGACTTTATCAAATGGCATTTTATCTGTCTGCAATTGTGAAAAAGCAAATTATTTTTCCAGTAATTTCTCCATCACCTGAGATTTTTGATAGATAACAGTCAAATACTGATTACGTTTTTCGTCCGTATTGGCAATACCATCCAAAATTCCCTTAGCATAACCTTTGATAGAAGTCAAGGGAGTCCGCAAATCATGCGAAATATCTGCGACCATCTGGGTTCGATTTTGTTCATACAGTCGATTTTTCTCACGGGCATCTAACAAAGAAGTCTGCATTTGATTGAACCCTTGGGTCAATTCTTCAAATTCCTTATCTCCCTGATAGGTCAAAGGCACTGTATAATCTCCCTGCTGGATACGCTCTACACCGCTATGCAATTCATCCAAAGGCCGCATAACAACACCTAAGAGACGGCGAGTAAAGAAGAAATTAAGCACCACTATGATGACAATACCTGCCCCACCAACCAAGAAAAGTTGCAAAAGAAAGGCTTGAAATTCCTGACTTTCCTGTTGTTCTTCCATATCCTCTAGCAAGGCATATAAATAATAAACTTGCCCATCCGTGGCGAGTTTACGGCTAATCACAATTTCTCCATCTACATAGGAGGTGTGAGTGGTTGATGATACTGTCACTCCCAATATCTCATCCGCATCATCTTTCAGATTTGAAAAGACAGCCTCACCGTTACTTTCTACATAGAGTCGTGCATCATTCAATGCTAACTCATCTGCCAATACTGCAAAATCTGATCCCGAAAACTTTTCCAAACTCTGTTGACTACTTGCTGTCTTCTGGCTAGTGGACTGCCATGTTTCTTGGTTACGATAAATGCTATTAACCACATAAACACTTACCCCCAGCATAGCAACCAAGGAAAAAATAAGCATAATCATATTTAATCGAAAAATTCGTTTTTGTAATTTCATAGTTCTTCTTTTCTAGTCAATTTTTTCACAATTATAAACAAAACAACCCTATCTGTAAAGCTAGACAACTTTCAACAATAGAAAAAAGTCTAGCATCGTGCTAGACCTCTTCTAATTTATCTTAGTACCAACCATTTACCAACCAGAAAGCCTTGGCTGCAGACCATGAACCATAGCGACTAGCAACATAAGCATCTGCTACACGCTCCTGGTTTTCTGGTGAGTAGTCACCATTCAAGTAAGTATTTGTCAACTGGTAACGACCAATGTAGATACCGTTACGGGCATCATAGCTACCGCTTGATTCCTTCATTGCAATCCATTCTTTTGCTGCTGCATCTTCAGCACTCAAGTTTGAAGAATAGGTGCTAGTTGTTGCTGTTGCAGTAGAAGTTGATGTTGATTGAGTTTGTTCAACTGAACTCTCTACTGCCTTCACTGTCACATCACCCAATTCGATAACTTGACCGACATGGATAAAATCTAAGTTGGTAATCTTATTCTGCTCTGCTAATTTTTCAACAGTAGTATTGTATGTTTCAGCAATTTCAGACAGGGTATCACCAGATTGTACAGTATAGGTTTCTGCACTGACTACACCCGCAGTCAAAAGGGAGATTCCCGCTACCAAACCAGCAATAGTTGTTTTTAAGTTTTTCTTTAATGTAATGTTCATAATAGTCACATTCCTTTCTGTCATGTGTCTATCATACCCTCTAACTATTACCTAGACTTTGTGAAATTGTTACAAATATTACAGACAAATTGAGATTAGACGATAAAAACGCTATTTCTAGCGTTTTTTACTCATTTTTTCAATATAAATAAGAGTCCAGCTAAAGCTAACATAACTAAAATTGCTAACGTATCTGCTAACTTCCATTCCAAAATCCGATACTTGGTTCTCCCATCGCCGCCCTGATACCCACGCGCCTCCATCGCCGTTGCAAGAGCATCTGCCCTCTTAAAACTTGATGCGAATAACGGAATCAAAATAGGAATAACTGATTTTACCTTCTGAATAAGATTTCCCTCATTAAAGTCCACTCCACGAGCTCTCTGAGCATTCATAATCCGAGTGGTATCATCCATCAAGGTCGGTACAAAACGCAAGCTCATGGATAACATCAAACCAATTTCATGCACAGGAACCCTAAATCGCTTCAAAGGTGCAAGCCCCGACTCAATACCATCAGCCAAGCTAAGGGGTGTCGTCGTCAAGGTCAATAGGGTTGAGAAGAAAATAATCAAAACAAAGCGAACAAAAATAATCGCCGCCTGTTGCAACCCTTCTACAGATAATTTAAAAATCCAAAATTCCCATAGAATGGTCGCTCCAGGTGTAAAGAAAACCTGGAAGAAAGTTGTAAATAGAATAATTCCTATCATCGGTTTCAAACCATTAATAAAAAATGATAAGCGAATACGAGATAAAACAACCATTCCTAAAACAAATGCTATCAACAAGGCATTGGTGACCAAATTATTGGCCCAAAAAATCATCAATAGAAATCCAAACATTGCTAAAAGCTTACTTCTTGGATCCAAGCGATGAATAATTGAATCCCCAGGAATATAGCGACCTAAAATTAATTTATCCATGTGTCACCATCCCCGTAAATTCTTCAATTGTAATAGGAAGACGTTCAAATACAAAACCTCTTCTCTCCAAATTAGCTGCAAACTTAGTAATCTTAGGCACTCCCAACTGAATACTCTCTAAAAAATCTACCTCTTGAAAAATATCGATTGGTTTTCCAGAACGGACCAGCTTTCCCTTTTCCATAATGTAAACAAAATCAGCATAGTTAGCCACATCGTCCATCAAATGAGTTACCAAAACGATTGTCATGCCTGATTCATGAAGCTTTTTGAAAATATCCATCAATTCCTGACGACCCGCAGGATCCAATCCAGCCGTTGGTTCATCCAAAACTAAGATACTTGGTTCCATTGCTAGGATCCCAGCAATAGCTACCCGACGCATTTGACCACCAGATAGTTCAAAAGGACTACGCTCAAACAAGCTTTCATCAATTCCAACCAAGGCCAACTTTTCACGCGCAATCGTTTCAGCCTCTTCCTGAGAAACTCCGAAATTTTGTGGACCAAAAGCAACATCTTTCAAAACTGTCTCATCAAACACTTGACTTTCAGGAAATTGGAACACCAACCCCACTTTCTTCCTGACTTGCTTAATATCCTTATTTTCAGACGTCGCTGTAATCACAACATCATCAATGACTACTCTTCCTTCTGTTGGTACATTTAATCCATTCAAAAGTTGTAAAATCGTTGATTTGCCCGAACCCGTATGCCCAATAAGGGCCGTGTAAGAGCCATCAACAATCTCCAAATCCACACCAAAAAGCGCACGCCCCTCAAAAGGAGTGCCAGCTTGATAGGTATAGCTTACTTCTTGGAGATCAATTCCCATAAAGTTTCCTCTAATTCTTCCTCTGTAAAATAGCGGAGCGGTAAATCAAGTCCAGTCTGGCGCAAAGATGAAGCCAGTTCTGTCGTAAATGGTCTATCCAAGTCTAAATCTACCAAATCTTCTCGCATAAATAATTCATTTGGAGTGCTAATTGATTCAACCTGTCCATTTTTCATCACGATAACTCGATCACTCAATGCAACCTCATCCAAATCATGTGTTATAGAGATAACCGTCATACCATGACGCTCCTTAATTTCACGGACAATCTTAATCAAGTCGAGACGACCTTCTGGATCCAACATAGACGTAGCCTCATCCAAAATAATAATTTTTGGACGCAAGGCAACCACTCCAGCAATCGCCACCCTCTGCTTCTGACCACCAGATAAACGAGCAGGCTCACGTGTTTTGAAATCAGTCATTCCAACCAATTCCAAAGCCTCGTTCACTCGACTACGCATCTCCTCCAAAGGGATTCCCTGATTCTCTAAACCAAATGCAACATCATCTTCAACTGTAGCACCCACAAATTGGTTATCTGGATTTTGAAAAACCATACCAATCAAGCGTCGCTTATCCCATACATTATCAATGGTTAAGGCATCACCGTCAATATAAATATCACCTGATTCAGCTTCCAACAAACCATCAATCAATCGAACGGTTGTCGATTTCCCGGAACCATTATGACCAATAATAGATAGCCACTCTCCCTGTTTCACGTGAAACGAAACATCATTTAGAGTATATTGCTCATCCTCTTGGTTGTATTTATATTTTAAATTTTTTACTTCAATAATATTCATCATTTAAATGTATCTTTAAACAAGAAGGACGCACCCTTGAAATAATCATAACCTGAATATAGGGTGAAGAAAAGTGCAATATAGAGTGTTATTTGCCCCACGATGTTCCAGTGTAAGAGCAGGAAAATAACTGCAAACATCTGTGAAAATGTTTTGATTTTTCCTGGCATAGCCGCAGCTAGAACTGTTCCTCCATTTTCTACCAAGAGTAGACGAAGACCTGTCACTGCCAATTCACGACAAATAATAATTGCAACTACCCAAGCTGGAGCAAAGCCAAGCTCTACAAGCATGATAAATGCTGTCATCACCAAAATCTTATCTGCCATCGGATCCGCAAATTTTCCAAAGTTTGTTACAACCTGCCATTTACGAGCCAAGTAGCCGTCTAGATAATCCGTAATACTTGCCAAAGCAAAGATTAGTGCTGCTAAAACATGACTAATTGTTGAATTCCAAACGGTCAGCAACAAGATAAAAATTGGAATTACCAAAATCCTACCTATCGTCAATGCATTGGGAATATTTTCTTTTTTCATATAAAACCTTTATTGTTCAAAATTTATTGTAATTGAGCCTGTATCTGCTGTCAAGGCTGATAGATCTAGCTTTTGACCACCTACAGTTACCTCTACTCCTTTGACAACACCAAGAACAAGTGTAGTAGAAGTCACTCCTTCTTCAATAGTAGTAGTTACTGTTGGATTATCAGGTGTTAGTGTAACGCCCCCCTCTAACAAGGTGTCAGAAAGGCTGATCCAACTCGTTGTATTTTTTGCTGTTACAGTTACTTCTACTGGATAATTCACTGTTTTAAGGGTCGCAACAATGTTAGAACCTGATCCTGAAATAGTCACATTTTCTGTAGCGGAACTACTTGAACTCGTTGAATTTGACTGCGCCTGCTCAGTAGAACTCGTCTCTGTGCCACTACTTGCTTCAGATACAGATTGCTCAACTATACTATATGACGTTGTAGTAGGCGTAATAGATGCTCTATTTTGAATCCTGCTATGAACAATATAAGTCACAAAAATAATAATCAAACCCGTCGCGAGTAATAAGTAAATCAACGGAAGATAAGAGTTCTTTTTACGTTTACGAACCTTATAGCTTCTTTTCAATTCTGAAGATCGTAGTTCTTCTTCCCCATCTTCATAATATTTCACTAAACTATTGGTCTCGTAAGCATCCAGTAGAACATCTGCATCTAATTCCAAAGCCTCAGCATATGCTTTTAAAATAGACTGAACATCATCTAAGTTTGCAATAAAATCAAAATCATTGTACTCAAGTGCCTGCAAATATTTAGCTTGGATTTTTGTTATCCGTTGCAAGTCAACAAATGTCCAACCCCGTCCTTCTCTGGCTGTTCTAAGTACTTCCCCTATACTCTTTTGTCTCATAATACTCTCTCTCTATCGCTCATCATGTACAGTATACTATTCTAACAAAATTCCAAGGAAATTTCGACGGGTTGCGCCCACTTATTTTGGAAAAATCGTGAAATCTGTCATATCACAGTGATCAATAAAGCGACGACCTGCCTCTCTGATGTCATCTAACTGAAGACTTTGTATCATTTGAGGTATATCAAAAACATTTTCATATTCTGAATACTGAGAAACAAAGTGACTAGCTGTAAACTCAAGAGAATTTAAGCTACGAATAAAATCTCCATACATCTCGTTTTTCAACAATTGTAAATGATCCTCTGTCACATCTGCATCATCCTCAAATTTCCTAAGTGCTTTCATCAGGATACTAGAAAGCGTAATGGGTTCTTGAGTATCTCCCGAGATAATCAAATAGTGGTATTCAGGTGTAACCTCTAATTGGAACTGGAAAGAAGAATCAATTTTTCCCTGCTCGTATAACTGTTGATATCGTTTTGAAGTCCAACCAAACAACATGGCGAATAAAAATTGTAAACTGAGCCGATATTTCTGAATAGTCTCCTTATCAACCTCGTCATTTCCCCGTAAACCAACAGCCAATTTTGGGGTAGATACTTCAAATTGTTCTGAGAGATGTTCCTGTATCGGCAACTTTGGGACACCTGCCAATTCAAACGACTGAGCTGGATTATCCATCTGAGCTGCTTGATAACTTGAAATTTGTTTCCAAACTGCCTCTAAATCAAAATTACCAATAACGAATAAATTCATGTTACTTGGATGATAAAACACATCAAAATTCTCATGTAAATCATCCGCAGTAATTGCAACAATTGATTCAACTGTCCCTGCTATATCATAGCCCAAAGGACTTTCTGGATAAAGCGATGATAAAATTCCCGTAAACAAGCGATAATCTGCATCATCTTGATACATCTCAATTTCTTGTTCAATAATCCCCTGTTCTCTTTCTACATTGTCTTCTGTAAAATACGGTTCTCGAACAAAAGATTGTAAAAGTGATAGAGACTCCAATACTTTCTGAGTCGTTGAAAATAAGTAACTAGTCTGTCTAAAACTGGTATAAGCATTTGCGCTTGCTCCCAATTTAGCAAACTCATTCATAATATCCTCTTCATTCTCAGTTTCAAACAGCTTATGTTCTAAAAAATGTGCAATCCCTGCAGGATAAACAACACTATTACCATTAGCCAATGTAAATCGAGTATGAATACCCCCAAAATTTGTCGTTAGAATTCCATATGTCTCATGGAAATCTACTTTAGGAAGCAAAATAACTGTCAATCCATTGTCAATTTTCCCATAAAAGACAGATTCTTTCATGTAAGGATACTTCTTCTCAACTAACTTCATTCTTCTGTCCCCTCCATAAAGTAAACAGCCTGTAAATTAATCATCTGTCCTACTCGAATGACATCGTCTATTGATACCGATTTGATAGCCTCAATCCAATCTAGCCAACTTAAATTTCTATTTCCTAAGGTAACTTGATTATATACTTGTTCTATCAAATTATTCTGCCTATCTTGAGCCAAGGTTGCTGAATGAATCAACATGTTTTTTGTCAACTCTAATTCTTCTTCTGTAAACTTACCACATTTTAAATCAAGTAGTTGTTTACTAATTAACTTCATTACCCTGAGTCTATTTTCACGGCTAATTCCAGCATAGACCTTCAGCATTCCTGAAAAAATAGAGACCTGACTGCCAATTGTATAGGCCAAACTTTCTTTCTCACGAACATTCATAAATAACTTCGAATGGGAAAAAGCACCCAGTAGACCATTAAATACCATCAAAGCCGGATAGTTTACATCGTTGTAAACCACTTGTAAATGATATGCCAATTCCAAAATGGACTGCCGTGCCTGTTTACGCTCGATTTTTTCTTGCGTGATATTTGAATATTCCTGATGATATTCTAACTCTAATTTTGGATTTCTATAAGTAAAACCAAAATCTTCAAGTTTTCTTTTGACTTGTTCTCTGTCAACCTTCCCTAAGACAAATATATCAATTTTATCCATACGCAACATATTCCGATAAATCTGAAAGGTTGATTCTGCTGTTTCTTTTTCAACCAAATCAAGTCTACCGACGCGTGGAATTTGAAGAGAGGGATCTTTATAAAAAAGCTTACTCATTTCAACATCTGCATGATAAAAATTATCTTCTATCTCTGACTGAAGAAAATTGATTAGATTCTTTTTCTCAACTTCAAAAATCTTCTGGTCAAACCCCTGACCTTGCTTTAGAGGACGAAACAGACAGGCATATAAAAAATCAAGAATGGCTCCGGTAATATCCTCATTATTTGGCAGATAGCTTGGATTGGTATAGGAGATTGTAAAATCTACCATATGTACACGCCCACGTTTTGCAACCGATGTTGAAAAATGTGCCCCATATAGCTCTGCCAAGCGTCTACGCATTGCCTGAGCGGAAGGATAATCCTGGTTCCCCATTTCAAGAATATTCGCTACTAATACACGTCCTGCAACCGTTGCCTCATTCATCTCAGCAGCAAAACGCACTTTAATTCTGTTTGTAGTAAACTGATCCGTTTCAATAAAATGCAAATCAATTCCTTCTTGTAATTTCATCTTCTTCCTCTTTCAAACATTGTACCTTCCATTATATCATTTTGTGATATAATATTCTGTAACGAGGTGACTTATGGAATTTAAATTATTTGATGACTACATCACATTACAAGCATTGTTAAAAACGACTGGTATTCTCCATTCAGGAGGTGCCATTAAAGGATTCTTAGAAGAAAATACCATTCTTTTCAATGGAGAAGATGAAAAAAGACGCGGTAAAAAAATCCGTATCGGAGATGTTATCACGCTCCCAGACCACAACACCAGCATCACAATCGTCGCTCCAAGTGCAGAAGAAATCAAACAGCACCAAGAGGAACAAGCTGAAAAAGAACGTGTGGCTGCAATCGTTAAAAAGTTAAATCAAGAAAATAAAAAGAATAAGAAACAAGTAACCCCTACTAATAAAAGTACAAAAAAAGCCGATAAGAAGCCTGTCCGCTTTCCTGGTATGTAAACATGTGGCTTGAAAGATTAGAATTACGGCACTTTCGCAACTACAGTCAACAGGATATTGAGTTCAACAAAGGACTCAATGTCTTTTTGGGTGAAAATGCCCAAGGTAAAACCAACATTTTGGAATCTATTTACTTTTTAGCCTTGACACGTAGCCACCGTACTCGAACGGACAGGGACCTGCTACAATTTCAAGAAAAAGAGCTGTCTATTTCTGGTTTACTCCATCGTACAAATGGTAAAGTACCACTTGACATCCACTTGACAGAAAAGGGACGAATTACCAAGGTTAACCATCTCAAACAAGCCAAGCTATCCAACTATATAGGACATATGAATGTAGTCCTCTTCGCACCAGAAGATTTACAGCTGATAAAAGGTGCCCCTGCTTTGAGAAGAAAGTTCATTGATGTCGAGCTCGGTCAAATCAAGCCGCTCTACCTCTCTGATTTGACTAATTATAACCACACCCTCAAACAACGTAATGCCTACCTAAAATCTACTGACAAAGTAGACGAAACCTTTCTATCTGTACTTGACCAGCAACTAGCTGAATATGGCAGTCGTGTCATCCAACATCGACTTGATTTCCTCAAAAAACTAGAGGAATTTGGAAACAGGAAAGTTCAGGAAATATCTGGAAGTCGGGAAGAATTGACAATCGAATATCAAACCTCAATCGAATTGACAGATGATGTCAATTTAATTGACAAATTCTTGACAGAACTAGAAAAATCTCGTAAACGTGATTTATTTAAGAAAAATACAGGAGTTGGACCACATCGGGATGATGTAGCTTTCTTTATAAATGGAATGAATGCTCATTACGGTAGCCAAGGTCAGCACCGCAGTCTCGTTCTGTCGCTCAAACTGGCTGAAATCGAGCTGATGAAAGAAGTCACACGAGAGTACCCAATTCTACTCCTAGACGATGTTATGAGTGAGCTGGATAATAATCGCCAAATCAAACTACTAGAAACTATTACGGATACGATTCAAACATTTATTACAACGACATCTTTAGACCATTTACACAAGCTACCAGATAGTTTAAAAATCTTCCATATTGAGTCTGGTAAGGTTACTGAGTCGGAATAAGATTGTTTACACTGTTGTCAATAAAATTTACAAAAAAGTAAAGACCCTGTCAAGAGGGGCTCAGAACGTAGACAAACTCCTAAAAATATAAAAAATTGAAGAAATTTGCGAAAGATAGTAAGTTATTAAACTCTTAGAAACATTGATATTTCGGCGTTTCTGAGAGTTTTTTTATTTTCAACATACAGAAAAAAGATTGAAGAAAATTGTCTAAAATGGACTTTTTCTTCAATCTGAAAGACCCTGTCAACAGGGTCTTATTCTTATTGTACTGAATAGTTTGGAGCTTCGTTTGTGATTTGAACATCGTGTGGATGGCTTTCTTTCAAACCAGCACCTGACATTTCGATGAATTGAGCATTTTCATGCAATTCAGTCAAGTTACCAGCACCTACATAGCCCATACCTGAGCGAAGTCCACCAACCATTTGAAAAATCATATCTGCAACTGAACCTTTATAGGCTACACGACCTTCAATTCCTTCTGGAACCAACTTGTTAGCTTCATTGACAGATGCTTGGAAGTAACGGTCTTTTGAACCTTGTTTCATGGCAGCAATAGAGCCCATACCGCGATAGGTCTTGAACTTACGACCTTGGAAGATTTCTGTCTCACCTGGTGCTTCATCAGTTCCTGCAAACATAGAACCAAGCATAACGGCATGACCACCAGCGGCAAGTGCCTTGACAATATCTCCAGAATATTTGATACCACCATCAGCGATAATCGTTTTACCATATTCACGCGCAACACCAGCGGCATCATAGATAGCTGTCACTTGTGGTACACCGACACCTGCGATGACACGAGTCGTACAGATTGAACCTGGCCCAATACCGACCTTCACAACATCAACACCAGCTTCATAAAGAGCACGAGCTCCTTCAGCTGTGGCAATGTTGCCGGCAATCAAGGTACGAGTTGGGAAGTGGTCACGGATTTCTTTAATCTTGCGAAGAACGCCTGCTGAGTGACCGTGAGCTGTATCGATGACAATCGCGTCTGCACCCGCTTCAAAAAGGGCTTCTGCACGTTCAAAAGTATCAGATGTAACACCAACAGCACCCGCAACCAAGAGACGACCAAATTCATCCTTCGCAGCATTTGGGAACTCAATCACTTTCTCAATATCTTTGATGGTAATCAAGCCTGACAAACGACCATTTTCATCAACCAATGGCAATTTTTCAATACGATGCTTGTGAAGAATAGCCTCAGCAGTCGCAAGATCTGTTCCAACTGGCGCTGTCACCAAAGCATCGCTTGTCATGTTGGTCGAAATTGGCTGTGAATAGTCAGAGATGAAACGCATATCACGGTTGGTGATGATACCAACTAATTTACGATTTTCCAATGTTTCAACGATTGGCACACCGGAAATACGATAAGTAGCCATCAATTTCTCAGCTTCAGCAATGGTGTGTTCTGGTGTTAAGAAGAATGGATCGATAATGACACCATTTTCAGAACGTTTTACCTTACGCACCTCATCAGCCTGCTCCGCGATAGACATGTTCTTATGGATGACGCCCAAACCACCTGCACGCGCCATAGCGATAGCCATTTTGCTATCTGTTACTGTATCCATGGCAGCAGAAATAATCGGAAGATTAAGGGTCAAATTTGGTGCTAATTGTGTTTTTAAATCAATATCATGTGGCAATACATGACTTTCAGCCGGAATAAGTAATACATCGTCGAAAGTAAAGCCTTTTTTCAAAAATTTAGTGTCCCAGTTTGACATTTTCTTCCTCTTTTCTTATTTAATATGTAGCATGATTGCTATTTGTGTTTTAATTATGATAACATTTTGAAATCATTTGTCAATCATTATTCGCTTTAATATCATAATTACTAAAAATTCAGAAAATTCTATTCAGTTTTATATATAAAATTCGAACGTTTGTTTTTTGCCACGTCGTAAAATAAATGAAAAAAGCAACATTTTCTCAACATTGCTCTTTCATTGTTAACCTTATTTAAAGTAGTTGATTCCCATGGCATCCTTTACTTGGTCAAGAGTTGTCGCAGCAACTTGGCGAGCTTTTTGGCTACCTGCTTCCAACATTGCATAGACCTGTCCCATATCCTGTGCAAACTCCAGACGGCGTTCACGGATTGGGCCTAATTCTCTCTCTAAAATGTCCAGCAAATAACGTTTGGTCTTCACATCACCCAAACCACCACGTTGATAGTGCTCCTTCATAGCCTCAATCTCAGCCTTATCTTCTTCGCGACCAAAAACGTCAAGATAGTGGAAAACCATGTTTCCTTCAATCTTACCTGGGTCTTCAACACGGATGTGGTTGGGATCAGTGTACATGGACATGACTTTTTTCTTGAGCGTATCCATGTCATCTGCCAGATAAATACCATTTCCAAGTGACTTAGACATCTTGGCATTGCCGTCCAAACCTGGCAAGCGACCAGCTGCCTCATTTTCAGGATAAATGCCCTCCGGCTCTACTAAAATATCAGTCTGGTAAGCATGGTTAAAGCTACGAACGATTTCACGAGTCTGCTCAATCATAGGTTTCTGGTCATTTCCTACTGGAACAAAGTTTGCCTTGAAGGCTGTAATATCCGCCGCTTGAGAAACAGGATAAACCAGGAATCCAGCTGGAATTCCCTCGCCAAATCCCTTCTGAGCAATCTCCGTTTTAACCGTTGGATTGCGTTCCAGACGAGCCACCGATACCAAGTTCATATAGTACATGGTCAACTCTGCCAATTCAGGAATCTGACTCTGGATGAAAATCGTTGTCTTAGCTGGATCAAGTCCTGCCGCTAGATAATCTAGTGCTACGTTTCCAACGGATTCAACAATCTTTTGTGGTTCCTTTGCATGATCTGTCAACGCTTGTTGGTCTGCTAAAAAGACAAAAAGTTCATGTTGACCTGCATCCTGTAATAAAACACGATTTTTCAACGAACCAACATAATGTCCAATATGTAATTTGCCTGTTGGACGGTCTCCTGTTAGGATAATCGGTTTACTCATAAAATGTTCTCCTTTTACATAATAAAAGCCCACGCACAGAAAACTGTGCGAGGGCGTCAAGGACACGGTGCCACCTCACTTATAAGCATTAAATAAGCTTACATCTTTTTGCACATAAGGCCTGCTAGCCGAATCCTTATTTATTCAGATTCTATTCACTCAGTCCATTCATAAGCGACTCTTGTTTGTTTACACCAACCACAAACTCTCTAAAAATTATCCACTTACTACTCTTCTGATTGATTCCTATTATAACCGCAAAGAATTAGAAAGTCAAGCTGACAAATCCTTGACGATACTGTCTAAATTAGGGATAATAGAAATTGCTTTTATAACACTAACCAAGGAGAATATATGAAAGAACGTATAAAGGACTTTATCTCTGTCACACTCGGATCAATTGTCATGGCCATTGGATTTAACAGTTTTTTTCTAGAGAATAATATCGTATCTGGTGGTGTCGGAGGTTTAGCAATCGCACTCAATGCTCTTCTGGGGTGGAGTCCGTCTGACTTTGTCCTCTACTGTAACATCCCTTTATTAATCATCTGTTGGTTTTTCTTAGGAAAATCTGTATTTATCAAAACTGTCTATGGAGCTATCATCTATCCTCTTTGCATCAAGTTGACAGCAGGTTTACCCAACTTGACAGAAAATCCTCTCCTAGCTGCTATTTTCGGTGGAATTATCCTAGGTTTTGGACTTGGGCTTGTCTTCCTTGGAAATTCTACTACTGGTGGAACAGGTATTCTTATTCAATTTATTCACAAGTACACCCCTTTATCATTAGGTCTGACAATGGCTATTATTGATGGTATTATCGTTGGTCTTGGATTTGTTGCCTTCGATACTGATACTGTTATGTACTCGATTATTGCCCTAATGACCATTACTTATATTGTCAACCGCATGATGTCTGGTACCCAATCTTCTCGAAATGTCATGATTATTTCTCAAAAATCAGAAGAAATTAAAGACTATATTACTAAAGTTGCTGATCGCGGTGTAACAGAACTTCCAATTATCGGTGGCTTTACAGGGGTTGACAAGCGCATGTTGATGACTACCATCTCTATTCCAGAAATGCAGAAACTGGAGACAGCGGTATTAGAAATTGATGAAACTGCCTTTATGGTTGTTATGCCTGCGAGTCAGGTGCGTGGACGTGGGTTCAGTCTTCAAAAAGACCATAAACATTATGATGAAGATATCTTGATTCCAATGTAATTCATTGAAAATTCAAGTTCTTTCTAGTACAATAAAACTAATAGACAGAAATAGAGGAGAAACTATGCTTACAGTATCAGACGTGTCGCTTCGCTTTAGCGACCGCAAATTATTTGACGATGTCAATATCAAATTTACAGCAGGAAATACCTACGGTTTGATTGGTGCAAACGGGGCCGGTAAATCTACATTTTTGAAAATTCTTGCCGGTGACATCGAGCCATCAACAGGTCATATTTCACTTGGACCAGACGAACGCCTCTCTGTACTACGTCAGAACCATTTCGACTATGAAGATGAGCGCGTGATTGACGTCGTTATCATGGGAAATGAGCAACTTTACAGCATCATGAAAGAAAAAGATGCCATTTACATGAAGGAAGATTTTTCTGATGAAGACGGTGTCCGTGCTGCTGAGTTAGAAGGTGAGTTTGCTGAACTTGGTGGCTGGGAAGCTGAAAGTGAAGCTTCTCAATTGCTCCAAAACCTCAACATTTCAGAAGACCTCCACTACCAAAACATGAGCGAATTGACCAACGGTGAGAAGGTTAAGGTCCTCTTGGCTAAGGCCCTCTTTGGTAAGCCTGATGTTCTTCTTTTGGACGAGCCAACCAACGGTCTGGACATCCAATCTATTAACTGGCTCGAAGATTTCTTGATTGACTTTGAAAATACGGTTATCGTCGTGTCCCACGACCGCCACTTCTTGAACAAGGTATGTACCCACATGGCCGACCTTGACTTCGGTAAAATCAAGATTTTCGTTGGTAACTATGACTTCTGGAAACAATCCAGTGAACTAGCAGCTAAACTACAAGCTGACCGTAATGCCAAAGCAGAAGAAAAAATCAAGGAATTACAAGAATTCGTTGCCCGTTTCTCTGCTAATGCTTCTAAGTCTAAGCAAGCTACTTCACGTAAGAAGATGTTGGACAAAATCGAGTTGGAAGAAATCATTCCTTCTAGCCGTAAGTACCCATTTATCAACTTCAAATCTGAACGTGAAATCGGTAATGACCTCCTAACCGTTGAAAACTTGAAAGTTGTCATCGATGGTGAAACGATTCTTGACAATATCAGCTTTATCCTGCGTCCAGGTGACAAGACTGCTCTTATTGGTCAAAACGACATCCAAACAACTGCTCTCATTCGTGCTCTTATGGGCGATATTGAATATGAAGGTACTGTCAAGTGGGGTGTCACTACTAGTCAATCCTACTTACCAAAAGACAATACTCGTGACTTTGATACAAACGAATCTATCCTTGATTGGCTCCGTCAATTTGCCAGCAAGGAAGAAGATGACAATACCTTCTTGCGCGGTTTCTTGGGACGTATGCTCTTCTCGGGTGATGAGGTTAACAAACCTGTAAACGTCTTGTCAGGGGGTGAAAAAGTGCGCGTGATGTTGTCAAAACTCATGCTCCTCAAGTCAAATGTCTTAGTCTTAGATGATCCAACCAACCACTTAGACTTGGAATCAATTTCCAGTCTGAACGATGGTTTGAAAGCTTTTAAAGAGTCCATCATCTTTGCCAGCCATGACCACGAATTTATTCAAACTTTAGCAAACCATATCATCGTCATTTCTAAAAACGGTGTTATCGACCGAATCGACGAAACTTATGATGAATTCTTGGAAAATGCTGAAGTACAAGCGAAAGTACAAGAACTTTGGAAAGCATAATAAAAAGGCGATTTATTCGCCTTTTCTTTTAAATCTATGAAAAAAATATTTACAAAAACATCCATTTATTATCTCTTATCTTTCCTTATTCCGCTGACTATTATTTCTATCGTCTTAGCATTTCAAGGAATCTGGTGGGGAAGTGATACAACAATATTGGCCAGTGATGGTTTCCATCAGTACGTTATTTTTAATCAAACATTACGAAATACTTTACACGGAGACGGCTCTCTTTTTTACACCTTTACAAGTGGTCTAGGACTCAATTTTTATGCTCTATCCTCCTATTACCTAGGCTCATTCCTATCTCCAATTGTCTTTTTCTTTGATTTACAATCCATGCCTGACGCTATCTATCTTGTCACTATTGTTAAATTTGGATTGACTGGGTTGTCAACTTATTTCAGCCTAAAGGGTATCCATAAAAATTTGAAAGAAGAATGGGCACTATTACTCGCTACTAGTTTTTCTCTGATGAGTTTTAGTACAAGTCAATTAGAAATAAACAACTGGCTAGACGTTTTTATACTCCTCCCACTCGTTCTTCTTGGATTGCATCGATTATTAAAAAAACAGGGTTCGATTCTCTACTACATAACATTAACATGCTTGTTTATCCAAAACTATTACTTCGGTTATATGGTGGCTATTTTTCTAACATTATGGGCATTGGTTCAATTATCATGGATAGATAGTCAGAGAATCAAAAGATTTATCAACTTTACAATAGTGTCAATTTTATCTGCTCTAAGCAGCATGTTCATGTTGTTACCAACCTACTTGGATTTAAAAACTCATGGTGAGACATTTACAAAAATTGTCAACCTAAAAACCGAGGACTCTTGGTATCTGGACTTCTTTGCAAAAAACTTAGTTGGTAGCTTTGATACAACAAAATTCGGTTCTATTCCCACGATCTCTGTTGGTCTCGTTCCATTAATACTCGCTTTATTATTCTTTACATTAAAAGAAATAAAACCAACTGTCAAACTCTCCTATGCTCTATTCTTTACATTCATTATTTCAAGTTTCTACCTACAACCACTCAATCTTTTTTGGCAAGGTATGCATGCGCCAAACATGTTCCTCTATCGTTATGCATGGGCTCTATCAATAACCGTTATCTATTTAGCAGCAGAGACATTGGCACAACTACGTCAAGTAAGTATTAAAAATTTTACTCTGATTGTTTCATTTTTACTCATTTGCTTTACTTCTACCTTTATTTTTAGAGATCATTATGAGTTTCTAACGGATGTAAATTTCCTACTCACACTAGAATTTCTAATAGCCTACTTCATTCTTTTTGTAGCAATGATTCGCTATAAATCATCCTTAAAATGGATTAATATTGTTTTATTGTTCTTCACTTTCTTAGAACTTGGATTACATAGTCATTATCAGGTTCAGGGGATTTCTGATGAATGGCATTTCCCTAGCCGATCAAACTATGAAGAAAAATTGACAGATATTGACAGTATTGTAAAGTCTACAAAGACTACAACTGATTCATTTTATCGTATAGAACGTCTATTACCACAAACTGGCAATGATAGCATGAAATTCAATTACAATGGTATTTCTCAATTCTCCTCCATTCGAAATCGTGCTTCCAGCTCAGTACTAGATAAGCTCGGTTTCCGTTCAGACGGTACCAATTTGAATCTTCGTTATCAGAATAATACAATTATTGCTGATAGCCTATTCGGAGTCAAATATAATTTAGCTACTACGGACCCAAATAAGTTTGGTTTCACACTGAATCAGAGTCAGCCTACTATTAATCTTTACGAAAATAGTTTTAATCTAGGGTTAACCCTATTGACTGAAGGGATTTACAAAGATGTCAATTTTACAAATCTGACTCTCGATAATCAAACAAATTTCCTCAATCAACTAACAGGGCTATCTCAAAAATACTACCACACTTTATCAGATGTTATTTCACAAAATACAGTTGAGTTGAGCAATCGAATGACTGTCAACAAAGTTGACAATGAGGATGCTGCAAAGGCAACTTTCTTAGTAAATATACCTGCAAATAGCCAAGTATACTTAAATTTGCCAAATTTAACATTCTCAAATGAGAATCAAAAAAAGGTTGTCATTACTGTCAATAATCAATCAAGTGAGTTTACATTAGATAATACTTTCTCTTTCTTCAATGTGGGGAGCTTTACTACAGATGTACAAGTTCAAGTCGATGTATATTTTCCTGAAAATAATCAAGTTTCTTTTGATAAACCACAATTTTATCGATTGGACTTATTAGCTTTCCAACAGGCTATTTCCATTCTCCAAGAAAAACAAGTAGTAACAAAAACTGATGGTAATAAAGTAACCGTTGATTTTGTAACCGATAAAGAAGCCTCACTCCTCCTTACTTTACCCTATGATAAAGGATGGAATGCAACCATTGATGGTAAACCTATTAAAATCCAAAAAGCGCAAGAAGGTTTTATGAAAGTGGATGTAAGTCCAGGTCAAACTAAACTAGTTTTAACCTTTGTACCAAATGGTTTCTATCTAGGTTTACTGATTTCTTTTGGTGCAGTTTTTGTATTTTTCTCCTATCAATTCATTGGATACTATTATTCTAAGAACCGAGAATACTAAACTTTCTCGGTTTTTTCTTGTAAAAAGCAAAAAACCTTGATTTCTCAAGGTTTCCTAAATGGCGATAATCAAGGGTTTGTTACTTATCTAGGGAGTAATAAAAAGCGGGAATTTGACCAAATTTTGACCACATGAAATTTTATAAAATATCTATGTGTTTCCTAAATTATGCAGAATTTTTATAAAAATACAGTCTGACCAAGTTTTGACAAAGAAGCATTTCGGAGTAACTAAAAAATTTAAAATTCTATTAACATTCCTAAAAATTGTTAGAATAGCGTAGTCTTTCTGAAATTTTTAGGAATCCAAAAAATCTTCCTACAATATGTAAGAAGATTTTTTAGTTATCTTAATTAAATTGTTCTTTTATTTCTTTTTTTACTTAAACCAGCCAAACCAAGCAGACCGATTCCGATATACAACATGATATTTTCAGATTCTCCTGTATTTGGCAACACCTCAGCAGACGTGCCATGCTCAACCCCAACCTTAGACGGTGTAGCCACCTTAGGAGCTGGTGTCGCAGGAGCAACCACTGGAGTTGCAACAGTTGAACCGTTAGTTGTAGCAGTTGTAAGGTCAACCTTAACCACTTCGCCACCTTGTGTAGCAGGTGCTTCAACTTTAGTGTCAGCAGGAGCTTCAACCTTACCGTCAACTTCAGCCTTATCTAGCAATTCTTTTGGAATTTCAAGAGTTGGCAACTCGTGGTAAGCAGGCTCACCTTTAGCAGTGATTGGGAGAAGTGACTTCAAGTAAGTAAGGTTCGCTTCAGCTTGACCTAAGATACCCTTCAACTCAGCCAAACGAGTTTCAGCACTTTCCAAGTCAGACTTAGCTTTAGCAAGAGCTGTACCCGCATTGCGTGCAGTTTCCAACTTAGCCTTCAATTCGTCACGAACTTGAACTGCTTCAGCATAAGTAGAGCGTGCTTTGTCCAAGATACCCTGAGCATTAGCCAACTTACCTTGAAGAGTTGCAAGGGTAACTTTCTCAGAGTCCAAACGAGCAACTGCTTGAGCCTGAGTAATTTCAGCGTTCTCAAGGGTCTTTTGAGCGTCAGCCAAGGTTTGTTTAGCTTCCGCTTCTTTTGTTTTCAAGTTGTTGTAAGTAGCTTGAACCTCAACCAGTTTTTGACGACTTGCATTCAAGCGAGCTGTCGCCTCTGCAAGAGTACGTTCCGCATCTGCAAGGTTAGAGGTACCTGACTTCAAACGGTCAAGTTCAGCTTTAGCAGAGTTGTAAGCAAACTGTGCATTTTGTAACTCGAACTCAATAGTAGAAACCTTTTGACTTGCAGTGGTTTGTTGAGTCAAAGCTGTGTTGTAAGCTGTCTTAGCGTTAGCTAGAGCCGTTGCACGTGTGTCGGTAGCAGATGCTGGAGCTGTGTGGACGTTAGAGTCTTGGAGCTTAGCCATCTCTTTACCTTCAGTAAAGATGAAGTGAATCTTACGTGAAGAGTAAGGGTCGCCTACCAATTTTGTCACACCTACAGTAACAAAGTCGTAGTTATCCTTAACTAACCAACCTGAGTGCGCCCAACTAGCATGAGAATCATCGTAGAACATCAACATAGCTTGACCGAAAATGTCACGCTTGAGTGTAGCCATAGTTTCGATACCCTCGCTACCTCCTGCAAAACCAATATTGTCCAAAACAGTTCGAATACCGAACTCTTTAGCCACTTGACGTTGAGTTGCAGTATCATGCCAAGCAAGACTAGTGTTAGTACGAGAATCAAGTACTGAAGCAATTTCATTCATCTTGTCTGAAGTCTTGTACTCAGATACCCCAAAGGCTTCACGTACAGGTTTGATGATAGTTAGGAAGTAATCAGTCAACTCTGAACGCTGTTCATCTGTCAAGTTACCAACCTCAACTCGACGAGAGTTATCGTAGTCTGAGTACTTCAAAATCCAATCAGTATCTTGGAACTTAACCATTTGACCGTCAAGAACGCTCATAGAAGTTACGCCAACCTGTTTATAAGCCTCAGCACCCAACTCTTTCAAACGGTTTGAAAGTGCAGTGCTACGACTACCACCTGCAATGTACTCTTTAAGAGTATTTACATACTCAGCAGAAATCGGAATAGTCAACTGTGTTTCTTCGTTTGTAGCCTTAGCAGTTAAACCATCTAAAGTAGCCTTAGTTTCAGTTACTTTGTTAGTTGCAGTAGCCAACTCAGTCTTAGCTGTGGCAAGAGCTTGAGATTTAGTGTCCACAACTGTCTTAGCTTCAGAAACGATACCCTCTTGAGTGGCAACGGCTTGAGCCTTATCTTGCTCGGCAACCTTGATGTTGTCAACCTGAGTAGTTGTAACCTCAACTGCTTTCGCATCTTCTACAACAGTAGCTTGAGCTTGAGTAAGAGTTTCGTCAATGTTTTGCAAACCATCAACCTCAGCTTGAGCTTCAGTTACAGCTTTCTCTGCATTTGCAACACTTGTATTCGCAACATCAACAACCTTTTCAGCCTCGGCAACGATACCCTCTTGGGTAGCAACAGCCTCTTGAGATGGAGCAACTGACTGTTCAGCAGTAGCAACATTAGTCTCTGCTTGAGCAACCACTTCCTCAGCCTTAACTGTAGCCGTTTCCAACTCAGCAACAACCTCTGGCGTTACCGCAGACAACTCTTCCACTTGAGCAAAAACCTGAGCAACAACTTCTTCTTGAGCTGTCACTTGATTTGTAAGCTCAATAACCTGTGCTTGAGCATTGTCAACGTCAGATTTAGTTACCTCAACAGGTTGAGCAACCTCTTCTGAAACCGCAACAGCCTCAGTAGTCGTAGCAACATCTTGAGTAGCAACCTCTTCAGCCGAAACTGCTGAACCAAAAATTACCGATGTAGCAAGTGTAGATACCACTGCACCTGTGCGAAGTTTACGGATTGAACCTTTAGTCTGCAATTTATTATTTTGTTTTGTCATAAAACCTCCATCTGTAACAAACTAATCTTTTAAGGTTATTATATCGTGTTTTTTAGCTTTTAACAACTAAAACATATAATTAAAAACCTTTTAAGAAGTTTCTTCTTTACTATAAACCTTGTAAGATAATAAATAACGAGGTATTTATGATGGAAAACGCAAGTTTGAGAGAATATATTGGCAAGAGAATTCGCCATTTAAGGCTAGAAAAAGGTTGGACACAAGACGAATTAGAAGAGAAAGCCAATCTTGGAATGAATTACGCCTATAAAATAGAACAATTAGCAACGAATATCAAAATTGATACATTTGAAAGAATTTTAGAAGCTCTTGAAACAGATATTGAACATTTTTTTGATATCAATATCAAAGAAAATAGTCCAGAAATTTCACTATTATTAGACTCACTATTTGAACTACCAAAAGATAAGCAGGAAAAAAGTATAAAAGCTTTTCAAAGTTTATTGGAACAGATGAAGTAATACAGTAAAAAGCATGATACACAATAATTATTGTTAGTACCATGCTTTTTTATTTATCAAAAATAATAAAATAAAGCTAAGAAAAAATTATGGGACTATAGAATCTTTGATGATAAAGGAAAAGTAATAGCTTCAAATTCTGGATTTAGAACTAAAAAAGAAGCTGAACTTGAAGCAATTGAGATTGAACTTAGACTTCTAAAAGGGGCTAACATTGATAGACAAATTAGTTTACATGAACTTTGGAAAAAATGGTATGAGCTACATATCGTGCCTTTAAATAAAAAACAGGCGACACTCAACAAACACATAAAACGTGGCAAACTAATTGAAGAGTTTTTCGGAAATATGCCTTTAGTAAATATTAAGGCTAGTCGCTATCAACTCTTTATCAATCAATTTGCCAAAACTAATGGTCGTGATAATGTTGCTCGTTTAAATTCTGAAGTTAAGAAAGTTCTAGAATTTGCTAAGCAAGACCGACTTGATTTCCATGACTTTACAATAGGTGTAAAGATAACTGGATTAGAACCAGCAAAATCAAAAGAAGATAAGTATATTCATAGTAAAGCAGATTATAAAAAATTAGTTAATTATCTTTACAATAATGTAAACTATACTGACAACTTAGTTTACTATCTTCTTTACATACAGTTAAAGACTGGTATGAGATTTGGAGAGGTGTTAGGCTTAACTTGGGATTGCATACTTTGGAAAAGCAAAGAGATTGTAACTTATAGGCGATACGATTCAGCGAAAAATGAGTTTACAGACCCTAAAACAAAAACATCTGTACGAAATATTCCTATTGATGATACTGTAATAGAGGTACTTGATAAATTGCTAAAAGAGCAAGATACAATTGATTTCGATAATCCAAATAATCTTTTATTTGTTAATCCAATTTATGGTGTACCTTCAAATAAAACTGTCAATACTTGTCTCAGTGAACTGCTTCATCAATTAAATATAACTCCAAAAGTCCTAACAGCTACTGGTATTCGTCATACCTATATCAGTATTTTACTGGCTGAAGGAATCGATATTTGGACACTTTCGAAAATCGTAGGTCACAAAGATACAAAGCAAATTATAGAAACTTACTCTCATCTTATTAAGGAAAAAGAGGAAGAAGAAACTGAAAAAATTAGAAAAATCATGTCAGCAACCACTTGACCATTTTTTGACCAAATTTCCCTTTTGTATGATTATTCATGCCAATTTTTCACTATTTTTTCATTCTTATCCAAGATATAGTAGAAGTTGAAATATTTGTAAGTTCATTGACCAACTTTTGACCAAAAAAAGAAAAAACCTTGATTTCTCAAGGCTTTCAATGCTTTATTTACTCCGCCAACAGGGCTCGAACCTGTGACATCATGATTAACAGTCATGCGCTCTACCAACTGAGCTATGGCGGAAGAAATAGTCCGTACGGGATTCGAACCCGTGTTACCGCCGTGAAAAGGCGGTGTCTTAACCCCTTGACCAACGGACCATTTTTAGAACAATAACTAGTATAATACATGTGACTTTGTTTGTCAATACATTTTTTGATTTTTTATTGTATTGACAGAGTGCTTTGTTTAATGTAAAATAAAATGGTTAAGGTTCCATAGCTCAGCTGGATAGAGCATTCGCCTTCTAAGCGAACGGTCGCAGGTTCGAATCCTGCTGGAATCATTTAGACCTACCTCGAGTAGGTCTTTTTTCTTGCCATAATTCATAATTAATATATAAAACTGGCAAAATCAAACCAATAAGGGCATATTCTTCAAATTGGAAGGATAGGTGAGTAGATATGATGACACCTAGCATAAACCCTATAATGGTCAATAAGATGTTCCTACCTGTTTTTCTAAGTTCTGAATCTTTTTCGATAACTCCTTTAAACCAGAGATAAGCAGCATTTTTGACATTCCCTGTCATCATCACATTGGCATACGGAGCACCTCGTAACCTTCTAAATGTTTCTACTTGAATAGAGGCTACGAAGGCTAGACTAGCAATTGTAAAAGACGCAGGCATTATAGGTGAGAGAATGATAGTTAGTAAAATAAGAACTAACATCATTACACTACTACCAAAGTGCCAAGACCATGTTTGTTTTTCAAAATACCTTCTTGCTAAGTAGGTAAAAAATTGTCCGAATACAAAAAATAAAATGGGAATGGAAAAATTAACTACCTGCGCAAAGTTACCTTTAGCTAAAAAATAAGCTAGGGAAATAACATTTCCAGATTGTACGCCAGCAAAGCGACCACCCTGAGTCACAAAAGTAAAGGCATTTAAATAACCACTGATAAACGTTAATGAACAAGCAATTCTCAATCCCTCAAAAACACGATACTCTTTTTGATTCATTTTCACTCCTTGTTTCACGTGAAACTACTTATGATATGGGCTTCCCTGCTGAATCATAAATGCACGATAAATCTGCTCGATGAGAACTAATTTCATTAGTTGATGGGGAAGCGTCAACTGTCCAAAACTCATCAACAAATTAGCTCTTTTTTTAATACAAGAATCGAGACCCAAACTACCACCGATGATAAAAGTTATGTCTGAATACCCATTTACTGCAATGTCAGATATCTTTTGACTAAATTCTTCCGATGGAAATTGTTTCCCTTCTATCGCTAAGGCAATGACAAAATCTCGCTCTCCAATTTTAGACATAATTCTATCGGATTCTTTTTTTAATATTTGTTCATTCTCTGCCTGACTGGCTTTATCTGGTGTTTTTTCATCAGGAAGCTCAATCATATCCAACTTAGCAAATCGTCCCAATCGTTTACTATATTCTGCAATACCTTCTTTGAGGTACTTTTCTTTCAATTTTCCAACGGTAATCAATTTTATTTTCATAAAATAATTTTAACATATCCACAAGCATACGACAGAAAATATTTTTAGAAAATCAGGATATGGCTACAGTTTTTCACATAATTCACAGAGTTATCCACAGATTGTGGATTGATTTTTGAAAACTTTAAGCTATAATTAAGAAAGCAAGAGTAATCTTAAGGAAAATTAAAGAAATGGAAAGGATTCCTTATATGAAAAAATATTTGAAATTTGCGATTTTATTTGTAATTGGATTTTTTGGGGGGCTTATCGGGGCCTTATCAGCCTCTTTCTTCCAGCCACAGGTTCAACAAGCAAATTCTGCTATCACTAGTGTCAGCAATGTTCAATATAATAATGAAACTTCCACCACAAAAGCTGTAGAGAAAGTACAAAATGCTGTTGTGTCTGTTATTAATTACCAAAAGTCAGCCAACAATAGTCTTGGTGCTATCTTTGGAAATATTGAATCATCTGATGAACTAGCCGTTGCTGGAGAGGGGTCTGGGGTTATCTATAAAAAAGATGGTCAATATGCCTATGTTGTGACAAATACGCATGTTATTAATAACGCAGAAAAGATTGATATTCTTTTAGCATCTGGAGAAAAAATCAGCGGTGAACTCGTTGGTTCCGATACCTATTCTGATATAGCTGTTATAAAAATATCAGCAGATAAAGTCACTGCTGTTGCTGAATTTGCTGATTCCGATACAATTAAAGTTGGAGAAACTGCTATCGCAATTGGTAGTCCTCTAGGTAGCGTCTACGCTAATACAGTTACTCAAGGTATTATTTCTAGCCTAAGTCGGACAGTTACTTCACAATCAGAAGATGGTCAAACAATCTCAACCAACGCTATTCAAACCGATACAGCTATCAACCCTGGAAATTCTGGAGGACCATTGATTAATATCCAAGGACAAGTTATTGGTATCACCTCTAGCAAAATCACCTCAAGTTCTGTAAGTAGCTCAGGTGTGGCTGTAGAAGGGATGGGATTTGCTATTCCTGCAAATGATGCCGTAGCTATTATCAATCAACTTGAGAAAGCTGGAAAAGTTAGCCGACCTGCTCTTGGAGTTCATATGGTTAACTTGACGACCTTGTCAACTAGTCAATTGGAAAAAGCTGGATTATCAAATACGGAATTAACATCCGGTGTCGTAATTGTCTCTACACAAAGTGGACTACCTGCAGATGGAAAATTAGAAACTTTTGATGTCATTACTGAGATTGACGGAGAAACTATTCAAAATAAGAGTGATCTCCAAAGCGCTCTCTACAAACATCAAATTGGAGACACAATCACTGTAACTTATTACCGCAATAATCAGAAACAAACTGTTGACATTAAGTTGACACATTCTACAGAAGAACTTAGCGAATAATTGACAAATGAGACTTTACACAATTGTAAAGTCTCGTTTTTTTTGCTAGAATAAGGATATATGGAAGAATTACGTACACTAAATATTTCAGAAATCCATCCAAATCCCTATCAGCCAAGAATTCATTTTGATGAAAAGGAGCTACTTGAGCTCGCTCAATCCATTAAGGAAAATGGCTTAATTCAACCGATTATTGTAAGAAAATCTTCTATTATCGGATACGAATTATTAGCTGGAGAAAGAAGGTTGCGAGCCAGTCAATTAGCTGGACTGACTACAATACCAGCAGTGGTAAAGGAACTGACTGATGATGATTTACTCTATCAGGCTATCATAGAGAATCTGCAGCGTTCTAACTTAAATCCGTTAGAAGAAGCAACCTCTTATCAAAAATTGATTAGTAGAGGGTTAACGCATGATGAAGTTGCTCAAATCATGGGAAAATCAAGACCATATATCAGTAATTTATTGCGCCTACTAAATCTATCATCTCAGACTAAACAAGCTGTAGAAGAAGGACAAATTTCACAAGGGCACGCGCGACAATTGGTGTCATTTTCAGAAGAAAAGCAAGCCGAATGGGTTCAACTCATTTTATCAAAGGATTTAAGTGTGCGTACGCTTGAAAAATTAATAGCTGCAAATAAGAAAAAACACACTAAGCTTAAACAACGCGACCAATTTTTAAAAGAACAGGAAGATTCACTCAGTAAAACTCTTGGAACAGCTACAAAAATTATCAAGAAGAAAAACGGGAGCGGAGAAATTCGGATTAGCTTTAATGACCTCGATGAATTCGAAAGAATTATCAACAATTTTAAATAGACTTGTTTACAATTTATTTTTATAAACACTCTTTTCCACACTAAAATCATTACAAAAAGTCAGGACCAGCAAAGGTTCTGACTTTTATTCACATCTTGTGGAAAACTTTTCTTAACAGTGTGGATTTTTAAAATTATCTGTGGAAAACTTTTGTTTTTTATGGTACACTATTCTAACGAATATAATGTGAAAGGGGGAAAATATGAACCAAGAACAACTTTTTTGGCAACGATTTATTGAATTGGCAAAGGTAAATTTTAAGCCATCTATTTATGATTTTTATGTCGCTGATGCAAAATTACTCGGAATCAACCAGCAAGTTGCCAATATTTTCTTAAATCGTCCATTTAAAAAAGATTTCTGGGAAAAAAACTTCGAAGAGTTAATGATTGCCGCTAGTTTTGAAATCTACGGAGAGCCTCTTGCCATCCAATATCAATTTACAGAGGATGAACAGGAGATTAAGAACACTACAAACGCAAGAAGTTCAGTGGTTCACCAGGTACAGACACCTGAATCGGCTACTCCTCAAGAAACTTTTAAACCGGTTCATTCTGATATAAAATCCCAGTACACCTTTGCTAATTTTGTACAAGGAGACAATAATCATTGGGCAAAGGCTGCAGCTTTAGCTGTATCTGATAACCTAGGTGAGCTCTACAATCCATTATTCATTTTTGGTGGTCCTGGTCTTGGAAAAACTCATATTTTAAATGCGATTGGAAATAAGGTTCTAGCCGATAATCCCCAGGCAAGAATAAAATATGTCTCATCGGAAACATTCATCAATGAATTTTTAGAACACCTCCGTCTCAATGATATGGAAAGTTTCAAAAAAACCTATCGTAATCTGGACTTACTTCTAATTGATGACATTCAGTCTCTCCGTAATAAAGCAACAACACAGGAAGAATTTTTCCATACTTTTAATGCGCTTCATGAAAAAAATAAGCAGATTGTACTCACAAGCGACCGTAATCCCGATCACTTAGACAATTTGGAAGAAAGACTAGTAACACGTTTCAAATGGGGGTTAACCAGTGAAATCACTCCACCTGATTTTGAAACACGTATCGCAATTTTACGTAACAAGTGCGAGAGCCTGCCTTACAACTTTACAAATGAGACGCTATCCTATCTAGCTGGACAATTTGATTCGAACGTACGTGATCTTGAAGGTGCCTTAAAAGATATCCATTTGATAGCCACTATGCGTCAACTGTCTGAGATAAGTGTCGAGGTTGCTGCTGAGGCTATTCGATCAAGAAAACAAACAAATCCACAAAATATGGTTATTCCTATTGAGAAAATCCAAACCGAAGTGGGAAATTTCTACGGTGTCAGCTTGAAAGAATTAAAAGGTTCTAAGCGTGTTCAACATATCGTTCACGCGCGACAAGTTGCTATGTTTTTAGCACGTGAAATGACAGACAATTCCCTTCCAAAAATTGGGAAAGAATTTGGTAATCGAGACCATACAACCGTTATGCATGCATACAATAAAATAAAAACTCTCCTCTTGGATGATGAGAATTTAGAAATAGAGATTACCAGTATAAAAAATAAACTTCGTTAACCTGTGTATAACTTTTCAAAAAAACTCTGTTTTTTCCACAAGTTGTGAACAAGTTAATTTCCGCAGTTTTATTGGTCTTTCATCACTTTTCCACAGAATACACAGAGACTACTATTACTATTAACCTTATAGATAATAAATAAAGGAGAATCCATGATTCAATTTTCTATTAATAAAAATATATTTCTACAAGCACTTAGTATTACTAAACGGGCAATCAGTACAAAAAATGCTATTCCAATTCTTTCAACAGTAAAAATTACAGTAACTAGTGAAGGAATCACTTTAACTGGTTCAAATGGACAAATCTCGATTGAACATTTTATTTCTATTCAAGATGAAAATGCAGGACTTTTGATCAGTTCTCCAGGTTCCATTCTCTTAGAAGCTGGTTTCTTTATTAATGTCGTATCCAGCATGCCAGATTTGGTCCTTGACTTCAATGAAATTGAACAAAAGCAAATCGTTTTGACAAGTGGTAAGTCTGAAATCACATTAAAGGGAAAAGAAGCAGAACAGTATCCTCGTTTACAGGAAGTTCCAACTTCAAAACCATTGGTGTTAGAAACCAAAGTATTAAAACAAACAATTAATGAAACAGCATTTGCAGCTTCTACACAAGAAAGTCGTCCTATTCTTACGGGTGTTCATTTTGTTTTAACAGAAAATAAAAATCTAAAAACTGTTGCAACAGATTCACACCGTATGAGCCAACGGAAATTGGTCCTTGATACATCTGGTGATGATTTTAATGTTGTCATTCCAAGTCGTTCTCTCCGTGAATTTACTGCAGTTTTTACAGATGATATTGAAACAGTAGAAGTCTTCTTTTCAAATAATCAAATCCTTTTTAGAAGCGAGCATATTAGCTTCTATACACGCTTATTAGAAGGTACCTACCCTGATACAGACCGCTTAATTCCAACTGAGTTTAAAACAACTGCAATTTTTGATACTGCCAATCTTCGTCACTCGATGGAGCGTGCTCGTCTTCTTTCAAATGCAACCCAAAATGGTACAGTAAAACTAGAAATTGCTAATAATGTTGTATCGGCTCATGTAAATTCTCCAGAAGTTGGACGTGTGAATGAGGAATTAGATACTGTAGAAGTATCAGGTGAAGACTTAGTAATCAGCTTTAACCCAACTTACTTGATAGAAGCATTGAAAGCCACAACTAGTGAACAAGTGAAAATTAGCTTTATCTCTTCTGTCCGTCCATTTACATTGATTCCAAATAATGAAGGGCAAGATTTTATTCAATTGGTTACACCAGTTCGTACCAACTAAATAATATTAAGAACGGCTAAACTAGCCGTTTTTATGTTATACTAAAAAATAGCACCTAGCTTATTTTTATATATTTAGTGATGGGGAATAAATGACGTTATATATATTAGCTAATCCTAATGCTGGTAGCCATACTGCTGAACATATCATATTCAAAATAAAAGAAAGTTATCCCCAGCTTGCAGTTAACATTTTTATGACAGTTGGTCCTGAGGATGAAAAAAGGCAAATAGAGGCTATTTTAAAGGAGTTTGTCAGTAGTGAGGACCAATTAATGATTTTAGGTGGAGACGGCACACTGTCTAAAGCTTTGCGTTTTTGGCCAGCTAGTCTACCGTTTGCTTATTATCCAACAGGATCTGGAAATGATTTTGCTAAGGCAATGAATATAACATCGCTCTATAGAAGTGTAGATGCCATTTTAGAGGGAAAAACAAGTCGGATATATGTTTTAAACAGTTCATACGGAACGGTTGTAAACAGTATGGATTTTGGCTTTGCAGCTCAAGTTATCAATGGTTCAACGAATTCAATTTTGAAAAAAGTTCTGAACAAGGTAAAACTTGGGAAGTTAACTTATCTATTCTTTGGTATTAAAACATTATTTTCAAAACAAGCTATAAACTTAGAATTAACTCTTGATGAAAAATCTTATCAGTTAGATAATCTCTTTTTTATTTCTGTAGCAAATAGTCTTTATTTTGGTGGAGGAATCATGATATGGCCAACAGCAAGTGCTAAAAAGAAGGAAGTAGATATTGTTTACTTCAAAAATGGAAATTTCTACCAACGTCTACAATCATTGTTAGCCTTATTAACGAAGAGGCATGAATCTTCTCATACAATTCAGCATTTAACAGGGGTAGATGTAGTTTTAAAATCAAAAGAAAAATTATTATTGCAAATAGATGGAGAGACATGCACTGCAAATGAGGTAACGTTAACCTATCAGGAAAGAAGTATGTATCTTTAAGGAGGAAGTATGTATCAATTAGGATCATTTGTCGAAATGAAAAAGCCTCATGCCTGTGTCATCAAATCGACCGGCAAGAAGGCAAATAAGTGGGAAGTCATCCGTCTAGGAGCGGATATTAAAATCCGCTGTACCAACTGTGACCATGTCGTTATGATGAGCCGGCATGATTTTGAACGAAAAATGAAACAAGTTCTGCCGAGCGAAGCCTAGTTGACAGTTTGCAACTGCTGGTTGCGAGTTTTTCCTAAAAATTGCTAGTCAACTGCTCCTTTCTAAGCTATAATAGACTTAGAAAAAAGAGGAGGACAAGACCATGAAGCAGTTAGCACAGCAAATCAAGAATCTACGCACAACCAAGAACCTATCTCAAGATGAGTTGTCAGAGAAACTCTATATTTCCCGTCAGGCTGTTTCCAAGTGGGAAAATGGCGAAGCAACGCCAGATATTGACAAACTGGTCCAGCTAGCAGAAATCTTTGGTGTTAGTCTGGATTATCTGGTTTTAGGAAAAGAGCCTGAGAAGGAAATTGTGGTGGAACAACGAGGAAAAATGAATGTTTGGGAATACTTGAACGAAGAATCCAAACGACCTCTTACAAGAGGAGATGTTGTCGTTCTTATTTTTCTTGCAGTTATGCTTTTAGGTGGATTATTTATTCGGTAAATTCTCAAAGTAAGTTCTAGTTCCCGTCCTTCCAGAAGTTACTTTGAGAAAACTGCACAACATCA
>ALKQ01000010.1 GCA_000440235.1 Streptococcus suis 10581 | reverse complement strand
GGTAAATTCTCAAAGTAAGTTCTAGTTCCCGTCCTTCCAGAAGTTACTTTGAGAAAACTGCACAACATCAACAGAATTTAGTCTCAGACTAAGTTCTGTTTTTGACTAAAAATGTTGATAGTAGTGAGTTTTAGGGTTGAAAATGTTGAAAAAAAGAGTACACTAAAGTTACTGGCTCTGAGACGTCTCAAAGTAAGTTCTAGCTATCTGGAATTTTGGATGGGACAAGTTCCTTTCTATTTTGAAATTATTTTTTAATAAAAACTAGCAATTACTTATCTAGTAATCGAGGTGATTGAATGACGTTCTCAGGGTCAATTTTAGAGATTCCCAAAAGTGTTGCCAATTCCTCACCGTAGGTAAATGTAAAGAGTTCATAAGCTGATTTTCCGTTGAAAGAAGCTCGTTTGACGCTGTTGACATGCGAACAAACCAGGTTGATGTCCTCCTGTGTCAAGTTATCAAACGAACTTCCTTTAGGAAGAATATCTCTGATAAGTGTGTGATTCTTCTCAATTCTCCCTTTCTGGTCAGAACGATTGGGGTCACAGAAGAATAGCTTAGATTCTCCACGAACATCCATTTCGATGTCGTCCACTCTAGCGAATTCACCACCATTATCGGTCAGAATGACAGGGAATAGTTCGCAGAAGTCCATCTCTTTCTGATGTAGGTCATTCTTGATAGCGTAGAGATGTTTAGCGACCTCATTAGCTGTTTTATTATCAAGTAATCGAGCGAAGATAAAGTTACAGAAGGAGAGGTTAAATGTGAGAAGTACCTTTCCGCCGATCCGTCCAGTAACGGTGTCCATTTCCAGCCAATAGCTGCTTCCTTTCTCTGTGAGAAAGCGTTGGAAGTCCTCGTAAGACCGTCCTTCTTTGGCAGTTTTAGGAATGGGTTGTAGGTTTCTGGTTCTCCGCTTTCTGAATTTCACGACACGGGGGAAATCAATGGGCTTTGTGGACAGATAGCCTTTTTCAAGGTATCGGTAGATAGAAGCTCTGGATGCCGAAAGTTCGTTTGAGGCGATGATGTGGTTGAGGTGTTGTCCCTTTTGGATGGCAGCAGAAACAATCTCATCCATGCGATAGAATTCTTCCTTGTTTAGTGCAACACCTGTTCTCGAGTCTGAGAGCTTAGCTTCATAATCAAGCTGAGCTCTTTTTGCGTAGTAGAACTGTTTCTGGTATCCGCAGTTGCCTCTCTTTTTCGGACAGGCATTACAAACGTAGGGAGCCTTTTTGAGTAAAGGGCAGGCCTTACAATTGGAGGTACTAGAGTTCTCTTTTATCACCCTATTTCTCCGAACTTCTTTTGAGATTGTGGACGGGTCTTTTCCTAGCTTAACAGCGATAGCCGAAAAGGGCTTAAGTTGTTCAATTCCTATTTGAATATCGTTGCGATCAGAGAGGGTTAAGTGTTTGTTTTTCATTGTCAGTTACCAACTTGTCCCATAGTAAGTTCTACCTTATTTCTTTGTCTCAGTCTAATTTCCAGTTTTTAAGACAGACTAGAACTTACTTTGGGAATTTAGC
>ALKQ01000009.1 GCA_000440235.1 Streptococcus suis 10581 | reverse complement strand
AGTCCAGGTTACTTAATTTCAGGGATAACTATACTAGCCCATATTACTCGATTTCGTGGCTAACTATACTGACCCATGTTAACCGATTTCCTGGATAAATATATTGATTCACTCTTGAGAATTCTATGATTTACAATACTTGAAAGAAAAAGAAACAGGATCAAAAATGACCCTGTTTCTTTTTCTTACTCAAATAGGCGATAGACATACGACTTACGGAATTCATCTTTACGATTATGTCCCAGGTATTCCGTAGCTTTTTGTTCAGCGAACTTATCCAGGACATAACCTGCATATTCCTTACGTAGAAATGTTTTTTCTTTGCGTGGTAATCTGTCTAGATCGCGTTCATAATGAAGATAGACACGTTTAGCATATTCTGCCCTACGTGAATGTTCATCTAGGTTCTTTGGAATTCGATGCGTTCCGTATTTACCACTACATACGACACCTGGCCCCGCTGCTTTAAACATTGCCAAAATCTTTTCCAACTCTTCCTCAGATTTTGCCATAATGGGAGAAACTCTCGTGCGGCCTCCTTTTGTACCTCTCGTGATATTCACGTAGTAAAGTCCATTCTTAGCTTTTTTAGCGATAAGATCCGTGCCACGTAATCGCTCTAGCTCACGCTTACGCAAACCCGTAGCACTTCCTAAGATGTCGAAAAAATCATTCTTTTCTTTACTGATTTTATGATCTACTTTAACCTCTAAACGTGAACGTGTTTTATTACGACGTTCACGTTTAGGAGTTTCGATAAAATACGTGGTAGAGACACCAAAAACTTTTCCAAGATTAGCTTTATATGTGGTTAACGTATCTGCCTTTCGGCCTCGAATCATTAAATCCATAATATAAAGATCAACGTATTTCAGAATATCTTCTAAGCTATTTAAATCCGTCCCATCACTATGTTTAGCCACGAACTCAGAAAATCTACGCCACGTTGCTGAAACGTCCCGAAAAGCTTTTTCAGATGTAATATATTTGAAGATATCATCTTCTAGCTTACCTTGATGACGACTTTTACCTTTTCCGGCTACAAATTTGGCCGTGATAATCTCTTGTCCCATCTTTTGAACATGTTTCTTACGAGCGTCCTCGCTTATTAAAAGCTCGGACTTTTTCTCTTTTTTACGGGCTTTCGCCCTGGCGCGCTTTGCGCGCCTCTGTTCTGCTTTATTACTCATTAGCAAAACTCCTTTCTATTTTTTTAATACCTTGATAAAGGCACTGGGTAGGCTATCCGTGACTACCTTACCGCTGACGAAATACTTGCCACGATGCAAGACCACTTGTTAACGATTTGGGTATATCGAAACGTTTATTGAGCGACGTTTTAAACGCTTTTTTGTTTGTCGCCGAACCAGGAATCCCTGACTTGACGTTCCTATTTTTTTCAATTTGATGGTGTAAGTGGATTGGCCGTCCTATATCCGTATCACGACTTCTGAGACGCTTTTGTTTTTATCTTAAACTTTCTGTACTACTATAAATTCTACTCATTATTTCCTCCTAAACTATTGATTAAAGTTTCTTATAAATGTTTGTTCTTTTGAATTAGATGCTTATTTCCAATAAATTAAAAATCTCTATTACACTGTTTATACAATGATTCTATTTCCTCCTGATGAGAATTTGTGAACTCTACTTTCTAAAAAATTTTAAATTTTAACATTGATTAACGTCCTGCGTGATTGATATATTTTAACACCCGTTTCCTCCTATTTATTTACGCTCTAGTCATTCAATATTTTATACTAATAGTCTGCCATATTTTTAAAATCAAAAAAAATCACGATTAAAAAAACCGTGACCTTCTCTGAGATAATCGCAAAATTCTAGGTTTGCGTGTTTAGCGCACCCTTCGATTGCGCTAAACACGCTGGCATACTGCCCGAAAATACAAAACTCAATCGTTTTGATTTTCTCCTGGTCTCGTCACTTCGTGCCGACGTCTGCGAACCGCACAGACGAATGCTCGCCGAAACTCGCTATATCAAAAATGGATCTCCAAACCATTTTTGATATTCCCCAATATACTACTCTTATAAACTACTTCTCCTGATGAGTTTTTAACACTTTAAAAACAACTCCTAGTGAAAACATAAGCAGTACTACACCCAGGCGGAAAAGAGTCAAAGAAACCGTATCACCTGTATTTGGCAAAGTTTTCGCTGTTTTAACAGTATCAGTTGAGCGACTGGTGTCAGGAATAATATACAACTTAGTCTGCTCTACTTTTTCAGTTGCAACCATTTGCACCGGATTAGGCGATGCTTGAACTACAACCTCACTATTCTTAGTTTGAGCAGTTGCAACTGTAATGGTTTCGTTTTGTTTCTCAAGTTCAGCGACTGTCAAATTAGCTGAAATGTCTGTAAGTGTTGAATTAGAAACTGTTGTTACTGTCGGTTCAGGCTGCTTCTCACTCTCCACAATTACTTTTTCAGATTCCAACTTCTCTTCTACTTTTTCCTCTACATCAGGCTGTACAGCTTGTTCTTCCGAATTGTCAGCTCCTTGTGTACCTTCTGGCTGTTGAGAAGAAGATTGACCAAGATACAAGTGATAATAAAGTTGTTTAGCTGTCACTCCTCCGCCAACCCAACCTGAAACTGGTTGGCCATTTTTAACATAAATAACCGTTGGTGTTCCTGGAATACCTACTGTTTGAAATAAAAATTCTTTGGCTGAATCATCAAAATCTGCACCATCTGTATCATAATACTCCAACTTATTGTCAATAAGTTGATTTAATTCCTTTAATTCTGGAGAAAATTGACGGCAGTAATAACATGTCTCACGACCGAAATAAATTGTATGTTCCAGACCATCTTCGGTAAATGTCTGTCGAACATCTTCAATACTAATTTTTTGGAAATCAGCTACATTCGCAGCATATTCTTCAGATGTAATTTCTGCAGGTTCTTCTTCTGTAACCTCACTATTAGCTGGTTCAGCAACTGCCGTAGAATCATCAGCATCTCCCACAGAAACCACCTCTTTAGCTGTTACTTCAACATTTTCTTCAGAGCTAGGTACCGTGGATTCTACCACGGCTACTGAGGAGTTTGAAGTTTGGCTATTCTCCTCATTTTCCTCTGCTAAAACTGTGTTTGTCCCAATCATAGCAAATATAGCTGTACTTAACAATAATGTCTTAAATAAATTTTTCTTCACTTCGAATCTCCTCGCTTAGCTCTATCCCCAGTTGTAGTTCATAATTTCTTAGCATTTACTTACGTTTTTTAGGTTTCGCCGAATTAAAAATCTCATAGAAAACTCCTTGAATAAAGTCACCGACCCCACCTCCGTTAATATTTTTTAATGTTTCAGTATTCAATTCTTTAAATTTAGTTGTATTATTCATCATTCTAACGTCCTCCAAAAAAATATTTGATAATACGTACAAAGTTGCGACCTGCATTAAAATCTTCTTCCCTGCTTCCGCCACCAACTGTATTGACAAGTGTTTTTTCATCTAACTTTTTAAACCGTTTCATTATGTTCTCCTTTATTTAAAATATTTATTTTCTTTACATGTGCAGTATACAAAATAATATAGCTGTTTCATCATCTAAGTCATGAACTGTCGTTATTTTGTAATGAATGACCATTTTTCAACAAAACTAATATAGAATAAGGTAGCAAGCACAGTAAGTGGGTACCCACTTACAAAAAAATAAAGAAAAGTAAACTTTTCCTTATTTTTTTATTCTAGGGAAATGTTCCCTTACCCTTTTATACATACATCTTTTTATTGTCGATAACTGATTTTCAGAATAACAATAAACTTTATATCTCTGAACATAACCTATATTTCACTTTGTTCAGAAAATATTAACACCAAGGAGCATGTTTACAAATTGCTTTTCCAATATCATTTGTAGTTTTTCCTACCCATTTTCCAAATTTATAGAAAGCATCATATGACTCATTATCTCCACCTATTACATTGGATAAAGTTTGTTCATCTAAATCTAAAAATTGTTTTACTTTTTGTGTTTCCATGTTACGTCCCTCCTCATAAAAATATTTTATCCTCCAATCTGCACCACACCAAATAGAATTTGGATGATTAAAATGAAGGCATTATATAAGCTATGTGCAAGAATGTTGTCTGTCGTTATTCTATTGCACATATACAAATAACCAAGATAACAACCTGTTATAAAGTGACCTAAAAATGCCACTGAAAAGCTCCAAGTATGAAAAAAAGCAAATAAAATAGCAGAAAATAAGATGACCATTTGAGGATGCTTAGGAAAATATTGGGCTGTTTTTTCTAACAAAATCCCCCTGTAAAGAAATTCTTCTAAAACTGGAGCAAACAAGATAACTGAGAGAGCCATCACCCAAAAATTATCCGAATTTAACTGATTGGCTGTATCCAAAGCATTAGAATCACTAGGGCTAAGCCTCAAATATTGCCAAAGGAGGTTCAGGAAAGTTTGTCCAGTAAATACCAGTGCTGTCATACCGACTATTTTAAAAATATTCAGCTTCTCTCTTGAAAAGACTTGATTCTTTACCATTCCTCGTCTGATGACAGAAAGTAGTGCCAATATTGCAAGACCAAGTCCTATCATGACTGCAAGTTTTAAAAGCACACTCTCTTGAAAGGCTGTTATCCCCATATAAGCCGGAAGTTGAATGAGTAAGGTGAGTAAAAACGTGATCATCACCAAAAATACTGTTTTTATTATCCTCATAATTCTCATCTCATATTCTACTTATTTTATTATCTAAGTGCCACTTTCAAAGTTAGCAACTTCCTTTATGTTTACGACCAGTAATTCCATCCATAAATCCACAAATACTTGACAAAATCTGTTCATAGTTTGGAATAGGAAGAGGAATCGTAAAGGAGCCTCCACCCTTTCCTCCTTCAACTTGTGTAAGCGTTTCAGGATTTAGCACATCAAATTGTTTCAACGTTTCAAATTTATTCATATTATTTCCTCCTTAATTTTACCTGTGATTATATTTCCGCATAAAGTAACTCTCAAATTAATCGCTAATGTCTAATATAGCAATAAGTAAACTAATCTAGAAAAAATGCATTTATTTTTTTGTTACGAAATAATTTGTAAGTATTCCAACCACTAAACCGACAATAACACCTGATAAAGGTTTTATAGGTATAATAAGGTTCGTAATTGCACTTACAATAACTGATATAGTCAGTATGAAACTACATTTTTTTAGGTACAACATGCCATATAATACCCCACTCTAGCTCCAATCCCTGACAACACACTCGCTGTCGCCATTACTCCTGGTCCTCCTGGAATGCCTCCAATGAGTCCCGTAATCATACCATTAAGTGTCTGCCTATCTGCTTCTCTAACACTACATCCACCACCTTCAATAGTTGAAAGTAAGTCTGTATCCAAAAATTCAAATTTTGAAATAGTTTTGTATATTCATGATAAATACCTCTCTTATACTTTTATTTTTATTTTATCTAGTTGCAACCTTGATAAGTTTAGTATACAAGAATGTTTCCTATTTTTTCGTTCAAGTCATGAAATGGCATTATTTAGTAATGAATAGCCATTTTTTACCATTGGCGACAAAAAAGAAACCAAATTTACAAATTCGATTTCTTACTGTGTTATTTAATTTAAAAATTTATCCAGATAATAATCTAAATATGTTTTCTCTCCAGTTACTACAACGATTTCTCCAGATGTACCATATTTCAGAACCTGGGTTTCCTTATCCGAAAGTTTCACCTCTGAAACAACCTTAAAGTAGCTGCCTGTTTCTGTCTTAGTAGCATTACTATCTATACTTGAGATTTTTGAAATAAGAGTTAATTCTTTATTGGATGAATCCTGGGTTTTAAACTTAATCTTATCTCCTACTTTAAGGCTGGAAATATCACTAGAAGGAATATAAGTCTCAATCAAAACTTTCTTCTCATCTGCAATAATTGGATATATTTGAGCAATCAATGTTCCTTCTGGAATCAATTCTGCATTAAGGACCTCATTGTTCATATGAACAATTCCAGCAACAGTAGACACAATTTCAGTATTTGCAAGAGTATTATTTTGGACATCTAATCCATTCTCCAACTCATTAATTTTTTGTTCCAGAGCTGTAAGTTCTTGACTTACTTCTGAAATTTTTTGAGATTGTAAAGAAGAAAGCTGGCTATCTAAGCTGGAATTGTAGGATTGCTGAACACCAGCACTAGAATATTGGATTTGATAACTAGATAATTCTGACTGAAATTGCTGGATTTGTGAATCAATCTGAGTAATCGTTTGATTCTTTAGAGTATCCTTTTCAACATCACTCGTTAATGTCCCAGATTGTGAAATATAGGTAGTATACAATGAGTACCCTTGGTTCGTACTATCAATCGATGTTCCTGTTGAAATAGCACCCTTTAATGCTTGATAATCAGATATTTTACCGGATAGTTCATTGATAAAACCACCAATTGTATTTTGAGTATTCGTTGATGCTGCGTTCTGTGAAGCAATTGTTCCATTCTGTTGTGAAACACTACTTTCTAGTGTTTGTCGTTGATTCAAGTAATCCTCAAACCTACGATAGTAACCAAATGTATCTGTTTCTGGAAACTGACTAGCAGTTGTCTCATAGCTCAATTTTAATAGTTCAAGCTGCTCTTTTTGTTTTTGCAATAAACTCAACTGATCTTCGGAGTTATCTTGTTGCAACGTCTCATTTGTAGAATCGTACTTGATCAAGACATCACCAATATTAACTACAAGATTTTCCTTCAGTGAATTTAAAATAATCTTGTTACTGCTAGTTGATTGAACCTGGGCTAATACTTTTACTGGCTCTACAGTAGCAGCACTTTTAAGAGTAATTTCTTTTTTAAAGAATGCCAAAAATACAACCAAGAAAACCATCAAAGTAAATACTGGAAGGATCAATTTGCTTGAAAAATTATGATACCGTTTTTGATAAAATTCCGAACTTTCTAGTAATTCTTCGTACATGATTCCCTCCTAACTATTTACTAAATGAGCATAAAATCCTTGTTTCTGCAGCAAATCTTGATGAGTTCCTTCTTCAATAATTTTGCCTTTATCAAGGACAACGATATGCTCCGTTCTCTCAGAAATTGTTAATCTATGAGCAATGAAAATCAATGTCTTATCTAATTCCATAAGATTATCTATGATTTTCTTCTCAGTCAATACATCTAAGCTACTGGTTGCCTCATCCAAAATCAATACTGGAGAATCCGTCAATAAGGCTCTAGCCAAGGCAATCCTCTGACGCTGACCGCCTGAAATACCAACACCATCTGACGTTAATTCTGTTTGATAGTTCAACGGCATAGATTCTATATCGGACTTGATTTCTGCGATTTGAACTGCTCTAAAAATATCTTCCTGAGTCGTTCCCTCTTTTGCTCCTAGCAAAAGATTATCCAGGATAGTACCATTAAAAACATACGGCTGTTGAGGTAGATAATTGATATATCTTCGAAGACTTTCTTTGTTAATGTCTTCTAGATTCACATCATCTAATAAAATCTCACCCTTTGATGGACTAAAGAAGTTAACAAGCATCTTGGCCAATGTAGTTTTTCCTGAACCTGAAATTCCTACAAATGACACCTTACTACCTGCTTTCAATGTGAGATTAATGTCACTAAGAACATCTCTACCATATCCATACTTATAGCTGACACTGTTGAAGGTTAGATTCCCTTTGAAATGGCTCAAATCATGAACTGTTTTTTGCTCTTCAAATTCAGATTTTACCAGGTATACTTCATTTAGGCGGTTATTTGCAACTTTAGCAGTTTGTAACTTCGTCTGAAGGTTAATAATATTTTCCAGAGGGTTTGTGAAATAGACCAATAAAGAGTTATAGGTAATAAGCTGCCCCAAAGTCATCTTATTATCCATAACAAGATTTGCTCCCATCCATAATACCGCAACATTCAGCAACAACTGAGCCAATTTTTTTAGCGTTTTCTGAATGCTCTCAGCTCTACCGTAAGCAAATGACTTCTTCAAATAATCAACAAATTCCTTATCAATCTTTTGATAACGTTGACGTTCACTTGTTAAGGACTTGATTGTCTCAATGCCGTTAATATCTTCAATGATTGAAGATGATAGGACCGCATTAGATTCCATTGTTTCTTGATTCATTTTTTCGAATGGTTTCATGAAAGATAGGATAATCACGGTATAAATTGGCAATGCAAGCAAGCTAATGAAAAATAAGTTAATGTTTTGAGAAAACAAAACAATTGAAACAATGATGATAATCGAAACATCTAAGAAAACCGATAAAATCGTACTTGCTAAAGCATCGATGATTGAATTAGCATCAGTGAAACGTGAAACAATTTCCCCTGTTCTTCTTGTTGCAAAGAAAGACATCGGCAAGTGAAAAACATGCTTGATATAAGACAAAATAACATCAATTGATAATCTCTGCCCCAGAACCAATAATAAGTACTCTTGAGCATAGGAAATCAGTTGTTGAAGAATATAGACGATAACTAATCCAACTGACACAATGCTTAGAGTATTTTTTACCTGTTCAGGAATATAGGTGTCTATAATTGATTGTAGATAGTATGAACCAACAATATTGATTATAGTCACTATAAGAGTGGCAATGACAATATTTAATATCAGTCCCTTCTGTCTAGCAAGGATAGGGACAAAAGATAATAAGCTATCTTTCTTTTCTTTATGAACCTTATAGCTTGGAGTTGGAGCGATAAAAATTGAAACTCCTGTCCATTCCTCTTCAAACTTCTCACGTGGCATTTTCTTCAGTTTCACAGTTGGATCTGGGTCAGCGATATGAATTGATTTCTTATCACAACCTGTTACCACATAATAGTGCATCAAATTCCCATTTTTGACTACATGAGCAATAAAGGGATAGATGATATCCTCTTCAAAAAGAGTCATATCTGCACGGATTGCTCGAGTTTCAAATCCTTCACCTTCAGCAACTTTGACCAATCCAAAAGCTGTTGTCCCCTCTTGCGTAGTCTTCGCCAATTCACGCAAAGTAGCCAACGAATAATATGACCCATAGAAACCAAAAACCATTGCCAGAGAGGCAACACCGCAGTCCCTAGTATCTACTTGAGCACGATAATGTTTCTTCTTAAAACGCATATAATCTCCTCTTGGTTTACATATCTATTATCATACACTATTTCTACTGATTTGAAAACGACACAACAGAAAAAAGCTGAGAGTCAGCCTTTTCTACATTTATAAGCATTTGATAATTGCGTTTACAATACTTCTACTTATTACATAATAGCTACTTTAGGCTTTACTGGTTCTCCTGGAAGATAAATCCTAGGGCTACGAATAGCATTTCCTACAAAACTTACCAAGCCTAAAATACTTCCACCTGTAATATTTTGAAGTTCTACATCTGTCATTTTTTTCATGAGTTTCTCCTTTCTTTATTTAACTAAGCCATTGGTTTCTTTAGTAGTTCAAAAAATAATTGCCAAAAAATCATATTCTTTACTCCTATCTGATTTGTTTTTTCTGTGTTGTTTTGTTTACATGCATAGTATAAAACAAAAAGAGTCCTAATTTTATTTCTTGTCATGAAATGTCGTTATTTTGTAATGAATGACCATTTTTACCGTTAAAGAAAAAATCCAGCTAAAGTAAGCTGAATTTTTTGGTTATTTTCTGTTGAGATAATAATCTCTAATTAAGCTTGAAAGAAACTGTGAATCTGACACACGGATAGGGGAAGACTCTGCCAATTCTTTAAGCATTTGACGTTCTGAGGGTAATAGAGTAAAAGAATAAGTCTTCTTCAGTTCTTGACTTTCTGATACTACCATTCCTTTTTTTACGGAAACTTCCTCCCTAGCTTTTTGAAAATTTGAAAATTTATTTGTCATGATTACTTCTCCTTATATAGTATGAATGATTTTTTCAAAGACTTCTTCAATGTGATCATAAAAGTGCTTATGACGTCTCTTTTCAGTATCTGACATTTCATCCTGAAGTTCAAATATACTCTTGTCGCTCAGTAAGCTCTTTGCAAGTAATTCTTTCTTAGGAATTACTCCTAACAAACCTGGATCATCAGCAATAATAGCCAAAAATTCTCGTGAGCTACTACCGATATGCTCTATTTTATTACCAATCAGATACGGAACAGCTTGAATATAAGATTTCCTGGTCATAATGTCGACAACCTCAGACTTAAGACGACTAATGGTTTCTTGGAGTTCTAACCAGGCACGATAACCGTTTCTAGAAGGTTCTGAAACTCCGATCACAGCATCCGCAACTGCTATAAAGTTCGATGTGACCAAGCTGGCATCATTATGAGTATCTATAACAACGTAATCATATTTACTTAGCACATCAATGTTATCCGCAAACCACATAAAAAGAATCAGACAATTATTTTGTTTCTTCCTAAGCTCCAAATCCTCATCAGTTAAAAATTCTGAACCTCTGATAAAGTCCAGTTTTTTATCGACAGGGTATATCTCAAAAGTTCCCCCTTTAAATACATCATAAATAGAACTTGTCCCTAATTCTTTAAAAGAATAAGTTAAATTACATGATGAGTCCCCATCTATTAGAAGAACCTTTTTATGTTTTATAGATGATAACCACTTAGAAAAGTTATAAGAAAAAGTAGACTTACCTGTACCACCTTTATTGATATTAATTGTTATTATCTTCATGTAAATCACCTCCAATATATTGTATCATATTATTTTATAATATGTTGCAATATGTTGTTTTTTTCTTTATAAAATTAAAAAAATGGTCATTCATTACAAAATAACGACCATTCATTACTTATGTGTGCGTTTTCACTAAAAATACTTTATAATAAGACTATAAACAACGTCACAGATATAAAATAATCAAAAGGAGATTAACAAATGAATAAACACAACAATTGCACTATGCACCACTCACTTTCAACAGAAGAACTCAAAAATATTATTGGAGGAAATCGTTCAGATTTTTGGGAAAATATCCTGTTTCCTAGAAATCGTCAAAATAGAAAAAATTAGAATAATAAAAAGCTCATTAGAGCTTTTTATTATTCTAAAAACACTAACTCCTGAACAAATCGATGATTGCTACTGTTCGTTGATATAGAAAATTTAGGATAGTTATCTAAAATAGCTTTTACATTGGCCAAGCCAATTCCTCGATTATCTCCTTTTGTAGAGTGACCATATTCAAAAATATGACTTGTAGATACTTTATCTTCAACCGTAGTATTTTCTACAACGATAATTTTTCGATCATCTTCCTGGAAGTAGGCAAATACAATATTTCCATTTGCACACTGCTTTGCAGCATCAATCGCATTATCTAATAAGATAGATAGAATAGTTATGAATTCTATCAACTCTAAATCAGGTGGTTCAATTTCAGCATCTACTTCCACAGAAATTGCAATACCCTTTTTTTGTGCCTCCAACATCTTAGATGACAGCAAACTCTTCACTGCAGGATTTTGTATATTGGATAGTCTAGCTATATCATACTTTCCATCATAGAATTTTCTATCAGAATCTGCAATAACCTCACTATAAATCGTTCGAATCGCAACAATATCCTCTTCCTTAATCGCCTCATTCAAACTAATGAGAATATTTGTATAATCATGTCGGAAACTTCGAATTTCTTTATAAAGTGACTCAACATGACGACTATAACGACCTAAATCTGTTAATTGTTTGTCTTTCAACTCCTGGATTTCTTTATCTTGCTTTTCTTTCTTCTGATAGTTCAAATACAACATACTAACTGTAAATAGAATAAAGTATAATAGTAGTATATTAGTTCTAATAAAATATGTATCTATCTTAATATCCACTATTCCTTTATCCATCAATACTTCCAAAAATAAATTACCTCTTATTAAAAGAAAATAAGTAATAAATAGAATATTTAATCCAAAAAATATACCTCTAAATTTTTTGTCCAAAGTATCAACTTGAAGATATTTTGATTCTATTCGTAATCCCTTGAAAAATCCATAATAAAAAGGAATTAATAAAATAGACAATAAGATTTCAAACATAGCACTAGCATTTGCATATACAATATCTACATCAAAAATAAAACGTAAATAGAGACTTATGATACGTTGAAACATATCCCCTATTACAAATGGTAATAAGCCATAAAATATTTTTTGTGTCTTGTTCCAATTTGTTTTAAAAAATGGTATAACAATCAGAAAAGAAAATGGTTCTAATAATAAGTAAATATCATAAAGAATTATTTGACTGACAGTTAAGCAAGAAGCTATCAAACATTTTTTCTTCTTGCTCAAAAATAAACCGCTGATTTGTTGAAGAATCATCAAACGAATCAGCATGTCAATAAAGAATACAGTGTCGTAAAATGGAGATATAAAAATATTCATCAATTAATCTCCAACAAATCTGCAAGTTTCTTCTGCTTCAAACGAGAAACAAAACAAGAATCTCCGTTCTCAAAATAGGCAATATGGTTTGCTCTGTCCAACTTCGTTATATTTAATGGATTCACTACACAAGAACGATGTGCCTGGTAAAGTCGTTCGTCAGCTTTCGCTATATCGGATACTTTCCCATAAAACTCAGTCTGACCTGTTTTGGTTTTTAAAATAACTTTATGTATTGTTGATGATGTTTCAAAATAAAGGATGTCACTAAAAGGGACTTGAATATGAGCAGTTTCAGTTTTGTATATAAAAGAATTTTCAGCTATAGTATGATCAATATTTTCAAAAGCATGCACTAACACATCTGATACTGCCTTTTGAAAGTCACTATCCTCCAGGCCTTTATCTATAAAATCTAAAGCAGAAACCCGATAACGATACGTTACCGGCATAAATTCTGAGTGAGTTGTTACAAAGACAATAACAGCATAAGGATCTCGAGCACGAATTTCTTTAGCGATTTCCATTCCTTTCTTTTCTTCGCCTTTAATTTCAATATCTAAAAAGAAAAATTGGTGATTTCCTGCTTCCTCAATTGATTCCAATAACTGATTTGGTTTACCAAAAACTTCTAGGAATTTATATCTTACTGACGTTTCTTCAACACACTGCCTAATAGCATTTTCTAGCCTGCTCTGCTGAAAAAAATCATCTTCTAATACAAAAATATTAAGCATAGATTAACCTCTTCTCCATAGTTTATTTAATTCCTTCTGTTTGTATCTTGAAAAAGAAATAGTCCCAACACCATCATTTGTAAATACTATTAGACGTTCTGATAAATTTAGTCCTTGAATTTTATCAATATTGACAAGGAATTTACGATGACACCTAAAAAAGTTCAATTTTAACTTATCTTCTAAATCTTTCAAGGTACCATAAAATTCAAAAACACCAGACTCTGTAACAGCCTTTAACATATGCGGCTTGGTTGTATCTGAACTAATATAAAATATATCCTCAAGAAACAGTTTCATTGAAATATCATCTTTATTAACAATTAAAAAATTCATAAGATTACCTCCTCTTTTAGAAGTATCTTATCAAAAATCAACTCTTAATTTCCCAAAAAATCATGAACTGTACATTATCTGTCATCAATGACCATTTATTGCCACTCATTATGTAATATAAACTTTTCATTATCTTAATAAAATTTATCCTCACTAACTGATATAATAAAAATAAAGAAAGGAGGAATTATGTTTTATATTATTGAACAACAAAACAAAAATTTACAAATTACCAAAATCATCAGTGACTATCTGAAAAATAGATATCCGAGAATAGCCTTCAAAATATTACAAAGTTTCAAAGCTCCTCCAACTCATCAATCTAACACATATTTTATCATAAATGAAGACATATGTTTAAATGAACAAGAGCTAGAAGTAGCAAAAAATATTAGAAAAAATGATCGATTCGGTCACATTATCCTCATTTCTAAAAATATCAACTACCTACAACTATTCCGCTCACACATTAACTTCCTAGAAATTATTGACTGTAATAATAATCTCAAAGAAGAGATTTATAATTGCATTGACTTTCTAAACAAAAACATCTCTTAAACAACATAATATGATACATTGTATTATATTATGTTGTTCTTTTTATCCCAAATTTTTCTCTATATCTTCTAAACGTTCTCGCATTAATTCCCACTAAATCTTCTATCTCTCTATCAGAACAACCTGATTTAAACAATTCAAAAGCATGCTGCAATTGAGGACTTGCACTAGTAAACAAAGGTTTTCTCCCTTTATACTTGCCTTTCCTTTTGGCAATCTCAATCCCCTGACGTTGTCTATCCAAAAGCCTAACCCTCTCAGCTTCCGCTTGGTACTTATAAATCTCAATTATTAAATTATTCAATAGCCTTCTTAAATTATCATCTTTAATTCCAACCAAAGAAGGAAAACTTAAAATCTCAAGAGTAGCCCCTTTTGAATGAATCATAGATATTACTTCTGTTAACTCTTTATTATTTCTCCCTAATCGATCTAACTCAGAAACAACAACAATATCTCCTTCTCTAATAAAAGACAATAATGCTTCTAAACCAGGTCTATTCTTATCCTTTCCACTAAGCTTATCAGAAAATACCTTAAATACATCAGAAAGATTTTCTACTTGCCTATCTAAATTCTGATCCCTACTACTAATTCTAATATAACCAATCCTACTCATACTTATGCCTAACCCTACTGTCCTAAAAATAACCACACTAAATAGAACTAACCATTAATGACATTTAAACTATACCCTATTGTCCTACCCTATCCGAGACAGCTATCATAGATATAATGTAATGGCAGTTTGCGTGTTTTATTTCTTATCCCGTATCAAGTTCAAATAGTGTGCTTGAAAGGGGCATTATAAGCTCCGTAATCGCTCGTTTTAATAGTTTGATTAGAATACTCTTACTTACTCCTAGAAGATGTGATAAAGCGGTATAATACGCTTCTCTTGCTTTCTTATTCATACTAATCAATGAGAGAGCGATATTCGAAATAGAAGCAAGTATAAGCCCTCCTTGGCGACCACGTTTAAATGAATATAGAATCTTCCCTTCTGACTGCAGTGTCTTTAAAACATAATCTAGAGAACGTTCTGGAATACCAATTGCAGCTGTAATTTCTTTCTTTTTCACTCTCAAATATGGACTATCTGAGTTTGTTTTTTGCTTGATATAGTTCCAAAAGTCTTCTCTCCATTCTGAAAAGTGACTGCGTTGACGTTGATCACGTGATTTCTTGAACTTATACCATCCTTGACGAATGAATAAATCTTTTGTTGTCAAATCAGAGCTAACCCAAGTTTGACATAAAATTTTGATAAAATCTCTGTTAGCAGCTTCATATTTTCCAGAATAAGCACTTGCTACTGTCTTTTTGAGTTCATTCTTCTTCAAAGGAACTTCTAACTCAGCATTATAATCACTGAGTTCTTCCATACAGTCACTATAAGCAACTCCTGAAGCGTAGTTGGCCAAAGCTAACGTAAAAATAACGTTATTGCGACCCATAAGAGCCTTTTCGCCACGAATATTCGAGGTATTCTTAAGAAGACGATACCAGGGCTCGTCAATTTGTTTCTGACCTTCAGTTCCTGATAGTACAAGAAGATTAGGTTTCTTAGAGTACGTTAAATTATCTTGCTGCATGGACCAGTTGAACCATTCAGCAAAGGTATAGACATTATTTTGATCAAAGTACTCTATGTTATCTTCACGAGGAATACGTGCGATACCAAAATGATTGCACGTCATATCAACTGGCAAATCCTTGATAAAATGATTTCTGATATTCTGAGAAATCATCTTTGCAACATTTACAACTTTAAATTCCGTAGTAGCTGTTACATAAGCAGCATCCTTTAAAATGAAATAGGCTTGATATCCATTCTCTGTTTTTAAAATTAAAGTTGGCATGAAGCCTAAATCTAAAGATGATACTAGAATGTCGCTGAAATTGATATTATCTGACTGATTTTTTAAGTCAAAATCAATATAGAAAGCGTTAATTTGGCGAAGATTATTCTCACTATGCCCCTTTGTAATACGAGGGTTCTTTTGCGAATATGTCCCGTATCGATAAACATTAGGTGTCCAATGAGTAAAAACTGTCTGATTCTCTTCAACAGCTTCCAGCGATGTGAGAACAATCCCTCTTCCGGCAATCATATTCTTTTTACTACGATACCCAAAAATAGCTCCCTTTTGTTCCTCGAAAGGAGTATTTTCATGCTTACTATTTTTAAATTTGAATTGTCTTAGTCCATCTTTTAAAATCATTTGATGAATCTTTTCAATATTGATATTCATCTCTCCTCCTTTCTTAGAAAAATATAAAAAGGTATCAACTTTTCGTCGATACCTTCCACTTTTTTTACTCAACTACTTGATTTTTTTGAGAAATCTTAGTACACTTTATTAAGTCATTTCATTTTACACAATTTTGTGGTATAATGAAATCAAATAAGAAATTGTACTAGAAGTAGTTTCGCTTGATAGTGTTGGCTATCAACGAGGCTCCTAGAAAAATGTTTGGCGACATTTTTCTGGGCTAGTCTTTTTTATTTTCTTTGATTGTAACTAAAACTATTATACAACGATTTCGATTTTTTCGCAAACGCTATTTCATGGGTAAAAATATCTCTTAATGAATGCCTATCATATTATACAACTCGTTCCTATCTCAAATTTCTTTTTATAAAAAACGGTTAATCTATAAAATTATAAATAAAAAAAAGCTGAATTTCAGCTTTTTTTATACCATCCTTATTTTCTTCCAAAATAGTATCCTGCTCCTAGACCTGTCACAGCTAAACCAATACCAATAACTGCTCCTGTGGTCAACGTAATGACAA
>ALKQ01000008.1 GCA_000440235.1 Streptococcus suis 10581 | reverse complement strand
TATACTTTACTTCGTAAATGTGCGTTCTCCGAAGGGTCTTGCAGACAGCCTGCTCGCCACAAAGGAAAGGTGGCGAGATACCAAAAAAGCCCTCGAACCGCAAGGACATTTTTGTCATGTTGGGCAACTTCGATAAGTCGCCCAAAGTCATTTTTCCAAAATGACCGTCCGACCGCTTCGCTATTGTCGGACAAAAAAAGCTGACCCCAAAAGGTCAGCTTGCTTATGCTCTTTAAAAATTACCCCATACCAAGACAAGCAACATCACAAATAAAACAACGGCTACTGAAACAACTACATAAAACCATTTCTTACTAACGGAGTTTTCCAACTTTTCGTTCAAGCGACTTACTTCTTGCCTATTCCAAGATAAATTGCCTTGCATGGATTCAATAAGATTTTGATGAAACCCTTTATCCGAATACTCTTCGGATTTTTCTTCCAGCAAGAGCTGATTTTTCTTCTGCTCGTTCAAAAGCAACTGCTGAGATTGGTCAAGCAACTGATGAAGTCGTTCAACCTCTTTTCCCTTTATTTCCAACTGTTCACGGACATATCGGAAACTAGTTTCCAATTCAGTTTCCGTTTTTTGGTTTCCGATATTGTCTTTATCCATTGCCTGGCTTGTGTTTGAAGCGAAATCGGAAACAACTTTTTTAGTTTCCGATTTCCTGTTTCCGATATCGCCCTCAAGTATTGATATAAGTGCTTTCTCGTCCATATCGGAAACTAATTTTTTGTTTCCGATTTTTCGACCTAGATTATTTTGTGTTAAAACTCGGTTCAGATACTGCTTACTTAGTCCTAACTCCTCGGATAATTCTGATACTGTTTTACTCATCAGCATTCTCCACGCTCAATTTCAGCTCCTGGTTTTACTCCTCGTTTGCTACGTTGATAAGCCCCATCAAATAACAACTTCATGAATCCAGTTTTTCCTGCGATAACCTCATTGACCAAATTGATTGTCAATCCATAAGCCTCTCCGTTCTCATCGATAAAGTCATATAAATCAAAAATATTTTGAAGTGTATATGCTCGAATCAATGAAACAACCACGTTGAAAAGTTCTGCTTTTTCCTCGACATCCAACGTCACATAGCGGTCAATATCAAAATTATTGATTAGCTTTATATCAGCTTTATCGTAAACATGTTTTTTCTTGGCGATAGCGTCTTTGCTCTCATGAGTCAAATACAAGTATGTGTTTTCAATGTTTAGAACAACTTGCACCATTGCTAAACTCTTTTCTCCAAGCAATTTCTTGATTTTCCAACGCACGCTATCTGCAGTAACTGGATTTTTAGCAATATAAAGCACATGATAGTGTGGTTTTTTATATTTCTGCCCCTCAACATTACTCTTGTCTTTATCATGAAGCGGACTAACTGCTATCGGCACTCCAAGAGTTTCAAGCTTCAACTCCCAATCATTCGGAATTGATTCTGGATAGAGCAAAAAAGTAAAGTATCTTGATTTTTCTTTAGCCATAAAGTATAATATATCCAAGTATAATATATCTAAAAGCCCCGCCTGCCAGCTCGGCTTTTTTTATTTTACTTGACCTTTCTTGTAATTTTCCAAGGCAACTGAAATCATTGCAGATTTTGATAACCCCATTTCTTTCGCCATTTTTTCAAGATTTTCAAGCACAGATTCACTGAGCGTTATAGTTAATCTTTTTTTCATGAGTCACCTCTCAAAATTTTATAAATTTATATTAACAAAATTACGCCTTAAATGCAATGTTTTTCGCATTGTTTTTCAAAATCTCGCCGAATTCGCCAAAAAACTCGCCGAAAACTCGCCGAGATTTCACCCCTCCTAAAGCCTTGATACAAAAGGGTTCAAGGCACTTTTTTTCTTAATTTGGCACTCGGCACTATATGGGGGGGTCGTAGTAGCCCCCCGATTTTAGATTTTTTCTACAAAAAAATCACCCCATTTTCTCCACCCAGGAAATAAAAAAAGACCCTTTCAGGTCAATTCATTTATTTCCGGTTCTTTACAGCCCGAAGCTGAAGGCAGTCCGGCACCCGACATAATCGCTTATGCCCTTATTGGCTTGTGTTTCCACCTACCCTGATTGAGGAATTGTAAACACCACCGACCGTATCGCTGAGGTGCCCTCGAAAATAGTATAGCATAATTTTGACACATTTTCCCAACTCATGTTATAATGAGCTTACGAAAATGTAGTGCGCAAGCACACCGAAGCCCCTAAGGAATTGCAGTTCCATAGGGGCTTTTTTGTCGGTGTTGGGCTAGCTTCAGCGTTTGTCCTTGCTATCTAACCACTTGCAAATGTAATGTGCCGTTACTTCTGCCACAATAGCAAGTAAGACGTCGAAAATGTAGTGCACTCGCTCCACCTCCTTTCGCATAGACTTGCGGAAGGTTTTGCTTCAGCATTGGTTATTATATCATGTCCGCTTACTTTATTCCATGGTCTCCTTGACAGCAAGTAACCTGTGGCGGTAGTTCTTGGCCTGTCGGTCGGTCGAACAAAGTTCTGACCTAACCGCCTGTCCTAAGTCTACCTTGCCCCAGCTTGCTATCAAGGAGCTTTCACGGCATAAATCGCTCAGAGCCCTAGCCCTTTTTCAATCACTCGCTTAACTATCTTCACGATTGGTTGAATGGCTTTAAGCTCTGATACAAAGTTTTTCAAGGCTTTGTCAGGCATAAACTCTCTTAACTTACCTAGCATTTTGTCATTTTGCTGTCTCAAAACCGAGTTTTCATTTTTAAGCCCTCTAATTTCGCTTTTAAGGCGGTCTATGCTTTCTCCTTTAGTTTTATCCTTAGCCCGTTGCAAACTCGCCTCAAAACCGTTTTTAGAGCTTCTCAGAGGCATTTGCCGCCTTAGTTGGTCATTCTCTAATTCCTTTTCATGAACTAAATTCTTGCTTCGGTATATCAATCCCTTAAATTTCTCAAATTGCTCTTTAGTCAATTCGACATGTTCTTTTCCAAACATGCCTTTTTTCGGCTGAATTTCAGCCAATTCTTTTTCAGACATGATTTTCAAGTCGCTTAATCGGGCATTTTGTTTAGCCAATCTTAAATATTCGTTTTCTAAACCCCCTATTTTGCTTTCTAAGGCGCTTGAATGTTTTTCTAGGTTATTTATATACCCTTCGACACCAGATAGCTCTGAGAGGCTCTCAGAGGTTCGTAGCTCGATTTTATCCAACTCCTCGTATTTTTCCTTAAGAACTTCATTCAAAGTCCTTATTTCGTCTTCTAGGGGCTTTCTAGAGCTTACTAATTGTTGTAGTTCTTCCTGCTGATGATTTTTGACCCAATCTATTTTTTCTTGAAAAGTCGTTTCTCGCCAAGAAAAATCAGACTTATCAAGCCAAGCTCCTAACTCATTTTGAAAAGCCTCATAGGCTTCTTGATACTCTTCTTTGGTCACAAACTCTTCTTGATGATTAACATACTCAGGCGCCCCATATTCAAGAACTAACTGTTTCTCGATTTCCTTACCAGCCATTTCTTGCTTAAATTCAGCAACCGTCTTATGCTTGGCTTCGCTATTCAGCTCGCCACGCTCTAGCTCAAAACCATGCTCATTCATGTATTTTGGCAAATCTTCTTGAATTTTTTTGAGTTCTTCTTTGTCAAACATTGCCTTAGAAGACAATTTCCCATCTTGGAAAGGCACCACTCCCATATGCATGTGAGGGGTGCTTTCGTCTAAGTGTACGCTTGCATAAGCGATATTGTCCTCACCATAATTTTCCGCAAAATAATTTTTAGCGGTCTCAAAAAATTCTCTTGTTTCCTCCTCGCTTAATTTTTCAAAGAATGACTTATCCGATGTGATAATCCATTCATCACACAAAACCGCATCTTTCCGAATAGCTCGATTAGATATTTTATTTTCGTTCACATAATCTTTAATTTGCCGTTCATACGACACCGAGCGGTCACGATCCGTCAACTCATAGTTGAGGTGCGACCTGCTCGGGTCTATATCTTTATTTGAGTGTGTCTCAAAAACACGCTCATTATGCTTATAAGCTCCTCCCAAATTGCCAGCTTTCATCTTCTGCATTCTCGCAACCATGTAGCTCATGTTCTTACCCCTCCTTATCAGCGTCAGTCGAATAGCGACTGACAGACGAGCCGACAAGTCTATTGCTCGTCTAAATACGCAATATCTTATCTAGTATTTTAGCACAAATTCGGTCTAACTTCCATGTAAAGTATAACGCACTATACTTTACTTCGTAAATGTGCGTTCTCCGAAGGGTCTTGCAGACAGCCTGCTCGCCACAAAGGAAAGG
>ALKQ01000007.1 GCA_000440235.1 Streptococcus suis 10581 | reverse complement strand
CCTTATTTCTTTGTCTCAGTCTAATTTCCAGTTTTTAAGACAGACTAGAACTTACTTTGGGAATTTAGCAAAAAAAGAAAATAAGAATCTTTCTAAACAAGATAAGAGCCGTTAGGCTCTTTTTTTGATATAATATAGTGGATATGGTTAATTAATACTCAATGAAAATCAAAAGTAGCCTAGGAAACGAAGCCGAAGATGGAACTCTGTTACTATCTTATTTCAAGGTAACAGGCTGAAAACCTCCACTGGAGCTTTTCACTCATCAAGGTAAGTTGACAATGGATAATTTTGATTTTCGAAGAGTATAAAATTGTCAGAAAAGACTATTTTATAGATTAACACTCTCTGAAAATCATCATTAACAAGAAAAGAGGCTGGGTTCAAGCCCCGCACCACTTCTCAAAGTTAGCGTCAACATCTCAGCGTAGTAGTGGTTGATTGAGTTTAACAGTCCAATGGAGTGAGGCTGGGCTCAAGCCCCGTACCGCTTCTCAACGTTAGTGTCAACATCTCAGCGCAGTGGTTGATTGTCAGATTTGTTCGTGTTTCACACTCCAAATCTGACAATTACGACTGTTGCGAACAAAGTTCGCTCTATTTCCAAGCTCAAAAGGTTCACTGAACCTTTTGAGCTGTGCGGGGGCGGGAGTGAAACAGTCTGGGAATAGACTGTTTCAGCTCAACAACTTAAAACTAGGACTTGTTGACGAACTCTTCTATGAATGGTCGAGTTCTTTCTCCACTGCCAAAGTTGAGTCTTATCGGTGTATCTAGTTAGCTTGGTCAGTTAATGTGGTTTTTGAAGAGGACAAAAATGAAAAGGAGCACAGCATGTCAGTATTAGAAATCAAAGACCTTCATGTGGAAATTGAAGGCAAAGAAATCTTGAAGGGTGTGAATTTGACCCTTAAAACAGGTGAAATTGCAGCCATCATGGGACCGAACGGAACAGGGAAATCCACCCTTTCAGCAGCTATCATGGGTAATCCAAGTTATGAAGTTACCCAAGGTGAGATTCTGTTTGACGGTGTCAATATTTTAGAATTAGAAGTCGATGAACGTGCCCGTATGGGACTCTTCTTGGCGATGCAATACCCATCAGAAATCCCAGGAATCACCAATGCGGAATTTCTTCGTGCAGCTATGAATGCTGGTAAGGAAGACGAAGACAAGATTTCTGTTCGTGATTTCATTACTAAGTTGGATGAAAAGATGGAACTCCTCAACATGAAAGAGGAAATGGCAGAGCGTTACCTCAACGAAGGTTTCTCAGGTGGTGAGAAAAAACGCAATGAAATCCTACAACTGCTCATGTTAGAGCCAACTTTCGCCCTTCTTGATGAGATTGACTCAGGTTTGGACATCGATGCCCTTAAAGTCGTGTCAAAAGGGATCAATGCTATGCGTGGTGAAGGATTTGGTGCCATGATTATTACCCACTACCAACGCTTGCTCAACTACATCACGCCTGATGTAGTCCATGTCATGATGGAAGGCCGTGTCGTGCTTTCAGGCGGACCAGAATTGGCGCAACGCTTGGAAAAAGAAGGGTATGTCCAAGTTGCAGCTGAGCTTGGCATCGACTACAAAGAAGATGACATTTAAGTCTTTGGAGGAAGTTATGACCAAAGAAAAGATTCAAGAATTTTCAGCCTTGCAGGCAGAACCAACTTGGTTGACAGACCTGCGCCTTAAGGCTTTTGACAAAATAGCAGAGCTGGACTTGCCGGTTATCGAGCGGGTCAAGTTTCACCGTTGGAATCTGGGTGACGGAAGCCTAGCCACAAATGATGAAATCGGGGCTGTTCCAGATTTTACAGCTATCGGTGACAATCCTATGTTGGTCCAAGTTGGCAGCCAAACTGTTCTAGAGCAGTTGCCGGTTGACCTTGTAGAAAAAGGTGTGGTCTTTACGGACTTTGCTTCAGCTATGGATCTTATTCCAGATGTACTTGAAAAATACATCGGTGCTGCCGTAGCCTACGATGAGCACAAATTAGCGGCTTACAACACAGCCTATTTTAACGCAACAGCGGTACTTTACGTGCCAGACAATGTTGAAATTGACCAGCCAGTTGAAGCACTTTTCTACCAAGACAGCACTAGTTCAGTCGCTTTTAACAAACGTGTCCTCATCATCGCTGGAAAAAATGCCAAGCTTAATTATCTAGAACGCTTTGAAAGTCTGGGCGACGGCGCAGCAACAACTTCAGCCAATATTGTCGTGGAAGTAATCGCCCTTGCTGGTAGCCAAATCAAGTTTGCGGCTATTGACCGCCTTGGTAAGCATTTGGATACCTACCTCAACCGTCGCGGCTATCTTGGAAATGATGCAACGATTGACTGGGCGATTGGTCTGCTCAACGAAGGAAATGTCATTGCGGACTTAGACAGCGAATTGAAAGGAAACGGTAGCCATGCCAACCTTAAGGTTGTTGGACTATCTTCCGGTCGTCAGGTACAAGGTGTGGATACGCGCGTGACCAACTACGGTCATAATTCGGTCGGTCACATCCTGCAACATGGGGTAATCTTAGAAAGTGGAACCTTGACTTTTAATGGTATCGGACACATTGTTCGTGGTGCTAAAGGTGCGGATGCCCAGCAGGAAAGCCGTGTCCTCATGCTGTCTGACAAGGCTCGCTCCGATGCCAACCCAATTCTCCTCATTGATGAGAATGAGGTCACAGCTGGACACGCAGCTTCAATCGGTCAGGTGGATCCAGAAGATATGTACTACCTCATGAGTCGTGGCCTGGACCGAGCAACTGCTGAACGCTTGGTTGTTCGCGGTTTCCTTGGTGCAGTCATTACCGAAATTCCTGTCAAGGAAGTTCGTGATCAACTGATTGCCGTGATTGAAGAAAAATTAGTAAAGAGATAAGATGATTGATTTTGAACGCATTCGCAAGGATTTTCCCATCCTAGACCAAGTTGTTAACGATGAGTCGTTGGTCTATTTGGACAATGCAGCGACCACTCAAAAACCGCAGCAGGTACTAGATGTGCTGGCGGATTATTACCAGAAGGACAATGCCAATGTCCACCGTGGCGTTCACACCCTGTCGGAACGGGCAACTGCTCGCTACGAGGCGGCTAGGCAGAAGGTGGCAGATTTTATCCAGGCCAAGTCTAGCAAGGAAATCCTCTTCACCAGAGGGACGACCACTGGTCTTAATTGGGTAGCTCAGTTTGCTAAGGAAATTCTCCAGCCAGACCAGGAAGTGATTATCTCGGTGCAAGAGCACCACTCCAATATCATCCCTTGGCAGCAAGCCTGTCAGCAAACAGGTGCTAAGCTCCGCTATGTGACCCTAAAAGACGGCGAGCTAGACATGGACCACCTGCGGTCGCTACTATCTTCTAAGACCAAGTTTGTCTCCCTGGCTCATGTATCCAATGTCCTAGGTAGCATAGCTCCTATTGGGGAAATAGCAGAGCTGGTGCATCAAGTCGGTGCCTACTTGGTGGTGGACGGAGCCCAGTCAGTTCCCCACATGGCCGTCAACGTGCAAGAATTAGACGTGGATTTCTATGCCTTTTCTGGTCATAAAATGTTAGGTCCGACAGGAATCGGCGTTCTCTACGGAAAGGAAGAATTACTCAATCGCATGTCGCCAGTCGAATTCGGCGGAGAAATGATTGACTTTGTCTATGAGCAGTCAGCTACTTGGAAGGAATTGCCTTGGAAGTTTGAAGCTGGAACGCCCAATATTGCAGGTGCGATTGGGCTGGGAGCGGCCATTGATTACCTGACCGAAATTGGTATGGACGCTATCCAGGCCCACGAGGCAGAACTGGTTGACTATGTCTTTCCCAAATTGCAGGCTATTCCAGGCTTGACCATTTATGGCAGTCAGGACTTGTCCAAGCGGACGGGAGTTATTGCCTTTAACTTAGACGACTTGCATCCACACGATGTGGCGACTGCTCTGGACTATGAAGGTGTTGCTGTGCGGGCTGGTCACCATTGTGCCCAACCGCTTCTCAGATATTTGCAGGTACCAGCCACTGTGCGAGCAAGTTTTTACATCTACAATACCAAGGCTGACTGTGATAAGTTGGTCGAGGCAATTATCAAGACAAAGGAGTTTTTCAATGGCCTTATCTAGATTAGACTCTCTTTATATGGCAGTTGTGTCTGAGCACTCCAAGTCGCCTCGCCATCGCGGGAGCTTGGACGGAGTGGAAAAGTTAGAACTTCATAACCCAACCTGCGGTGATGTGATTGAATTGTCCGTCAAGATTGAAAACGATGTGATTACCGATATTGCTTTTGACGGAGTTGGGTGTACCATTTCAACCGCATCAGCTTCTATGATGACTGAAGCAGTGCTTGGTAAAGAAATCAGTAAGATTCAAGAGCTGGCGGAAATCTTCTCACAAATGGTCCAAGGGCAAGATGATGAACGTCAAAAGGAACTAGGGGACGCCTCCCTCCTCGCAGGGGTTGCCAAATTCCCCCAACGCATCAAGTGTGCCACATTACCGTGGAATGCCCTGAAGAAAGCACTGGAACGAAGTGACAGTGCTAACTGAGCATCAATATAGTCATTTAGTTTTTCTTTTATTACTTCGTTAACTCGCTTTTCCGTACTCCAGTACTGTCTGCAGCTCGTTGCCTAGTACTAAAAGTAAACTAAAAGACTATAAATAAACAAAAAATGAAAATCATACAGAAAGGATTGTTCAGTTTCTGATTGGAATTGAACAGGCCCAGCAAGCTTTGAAGAAAGCGTAACAGCATACTCATACTTTTTGGGCTTAGTATCTTATATTATGTCAGAAGAAAGAATTGAACCAACCCCGATTGATCTTGGGGAATACAAATTCGGTTTCCATGACGAGAACGTGGAACTGGTGGCTTCGACTGGTAAGGGATTGAGCGAAGAAGTCATTCGTGAAATGTCCCGTATCAAAGGCGAGCCAGAATGGATGTTGGAATTCCGTTTGAAATCCTATGAAACCTTCAAGAAAATGCCTATGCAGACTTGGGGAGCCGACTTGTCTGAGCTGGATTTTGATGACATTGTCTATTACCAAAAACCGTCAGATAAACCAGCACGCAGCTGGGACGATGTGCCAGACAAAATCAAGGAAACTTTTGAACGCATCGGTATCCCAGAAGCTGAGCGTGCTTACCTGGCAGGAGCTTCTGCCCAGTACGAATCAGAAGTGGTCTACCACAATATGAAAGAAGAGTACGACAAGCACGGCATTATTTTTACGGATACCGACACGGCTCTTAAAGAACACCCAGAGCTTTTCAAAAAATACTTTGGAAAACTCGTTCCGCCGTCAGACAATAAACTGGCTGCCCTCAACTCAGCGGTTTGGTCAGGGGGCACCTTTATCTACGTACCAAAAGGTGTCAAGCTGGATATTCCGCTTCAAACCTACTTCCGTATCAACAATGAGGGAACAGGGCAGTTTGAACGCACCCTCATCATCGTAGATGAAGGAGCAAGCGTTCACTACGTAGAAGGCTGTACAGCTCCGACCTACTCAACAGCAAGTCTCCATGCAGCGATTGTAGAAATCATTGCCCACGAGGGTGCCTATATGCGTTATACCACCATTCAAAACTGGTCTGACAACGTCTATAACTTGGTAACCAAACGTGCCCGTGCCGAGAAAAATGCCACAGTTGAGTGGATTGACGGGAACCTTGGTGCCAAGACGACCATGAAATACCCAGCGGTTTACCTAGAAGGTGAAGGGGCACGTGGAACCATGTTGTCTATTGCCTTTGCCAATAAAGGTCAAGTCCAGGATACCGGTGCTAAGATGATTCACAACGCTCCACGCACCTCATCATCTATCGTGTCCAAATCCATTGCCCGTGGTGGTGGAGAAGTCAATTACCGTGGGCAAGTGACTTTTGCTAAAAACTCAGCCAAGTCGATTAGTCATATCGAGTGTGATACTATTATCATGGATGATATTTCCAAGTCAGACACCATTCCATTTAATGAAATTCACAACTCACAAGTGGCCCTCGAACACGAAGCCAAAGTATCAAAAATCTCAGAAGAACAGCTCTATTACCTCATGAGCCGTGGCCTATCCGAATCAGAAGCCACAGAGATGATTGTCATGGGCTTTGTCGAACCATTCACAAAAGAACTCCCAATGGAATACGCAGTCGAACTCAACAGACTGATTGCATATGAAATGGAGGGGTCAGTAGGATAAAAATAGTCTGGGAGACTATTTTTATCCTACTGACGTCGCTTCCTTACAGGAAGCGATATGTAGTGAGGAGTTCCGCAGGAACTCTCACCAACTCAATCTCCAACCGAGGTTGGAGATAAAGAGCGACGGCAGTCGCTCTTCTTTGTAATTCAGATAACCTTGTGACTCAAATAGCTTTAAAGCTATTCAAACCTGTCAAACTCCCCACTGAAGTAGTAGATAAGGAATAGCGGATGTCACTCTGCTATAAAAAATAGTATGCCGATAATCATCATTCGACATACTATTTTTTTATAATTTTTCATTAACATAGCGGACAAATTGATTCCACCAAGAGAAAGGCCAGGATGCTTCTTTCATATCGCTAGGGATAATCATATCGACACTAGCTTGCTCGGAAATATAACCTTTTCCAATGAGATCTTGATCTTTCAGTTGCAGTTTGCCAACCAAGGTCCCTGCTTTGAGGGGAGCATCAATTTCTTTTATATCCGTTGTGAAAGTTGCGGTGGGGACATTATCAGTTTGATTTCGCTGAACAACAGTTAAATCTGCTGCCGCAACAACAGGACTTGTTTCTTTTTCGCCATTGAAAACCTTTATCTTACTATCTTCAAAAGCTTCACCTTTTTTTACTAGCGTAACAAGCGAAAAGTTAGAATAAACATAGTTCATCAAATCATTTGTCGCGACAAATCGATTTTCTGGAGAGGTCAGCCCATCAGTGGCATTCAATACTACTGTGATAATACGCATACCAGCTTGTTGAGTTGTTGCAAGAAAACTTGAACCTGCTGAGTTTGAGGTCCCTGTTTTTAAGCCGTCAACCCCTCCACGAGCGTGAGTACCATCGCTTAGCATTTGGTTGGTGCTATAGTAAGTGTAGCCACCAAAATCGTAGGCGTTTAGTGAGGTAATGTCGAGAACCTGAGGATAGTCGAGTATCAATCGTCTTGCAATGATAGCAACATCTAGGGCTGAAAACATATTTACATCTTCAGGACTGGAGCCTGGATAAATATTTTCCCCCAAGTCGGTATTGTCTAGTCCAGATACATTGACAATCTTAGCGTCGGTAATTCCCCATTCTTGGACTTTTGCTTTCATTCGATCTACGAATGCAGCTTCGCTACCGGCTATTTTTTCTGCCAGAGCAATAATAGCACTATTGGATGATGTTATTAAAGAAGCGTTTAATAGGTCTCTTACTGAATAGGATCGTTCATCTAGGTTGACATTGCTTAATTCTGTATTAGAAGTGAGACTATAGGGATAATCAGAAATATCTACCATAGTATCTAAAGTGATCTCCCCCTTTGCCAGTGCTTCGTAGACCAGGTAAATGCTCAATATCTTACTGATAGAAGCAATGCTTGCTTTGGTTTCGGCATCTTGCTCATACAAGATTTTACCGCTACTTACCTCAACCGCGATAGCATGCTTAGCTGCAACAGAAAAATCTTCTGCCAAAATAGGTGTGGAAGTGAAAAAAAGAGCAATAACTGTAGTGAGTGTTAGTAAAAATTTACGCATAATCATTCCTTTTGCTGTTATTTTATTCTATTATATCACAAGAAATGTGAGAAAAATTTGGAAAAAATATGTAAAAAATAAGAAAATGCTGAAAATTTATGTTTTTACAAAATTTTCTGACAAAAAAGACTTTATTTAAGAAAAATTTATGATATAATAAATTCTATAACGACATATGATTATGTGTCAAAGAAAAAGAAAAACAGAGGTGTTTTATGAAAAAGACAACAAAACTCTTTGCCTTAGCAGGTATCACACTCTTATCTGCATCTGTTCTTGCTGCTTGTGGTTCAAAACAATCAGGTGCAGCAAAACAGGAATTGTCATTCCCATCTGAAGTAAAACAAGATGGAACAGCAGTCGCAGATGCTCAATTGAAATATGCATTTGTTTCAGCTACAACTTCATCAGGTCTCTTGATTGACGAGTTGACTGAAAACACAACTGACTCAACATTTGGTGGAATGGTTGATATTTCAATGTTTGGTTACGATGGAGATCGTAAGTTAGATGATTCTGGTCTTGCTAAAGCTGAATTTGATGTAAAAGGTAAGAAAATCACTGTTAGTTTGACAGGTAAAGATTACAAGTGGTCAGATGGTGAGCCATTTACAATCAATGACTACATCTTTACTATCAAGTCAATGGCAAGCAAAGACTATACAGGTGTTCGTTTTGATGATAAATTCTTGAACATTGTGGGTATGGATGAATTTGTTGCTGGAACAGCTTCAGATATCTCAGGTCTTAAGAAAATTGATGACTACACAGTAGAATTGACTGTGAAAGAAATGTCACCTTCTATGATGTATGCCGGTGGTGATGTACCTGCCTATATCCAACCAGAACATATCTATAAAGACATCCCTGTTGCAGATTGGGAAAAGAGCGAGTACTCACGTACAGCTAAACTTGTTGGTATGGGACCTTGGAAAATCAAGGAAATCGTAAACGGTGAGTCTATCACTTATGTACCAAACGAATACTTCTTCAAAGGTACAACGCCAAAAACAAGCTCATTGAAGATTGACATCGTATCTCCAGATACTATTGTTTCTGAAATGAAAGCTGGTAACTATGACATCGCAGATATGCCTGTTGACCAGTTGGATTCATACAAGGATGCTTCTAACTTGAATATCGTTGGTTCTTTGGACTCAGCTTATGAATACATTTCATTTAATTTTGGTAAATATGACGAGTCTGCTAAGAAAAACGTCATGGATGAAAATGCTAAGATGAATGATGTGAAACTTCGTCAAGCAATTGCCTATGCGATTGATACTAAGACAGCTGGTGAGTCATTGTACAATGGTCTTTACCACCCTGCAAACTCATTGATTATCTCATTCTTCGGCGATATTCATGATTCAGAGTTGGAAGGCTATTCATACGATCCTGAAAAAGCGAAAAAACTCTTGGAAGAAGCTGGCTACAAAGACGTAGATGGCGATGGTATCCGTGAAGGTAAAGATGGTAAAGAGTTCAAGATTACCTTTGCAGCTCGTAAACGTACGGAAGCAAACGAAGCACTTGTACAACAATACATTGCTTGGTGGAAAGAAGTTGGCTTGAACGTTGAACTTTACACAGGACGTACAGTTGAAGGTAAGTCGTTCTATAACTCAGTTCAGGCTAATGATGCTGCTATTGATATGTATGCTGGTGGATGGTCAACAGGTTACGATCCAAACCCAACAGGACTTTGGGGTCCAATCGCAGCCTTCAACATGTCACGTTTCGTGTCTGATGAAAATACTAAGTTGTTGAATGCAATCAGCTCAACAGAATCATTTGACGATAAGAAAAATGTTGAGAACTATAAGGCTTGGCAAAAATATGCTCACGAGCAAGCATTTGCTATTCCAACATTTGAATCTGAGTCAATCACAGCCCTTAACAAACGTGTGAAAAACTATGATTCTAACTATGGTTCAGCTTCAGAAAAAGGTATCGCTTTTGAAAATATCGAACTTACAGCTGATAAAGGTGTAGCGGCAGAATAGTTTTATAAAGAAGATAATAGAATCTGAAAAAGCCAACTTGCTTGGCTTTTTTCAGATTGCTATTGGAATTTTCTGATAATTATGGTATAGTAGACTCAGTACACAAAAAATGAGTCACTACTAACAAAAACTCAAGATGGATCACATTAACCTACTCAATTTCTAATTGAGTCAGTAATAGGGATGGTCTTGATTTATGATTGGATATAGTACATTTTTTACTTCTGGGTAACCGCTATCAAACGATAATTGATAGAAATATGTTATTCTAGAGTAGTTATATAAAGTCAGTTAATCAAACATTATATGAACTTGATAATCGTAAGGATATTGAATTGATTGAGCTTGATTAGCTGGCACATAAAGGAGGAAAAAGCGTGGCTACCGAAAAACCGCTTTTAGACATTAAAGATTTACACGTCGGTTTCCGTATTGGAGATGATTATTTTGACGCTGTTGACGGTGTTGACATCTCATTGCAAAAAAATGAAATTTTGGCAATTGTAGGGGAATCTGGTTGTGGTAAATCAACTTTGGCAACGACCATTATGGGCTTGCATAACCCTTTGAATACCAAAATCACAGGAAGCATCCAGTACAATGATATGGAATTGATTGGTATGGATGAAGCTAAGTACAATACGGTACGTGGTAATGATATTGGTATGATTTTCCAAGATCCCTTGGCTTCTCTGAATCCATTGATGACGATTGGTGCACAGATTGATGAGGCGCTGTTCTATCACACTGATTTGGATGCCAATGCTCGTACAGAGCGAGTTTTGGAACTCTTGGCTCAGGTAGGTATTCCAAATCCTAAGCGGACATTTAAACAGTATCCACATGAGCTTTCAGGTGGTATGCGTCAGCGTATCATTATTGCGATGGCCTTGTCTTGTAAACCCCCAATTATTATTGCGGACGAACCGACAACAGCCTTGGATGTTACAATTCAAGCACAAATCTTGGATCTCTTAAATGATATTCAAGCGGAGACAGGTTCGGGTATTATTTTGATTACCCATGACTTGGGAGTAGTTGCAGAGACTGCTGATCGTGTGGCTGTCATGTACGGTGGTCAGTTTGTCGAAGTAGCGCCAGTAGAAGAACTCTTTACCAATCCAAAACATCCATATACACGTTCGCTCTTGAAGTCAAATCCTCAATCAGGTAGCGAAGGAGGCAATCTTCATGTTATTGAAGGTATTGTGCCGCCGATTACAAAAATGGTTCGTAAGGGTTGCCGTTTTGCTCCACGTATTCCGTGGATTGGAGCAGAGGCTCATGAAGAGAATCCGAGCATGCACGAGGTAGGTCCAAATCACTTTGTTCGTTGTACCTGCCATGAGACATTCTATTTTGAAGGGGAGGCCTAATAGTGGGATTTATTGAAGTAAAAGATTTAAAAGTCCATTATCCAATTCGTAGTGGCTTCTTTAACCGTGTGACGGATCATGTCTATGCTGTCGATGGCGTTAATATTGAGTTTGAAGAAGGAAAAACCTATGGTTTGGTAGGTGAGTCAGGTTCTGGGAAATCGACCATTGGTAAGGCAATTATCGGTTTAGAGCGTGCCACTTCTGGTCAGATTATCTATGAAGGACAAAATGTAACCAACAAATCACGTGGTAAAAAAGGAAACTTTAATCGTGATGTTCAAATGATTTTCCAAGATTCTCTTTCAAGTTTTAACCCGAAAAAACGTATTTTGGACATCATTGCAGAACCAATTCGAAACTTTGACCGACTTTCACCAGATGAAGAAAAGAAAAAAGTTCTTCAGCTCTTGGATACAATTGGTCTAAATGAAGAAGCCTTAATTAAATATCCGCATGAGTTTTCTGGAGGTCAGCGTCAGCGTATCGGCGTGGCACGTGCCTTGGCAAGTAATCCTCGTTTGATAATTGCCGATGAGCCTGTTTCTGCCTTAGACTTGTCTGTTCAAGCGCAGGTATTGAACTATATGAAACGCATTCAGGATGAGTTCAAACTTAGTTATCTATTTATTTCCCATGACCTTGGAGTGGTGCAACATATGTGTGATGAGTTGTTCATCATGTATCGTGGTCGTTTCGTAGAAACTGGAAATAAAAATGATATTTATAACAATCCACAGCATATCTACACCAAACGTCTCTTGTCAGCGATTCCATCAATTGATCCAGTAAATCGTTTGAAAAATAAGGAAAAACGTTTGGCTGCAGAGAAGGAGTACCAAGAAAAACAAGGTCAGTACTATGATGAAAACGGTCGTGTGTACGATTTGAAAGCTTTTTCAGCAACTCATCAAGTAGCCCTTCCAGAAGGAGGTAAGAACTAAGATGTGGAAAACAGTATTACGACGTTTGCTCATGATGATTCCTCAGATTATCATTCTGAGTGTCATTGCATTCTTTGTTGCGAAGATGATGCCGGGGGATCCCTTTACAGGATTGATTGACCCCAATATTGATCCAGCAATCATTGAACAAAAACGGATTGCGGCAGGTTACTATGACCCAATCCCTGTTCAGTATTTCCGCTGGGTAGGCAATCTTTTGCAAGGAGATTTTGGTCAGAGTGTTATTTTTAAACAACCAGTTGTTGATGTCATCATGCAACGTTTAAACAACACTATTTGGTTGTCTTTATTGACGATGGTGTTGACTTATTTGATTGCCCTTCCTTTAGGTATGATTGCAGGTCGTTACCAAAACTCGCTTGCAGATAAAATCATTGGCGTGTATAACTTCTTGACATTTTCAACTCCAACTTTCGTTTTTGCCATCCTTATGCTTTGGATGTTTGGCTTTAGTTTGGGTTGGTTCCCAACACGTGGGTCGATTGACGGTGGTGTAGAAGGATTTGCAGCCATTCTCAGTCGCTTGCACCATATGATTCTTCCAGCGATTACAATGGCAATTTTGTCAACAACAGTCACTATTCAATATCTTCGTACGGGGATTATCGATGCGAAGAGTCAGGACTATGTTCGTACAGCTCGTGCCAAAGGTGTTCCTGAGAGAGTTGTTTATAACCGTCATATCTTCCGTAATTCTATCTTGCCAATTGCATCTTTCTTGGGCTATGAATTGACAGGATTGATTGGTGGTTCTATCTTCATTGAAAATATTTTCACTTATCCAGGTATCGGTCAGTTATTCTATAACTCTATTTCTAGTCGTGACTATAGTGTCATCTTGGCTTTGTTGTTGATATTTGGTATGGGTACCTTGTTGGGGACATTGATTTCAGATATTATCATGAGTATCGTGGATCCACGTATCCGTGTGAAATAGAAGGAGGAGTAAGGTGAGTAAAGAAAATAAAAAACAAGTACAATCTGCTTCAACTCCTCCAGGTGGCTTCCGTGTCATCGCGCGGGAGTTTATGAAGGATCGACTTGCATTGACCTCATTAATTATCTTAGTGACGGTTCTCTTGGCAGTTTTTATCGGAGCGCTTCTGTTGGATCAAGAACAAGTTATGAAAGTCAACCTTTTGGGACGTTACTTGGAACCAGGTGTTAATGGCTATATCTTGGGGACAGATGAAGGTGGTAAAGATATCTTTGGTCAGCTGATTATCGGTGCTCGTAACTCGATCATTATCGGTTTTACCATTACGATTATTACTAGTATTGTTGGTATCTCTATCGGTCTGATTTCTGGTTATTACGGTGGTCGTTTGGACGGATTCTTGATGCGTATTGTCGATTTCATCATGATTTTGCCAGTGACTATGTTGATCATTGTGTTCGTGACAGTTATCAAGAACTATACGATCTATCACTTCATTCTCATCATGAGTGCCTTTTATTGGACGGCCAAGGCTCGTCTATTCCGTACAAGGACTTTGTCAGAGGCAAGCTTGGATTATGTCAATGCATCAAAAACATTGGGAACAAGCGACTTCATGATTATGTTCCGTGAAATTTTACCAAACTTAAGTTCATTGATTATCGTCAACTTGACCTTGAACTTTGCGGGAAATATCGGTATTGAGACATCGCTGACTTATCTTGGTTTCGGTCTACCATCAACAGTACCAAGTTTGGGTACCTTGATTGCCAATGCCCGCAATGCAGATATTTTGGAAAACAAGACATGGATTTGGTTGCCAGCAGCTATCTTCATCCTTGTGATGATGCTCTGTATCAACTATGTTGGACAAGCTTTCCAACGTGCAGCAGATGCTAAACAGCGTTTAGGTTAATTGTGAAAAGGGTTCCTTTGGGAACTCTTTTTTTGTAAAATCCGATGTAACAAGCTTGTTTTTTACAGAAAGCAGAAAATGTGGTAAAATGGAGTGATAAAACTATTTGAGGTAACGAATTATGACTGTTAAAATCAATACTAAAGACGGCCAAATTGAATTGACTGATGACGTGATTGCCACAGTTGTTGGCGGTGCTACGACTGAGATTTTCGGTGTTGTTGGGATGGCTAGTAAGTCTGCGATCAAGGATAATTTTCAAGCACTTTTGAGAAAAGAAAATTATTCTAAAGGTGTTGTGATTAAGACCTTGGAAGATGGTCGCATTGCAGTCGATGTTTATACTGTGATGAGCTACGGTGTAAAAATCAGTGAAGTATCTCGCAACATCCAAGAACGCGTTAAGTTCAACTTGGAAAATCAACTAGGTATCTCTGTAGATGCCGTCAATGTCTTTATCCAAAATATCAAAGTCGTAGGAGAATAATTGTGTCTAAAATTACAACTAGTTTATTTCAAGAAATGGTGCAGGCAGCATCAACTCGTCTGAATAAACAAGCCGAATATGTGAACTCACTCAATGTTTTCCCTGTTCCAGATGGGGATACTGGTACCAACATGGGGATGACTATTACTAATGGTGCTAAAGAAGTAGCAGATAAGTCTGCTTCTACTGTTGGAGAAGTTGCGCAAATTCTTTCTAAGGGCTTGTTGATGGGAGCTCGTGGAAACTCAGGTGTTATTACGTCGCAATTGTTCCGTGGTTTTGGTCAATCTGTTAAAGGCAAGGTTGAATTGGACGGTAAGGATTTGGCGCAAGCCTTTCAACATGGTGTAGAAGTGGCTTATAAAGCCGTTATGAAGCCAGTTGAAGGTACAATTCTTACTGTTTCGCGTGGGGCAGCCACTGCAGCTTTGAAAAAGGCAGAAGAGACTGATGATGCGGTTGAGGTCATGCGTGCCACCCTTGACGGTGCTAATCGTGCTCTTAAGAAAACGCCAGAGATGCTTCCAGTCTTGAAGGAAGTTGGCGTTGTCGATTCAGGTGGACAAGGTCTTGTTTACATTTATGAAGGCTTCTTGTCAGCTTTGACGGGCGAGTATATTGCTTCGGAAGATTTTGAGGCGACACCTGCTGTTATGTCTGAAATGATCAATGCTGAGCACCACAAGTCAGTTGCAGGTCATGTAGCGACTGAAGATATTACCTTTGGTTACTGTACAGAAATCATGGTAGCTCTTCGCCAGGGTCCTACTTATGTCAAGGACTTTGATTATGAAGAATTCCGTAACTACCTTAACGACCTTGGGGATTCCCTCCTTGTGGTCAACGATGATGAAATCGTTAAAGTCCATGTCCATACAGAAGATCCAGGTTTGGTCATGCAAGCGGGTCTTCAATATGGTAGCTTGGTCAAGGTAAAAGTGGACAATATGCGTGAGCAACATGAAGCTCAGGTTGAGAAAGAAGAAAGTTTCCAAAAACCGGCTGAACAAAAAGAGTATGCTATTATTGCGGTAGCTGCTGGGGAAGGTTTGACAGAAATCTTCAAATCACAAGGTGTTGACTATGTGATTTCAGGGGGTCAGACCATGAACCCATCAACAGAAGATTTTGTCAATGCTATTGAATTGGTCAATGCCCGCAATGTCATCTTGTTGCCAAATAACAAAAATATCTTGATGGCTGCTCAGACGGCTGCTGAAGTTGCAGAAGTTGCGGTTAAGGTTGTGGAAACTAAGACCCTACCACAAGGTTTTACTAGCTTACTTGCTTTTGATCCAAGTCGTGATTTGGAAAGCAACTTTGAAGCGATGACGGCATCTCTCGCAGAGGTGAAAAGTGGTAGCGTGACAACTGCGGTCCGCGATACAACCATCGATGGTCTTGAAATCCATGAGAATGACAACCTTGGTATGGTTGATGGCAAGATTGTGGTTTCTAATCCAGATATGATGGAAACACTTGTCGCTACATTTGAGAAAATGCTGGATGAAGACAGCGAAATCGTGACGATCTATATCGGTGAAGATGGTAATGAAGAATTGGCTCAAACTCTTGCTGAACAGCTAGAAGAACAATTTGAAGATGTCGAGGTCGAAATCCATCAAGGAAATCAACCAGTCTACCCATATCTTTTCAGCGTAGAATAAACAAAATCGCAGGCTCGGGCTTGCGATTTTTTCTGTCGACTTGTCTACAATTTCCAGTAGACCTATGACAAACTACTGGGGCTATGGTATAATTAAAGACATGTATAGTCAGAATGAAAATGAATTGATTGCCATTGGTGAGAGAATTGGAAAAGCCTGTAAGCCAAATCAAGTTCTAGTATTATCAGGGGATTTGGGTGCTGGGAAAACAACTCTGACCAAGGGTTTGGCCAAGGGTTTAAAAATTGAACAGATGATTAAGAGTCCTACTTATACGATTGTTCGAGAGTATGAGGGGACCATGCCACTCTATCACTTAGATGTTTATCGAATTGGAGATGATCCTGACTCGATTGATTTGGATGATTTTCTTTATGGAGGTGGTCTAACGGTTATCGAGTGGGGAGAATTACTGGATGTCAGTCTGTTTGATGACTATTTGCTCATTCGTATAGAGAAAGAGGGAGATGGTCGACGATTGACAGTCGAATCTCACGGGGCTCAAAGTAGCGATTTAGCGAAGGAGTTCCAAAATGTCTGAAAAAGAAGTGTATTTTAGTGAAGCTGAACCAGCTGATGTAGCAGCTTTTATTGATTTTATGAATCAAGTTGCTAGAGAAACGGATTATCTGGTCATGGATGAGACTGGTTTTCGATTTAGTGTTGATGAAATGGAGACCATCTTCGAAGCAGGAATCGAAAATCCTCGTGAATTGTGCCTGTTGGCTAAGGTTGGTTCGGAAGTCGTCGGCGCAATTTCTGTTAAGTCCTCTAAGCAGTTTCGCATTAGCCATATCGGAAATATTTTTATTGCAGTAAAAAAAGCCTATTGGGGTCACGGTCTAGGGACGATTTTACTGGAGGAAGTATTGCATTGGGCAGAGGAAATGGATGTATTGAAACGTTTGGAATTAACGGTTCAGGTTCGCAATCAGGCGGCAGTACATTTATACCAAAAACTAGGATTCAACATTGAAGGAACCCAGATACGTGGGGCTAGAACAGATGAAGGAGAATGGCTTGATCTTTATTATATGGGCAAGTTAATTGGTGAAGTATGACAATTGGAAAAAAAATATTCTTAATGTCTTTGGCTATTGTTGGTTTAACACTAGGTGCCGGCTTAATATATGGAGCCAGCTTGTTAAATTTTTCTACAGGTACTATTTCAAAAACCTATAAGCAGCTAGATGGAGAAAAAGAAATCACTCCTATTGATGCGACAGAGCCCCTAACCATCCTACTGATGGGGGTGGATATGGACCAAGCAACCCGTGGGGGAGATTGGGAGGGTGGTCGTAGTGATTCGATGATTTTGGTAACTGTTAATCCTAAGACTAAGGAAACCAATATGATGAGCTTGACTCGTGATATTATGGTCGAGATTGCAGAAGCGAATGGGGAGTCTTCAGGAACGGTTGAAAAACTAAATCATTCTTATAGCTACGGACAGGCACCGATGGCCATTGCCACGATCGAAAAGATGATGGATATTAACATTGACCGCTATATCGAAATAAATATGGATGGTCTGATTGAGCTTGTTGATGCGGTTGGAGGTATTGAGGTAAACAATACTCTTGGCTTCCCTATATCCATTTCGGAACATGAGCCTGCATACACCTCTATTGTTCAGCCGGGGAAACAGTTAGTAAATGGGGATCAGGCGCTGGTTTATGCTCGGATGCGCTATGATGATCCTGAGGGGGATATCGGACGTCAGAGACGCCAACGAGAAGTTATCACGGCTATTATAAAAAAACTCCTCCAGTTAGATGGTTTGACGCAGTATAAGAAGATTCTGACCGCCATCTCCAATAATATGCGAACCAACATTGAGATTAGTCCTGCGACAATTCCAAGCCTCCTGGGTTATAAAGACTCGGTCTCTAAGTTGAATTCCTATCAGTTGCGCGGTGTGGACCAAATGGTTGATGAAATCTATTATCAATTACCAACCAGTGAACATCTATTGGAAATGCAAAATATTTTGAAAAAATCTATCGGCTTAGAAGAAAAGACCGACTTAGTCACAAACGTGAAGGTCTACGAAGGACAGATGGGATTGCCAAGTCCAATAAACGTTTATGATGTATATACAAATCTCTTGCTGTTAGAAGCAAGTCCATGGGCAGAAAGCTTGGATCCAGAAATAGGGAGTCCATCGGCTACTACGACTGTGACAACAGAAGAGCAGGTAACCGATTTTTCAACAGAGCCAGTACTCGGTGATGAAAACGGGTCACAATAATGTTGTCATTCAGTTTTTCTTTTATTATAGTCATTTGAATTAACTTTGATACATCGTCACTTTCGGCTTGCTGTACTATAGTACAGCCTGCACCTCAGTTCCTTGTCTGAAAGCTAATTCATTCGACTATACTTTGACGAGCGAGTACTAAAAGCCTATAAAAATAAAGGTTGTTTGCAACCTCTATTTTTATAGGCTTTTAGTATGAGGCAATGAGCCGCAGGCATAACTCAATGCTTTCTTATTTCTAGGTGACCAGCTGATGTACTTCGCTTTTTTGTTTTCAGGCTCAGGTACGAATAGTCCACTGGACTGTTAAACCCAATCAACCACTGCGCTGAGACGTTGACACTAACTTTGAGAAGCAGTGCTGGGCTTTTTGCCTAGTCTTGTGCTATTCTTATTCTGGTATTTTTTGAGAATCTGTTGGATTTCTTCCAAGTTTCCTGCAATACTTTGCTGATAGACTCGAGTCTTATATTGTAAGTCAGAAGTCATTTCCTGCAAGGGTTCTTGAAAACTTTGGATAATGGCAAGTTGTTCCTGAATATTGTTCTTGCTCAGTTGAATATCTGATAGAAGTTGTTTGGTTTCCTGTACTTCTTTAGCGATTTTATCCCGATGTGTGACTGCAAGGAAGCTGGCGGTAGCGGCGCTTACGGCTAAAATGATATTACGAAGTTTCATATTATTCTCCTAGATAGAGATCTTGTGCCAGTTGAGCCAGGGCTGGGAAGTCAGGATCGTTGGCTTTAAATTGAATGCTCAATCCATCTTGATTGTTAAAGCGTGGTAAGAGATGGATGTGTGTATGAAAGACGGTTTGCCCAGCGTCCTCCTCGTTATTATTAACGATGTTTAGACCACTAGCTCCAAGTTTTTCTTTTAACTGACGAGCGATGGTTGGCACAACAGAAAAGAGTGTGGCTGCAGCTTCTTTATCCATATCAAGCACGTTTCGGTAGTGTTTTTTAGGAACAACCAATGTGTGTCCTTTTGTGACCTGAGTGATGTCTAAAAAGGCTAATACTTGGTCATCTTCGTAGACTTTTGAAGCTGGTATTTCTCCAGAGATAATTTTGCAAAAAATACAATCCGACATAATGGCAACCTCTTTCTAGGATTTTTGTTATAATAATTATATCAAATTGTAGGAAGAAATGTATGTTAGAAGTAAAAAATGTAACTGGAGGATATGTCAATATCCCAGTTTTGAAAGATGTATCTTTTACCGTTGAGGATGGCCAATTAGTTGGTCTAATTGGTTTAAATGGTGCAGGGAAATCAACAACTATTAAGGAAATTATCGGTCTTTTGACACCTTATCAAGGACAGATTGCAATTGACGGCCTAACTTTGCTACAAGGGGCTGAAAATTATCGGAAGAAGATTGGGTTTATCCCCGAAACACCAAGTTTGTATGAAGAACTAACCCTCAAAGAGCACTTGGAAGTGGTAGCAATGGCCTATGATTTATCCTGGGAGCAAGCTTGGGGACGTGTTGAGCACTTGTTAAAACTGTTTCGCTTGGATGAGAAATTGGACTGGTTTCCTGTCAATTTTTCAAAGGGAATGAAGCAGAAGGTCATGATTATTTGTGCTTTTATGGTGGAGCCGAGTCTGTTGATTGTTGATGAGCCTTTTCTGGGATTAGACCCTGTGGCTATCTCTGATTTAATCGCTCTTTTGGAGGAAGAAAAATCTAAGGGCACTTCCATTCTCATGTCCACTCACGTTCTTGACTCAGCTGAGAAAATGTGCGACTCTTTTGTGATTTTACATCAGGGACAGGTTCGTGCAACTGGAAATTTGGAGGAGCTACAAAGCGCATTTGGTATGGATGGTGCAAGTCTGAATGAAATTTATCTGGCCTTGACGCAAGAAGGAGTGGCTGGATGAAAGAATTGTTTCAACAACGCCGACTAGATTTTTTAAATCGTTGTTCCAAGTATCTGCGTTATGTTCTGAATGACCATTTTGTTTTGGTTCTCATGGTTTTATTAGGCTTTTTGAGTTTGCAATATCGTCAATTATTGTTGTCATTCCCTGAGAATCCGTTGCCGATTGTTTTTGTGGTTATTGCAATCAGTCTACTGGTACTAGTGTCCGGAAGAATTGCGACTTATCTAGAAGAAGCTGATCAAATCTTCCTATTGACTAAGGAAAAAGACATTCTGCAAGGACTCGAGGTTGCAGCCAGACGCACGGTCTTGTTTTGGTCCTCTATACAGGTGGTGGTTCAGCTTGTTTTGTTACCAATCTATTTGAAACTGGGTTTACCGGTGTGGATGATTGTAGCTGGTCTTCTTACTTTGTTGGTTTTAAAATGTCTTTTTGTCAAGCGCCAATTAGTGGCTTATCAGTCACAGGGAGTATTGGACTGGTCTAAGGCTATTCAAGATGAACAAAAAAGGAAACAGTCTATTTTACGTTTCTTTGCCTTATTTACGACGGTTAAAGGAATCAGTACGAGTGTTAAACCGAGAAGCTATCTCAATGGAATCTTGCGTCTTGTCAAGTCGAGACAGACTTGGTTTTATCTCTACTTACGGGCTTTCTTGCGTTCAGGAGACTACTTGGGCTTGACGATACGTCTACTGTTGTTGGCGATTTTGTCCCTATTTGCCATTGAAGAATCGTGGTTATCCATCGGCCTAGTTTTAGTCTTTCATTATTTGCTTGTCTTCCAGTTGTTGGGGCTTTACAAGCATTATGATTATCAATATGTAACACAACTGTATCCTTTGGAGAAAGATTCCAAGAAAATCGGTCTTCAGAATTTGCTTAGAGTAATTTTATATAGTCTATTAGTAGTGGAATTGGGCTTTGCTCTGCTATTTTCTAAAGAGAATGCGATGGTAGTCGTCTTACTTCTCGTGGGGATTTTCTTGCACGAAATATATTTGCCTCTAAAATTAAAAAAATTGATTGACTAAATAGACGAAAATTAGTAAAATAGTAAGGAATTTTTAAAGGAGGAAAGGCATGCAGTTTGATACCAGTGGGCTACAATTACAGTCTATTGCAGGAAATAGTGGCAAAGCGTTTAAAGGCCTACGGTCAGACGGAACGCCAGTCTTTGTGAAGTATGAGATGCCTCCGATAGTGTCTGCTCTTGCGCGTGAGCAAATTACACCACCCGTTTTGTCAGCAAATCGTGAAGTAGGAATGGGGCATCGTGTAGAGCAGGAGTGGTTGAATGGTCGTACCTTGGAGCGTCAAGATATGACTAGTAAACAGATTCGTCAAATACTGGTGAGAATGCACTATTCTCGCATTTTGCTCAATCAGGCTTTGCAGATGAATTATACCTATATGGAACCTCAGGATTTGGTTTATCGTTGGCAAAAAGAGGCTCCAACTAGATTGGGACAGAATTCTTATCTGCAATCTATCTGTCAAGATTTATTGAATAATCTACCAAGATTCCGTCAAGAGGTGGCAACATTTGTTCACGGAGATTTGCATCATAGTAACTGGGTAGAAACGACGTCTGGTTTGGTGTATTTGACAGATTGGGAGACAGCTTGTGTAACGGATCGGATGTTGGATGTTGCCTATATTTTGACGCATTATATTCCTCGTCAGTCCTGGGAAGAGTGGCTTCGGGCTTATGGCTACAAATATAACAGCACAGTATTAAATAAGGTTTATTGGTATGGCCAGCTTGGCTATCTAAACCAAATTGCTAAGCATGTAGAAAGCTACAATGTTTTGGCTGCAAATAAAGAAATTTATGCTCTACGGCAATTTCGTCAGAGTTTCTATAAGGAAGTATGAGAGTTAGAAATCGTAAGGGAGCGAGTGAGCTTCTAGCAAACAATCCCCAGTATGTTATCTCCAATCCAGAGGAGTGTAAGGGGAAATGGGCAGAGATTTTTGGAAACAATAATCCTATCCACATAGAAGTTGGTTCTGGTAAAGGTCGCTTTGTCACTGGTATGGCTGCGCAAAATCCAGATATTAACTATATTGGTATTGATATTCAAATGACCGTGTTAAGCTATGCCTTGGACCGTGTGCTTGAAGCTGGCTTACCAAATATAAAATTATTGCAGGTGGATGGTTCGAGTTTGACCAACTATTTTGCACCGGCAGAAATAGATCAGCTTTATCTGAATTTTTCAGATCCATGGCCTAAGAAACGTCATGAGAAACGCCGTTTGACCTACAAGTCATTCTTGGATACCTACAAGGAAATCCTACCTGAGAAGGGAGAAATCCACTTCAAAACAGATAATCGTGGTCTGTTTGAGTATAGCCTGGCTAGTTTTTCTCAATATGGCATGGTCTTGAAGCAAGTTTGGCTAGATTTGCATGCGGATGGTTTGGAAGGCAATGTTATGACAGAGTATGAGGAGAAATTCTCAAACAAGGGTCAAGTCATCTATCGTGTGGAAGCACAGTTTCAATAATTCCCTTAGTGGAAAATGAGGAGAGGTCTAACAGATACCTTTTTCCTTTACAAATAGGGATAGATATGATAGAATAGTGTAAGTGAATAATGAGAAAAGGGGTTGGCGTCAGTCAACCCTTTCCCTGTACACGGATTTCTGTATATAGAATGAAGGATAGTACAAGGGAGTTTACTGTCAAAGGAAATAGAGAGTCCTGGATAGTGCGAACTATTTGAGTAATGTATTTCTAGCGACTATAAAAATAGGAGGTGTTTATGTCATCAATTATTGAATTGGTCACAGCAGCAATTACCCCCGCTATTCAAACTCCTTACGAGTTGGTAGATGTGGAATATGGTAAAATGGGCGGTGACTATGTCCTATCGATTTTTGTCGATAAGGAGGGTGGAATTTCCCTTCAAGATACGGCAGATTTATCCGAAAAGATCAGTCCGATTTTGGACACTATCAAACCAGACCCATTTCCAGACCAATACATGCTGGAGGTAACAAGTCCAGGTTTGGAACGTCCTTTAAAAACGGCAGATGCTGTTGAGAAGGCGGTTGGAAAGTACATCCATGTCAAGCTCTATCAGGCAATTGATAAAATCAAGGTTTTTGAAGGAACGTTGCTCTCCTTTGATGGAACAGACCTGATTATGGAGTATATGGATAAAACTCGTAAGAAGGAAGTGACTATTCCTTACCAGACGGTGGCTAAGGCCCGTTTGGCTGTTAAGTTATAATGCTCTTTCATGAGTATTTTATAAAGATATTAGACTTTAAGAAAGGACCTTTTGAGCGCAAAAGGAAAACAACATGAGTAAAGAAATGCTAGAAGCCTTCCGTATTTTAGAGGAAGACATGGGTATTAACAAAGCGGATATCATTGATGCAGTTACAGAGTCGCTTCGTTCAGCTTATAAACGCCGTTATGGTCAATCAGAATCAGCAGTGATTGAATTTGACGAGAAAAAAGGCGATTTCCATGTATTTACTGTTCGTGAAGTAGTAGATGAAGTATTTGATAGCCGACTAGAAATTAGTCTAAAAGATGCCTTGGCTATTTCATCAGCTTATGAAATGGGTGACAAAATTAAATTCCAAGAAGACCCAGCAGAATTTGGACGTGTAGCTGCTCAATCAGCTAAACAGACCATCATGGAAAAGATGCGCAAACAAAAGCGTGCCATTACCTTCAATACTTACAAGCAACATGAAAATGAGATTATGTCAGGTACGGTAGAGCGTTTTGATAATCGCTTTATCTATGTCAACCTTGGTACGATTGAAGCACAATTGTCAAAACAAGACCAAATTCCTGGTGAGGTTTTCCAATCTCATGATCGCATTGAAGTCTATGTCTACAAGGTAGAAGACAATGGTCGTGGTGTTAATGTATTTGTCAGCCGTAGCCATCCAGAAATGATCAAACGTCTCATGGAACAGGAAATTCCAGAAGTATACGATGGAACAGTTGAAATCATGAGTGTTGCCCGTGAAGCTGGAGACCGTACGAAAGTGGCTGTTCGTAGCCACAATCCAAACGTAGATGCTATTGGTACTATCGTTGGTCGTGGTGGTTCAAATATTAAGAAAATCACCAGCAAGTTCCACCCAGCTCGTTATGATGCTAAGAATGACCGTATGATTCCTACTGAGGAAAATATTGACGTTATCGAGTGGGTAGCAGATGAAGCGGAATTTATCTACAATGCGCTTGCACCTGCTGAAGTTGACCAAGTATTGTTTGATACGGAAGATGGTAAGCATGCTACAGTCGTTGTACCAGATGATAAGTTATCATTGGCAATTGGTCGTCGTGGTCAAAACGTTCGTTTGGCAGCGCATTTGACAGGATTCCGTATCGACATCAAGTCAGCATCGGAGTATGAAGCTTTTGAAGCAACTCAATATGCAACAGACGAAGTTGTAGAAGAAGTCGCAGAAGAACAAGAATAAGGCAAAAGGAGCAACCATGGCAAAAGCTAGAAAAATACCCTTGCGCAAGTCTGTGGTGTCCGGTGAAATCATCGACAAACGGGATTTGCTCCGTATTGTAAAAAATAAAGAAGGTCAAGTATTTATCGATCCAACAGGCAAGGCAAATGGTCGTGGAGCTTACATCAAGCTTGACAATGATGAGGCAAGCCAAGCTAAGAAACGTCGAGTCTTCGATCGTTCCTTTAGTATGGAAGTAGCCGAAGAATTTTACGATGAATTAATTGCCTATGTTGATCATAAGATCAAGAGGAGAGAACTTGGACTCGAATAAGAGACAGAAAATCTTAAATTTATTAGGTTTAGCCCAGCGAGCTGGTCGCCTGGTTTCGGGTGAGGACCTGGTTGTTGAAGCTATTCAAAAAGGGCAGGCAAAGTTGGTGTTTTTAGCCGAAGATGCTGCTGGAAATTTAAGTAAAAAAGTAACAGATAAAAGTCATACCTATCAAGTAGAAGTTGTAACAGTGTTTTCAACACTGGAATTGAGTGCAGCTGTCGGCAAGGCTAGAAAAGTTCTTGCAGTGACAGACGCTGGATTTACAAAGAAGATGAGGTCTATTATGGAATAGAACAGGAGGACAAGGCATTGTCTAAGAAGAGATTGAATGAAATAGCCCGTGAATTAGGCGTAAGCAGTAAGGAAGTTGTTGCTAAGGCTCAAGAATTGGGTTTTGAAGTCAAAAGTCATGCTTCAAGCGTAGATGAAGCAAGTGCTAAACGCCTTGCAGAAAGCTTTGGGGGACAAAAATCAGAGGCAACTAAAGTTGCGGCAAAAGTTAGCCAGCCTGAGAAGGTTGATGAAACTCCAAAAGTGGAAACAGCTAAGGTAGAAAAAGCTAAGGAAACACAGCCAGTAGTAAAAGAAGAAGTTGCGGCAAGCGCAGTACAATCAGCTCCACATCGTCCACAGAGTCGAAACTTTAAGGCAGAACGGGAAGCGCGTGCCAAAGAGCAGGCTGCTAAGCGAGCACAAGGTAAAGGTGGTCAAGGCAAACAAAACCAAGACCGTCGTGACAACCGTCAACAAGGTCAAAGTCGTCCAAATAACGACCGCAATGACCGTCGCGATAATAGACGTGAACAGGGTTCAGATAAACGAAAGGACAATCGTTTTGGGGACCGTCGCGATAATCGTGATAACCGTTCAGGTCGGTCAGCTCGCTTTGAACAAAGAGAGGCTGCAAAACCAGCAGGACCTAAAATTGACTTCAAAGCGCGTGCTGCTGCTTTGAAAGCAGAACAAAATGCGGAGTATGCTCGTACCAGTGAAGAACGTTTTCGTCAGGCTCAGGAAGCTAAAAAGCAACCTAAGAAGCCAAAAGAAATTAAGTTTGAAGAACCGGTTGTGGAAAGCAAATCATTTGTGAAGCCTGCACCTGTTGCATCGGTACCAGAGCAAGTTGCAGAAACTACTGTAGATACCCGTCGTAAGAAACAAGCTCGACCAGATAAAAAACGTGACTTTAATAGTGACGAAGAAGATGGTCCACGGAAACAACAAAGAAATCGAAATAGTCAAAATCAAGTGAGAAATCAAAGAACAAGTAACTGGAATAACAACAAGAAAAATAAAAAAGGCAAGGCTAACCAACCTGCCAAACCTGTCACAGAACGCAAGTTCCACGAATTGCCAACTGAATTTGAATACACTGCTGGCATGACCGTCGCAGAAATTGCAAAACGGATCAAACGTGAACCTGCTGAAATTGTGAAAAAACTCTTCCTTATGGGAGTTATGGCGACTCAAAACCAATCTTTGGATGGAGATACTATCGAACTCCTCATGGTTGATTATGGTATTGAAGCGAAAGAAAAGGTAGAGGTCGATAACGCAGATATTGAGCGTTTCTTCGTAGAAGAGGGTTACCTCAATGAAGAAGAGATGACAGAACGCCCACCTGTTGTGACTATCATGGGACACGTTGACCATGGTAAAACAACCTTGTTGGATACCCTACGTAATTCTCGTGTTGCTACTGGAGAAGCTGGAGGTATCACACAGCATATCGGTGCCTACCAAATTGAGGAAGCTGGTAAGAAAATTACCTTCTTGGATACTCCAGGACACGCGGCCTTTACTTCTATGCGTGCACGTGGTGCATCTGTTACCGACTTGACCATCCTAGTCGTTGCTGCAGATGATGGTGTCATGCCACAAACGATTGAGGCTATCAACCACTCAAAAGCAGCTAATGTGCCAATCATTGTAGCTATCAACAAGATTGACAAGCCAGGTGCAAACCCAGAGCGTGTCATCGGTGAATTGGCTGAGCACGGTGTTATCTCAACCGCTTGGGGTGGAGAATCTGAATTTGTAGAAATCTCAGCTAAGTTTAACCAAAACATTGATGAATTGTTGGAAACTGTTCTTTTGGTTGCTGAAATCCAAGAACTGAAGGCAGACCCAACTGTTCGTGCGATTGGTACAGTTATCGAAGCGCATTTGGATAAAGGGAAAGGTGCGGTTGCAACCCTCCTCGTTCAACAAGGGACACTTAATGTTCAAGACCCAATCGTTGTCGGAAATACCTTCGGACGTGTTCGGGCTATGACCAATGACTTAGGTCGTCGTGTCAAGGTGGCTGGACCATCTACACCGGTTTCGATTACTGGTTTGAACGAAACACCGATGGCTGGTGATCATTTTGCGGTCTATGAAGATGAAAAATCTGCGCGTGCAGCAGGTGAAGAACGTGCTAAACGTGCTCTTCTTAAACAGCGTCAAGCAACGCAACGAGTTAGTCTTGAAAACCTCTTTGATACCCTTAAAGCAGGTGAGGTTAAGTCAGTTAATGTGATTATCAAGGCTGACGTACAAGGTTCAGTTGAGGCTCTTGCATCATCGCTTCAAAAGATTGAAGTAGAGGGAGTACGTGTCAATATCGTCCACTCTGCAGTTGGTGCTATCAATGAATCAGATATTACTCTTGCGGAAGCTTCAAATGCTCTTGTGATTGGTTTCAACGTTCGTCCAACAGCTGAAGCGCGTAGCCAAGCTGAAGCAGATGATGTTGAAGTACGTCTTCACAGCATCATTTACAAGGTTATCGAAGAGATGGAAGATGCCATGAAAGGTATGCTTGATCCAGAATATGAAGAAAAAATCATTGGTGAGGCAATCATTCGTGAAACCTTCAAGGTATCCAAAGTTGGAACGATCGGTGGTTTCATGGTCGTACGTGGTAAGGTTACCCGTGATTCAAGTGTTCGAGTTATCCGTGATGGTGTTGTAGTATTTGATGGTAAACTAGCTAGTTTGAAACGCTATAAAGATGACGTGAAAGAAGTTGGTAATGCCCAAGAGGGTGGTTTGATGATTGAGAACTACAACGACTTGAAAGTTGATGATACCATTGAAGCTTACATCATGGAAGAAATCAAAAAATAATATTTTCTCACTGTCAAAGTCATAGACAAGTGATTTTGTCGAGGAAGTGATAATTTAATAGATTTTAGTAGATTTTAAAGCAATAGTTTTTAATCTACTTGGATTATTCAAGCTGGGGAAACTCAGCTTTTCTATCATCTAAGAAAGGAAAGAATATGGCGAATCATTTTCGTACAGACCGTGTCGGGATGGAAATCAAGCGCGAAGTCAATGAGATTTTACAAAAGAAAGTTCGTGATCCACGTGTGCAGGGAGTGACCATTACAGATGTTCAGATGGTCGGCGATTTGTCAATGGCCAAGGTTTACTACACAATCATGAGTAATTTGGCATCCGATAATCAAAAAGCACAAACGGGTCTTGAAAAAGCGACGGGGACTATTAAGAGAGAACTTGGTCGTAAGTTAACTCTTTATAAAATTCCGGATTTGGTCTTTGAAAAAGACCAATCAATTGAGTACGGCAATAAAATTGATCAAATGTTGCGTGCTCTTGAACAGAAAGATTAACAACAAAAGTCGGATGGAAACATTCGGCTTTTTCTGGCTCGGATGCTTTGTTTATATAGTGGCTTGAATTAAGAAAAGGACGATTTTGGGTTATAGTGTTAATAACCCACTCCTAAAATAACTTTAGAGTTCTCAAATTGACAAACTTAGATATATCCTGTTTCTAATTCACTTCACTATATATGGTGGCGTTTACAAGCCCTCGGAAAGATGTTATACTAAGACCAAAGATAGAGCACAGGAGGAAGTTATGAAAACATTTATTTGTAAACTGATGTTAGTGTCCACGGTTGTACTATTAGCTGCTTGTCAGTCTAATCAGGTAAAAGGTGGTGAGAGTTCTAGTTCTAGTGTTTCAAGCCAAGTTTCAGATGGTTCTAGTTTGCAGCAAGCGTCAACAATAGCATCTAGCTCCGAGACGCAAGCATCCTCAGTGACTACTCCTGAGCTAAGTGAAGTATACCAATCAGTTATTGATCGTTATCAAGCGAATATGGGGCAGCCTGCTGAGGCAATTAACCAGGATGAGGTCAGTAGTTATCTGAGCTTATTAACTAGCCAGGGGCAAGAATACAGTGGCATATTTTATAGTTTGTATGATGTCAACCATGATGGTACAGAGGAGCTGCTTCTAGCTTTGGACAAGTCGGGAGAATATGTCTTAATTGACCTCTATACTCAGCTTACCGATGAGAGTCTACGTTTGGTGGATAATTTCCGCAATCTTGGATTTGAAATTGGACCGAACGCCCTACTTCGTCCTTTACAGGATGGAACGTACTTATTTGAAGGAGCTGGTGTTTTTCGCATTTATCAATACAATGCGATGATTCCAGGTTTAAAACGGATTTCTGAATCAGATACCAATCCTGAAACTTCTCCCTTGCTTGAGTTGAAAAGCTTGCATTGGGTTAAGCTATAGATTTTATCAATGATTATTCCTAGGCTGGGTTTCCCGGCCTTTTGTAGTTCCTAAGAACTTTAAGTTTTCTTTTGGCAATCTTTAATCTTTCTTTTAGGAAGGAAAGGTAAACTAGGAGCATATCAGGAAGGGATACGACTTCCTAAAGAAAGAAAAGGAATCTACATTATGAAAACAAATCTTAAAAAATTACTTTACTCTGGTGTTACTCTTATGAGCCTTGGTGTCTTAGCAGCATGCTCATCTACTTCAAGTTCAACGACTACTTCAAGCTCAGTAGCAACTAGTCAGACAAGTGTAGCGACAACTTCAAATAATAGTACTTCATCAGATTCAAGCTCGTCAACTATTGACTGGTCAGCCCTTCCAACGACAGAAGTAACACTATCAAATGATGGTTTAAAAATTACTGAGGGTGGTACCTACATCTTGACAGGTTCAACAACTGCAGGTGTGACGGTTGAGACAGATGCTAATGTTCGTATCATTCTAGCAGGTGCTGAGATTTCAAGTTCAGATACAGCAGCAATCAATGTTATTAATGCCGACAATGTTGAATTGGAAATCAAAGATGGTACGACGAATACAGTGAAAAATACCAGCAATCATACAGACACCAATATTGAAGGGGCTATCCATGTTGAAGCTGATTTGACCATTACAGGAAATGGTAGCCTGACCGTTGAAGGCAACTTCCAAGATGGTATCGTATCAACAGATGACTTGGTAATCAATGCTGGTACTATCAAGGTAACTGCAGTGGACGATGGTATCCGAGGTAAAGATTCGACCACTATCAACGGTGGTACAATCAATGTAACCGCAGGTGGTGACGGTATCAAGTCTACAAATGATACAGATACGACCAAAGGTTACACAACCATCACAGGTGGTGAAATTACTGTAAAAGCAGGTGATGATGGTATTAAAGCGGAGACGGCTTTGACAATTGACGGAGGTACCATTACAGTATCAGAATCAGTAGAAGCCTTGGAAGGAACTAATATCACTATCAACGGTGGTACAATTGATGTCTATGGTTCAGATGATGCCATCAACGCGTCAAGTACAACTTCATCTGATATCTATATCAAGGTAACTGGTGGTGACTTGAAAGTTGCGGTTGGTAGTGGGGATACAGATGCCTTTGATGCTAATGGTAACCTCTACATTTCTGGGGGGACTATTGCTGTAACAGCACCAACATCAGCCTTTGACTTTGACGGTACAGTTGAATTCACTGGTGGCACAGTAACTGTAAATGGAGAACAAATTACAGAAATTACTCATACAGGTCCAGGCGGTCGCGGTGGCTGGTAATCAATAATAATAATAATACAAAAAGGTCTGAGTTGACGAACTCAGACCTTTCGTTTGCTTTCCATGTTGGGAAGATTGATTTTGTATTTAATTACCAATAGTCGAATGATTAAAGAAATGGTAAAAATAGTGATGAAGGTTGGAATTTGTGGTAATTTCCAATTTACAACGCAAAGATGATAGAGGACTCCTGAGAAAAATGCAAGGACAGCATAGACATCTTCTTTAAGAACAATAGGTGTTTCATTGACGAGTAAATCACGGGCGATTCCGCCTCCGACACCTGTCAAAGCTGCCAGAATACCACTGGTTAGAGCGTTTAGCTGGAGAGAGATGCCAGTACTGGCTCCAATGAGGGCGAAGATGGCTAGACCGATTGCATCAAAGATAAGGTTTGTCTGGGAAAGGAAATGAATCATCTTCTTATCAAGTGGTTTGTCCTGCTTTAGATTGATAACAATCAAGTACATGCTAATCGCTACTCCGAGAGATAAATAGATGGCTGTAGGATCAGTCAAGGCGGCAGGAATGCGATTGGCCATTGTATCTCGAATAATTCCCCCACCAACGGCGGTAATGATACCGAGCAAGCTAATTCCAAAAATATCTAACTTTTTCTTAAATCCTTTTACGGCCCCCGAAACAGCAAATGCAATAGTGCCTATGTAGTTACAAATCATAAGAAATAAATCAAATTCCATAAGTACCTCCAACTATATATTAACAAAAAGGGAACTGGCTTTCAATAGTAGATGAAGTTTGTGAAAAATATTTCAAGGGCAATTTGTAGTTTATGACTAAATTGTGAAAAAACGCACTAAATCAAGGTTTTCACGAAAATTTCTGTAAAAAGAAAACGGTTCAATTATTTGCCATTTGTGAAATATTGGTCTATCATAGTACAGAAAGAGAAAAACCTTTGGAGGAAATTATGGTATCTATCTCAAAAGAACAACATTTGGATATGTTCCTAAAAATGCAACAAATCCGTGATGTTGATATGAAATTAAACAAATTAGTGCGTCGCGGTTTCGTACAAGGTATGACTCACTTCTCAGTCGGTGAAGAAGCTGCGGCTGTTGGACCTATTGCTGGATTGACAGATGAGGACATCATCTTCTCACACCACCGTGGTCACGGTCACGTTATTGCAAAAGGGATTGACATCAACGGTATGATGGCTGAGCTTGCTGGTAAGGCAACTGGTACATCAAAAGGCCGTGGTGGTTCTATGCACTTGGCCAACGTTGAAAAAGGAAACTTTGGTTCAAACGGTATCGTAGGTGGTGGTTATGCCCTTGCGGTGGGTGCGGCCCTTACGCAACAATACCTCGGTACAGATAACATTGTTATTGCCTTCTCAGGTGATTCGGCTACTAACGAAGGTTCATTCCACGAATCAATGAACTTGGCAGCTGTTTGGAACTTGCCAGTTATCTTCTTCATTACAAACAACCGTTACGGTATTTCAACTGACATTTCTTATTCTACTAAGATTCCTCACCTCTACCAACGTGCAGCAGCATACGGTATTCCAGGTCATTATGTTGAGGATGGTAACGACGTTATTGCCGTTTATGAAAAAATGCAAGAAGTCATCGAGTACGTTCGTGCAGGTAACGGTCCAGCCATGGTCGAAGTTGAATCATACCGCTGGTTTGGTCACTCAACTGCCGATGCAGGTGTTTACCGTACTAAAGAAGAAGTCAATGAGTGGAAAGCAAAAGACCCACTTAAGAAATACCGCAAATACTTGACAGAGAACAAGATTGCGACAGACGAAGAATTGGATGCTATTGAAGCACAAGTGGCAGAACAAGTAGAAGCATCTGTGAAATTCGCACAAGAAAGCCCAGATCCAGACATCTCAGTAGCTTACGAAGACGTGTTTGTAGATTAAGTAACGAGAACGTTAAAAGGACACAGCGAAAATAGGAAATCAGCCAAGGAAATTGGGATTTCCTGCTGATTTATCTTTTTCGCACAGTCCTTAGTTCGAGTACAATTCTAAGTTGTGAAGACGTTAAAGAGGCACAGAAAAATTAGGGAGTCAGCTAGTGATGTGGACATCACTAATGGCTCATCTATTTTTCCAAGCCTCTAGTCTGAACCCAACTACTAACGTAAGAAGTTTGACTAAGCTCTAAAGAGCAAGTCAAACTACGGTAGCCACTATGGTGGACTACCTACTTACGGGAGGAGAACAAAGTTCTCCCTATTGGGAGACCTCCAAACATTTCCCAAATGTTTGAAGCTAACTTCGTCTATTCAGCAATATCGGCTGAATAGTCTCCGTGTCGTAAGTGACGTGATTAGTTTGACTACGTTCTAAATAGCAAGTCAAACTAGGGTAGTTCACCAAGGTAGACTACCTACTTAAGTTCGAGTACAATTCTAAGGTGTCTTAAGCTGGGACAATAAACAATTACATCGTTGTAATTGTTTGGTTTTCCTTAGTTCAGTAAAGATAAATTGATATAAATTAGGAGTAAAAAATGGCTGAAACAAAAGTAATGGCCTTGCGTGAAGCGATTAACTTGGCTCAAAGCGAAGAAATGCGTAAGGATGAAAAAGTATTCTTGATGGGTGAAGACGTCGGTATCTACGGCGGAGACTTCGGTACATCTGTTGGTATGTTGGACGAATTTGGTCCAAAACGCGTTCGCGACACGCCTATCTCTGAGGCAGCAATCGCTGGTTCTGCGGTTGGTGCGGCTCAAACTGGCCTTCGTCCAATCGTTGACTTGACTTTCATGGACTTCATCACAATTGCCCTTGATGCAATTGTTAACCAGGCTGCCAAAACAAACTACATGTTTGGTGGTGGCTTGAAAACACCTGTAACCTTCCGTGTGGCTTCAGGTTCAGGTATCGGTTCTGCTGCCCAGCACTCGCAATCTCTTGAAGCTTGGTTGACTCATATTCCAGGTATCAAGGTGGTTGCACCTGGTACAGCTAACGATGCAAAAGGTCTCTTGAAATCATCTATCCTTGACAACAACCCAGTTATCTTCTTGGAACCAAAAGCTCTTTACGGTAAAAAAGAAGAAGTAAACTTGGATCCAGATTTCTACATTCCACTTGGTAAGGGTGAAATCAAACGTGAAGGTACTGATGTAACCATTATTTCATACGGTCGTATGTTGGAACGTGCCTTGAAAGCAGCTGAAGAAGTGGCTGCAGAAGGCATCAGCGTAGAAGTGGTAGATCCACGTACCCTTATCCCATTGGATAAAGAATTGATCATCGAATCTGTGAAGAAAACTGGTAAGGTTATCTTGGTTAACGATGCTTACAAAACAGGTGGTTTCATCGGTGAAATCGCATCAATCATCACAGAAAGTGAAGCCTTTGACTACTTGGATGCACCAATCATCCGTATCGCTTCAGACGATGTACCAGTTCCTTACGCAAACATTCTTGAAAACGCAGTATTGCCAAACGTAGAGAAAATCAAAGCGGCAATCTACAAGCAAGTAAACAGAGGTTAATCTTATCGTCATCCGCTTATCTTTTCTGGCTGTGTTGATTTGGCTTGCCTAACGTCAGTTATGCCTGCACCAAATCGCCTTGTCAGAAAAGCAATCGGAAAGACGATAACCCTAAAATGCTAGAAATAAAATATTCTAGCATGACTAAGAATGCTTGGAAAAGAATTAAGCCACTTCGATGAGCGAAGTCTGGTTTGGTTCTTGACAAGGTAAGAAACTGAAAGAAAGGAATTGAACCCGTCCGGAAAACTCGGAAAAGAGATAAATCGTTACGAAAATCAGGATTTTCTATTTTTCAATCGTTTTCTGTTCGGACTTGGTATCTTAATAATGGCTATTGAAATCATTATGCCTAAGCTCGGTGTGGACATGCAAGAAGGTGAAATCATCGAGTGGAAAAAACAAGAGGGCGATTTTGTCAACGAAGGCGACGTCATCTTGGAAATGATGTCTGACAAGACCAGCATGGAGCTGGAAGCAGAAGAGTCAGGCGTCCTATTGAAAATTGTTCACGGAAACGGTGCTACCGTTCCTGTAACAGAAGTTATTGCCTACATCGGTGCAGAAGGTGAGACGGTTGAAGTAGGAGCTTCATCTGCTCCAGTTACCCCAGCTGCAGCTATCGAAGAAGTACCTGCAGGTCGTACGCCAGTAATCGTTGCTCCTGCAACTGCTGCTAAACCACAAGGTGGTGGCAAGGTGCGTGCGACTCCAGCAGCACGTAAATTGGCGCGTGAGCTTGGAATCGACTTGGGTCTTGTTCCAGGAACAGGTGCTAACGGTCGTGTCCACAAGGTTGACGTCGAAGACTTCAAGGGAGCAGCTCCAAAAGCAACTCCGCTTGCAGCCCGTATTGCAGCAGACCAAGGTGTTGACTTGTCAACCCTTACAGGTTCAGGTGTCAACGGTAAGATTGTCAAGAACGACGTTCTTGCAGTGCTTGCTCCTGTAGCTGTAGAGACTGCTGCTCCAGCACCGAAAGCAGAAGAAAAACCAGCTAAAGAATTGCCAGAAGGCGTTGAAATCATCAAGATGAGCCCAATGCGTAAGGCGATTTCAAAAGGTATGGTCAACTCTTACTTGACTGCTCCGACATTTACACTTAACTACGATATTGACATGACCAACCTCATGGCACTTCGTAAGCAAGTCCTTGAGCCAATCATGAACAAGACTGGTTTGAAAGTAACCTTTACAGACTTGATCGGTCTTGCGGTTGTTCGTACTTTGATGAAAGAAGAACACCGCTACCTCAATGCGTCATTGATTAACGACGCACAGGAAATCGAGTTGCACAAGTTTGTCAACCTTGGTATCGCGGTAGGTTTGGATGAAGGCTTGGTGGTGCCAGTTGTTCATGGTGCAGATAAGATGAGCTTGTCTGACTTCGTGGTGGCTTCTAAAGATGTCATCAAGAAGGCTCAATCTGGTAAGTTGAAGGGTGCTGAAATGTCAGGTTCCACCTTCTCTATCACCAACTTGGGTATGTTCGGTACTAAGACCTTCAACCCTATCATCAACCAACCAAACTCAGCCATCCTTGGTGTTGCGGCAACTGTTCAAACACCAGTTGTCATCGACGGCGAAATCAAGATCCGTCCAATCATGGCGCTCTGCTTGACCATTGACCACCGTATTGTTGACGGTATGAATGGTGCTAAGTTCATGGTTGACTTGAAGAACTTGTTGGAAAACCCATTGGAATTGTTGATCTAAGATAAGATGCAAAAGGCGTTAAGAAAACCGTATGAAAATAGGAAATCAACGATGTGCCTTGAGGCACGAGGCGATTTATCTTTTTCAATAGGTTTTTAGCCTGTGCTCAATTTGGTAAAGAGAAAAAACAAAGAAAGGATGTAGAACGAGTTCGTGACATTTGAACACGAACTAAATGCTTCGGAATTTAGATAGTCCGCCTTGGATGCAAGCATCCTACGTTGGACTCCTAAAATTCTGTCGCATTTGACGTTCTTTGTATCATAACTATGGCAATTGAAATTATTATGCCGAAACTTGGTGTAGATATGCAGGAAGGCGAAATCATCGAGTGGAAAAAACAAGAGGGTGATTTTGTCAACGAAGGTGATGTTATCTTGGAGATGATGTCAGACAAGACAAGCATGGAATTGGAAGCAGAGGAATCAGGTGTTCTCTTGAAAATCGTTCACGGTAACGGTGCGACAGTTCCTGTAACAGAAGTCATTGCTTACCTTGGTGCAGAAGGCGAATCAGTTGAAGTGGGTGTTGCACCTGCTCCAGCTGAGGTTGCACAAGCAACTGCCGACTTGAAAGCAGCTGGTTTGGAAGTGCCTGCAGCTCCTACAGTAGCTCCACAAGCTCCTAAGGCTGAATTGGCAGCTGACGAGTACGACATGGTTGTTGTCGGTGGTGGTCCTGCTGGTTACTACGCCGCTATCCGCGGTGCTCAACTGGGCGGTAAAATCGCTATCGTTGAGAAATCAGAATTTGGTGGTACTTGCTTGAACAAGGGTTGTATCCCGACTAAGACCTACCTCAAAAACGCTGAAATCCTTGACGGCTTGAAGATTGCTGCTGAGCGTGGTATCAACCTTGCTTCAACAAACTACACCGTTGATATGGACAAGACAGTTGACTTCAAGAACAAGGTTGTGAAGACCTTGACAGGCGGTGTAGCAGGTCTCTTGAAAGCTAACAAGGTAACAATCTTCAACGGTCTTGGTCAAGTAAACCCTGACAAGACTGTTGTTATTGGCGACAAGGTTATCAAAGGTCGCAGCATCGTTCTTGCAACAGGTTCGAAAGTATCCCGCATCAACATCCCAGGTATCGATTCTAAGTTGGTATTGACTTCTGATGATATTCTTGACTTGCGTGAAATTCCTAAGACACTCACTGTTATGGGTGGTGGCGTAGTCGGTGTGGAACTTGGTTTGGTTTACGCATCATACGGCACAGAAGTAACAGTTGTTGAAATGGCTGACCGTATCATTCCAGGTATGGATCGTGAAGTGTCTGTTGAATTGCAAAAAGTCCTTTCTAAGAAAGGTATGAAATTCTTGACATCTGTTGGTGTATCTGAAATCGTTGAAGCCAACAACCAGTTGACCATCAAATTGAATGACGGATCAGAAATCGTTTCTGAAAAAGCCCTTCTTTCAATCGGTCGTGTACCACAATTGGCTGGTCTTGAAAATCTTAACCTTGAATTGGATCGCGGTCGTATCAAGGTTAACGAGTACCAAGAAACATCAATCCCAGGTATCTACGCACCAGGTGATGTCAACGGTACCAAGATGTTGGCACACGCTGCTTACCGTATGGGTGAAGTGGCAGCTGAAAATGCTATTCACGGTAACCACCACAAAGCGAAGTTGGACTTCACACCAGCAGCGGTTTACACACACCCAGAAATCGCTATGGTTGGTTTGACAGAAGACCAAGCTATCGAGAAATACGGTAAAGAAAACATCCTGATCGGTCGCAATAGCTTCACTGGTAACGGTCGTGCTATTGCTTCTAACGAAGCACATGGTTTCGTAAAAGTTATCGCTGAGAAGAAATATCACGAAATCCTTGGTGTTCACATCATCGGTCCAGTTGCAGCTGAAATGATTAATGAAGCCGCAACCATTATGGAATCTGAGTTGACAGTTGACGACGTGGCAGCATCAATCCACGGTCACCCAACCTTCTCAGAGGTTATGTATGAAGCCTTCCTTGATGTTCTTGGCGTGGCAATCCACAACCCACCAAAACGCAAATAATATAGCATTCAGTTTATCTTTTATTACTTCGTTAACTCGATTTGCCGTACTCTACAGAAGCGACTTGCCTCGCAAGTCCTATTTCCAACCTAGAACAGCCTTGAGGCTGTTCTAGCAACCTGCATCTTTTGATGCGAACGCAGTTCGCCTTATTTCCAACCTCCAACTATCTCCCAGATAATTGGAGCTAGTACTAAATGCAAACTGAAATGCTAACATCTAAAAGAAAGTCCATGTGGCTTTCTTTTTGTATGTTCATAGGATAGTATCAATCTTTCGCAGTTTTTGACTGTTATTTGATAGAAAAACAGACTATACTTGTAGTAGAAAAAGGCAAGGAGAAAACAGATGCGCAAGATTATTTTTTTAGATGTGGATGGAACCTTGGTTGACTATCATAATCGGATTCCAGAATCTGCCATTCGTGCTATTCGACAGGCCAGAGAAAATGGGCACTTGGTCTATGTCTGTACTGGTCGCAGTCGGGCAGAAATGCAGCCAGAATTGTGGGAAATTGGCCTGGACGGAATGATTGGTGGCAACGGCTCTTATGTCGAGCATCAGGGTCAGGTCATCATGCACCAGCTCCTATCAGAAGAGGATAGCAGAGCGATTGTGGATTGGCTCCATGAACGCGGCTTGGAATTTTATCTGGAGAGCAACAATGGCCTCTTTGCCAGTGAGAATTTCCGTGAACGTGCCCGTGAAACCCTGCGGATTTATTCCATGAATAAAGGAAAAACAGCAGAAGAAGTGGCCAATCAGGAAGTAGAAGACGTTATACACGGCTTGATTTTTGATGGTCAACTCTACCGCAATGACCTCAACAAAGTCAGTTTTGTGCTCGATTCCTACCAGGACCACTTGGATTCCAAGCAAGCCTTTCCGCAACTGGTCGCAAACACCTGGGGAGGTCGCGGAGAGTCAGCTCTCTTTGGTGACTTGGGGGTGAAAGATATCGACAAGGCCCATGCCATTTCTGTATTGCTAGACCATTTGGGTGCTAGTCAGGCAGACACCATCGCCTTTGGAGACGCTAAAATTGATATTTCCATGCTGGACTATTGTGCTATTGGAGTGGCTATGGGCAATGGCGGAGCAGAAATCTTGGCTATGGCAGATATGATAACGGACGATGTAGAAGAAGACGGCCTCTACAATGCCTTTGAAAAATTGGGACTACTTGACAAGTAGCTCTCAGAATAAATCATTAAACCTCTTGCAAAAACGCTTACAATCTGATAAGATAAGTGTAGGATTGTTACTGATAAGCAGGCAAAACCTAAGCAGATAGTAAAGGGTCTGGGAACAGCCTTATTTGCTATATGCTTGGGTTCTTTTTTATCAGTCGAGTAATGAGGTGGTGAAAATACATGCAGATAGATAAAGTCTACAACAATAACGTTGTTCAAGCGATTGATGATCAAGGAAGTGAACTGATTGTCATGGGGAAGGGACTAGGTTTTCAGAAAAAAGCAGGGGAAGAATTAGACACCAGCAAAATCGAGAAAACCTTTGTGCTACAAAATGACTACCAACAATCAGATTTATCGAGTCTGTACCTGCAAATGGAGAGCAGTGAAGTCGAAGTAGTCAATGCCATTATCAATAGGGCAGAAGAAACTTTAGAAGTTCAGTTTGATTTGTCTTTGTATCTAGCCTTAGCAGACCATTTACATTTTGTATTTCAGCGATGCCGTGAAGGTATCTTTATTGAGAACCCGCTGTCTTGGGAAATCCGTAAATTTTACCCCAAGGAATACCAGATTGGTTTGCGGTCTCTTGATTTAGTCAAAGAAAAATTAGGTTTGGAATTGGAGGTGGCGGAAGCTTCTTCCATTGCCCTCCACCTGATCAATGCTCAGAAGAATGGTGCTTTTGGCAAGGAAACCCAAACCATTAGTAAAATCGTGACTCAGATTTTAGACATTGTCCGCCTTCATTTTGGTAGTGTGACCTACGAGGAGGATACCAGCTACCACCGCTTTGTAACGCACGTCCAGTATTTTGCACAACGGGTGGCAAATGGTGTGGTCGAAGGAGTCAATGATACCTTTCTCTATGAGCAGGTTAAGGCTAATTATCCAGATGCCTTTGCTTGTACGGAGAAGATTCGTCAGCATATCAGTCAGGTTTATGACTTTCAAATGTCCAAAGACGAACAGGTCTACCTGACTATCCATATTCAGCGATTGAAAGTCAGCTAGACAAAATTAGCGAAAAAATGGTAAATTCTCAAAGTAAGTTCTAGTTCCCGTCCTTCCAGAAGTTACTTTGAGAAAACTGCACAA
>ALKQ01000006.1 GCA_000440235.1 Streptococcus suis 10581 | reverse complement strand
TTATTTCTTTGTCTCAGTCTAATTTCCAGTTTTTAAGACAGACTAGAACTTACTTTGGGAATTTAGCGGATTATTTATTCAGCATTATTTTTAACGAAGCTTGCCAAACAGCAAGCTTTTTCTCTACTTTTCTGCTATAATAGTCATGATTGAATTTTTAATTGGAGAGTAAAAAAAATGGCTTTAACAGCAGGAATCGTCGGTTTGCCAAACGTTGGTAAATCAACCCTATTTAACGCAATTACCAAGGCAGGAGCAGAAGCTGCAAACTACCCTTTCGCAACTATTGATCCAAACGTCGGTATGGTGGAAGTGCCAGATGAGCGTTTGCAGAAGTTGACAGAACTCATCACTCCTAAAAAGACAGTTCCAACCACTTTTGAATTTACCGATATTGCCGGTATCGTAAAAGGTGCTTCTAAAGGTGAAGGACTTGGAAATAAATTCTTGGCCAACATCCGTGAGGTTGATGCCATTGTCCACGTGGTGCGTGCCTTTGATGATGAAAATGTCATGCGTGAACAAGGTCGTGAAGACGCTTTTGTGGATCCAATCGCAGATATTGATACTATTAACCTAGAATTGATTTTGGCGGACCTAGAGAGCATCAACAAGCGTTATGCGCGTGTAGAAAAAATGGCACGTACGCAAAAAGACAAGGATTCTGTCGCAGAATTTGCAGTCCTTGAAAAAATCAAACCTGTCCTAGAAGACGGAAAATCTGCTCGTACAGTTGACTTCACAGATGAAGAACAAAAAATCGTTAAGCAACTCTTCCTCTTGACCACTAAACCAGTCCTCTATGTTGCCAACGTCGATGAAGACAAGGTAGCAGATCCTGAGTCTATCAGTTATGTTCAGCAAATCCGTGACTTTGCAGCAACAGAAAATGCAGAAGTGGTGGTGATTTCTGCGCGTGCTGAAGAGGAAATTTCAGAACTCGACGATGAAGACAAGGGTGAGTTTTTAGAAGCACTCGGATTAACAGAATCTGGCGTGGACAAATTAACACGTGCAGCCTACCACTTGCTTGGACTTGGAACTTACTTTACCGCAGGGGAAAAAGAAGTACGTGCTTGGACCTTCAAACGTGGCATGAAAGCTCCTCAGTGTGCGGGTATTATCCATTCAGACTTTGAAAAAGGCTTTATCCGTGCCGTCACCATGTCCTATGATGATTTGATTCAATATGGCTCTGAAAAGGCAGTCAAGGAAGCAGGACGCCTCCGTGAAGAAGGAAAAGAGTACGTTGTTCAGGATGGGGACATCATGGAGTTCCGCTTTAACGTCTAATAGAAAATTAGGTTGGAAAGCTTTTTCCAGCCTTTTGGTATTTAAGGAGAAAAAATGACACGATTGATTATCGGTTTGGGAAATCCCGGAGACCGCTATTTTGAAACCAAGCATAATGTTGGTTTTATGTTGCTGGATAAGATTGCTAAACGTGAAAATGTGACCTTTAACCACGATAAGATTTTCCAAGCTGACATTGCCACAACCTTTATTGACGGCGAAAAAATCTATCTAGTAAAGCCAACGACCTTCATGAATGAATCAGGTAAGGCTGTCCATGCCTTAATGACTTATTATGGTCTGGATGAGACAGATATTCTGGTAGCTTACGACGACTTGGACATGGCTGTTGGGAAGATCCGTTTCCGTCAAAAAGGATCAGCTGGTGGCCACAATGGTATCAAATCCATTGTCAAGTATATTGGCACACAGGAATTTGACCGTATCAAGATTGGTATTGGGCGTCCTAAAGGAAAAATGAGCGTTGTCAACCATGTCCTATCAGGGTTTGATACAGAAGACCGGATCGAGATTGACTTGGCCTTAGATAAACTTGACAAGGCTGTCAACGTATATCTCGAAGAAGATGATTTTGATACAGTAATGAGAAAGTTTAACGGATAATGAATATACTCGATTTACTTCATAAGAACAAGCAAATCAATCAGTGGCAGTCTGGCTTAAACAAGTCAACTCGCCAACTATTATTAGGACTCACTGGAACCAGTAAGTCATTAGTCATGGCGACTGCCTATGATAGTATGGCTGAGAAAATAATGATTGTGACTGCTACTCAAAATGATGCTGAGAAATTAGTTGCAGATTTAACAGCCATTATTGGAAGTGAGAATGTTTACAACTTTTTTACAGATGATAGTCCGCTTGCCGAGTTTGTTTTTGCATCAAAAGAACGGACTCAATCAAGGATTGATAGTTTAAATTTCTTGACAGATTCTACCAGTTCAGGAATTTTAGTTGTTAGTATGGCTGCTTGTCGGGTCTTATTGCCGAGTCCTGAGACTTATAAAGGTTCTAAAATACAGCTTGAAGTTGGTCAAGAAATAGAAGTTGACAAACTTGTAAAGAATCTTGTCAATATCGGCTACAAAAAAGTGTCTCGTGTATTAACCCAGGGAGAATTTAGCCAACGAGGTGATATTCTAGATATTTTTGACATGCAAGCAGAAACTCCTAACCGAATAGAATTTTTTGGAGATGAGATTGATGGCATTCGTATCTTTGATGTTGACAGTCAAAAATCCTTAGAAAATCTAGACGAAATCTCGATTTCTCCAGCTTCCGATATCATTTTGTCTTCGGAAGACTATAGTAGAGCTAGCCAATACATTCAGACAGCTATTGAACAATCGACCCTAGAGGAGCAACAGTCTTACTTACGAGAAGTCTTAGCTGATATGCAAACGGAATATCGCCATCCCGATTTACGAAAATTTCTATCATTTTTATATGAACAATCTTGGACACTGCTAGATTATTTGCCAAAGGGAACCCCTTTATTTTTAGATGATTTTCATAAAATTGCTGACAAGCAGGCTCAATTTGAAAAAGAATCAGCAGAGTTGTTGACAGATGATTTACAGAAGGGTAAATCAGTATCAAGTTTAAACTATTTTGCCTCAACTTACGCTGAATTGAGAAAATACAAACCTGCCACCTTCTTTTCAAGTTTTCAAAAAGGTTTAGGCAATGTAAAGTTTGATGCTCTTTATCAATTTACTCAACATCCTATGCAGGAATTTTTCCACCAGATTCCACTGTTAAAAGATGAATTGACTCGATATGCGAAATCAAACAATACCGTTGTTATTCAAGCGAGTTCTGATGTAAGTTTACAGACTTTACAGAAAACTTTACAAGAGTATGATATCCATCTTCCAGTACATGTAGCAGATAAGTTAGTAGAAGGTCAGCAACAGGTTACGATTGGTCAGTTAGCTTCAGGTTTTCATTTGATGGATGAGAAACTAGTCTTCATCACTGAAAAAGAGATTTTCAATAAGAAAATGAAGCGTAAGACACGTAGAACCAATATTTCTAACGCTGAACGTATTAAGGACTATAGTGAATTAGCAGTTGGTGATTATGTTGTTCACCATGTTCACGGGATAGGTCAGTATTTAGGGATAGAAACCATTGAAATATCAGGTATCCACCGTGACTATGTGACAGTTCAATATCAAAACTCCGATCGGATTTCTATTCCTGTAGAACAAATTGATCTTCTCTCCAAATACTTAGCGTCCGATGGAAAGGCTCCAAAAGTTAATAAACTAAACGATGGCCGTTTCCAACGAACCAAGCAAAAAGTTCAGAAGCAGGTAGAGGATATTGCGGATGATTTGATTAAGCTTTATGCAGAGCGTAGCCAGTTGAAAGGCTTTGCCTTTTCACCGGACGATAACAATCAAGTTGAATTTGACAACTACTTTACACATGTGGAAACAGACGACCAACTCCGTTCCATCGATGAAATCAAAAAAGACATGGAAAAAGACTCTCCAATGGATCGTTTGTTGGTTGGGGATGTCGGTTTTGGTAAGACAGAGGTAGCCATGCGAGCTGCCTTTAAGGCTGTCAATGATGGAAAACAAGTAGCTATTCTTGTTCCTACGACTGTTTTAGCCCAACAACACTATGCTAATTTCCAGGAACGATTTGCTGAATTTCCTGTAAATGTGGATGTGATGAGTCGCTTTAAAACAAAAAAAGAGCAGGAAAAGACGCTTGAAAAGCTAAAAAAAGGTCAAGTTGACATCGTCATTGGTACCCATCGCCTTCTATCAAAAGATGTTGTTTTTGCTGATTTAGGTTTACTGGTTATTGACGAAGAGCAACGGTTTGGTGTCAAGCATAAGGAACGTTTGAAGGAACTGAAAAAGAAAATAGATGTCCTAACCCTAACTGCAACTCCAATTCCTCGGACATTGCAAATGTCCATGTTGGGAATCCGCGACTTATCAGTAATTGAGACTCCACCGACAAATCGCTATCCTGTACAAACTTATGTGATGGAAACAAATCCTTCCGTTATCCGAGATGCAATGCTTCGTGAGATAGATCGCGGAGGACAGGTTTACTATCTTTACAATAAAGTTGACACCATTGAACAGAAAGTATCTGAATTAAAAGAATTGGTTCCAGAAGCTAGCATCGGTTATGTCCATGGTCAAATGTCGGAAATTCAGCTAGAAAATACCCTTTATGCCTTTGTAGAAGGTGAGTATGATATTCTAGTGACCACAACAATCATCGAAACAGGTGTTGATATTCCAAATGCTAATACACTGTTTATTGAAAATGCAGATCATATGGGACTGTCAACTCTTTATCAACTTAGAGGACGTGTTGGCCGTTCCAGTCGGATTGCCTATGCCTATCTCATGTACCGTCCAGACAAGTCCTTGACAGAAGTAGCTGAAAAACGCTTGGAAGCCATTAAGGGCTTTACAGAACTAGGATCAGGTTTCAAGATTGCCATGCAAGATTTGTCCATTCGTGGTGCGGGAAATATTTTAGGTGCTGCTCAGTCAGGTTTTATTGATTCTGTGGGATATGAGATGTATTCACAATTGCTGGAACAAGCCATCTTGGAAAAACAAGGTAAGGCAACCCAACGTCAGAAGAGTAATTCAGAGGTCAATTTACAGATTGATGCCTATTTACCAAGTGATTATATTGGTGATCAGCGACAAAAAATCGAAATTTACAAGCGTATAAAGAATATTGACAGTCGTGTAAACTATCAAGAATTACAGGAAGAATTGATTGACCGTTTTGGAGAGTATCCTGATGTAGTAGCCTACTTGCTTGAAATCGGTCTATTGAAGTCATTTTTAGACCAAGTTTTCTGTCATACAGTTCTTAGACGACAACATCAAGTGACAGTAACATTTGAACCTATGGCTGGTCAAATTTTCCTAACGCAAGATTACTTTGAAGCTTTATCTGTGACAAATTTGAAAGCTCAGATAACGGAAAATAAAGGAAAACTAGCTGTTGTGTTTAACATTCAACAGAAAAAAGAATATGAAATATTAGAGGAATTGATTTCTTTTGCCGAAAAATTAAAAGAAATTAAAGCAAGGAAGGCAGAATAAATTTCTCAAATACCTTGAAAAATGGTAAAATAGTGAACTGAGGTAAAGTATGAGACTAGATAAATATTTGAAAGTATCCCGCATTATCAAGCGTCGAACAGTTGCGAAGGAAGTTGCCGATAAAGGACGAATAAAAGTCAATGGGATTTTGGCGAAATCTTCAACAGATTTAAAAGTAAATGATCAGGTTGAAATCCAATTTGGTAATAAACTACTCACTGTAAAAGTACTTGAAATGAAAGATTCGACTAAAAAAGAAGACGCACTGAAAATGTATGAAATTATCAGTGAAAAAAGGATAGAAAAAGATGAAGAAATCTAAAATTCTACAACTGAATAATGCCTTTATTCAGTCGGAGCGTAAAAAAACTCAGCATCAATTGGCAGAACGCCAACAAAAAAATCGTTTTATGGGTGCGATCCTCATTCTAGTTATCTTTCTTTTTATGTTGCCTGCCTATAATCTTGTTGGGACTTACACTAATATTCAGCAGCAGGAAAAGAAACTTGCTGAATTGGAAAAAAATTACGAAGAACTGACCAAAGAACAGCAGCAGGAAGCAGAGATGGTTGCAAAATTGAAAAATGAGGAATACGCAGCAAAGTATGTTCGGGCTAAGTATCAATACTCTAAAGAAGGGGAATTTGTCTACAATATTCCAGGGTTACCAAAATGACCGAATCTATTTTTAAAATTGTAGAGCAATTTTTACAGCATTCTGATGAAAAATTAGAAGAGTTGAATCAAAAGAATAGAGAATTAAAGTTAGAAGAAAATGAATCGTAGAAAGGAGGGAGTATGCAGAAGAAACTGCTCGTATGGTTATTGCCAGTTTTATTTGGATGGCAGGTGGTCGATAGTACAGAAATACCATTTGAACTCACAGCGCAAGAAGAATACGAATTGACTCATACTATCTATGATCAGTATTTTCAAACTATCCCTCAAAACCCAAATGTTTTTCAAACTGAGAATCTTTATTCAGATGAAGAACTGACTATAGCAGGTGGACAATTACAGCCGAACCAACATTTTTCTATTACGGATGTTCTAGTCAATAGCAAAAAAGAATTGGTTTTCCAAATAGATGATAAGGGTTACATTCTTGCAAGTAGGCATCTACTATTTGATGATGTAATTGTTAAAGAAACTACTGTAGAGCAAACTTATTGGACAAAAAAAGGTTTCACATTGTTAACCTCACCAATTGCTAACGAAGCTACGGAAATAAAAAATGATTTACAACCCTATCAAGCTGTTATGGTTTCTAAAATTGTGACAACTTCCCTAGGTGATTTTGCCTATGTTACAGATAAAGGTTGGATTGCAGTAAGTAATCTTTCTAAAACGGATAATAGAGTAGAAGCCGTTCAAGAGTTGTTGACTAACAAATATTCCAAAGATACTATTGGTATATATGTGAAACAACTGTCAACAGGTCAAACTGCAGGTGTAAATCAAGAGAAACTATTCTATTCTGCCAGCATTGCTAAACTACCAATTCTTTATTACGTTCAAGAGCAACTGAATGCTGGGTACATTGATTTGACTACTAAAGTGAAATATACAGCCGAATCTATATCCTTCCCAGGAGCTTATGTTGCTGGAGGAAGTGGTTCACTGTCAAAAACTCCTGACAACAAAGATTATTCAGTGGAAGAATTAATCAATAAGACTGCTAAAGAGTCAGATAATGTAGCTAGTAATTTACTTTCTTATTATGTAGCTAATAAATTCGATTCCAATTTTTATCAAGTAATAACTGCTAAAACAGGTAGTGAGTGGAGTATGGTTACACGTGAAACTTCAGCTGAAATCGCAGGTAAAATGATGGAAGCCTTATATATTCAAAATGGCTATGTGCTAGAAAGTTTGTTATCTACTCAATTTGATAATCAACGTATTTCGAAAGACATCTCAGTTCCAGTTGCTCATAAAATTGGCGATGCAGACGATGTCAAACACGATGTAGCGATTGTTTACGCAGGATCTCCTTTTGTTTTATCTATTTTTACAGATAAATCAAATTATGATGAGATTACACAAATTGCAAATGATATTTACGGGATTTTAAAGTAAATGAAAGATAGATTTTTAAAAGTGACACTGGATGGTCACTTTTTTGATAAACATAAGAAAGTACTAGTAGCCGTATCTGGTGGGTTAGATTCTATGAACCTATTCCATCTTTTATACGAATGCAAACAAGTGTTAGGGATTGAACTTGGAATTGCCCATATTAATCATGGACAGAGGGAAGAATCTGTCATTGAGGAAAAATATCTTAGACAGTTAGCAGAAGAAAGTAATGTTCCCTTTTATCTGTCCTATTTTGAAGGTGTTTTTTCAGAAGAAGCGGCGCGAAAATGGCGTTATGGATTTTTTGCTACAATCATGGAGAAGGAAGGCTACACTGCACTAGTGACAGCCCACCATGCAGATGATCAAGCAGAAACTGTCTTTATGCGATTGATTAGAGGAGGGCGTTTACGTCACTTATCAGCAATTCAACCTACTCAGCCTTTTGCAACAGGGGAACTTGTTCGACCACTTTTATCTTTTAAAAAGGCAGATTTTGAAAAGCTATTTCATTTTGAAGATTGCAGCAATGCAGATTTCAAATATTTTCGAAATAGAGTCAGAAATGACTATTTACCAAAGTTAAAACAGGAAAATCCTAAAATCGAACTTACTCTCAATAATCTTGCAGTTGATACAAATAATCTATTTCAAGCGCTAAGAGATTTGACACAGGATTTATCCGTTACAGATGTGATGAGTTTTCAACAACAGACACCTGCGGTACAAAGTTATCTATTAGAGGAATATTTGGAAAAATTTCCTGATTTACAGCTCTCTCGTCCACAATTTAATGAAGTATTACACATCTTGCGTTCAAAAGCTAACTACTATCATTTATTGAAAAATGATTACATGTTAGAGAAGGATTATCATCGTTTTCAAATTTATAAAATAGGACCAGAGACGGATAGTCAACCAGAAAAAATCATGATAAAATCAGAGGGTATTTTTTCTTACGGTTCATATATTTTTTCTCTCAATCATCCTTTGGAAGAAGCGGATAGTATTTTATATTTTCCTACAGAAAATCCAATTGTAGTGAGGAGAAGGCAGGCTGGGGATACCATTTTAATAAACGGAGTAAATAAAAAACTCCGCCGTTGGTTTATTGATAATAAAATCTCACAGAAAGTTCGACAAAATGCGATTATTATAGAGCAGAATGGAGAAATTTATGGAATTACGAATCTTGTTAGCAGTGATTTGAGTAAATCAGTAAAAAATGATATAATCAAAGCTACCTTATATATAAAAATGAAAGAGTAGAACAACTATGTTGGACAAAGATATTAAGAAAATTCTTGTTTCAGAAGAAGAAATCGTTGCAAAATGCAAAGAACTCGGTCAAATTCTAGCAACAGACTATGCAGATAAGAATCCTATTCTTGTAGGAATTTTAAAAGGTTCTATCCCATTTATGGCAGAATTAATGAAACATATTGATGCCCATGTAGAAACGGATTATATGGTTGTTTCTAGCTACCATGGCGGAACGGAGAGTAGCGGTACCGTTAAGATTATCAAGGATTTGGACAATAGTGTTGCAGGTCGACATATCATCTTCGTAGAGGATATTATTGACACTGGTCGCACATTAAAAGAATTGAAAGAACTCTTTGCTTTGCGTCAGGCAGCTTCTATTAAAATTGCCACTCTTCTTAATAAACCAGAAGGTCGTGTTGTTGAAATCGAGCCAGACTACACTTGCTTTACTATTCCAAATGAATTTGTAGTTGGATTTGGCTTAGATTATGATGAAAATTATCGTAATCTTCCTTATGTTGGTGTACTCAAAGAGGAAGTTTACACAAAATAGAAAAAGGTTTCCTACTATATTATGAACAATCAACCAAATAAAGGATTTATAAAAAATCCTTTTCTCATTATTCTCGTTATTGCCACTATTGTTACAGCCTTTCAATTTTTTAACGCTGGTCAGCAGGTTGCTACTCAAGAAATTAGCTATTCACAAGTTATTACTGAACTAAAAAATAATAATGTTTCAGAATTGACCTATCAACCAGATTCAAGTGTTATTGAAATTACTGGTAAGTACAAAACAGAACAGGAAGCTAAAGATGAGTTAGCTTCAACTATTAAGTTATTCCAAGTTTCTAGTAAAGTTAAGTATAAAAACTTTAAATCACTAATTTTACCGTCAGAAACGAATTTGTCAGAGCTACAAGCTCTTGCAAATGAAAATGGAGTAAAGGTTACTATTAAACCTGAAAGTTCAAATGGACTTTGGTTAAATATCGTCTTTAATTTGTTACCGCTTATCATTGCTGGTGTATTCTTCATGATGATGATGAACCAGGGTGGTGGCGGAGCTCGAGGTGCTATGAACTTTGGGCGAAACAAAGCTAAAGCTCTTGAGCAAAGCAATATCAAAGTTCGTTTCTCAGATGTTGCAGGTGCAGAAGAAGAAAAACAAGAATTGGTAGAAGTGGTAGAATTTTTGAAAGATCCTAAACGCTTTACCAAACTTGGTGCCCGTATTCCGGCAGGTGTCTTGTTGGAAGGACCTCCAGGAACAGGTAAGACTTTGCTTGCCAAGGCTGTCGCTGGCGAAGCTGGAGTGCCATTCTTCTCCATTTCTGGTTCAGATTTTGTTGAAATGTTTGTTGGTGTCGGTGCCAGCCGTGTTCGTTCACTCTTTGAAGATGCAAAAAAAGCGGCACCAGCTATCATTTTCATCGATGAAATTGATGCTGTCGGTCGCCAACGTGGTGTCGGAATGGGTGGCGGTAACGATGAACGTGAACAAACCCTTAACCAACTCTTGATTGAAATGGATGGTTTTGAAGGCAATGAAGGTATTATCGTCATTGCTGCAACAAACCGTAGTGATGTTCTCGATCCAGCCCTTCTTCGTCCAGGACGTTTTGACCGTAAAGTATTGGTTGGTCGGCCAGATGTCAAAGGTCGCGAAGCTATCCTAAAAGTTCATGCAAAAAACAAGCCATTGGCAGACGATGTCGATTTGAAATTAGTGGCTCAACAAACACCAGGCTTTGTTGGTGCTGATTTAGAAAATGTTCTTAACGAAGCAGCTCTTGTAGCTGCACGTCGAAACAAGACTGTCATTGATGCTTCAGATATTGACGAAGCAGAAGATCGTGTTATTGCAGGTCCATCTAAGAAAGACCGTCAAGTTTCAGCCAAAGAACGCGAAATCGTTGCCTACCATGAAGCAGGTCATACAATTGTTGGTCTCGTACTATCAAATGCACGTGAAGTTCACAAAGTAACAATTGTTCCCCGCGGTCGCGCAGGTGGATACATGATTGCCCTTCCTAAAGAAGATCAAATGCTTCTATCTAAAGAAGATATGAAGGAGCAATTGGCTGGGCTTATGGGTGGTCGTGTAGCAGAAGAAATTATCTTTAATACTCAAACCACAGGTGCCTCAAATGACTTTGAGCAAGCTACACAGATGGCGCGTGCTATGGTTGCAGAATATGGTATGAGTGAAAAAATGGGACCAATGCAGTATGAAGGCAGTCATGCAATGTTTGCTGGACAAACAACTCAAAAACATATTTCTGAGCAAACTGCATATGAGTTAGATAATGAAGTACGTGATTTGTTAAATGAAGCTCGCAACAAAGCGGCTGAAATTATTCAGTCTAATCGCGAAACTCATAAACTAATCGCAGAAGCATTGCTCAAATACGAAACCCTAGACAGTGTTCAGATTAAATCTCTCTATGAAACAGGCAAAATGCCAGAGAATATTGAACGTGATGATGAAGATGTTCATCCCCTTTCTTATGAAGAGGTAAAAGAGAAAATTAATACGAAAGAGTAGTATAAAAATACTCTGGGCAAGACATTCCATAACGGATTTATCCTCACTCTCGACCACTAAAATAACCACAAAGCCTTCGCTAAGTACATAATCTTGGCGAGGGCTTTTTTACATGATATACATCAGAAACAGGGCATTTACAAGAAAAACGAATCAATAGTTATTTATCTCAATCTTAGAACTATACCAAATAACTCCCTTCTGAAGCAGAATGCAATGTTTGCCATAGAGTATCAACAGCAAATGTACTTTAAAAAAGAAAAATCAAATAAAGTATGCTAGACAAAAATGTCCTGTAGAAAGACAGCACTTTTCGATAAACTTAAACCATCAACAAAAGGAGATTAAGAAATGGAATTCGAAAAAGTGTACGCAAGCGTCAAAGGTATTGTAAACAAGGCTCGAAAAGAGTTTTACATTAAACTATGGGATCGAGATGATTGGGAACAAGAAGGAATGATGACCTTGTTTGAATTGTTGGAAGCTCAACCGTGGCTAGTTGATGAACAAGTTCAATTATATTGTTATTTTAAAGTTAAGTTCAGAAATCGAATCAAGGATCGTATCCGCAAACAGGAAAGTCAAAAACGCAAGTTTGACCGTATGCCACATGAAGATATTCACGAATTATCTCACGCAATACAATCACCGGGATTGATAAACGATGAATTATTAATGTTGAGAGGTGCCTTGAGAGATTATCGAAAAAATCTGAGCAATGATCAACTTGATAAATACGAAAAATTAATTAGCGGACAATGTTTTAATGGTCGCCGTGAAATGATACGTGATTTACAAATTCATTTGAAAGACTTTCGCTAAAGCTAGTTACTAACATCACGTTAATCGAATTAAGAAATTGGGCAGAAACACCATAAAAAGTTCTGTTCAGTTTCTTTTTATATAGGTTATAGCAAAGAGAAGAAGGAATAGGAGAAAAAACAAATTATCTACATAGAACTTTCAGTGTAAAAAAATCCAAAAAACCGGTTGACAAAGTATATAAGTCGTGATAGAATGATTGAGTTGTCTCTTGAAGGGCTAGTTAACAGAGAAACGAAAAAAAGTTTCGAAAAAGTGTTGACAAGACCATCAGAAGATGATAGAATAAATGAGTTGTCACTTGAGGGAGTAGTTAACAGAGGAACGAAAAAAAGTTTCAAAAAAGTGTTGACAAAGTTCACAAGAAGTGATAAACTAAGATAGTTGTCGCGAGAGCGCGATAACGACAAGACCTTTGAAAATTAAAGAAGACGAACC
>ALKQ01000005.1 GCA_000440235.1 Streptococcus suis 10581 | reverse complement strand
AGCATTTTTTAGTTTAGCAAACCTCACTTAGGAAATTCTTTCCGTAAGTCATCTATAGAATTTTTTCATCCGACATAGCCTTATGAGTCTGCTCTCTTACACGGACTACATCTTGCAGTTCACGGTAATTAGTATACTCTCTCAAAGTGTCGTCGAAAAATTCTTGAAGCGCTCCTTTTTCAATATCATACTGTTGGATAAGTTGTGAAATATCCGATAGGCTGATGTCCTTTGGCAGCCCCATCTCATCCAATAGTTGGAGTGCGGACAATGTATTTTCTGGAGTTTTTTCTAAGGCAAGAAGTGCACCCTCGATTTTATGATAACGGGCTAAGCGACTGTCCAAGCGTTTCAGTTCTTTATCCACGTCAGCTATTTTCTGATTAAAGCGTTCCTCCAAATGGCTAAACTGCTCTCCATCTGTCACACCATGTTGCACTAGGAAATTATATTCCTTAACCAGTTCTTGCATGGATGAAATATGAGGATTTTTTGTAATGAGCACCTCACCATTTTGTTTAGCTAACTGTCTCGCTACAGTCACCCCCATCATGTACCGATTCTTCTCGGAGTAGTCAGGATTGAGAAAATAAAAATAATCTTTTTCCTTAATGTAGATGGTATATGAACCATCTTCTTTTTTATCGACTTTATGAGAAGGAATCAGGATGGCTCCACTATCTAAGGCACCCATATCCAGTTGAAGATAAATCCCCTTTGGACTTTCTTGTTCGACTTGCCAAGAAGCTACATCGAGTTTCAATTCAAAATCCAGTTCTTTTTCTTCTTTATACTGTTGGTACATTTCTTTTATACTAGAGGTAGAAAATGTAAGTTGATTTTTTGAGACTCTCTCCTTAATTTTTTCAAGGGCGTAGAGTCTTTTCTTGGATAAAGTGTCGTCCCTGGTATTTCTTTCTTGGAGCTTCCCATCCAAAGGAGTCAGTAAGCGGTATTTGACAAACTTCCCTGAAAAATCAACATGCAGATCCATAGCTTTTGCTTTTTCTTTGAAATCTTCTAACGAGGTAGAATGTTTCAAGAGGAAGTCAAGACGTTGTTTTAACTCATAACGAAAATTATTTTGCCTACGCCAGACAGAATATTTGGTATAAGAATTTTTCATCGCTGGCTCAATAATTTTTGCGCCATATTTAGCCGCATGTTTATCTGAAATAGCCCGTAGATTTTTTAGAGTATTTTTCTGCCAACGTAATTTTTTTAACGTTGAGCTGTTGGTCGTATTGATGATGATATGATTGTGCAGGTGGTCTCTATCTGTATGAGTCGCAATCACAAATTGATAATCTGGTCCTAGAAACTCAAGCATGGTTTTCCGACCAATCTCATGAACCTGTTCTGGAGTTAGATTATCTTCTGGCGAGAATGATTGGATAATATGATGGGCAAGCACTTGTTTATTGTCTGTCAATTCTTTTAAATCATCATCCCCTTTATGAAAGGCTGCGGCTAGTTTTGTGAGAATCATTTCCTCATCTGCAATAGATACATCCTCAATCTGATGACCAGAAACCAATTGAAAATGTAATTTCCCATTTTTCGATACAATTGGGAAGGGGAAAGCAGTTTTTGTTTTCATAGGCAGAACTGTTTTAGCTTCTTTTAGTATATAGGTGACTGCACGTTTCAGATTAGCTGTAGTCTTAATTTGGATTGGTGGTTTAATAGCTACCATTCATCTATATCCATCCTTACTATTCGTTTTCGCGCTTGGAGACTTTGCTTCTCCTCGCTTGACAATTTGGCTGAAACCATTTCTCGAATTTCCGTTAGATGACCCAAGACTTGTTCTAACATCTCAGTAGAGGTGTGTTGGTCCTCATTGGCCTGCTTGGCTATTTGGTTGATGTTGGACCCAATTCGATTGATAGCTACTCGAAGAGCTTTCAGCTCTGGAAAATCAATTTGAACTAATTGACCATGGATCAATTGATTTTTGGCATAGTACTGGAAAGACTCCACTCCCATCTGTTCCATGTTCTTTTTTATTTGTCGGTCCTCGTCTGGTGTGAGACGAAATAGTTTCTGAATATATCGTTTTCTATTTTCTTTCTTGTGTACCATTTATTTTTCTCTCCTGGTAAAAATCATACTTTTATAATGAGGCTCCCACCCCTACCTTTCTTCCGGCAAGCGTAGCAAATGGATATCCATTTGCGATTTTTAAAAAAGTCAGAGAAGGTCAAAAATATATTTTTCCCTTCTCTCCTTTTTCATTTTTGGGGAAGGCCCCAAGCCCCTAGTGCTCACTTTTTGAGCAGCACTTCTCAAAAAAATGATTGTTTTTTTAACGGTTTCCCCTTAAAAATTGTGTTGCTTTGGAGAAAAAGCCAACTGATTTTTTACTGGAGGTCTCCTCATTTTTGATTTTGTTTTGAAGAATAGTTTCCGCTAATTGACCTCGTTGTTCGTCCGTTAATGGGTCAAATAATGAGTGCTCAATTTGAAGTTCTGCAATGAGAATGGTTTCTCTTAAGACCTCTTGAAATTCCTCATCGCTGACTTCTTGAAGGACTCTTTTGTTTTCTTCCATCCAGTCAGACAATGAAGGTTCTTGTAGTAAGAAGTCATCCTCTTCTTCGAGTTTGGCTAAAATGATTTGTCGTGTCAGACGATGTGCTTCTGGATTAATTGCTTGAACTATATCTCCATCCAATACTGGAACGAAGTCAGATAGGATGAGAATGAGTTGGTGTTCTTGTGTTGGTGTCATGATACATTTCCTCCTTGATGATGAGTTGTTTTTAAGGTGACCTTAGGCGGTGTTGGAACATCTCGATTGGTCATTTCGAGATACCCTTTTCCTTTTTTGAGGTAGCTTCTGCTTGCCTCTTTTCCTGTAATTCTTTGAGTTGTTTGTCTGATTGTTCTTTAAAGTGATTTAATTTATTTTCAAACTGATGTTGGGTTTGTTTAACTTGGGATAAACGTAAGACCTCCATTTCCTTATCCATGCGCTCAATCAAACTTTTAGCTTCTTGTTGGACAATATCGAGCTGTGCCTCTAGGTCTCTCAGCGTGTCTTTGTCTTGTGACCAGCTCGCTAAGTAACCGAAGGAATAGTTAGAAGTATCCAGTCCATAGTAAGACGCAACTACGTACGCAACGCTTTCTGCTTGGAGTTCTGCGGTACTTCTTGTCAGTTGGTCCTTCTGTGGATGATCCTTGTGATGGAGTTCAGAATGAGCCGTCTCATGTAGGAAGGTTTTGATGAGTTGCGACTTATTCATCCCAACTTTATTTAAAACGATTTGGTGGTTGGCTGTGTCATAATATCCTTTCCTACTTTCCTCCAATTCCTCGAAACGAACGGAAACATGATTGTTTTTTGCAATTGTCATCAGGGTTCGATAAAGGTTGCCGTAGTCCTGATCGGTTAGTTGGTCCTTGACATCTGAAACAGCTTTTGGCATCTCTTTTCCGTCTGTTTGACTGACATCGAAGACCGCAGCTTTGAGACGGAAGGTGGTCCCTATTTCTGGTTTTCCATCCTTATCTAAGATAGGTTGATTGTTCTCATCTTTCTTGATGTAGGTGATAGGAACAAATATACGAAGAGCCTTCTCCCCTTTTTTAACATGGCGACCAAATGTTTCTTTCCATTGCTTAAAGGAAGCAACTTGACTAGCTGTTGGCTGTTGGGCGAGAATGAGACGAAGGTTGCGACTGGAGTAGTTGTTCAGTTGACTCATCTTAGTTAAGTAGTCTTTGTATTTATCTGAATCAAGATACTCTTTAATGCCGTCTTTTAGGTGACGATTTAAGCCAGCGATGTCTTGATTTTGGATTAAGTTTGCGACAACTAGGCTACTGTCTTCTACCACTTGTTCTTCTCTTTCTTCTTGGTGTTTCGTAGCTGGTTGAGAGCGAAAATCGTAAGGGTTGCTTCCTTGTTTTTTCTCTTCTTCATCTGAAATACCATCCGCATCCGAATCCATTATGGAGACTGGTAGAGCCGGTTCATCGTGTAGTCTGTCAGAAGAAAGGCTTGGTATTTTTTTCTCTTCTTCTATCGTTTGTGAGGTCGAGAGAGTTTCATATTGTTTATTTTTTAGGACGGTCATCATAGACTGTCCACCATCTTTTACATAGTCTGGATGGATAGATAGTTGTTCGATAATGTCGTCTCGTTCACGATAGACTCCCAGGACAACTTGTTCTTTCCCTTCTAGTTCTACAGATAGTTTTTCTTTTATTCGCATGATGGAAGCAGGAACCCCAACGCCATCTACATCTCGAATAGCTAGCAACAAATCTTCATCATCTGTCTTGATTGCTTGTTCCAAATCAATCTTATGAAACTTCTCTACCGTTGATAAGTCATTAAAGACAAAGGCTTGAGATGACAGAATATCTGGCAATAGTGGCAATACCATGGATTTATCTTTGATGGAATGTGAAACTTGTATATTGCCATAATCCCCCTGTCCATTCGCAAAATCATAGACAACTTGCTTCATCTCAGTTCCCTTAGGAGAGATACCTGTCAGGTGTGCAAAATTTTCATCAGAGAATTGCACGTCTAGTCGTCCAATGCCGTCTCTATCTTGATAGAGATAGGTAATTGTACTTCCCGCCAGTTCATTCAAATACCACTGAGCCGTTGCTTGTAATCCTGGTGCAAATTTATTGAGCCGCCTCAATTCGCCATCGGTAATCACATGGTAACCTGGTTTAAGAGTTGACATCCACTCTCCTTTAGTGGTAAACTTTAAGGGAGCAATGACAGGAAAATCAGGTTGTGATTCGTTCACAACAGGCTTCGATGCTGTCCTTGGAGAAATATCTCCTAAAGAATCGGGATTGCGATGTAAATCGCCCGCATTGCTAATAGGCTCTTGACTTCGGTCAGGGGCTTTTTCTTTTTGGTCTGAGGTAGCTATTTGTTCTTGTTGTTCCTCCTCATCGGCTATGTCTTCCTCTAGTTGACTGGTTCTTATATCATCTAAAAAGTATTCTACTGGTGTAAGCCAATCTCGTCTGACGGGATCTAACTGGGTGAGGAAATCAATAACTCTCTGCACCTCCTCTGCATTTGCAGACCAATCTTTTAAGTACTCAACAACACTTGGTTTATCAGAAAATATGGCTGAAGAATATAGCTCCTCTAATGTAGGTAAGTCTCCTCTTACCGCTGTCAAAAGGTAATCTTCTGCTATTTTTGAGGTTTGAAGCTTTTTCTCCTGTAGTTGTTCATTAATTTGTCTATCCAGCTGGTCAATTGCTTGATGTACAGATAAAATCTGTGATGATTCAACTCGATAGGTATCTAATGCTAAGGAGAGACGTCTGGCAAATA
>ALKQ01000004.1 GCA_000440235.1 Streptococcus suis 10581 | reverse complement strand
TCTGAACACTTGAGCTACCTACAACATTGCTTATAATGACATCGAAGGTGCCGGATGCTGCATTCACGTTAGTTACCGTAATCGTACCTGAAAACTTTGAAGCAGTACTGACTCGAGCACTTGGAACACTTGTAGAGCCATTCGAACTTCCTGCAATCGTATTTGAAGAACTTCTTGTCAGTGAATTCGAAGTACTACTTGTTGCACCTGCTATCAAACTAGAATTAACCGCTGAGCTTGTAGTAGTCGAAGTTGCTTCCTCCTCAATTTTAGACAGAGTTGCATCACTATTATCCAAAGCAGTAGGCTTCTCAGCCGCGCTTACGACATCCTTCTTCCACTCGAAACTATAATCTGATAAGGTCTGAAAACTTCCATCTGTTAATTGTGCTGTTAACTTCAGCGAAAAGACTTGTTCTTCCTCCGCAAATGCAGACCGATCCAAAACCGCTACGTATCTACCCTGCTCATCCATTGAGAATGTAACAGTAATGCCGCTATTTGTTTCAGAGCTAAACTGGGCTGTAACACCAATAATTTCCCCTTGAATATTCGATAGAATAGCTTTAATCTGACCAGCCTCATCAACGACAGATAGCTGCCCACCAGTTTCAGCAACCTGAGATGAAGAAACTTGACTAGATGGAGCATTTAACGTGTCCGCCTGAATTAATCGTTCACTTGATAGCAACGCAAAGAAAAAAAGTAAAAATATAACAACTTTTTTCACAAATATCTCCTTTATATATTTCACATGTAAAAACAACTATATTTCTCAAAATAGATGCAATTACACTAATCCTTTATTTTTTCTTCTTGCTTCTTTGTCAATAGCCAACCAGCAAAAATTATTATGAGTCCTAGTACAGTTAATAGAAGACCAGATTCCCCTGAGGTTTTTGGTAATACTTTAGCTTTATCATTTGGTATAACCTTTTTCTGACCTGCTTCGGAAATACTGCCTTTTCCTGTAGCTACATCAGAAATCTGACCGTCCCCTTGACCTGGAACATCTTGCAAATCATTTGAGCCATTTGTAACGCTTTGACTTGTTTGTGCCCCAGTATTTTCAATATTAGCTGTACTTTTATCCTCGACTTTTGATTGTAGACTAGCAGTTAGTTCTGCAATCTGTCGGTCCATTTCTGAAAAGTCATACGGAAATTTTGGTTGTGAAGCAGTTGCAAGAGCTTGACCATATCCTATAGTTGCAGATGTAATAGTTTCTAAATTAGAGTTTCCACTTTCCAATAATCCAGCTAATTCTTGTCCATTTGCTTCTGCATAAGCAATATAAGTATCAATCGCTGCCGACTCATCATTCAGTAGTTCAACGATAACTTCTCTAGCGTATTTCAATGCAGCCAATTCTGCTTCAGGAGTACTTGCATCATCTTCAGACTCGTACTTAGAAACTATATTCGCCGCTTCTTCTCTTCCACTTTTTCCAGCGACTGTAAGTGTCTCAAATAAGTAATGGTAATGTTGGGCTATGCTACCAATTAAATTTGCTTTGAGTTCATCTAAAACAACAACTTGCTCTGCTGTTAAGTTTGCCTTCAAGTCTGCAATTTCTTCATCCCATGCAGCTTCAGCACTACCCGAAGCCATTTCTTCCATCATTCCCTCAAGAAACGCCAATCTATATTCTTGCATATCGATAGTCATTTTAGCTTGAATATATTCACGTACGGCAACTTTTTCATCATCAGTTAAATGATAGGTCGTACTTTGACTTGTCTCTGCTGCTACAACTGGAACTGCTCCGGTTGGTAATATAGCACCTCCTAGTAAAGCAAGAAGGATTGCTGACGTCAACAACGGCTTAACAATCGCTTTCTTTTTCATACACATCTCCTGTAGATTATTTCTTTTCTTGTTTGTAAAATGCTTCCAAAGCCTCTTGCCAGGTCGGGATGACAAAGCCTGTGGCTTTTGCCTTGTCCAAGCTCATGGTTGAGTTGAATGGACGTTTTGCCTTGGCTGGGAATTGGCTAGAATCCACTGGCAATACCTTGGTATTAGTATCTTTGAGGATTTCCGTCGCAAAGTCAAACCAAGTTGTATCTTCTGCTGCATCATTTGACAAATGATAATAGCCAAATTCTTGACCAGTTTCAACCAAGTGAACCATAAATTCTGCAAGTGTGCGTGTCCAGGTTGGGCGACCGTGTTGGTCGTTAACAACTGTCAAGGTATCGCGGGTTTCTGCAAGATTTTGCATAGTGAAAACAAAGTTTTTACCGTAGTTACCAAAGACCCAGGCTGTACGAACAGTGTAGAATTTGTCAGCAAATTTCTCAACTGCTTCCTCACCCAAGCGCTTGGTACGACCGTATTCAGATTGTGGATCTGGCTGGTCATCTACTTGCCATTCTTGACCGACTGGCAAATCACCATTGAAGACATAGTCTGTTGAGATATAGACAAGGGTTGCACCGTATTTAGCTGCCGCCTTGGCAACATTCTCAGAACCTGTTACGTTGATCTTGTAGTTGAGTTCCTTGCCCTCGTCTTCTGCCATATCAACAGCTGTGTAGGCTGCACAGTGGTAAACGACGCTCGGTTTCACCTCTGCAAAGAAGGCATCTACCTTGTCTGCATCTGTAATATCCATTTCTGCTACATCAGCGGCCACATACTCAACACCACGCTCATCCAAGAGATAACGCAATTCTGTACCCAACTGACCATTTGCACCTGTAATTAAAATCATGTTTGCTCCTTATTTCAAGAAAGGCTTGAGCAAAAGCCCCAGCCTTTAATAATCTTATTTAATAACTTCCTGTGTCTTAGCATAGTTGGCTTCAACGGCTTCTTTTTCAGCCTTCCACCAGTCTTGATTATCTGTATACCACTGGATTGTTTCTTCCAAACCTTGAGAAAAGTCTGTGAATTGTGGTGTCCATCCTAGCTCATCACGAAGTTTGCTTGCGTCAATAGCATAGCGCAAATCATGTCCTGCACGGTCAGTCACGTGGTCGTAAGCATCTTTTGGTTGACCCATTTTTTCAAGAATCAATTCAAGCACTTCTTTGTTGTTCTTCTCACCGTCAGCACCGATTAGGTAAGTTTCGCCCATACGGCCTTTGGTCAAGATTGCCCAAACACCAGTCGAGTGGTCGTTGGTATGAATCCAGTCACGGACGTTTTTACCTTCACCGTACAATTTTGGCTTAATACCTGCCAAGATATTGGTGATTTGGCGTGGGATAAATTTCTCGATGTGTTGGTAAGGACCGTAGTTGTTTGAACAGTTAGAAATGGTTGCTTTAACACCAAATGAACGCACCCATGCTTTGACAATCAAGTCTGAAGCAGCCTTAGTTGATGAATATGGAGATGATGGGTTGTAGTTGGTTTCCGCAGTGAATTTCTCGCCTGGACCTTCGCCATGACCTGGCAAATCTTCACGCAAAGGAAGATCGCCGTACACTTCATCAGTTGATACATGGTGGAAACGGATGTCGTATTTACGAGCCGCTTCAAGCAAAGTGTAAGTACCGATAAAGTTGGTATGGATAAATGGGCTTGGATCGTTGAGAGAGTTGTCGTTGTGGCTTTCTGCTGCGTAGTGAACGATGGCATCTGCCTTAGCAGCCAATTTGTCAACCAACTCAGCATCTGCAATGTCGCCAACAACAAGCTCAACACGGTCACCAAGAATAGCTTCCAAGTTAGCCTTGTTTCCTGCATAAGTAAGTTTATCCAAAACAGTTACGTGAACGTCTGGATGATTGTTATAAACATAGTGTACAAAGTTTGAACCGATGAAACCAGCTCCACCAGTTACGATAATATTTTTAAATTGAGACATTTTTTTCTCCGAAAAGTTTTTTCTTTTTTTGATAGTTTCCTTAGGTAGTGGGAACGTCAGCAAACCTCCGGTTTCACGGCTAAATTTTGAACCTAAGGTTTCAAAATTTCCCCTGTAAGATTATGTATTTTCACTACGGCGGAAACTATCGCTTTGGGCTCGTAATGCTCGCCCTCTTGCATTACCAGACTACTTCAATACTTCTTTCAAGTAAGCAATCTTGGCAAAGTCTTTTTGATTGTTATTTTCTGCACGGTAGGAATCTTTTGAAGAGGCTTGGTAGATTTTTAGATACTGTTCAAGTGTCGGTAGGTAATAGCGAACACCTGCTGTTTCTAGTTCTTCCAAATCTTCTAGCTCTACACCAGCAAATTCAGGCAGTGAATGTAGACCTCCGAATTCAACAGATAAGCCATCTTTATGAAATTCATGTTCATGACGGTCAACAAGGACATAACCTAGTTGGTTCATCATAGAAATCAAGGCGTCCGCCTGATAAATCCGCTCCTCGTCTGGCACTTCCCATCCCCCGTGGATCACTGGGCACATGAATATCAAGGTCCCTTGCCTGCCAATCTCGTCCTGTCCGCCTTTCCAAACTAACTGAGCCCATTAACAAGGGAGTGATTCCTAACTTGTTTAACTGCTCTGCTATTTCCAAAAAGGCTTGAAACATTAGAGGTCCTCTTTTCTCAAAGGCTTGACGTCTTTGAGGAGTGGGTGATTTTTATCTGCTTCTGAAACTTCTGCTTCTTCTAGGTTTTCCCACTGGATGTCAAGGCTCGGGTCAGCGTAGTTGACGAAGGCATACTTAGGCTTAAGCTCCAAAGCCCAGTAGTCGTTGACCAAGTAACTGTAAGCCACGAAATCTGACAAGACTTGGAAACCATTGGCAACTCCGCGCGGAACGAAGATACCTTTTGAAGCATCAATAACGGTTTGGTAGGTATTACCGAAGGTCTCTCCTTCACGTAGATCGACCCAAGTTCCCAAAACCTTACCGCCGTCTGCTACTGAAATGTATTTATCCCAAGGCTCTGCGTGAAGACCACGAAGAACGTTTTTACGGGAGAAGGAAACGTTATTTTGCAATTTTCCTTCTGCAAAGAAGCTTTCAGGGAAGCCGAGAGGCAACATCTTTTCCTTTTGGAAATTTTCCTTAAACCAGCCACGGTTGTCGCCATGAACAGGAATGTCGAATTCTAACATTCCTGGAATAGCTTCAACTGGTCGAGCTGCTAGTGTTTTACCGAAAAAGTTTTCTGTCATTAGGCCTCTCCAATCAAACGGAGCAAGTATTGCCCGTATTCATTTTTCTTTAGTGGCTGTGCCAATTCATGTACTTGTTCTTTTGTAATGTAACCCATGCGGTAGGCAATTTCTTCCAAGTTAGCCACTTGAACGTTTTGCAAGCGTTGAACCGTTTCGATGTACTGGGCTGCTTCCAAGAGACTTTCATGCGTACCTGTATCCAACCAAGCAAATCCACGGCCCATAAGCTCAACAGATAAGTCGCCGCGTTCTAAGTAAGCCTTGTTGACATCTGTGATTTCCAACTCGCCACGAGGTGAAGGCTTGATATTTTTCGCAATCTCCACAACATCATTGTCATAGAAATAAAGACCAGTAACAGCAAAATTCGATTTTGGCTCTTCAGGTTTTTCTTCGATAGAAATAGCATTCATATCTGCGTCAAATTCCACAACACCAAAGCGTTCTGGGTCTTTTACTTGGTAACCAAAGACAGTCGCTCCCTTTTCTTTGCTGGCTGCACGTTGCAACATCTTGGTCAATCCATTGCCGTGGTAGATGTTATCACCAAGAATCAAGGCTACATTGTCATCACCGATAAATTCTTCACCGATAATAAAGGCTTGCGCCAAACCATCTGGACTTGGTTGTTCTGCATATGAAAGTGAAATCCCAAGTTCAGAACCATCTCCTAACATATCCTTAAAACGTGGAAGATCTTGCGGAGTTGAAATAATCAAAATCTCTTTGATTCCAGCCAACATCAATGTTGACAATGGATAATAAATCATTGGTTTGTCATAGATAGGCATCAATTGTTTTGAAGCCGCACGTGTCAGAGGATAAAGGCGCGTACCTGAACCACCTGCTAGAATAATACCTTTCATATAAGAGTACCTTCCCTAAATTAATATCAGTTCATTATACCATACTTTGAAATAGCTGTCATCTTACAATCCTAGGCCCGCACGCCGTATGCATGAAGAAAATGCATGCAACTATTTTCTAGTTACATGCATTTTTTCAAAATATTTCCATAAAACTTACACTTTAACGGGGGTAATCCCTCATTTTCAAAGCTATTATATCAAAAACTGATGTTTATATTGAAAATATGATTTCTGAAAACGAATTTTTCTTCATGCGTTTGGCGTGGTAGGCCCGTGGCAGCAAAAAAGAGGAGAACCCCTCTTTTATCAATGTTCCACTGGATCATAAATCCCTTGATGCAAATGTAAAATCGATTCCTGGCCGGGTAGATTTGGCAGTCCTAAGGAATCCTCTCTAGTAAAGGCTTCATGTAAGCCACTTGTCCATGAGGTGGCTGGAACTTGCTCAGGAGAAATCTCTGATACGATAGATTTGCCTCTTCCATCTTTTATTTTTTGACCAAAAAGAGGGTCAATAAGGGTTCCTCGACCAATCGCAATCAAATCAGTGTGTTCAGATACCGCTTTTTGAGCATCCTCTTCCGTAAAGATAGAGCCCACAACGATGATTTGGGTTTGGTCACCTACCACTTCCTTGAAAAGCTGACCATAAGATTGATTGAGACCTGCTGGACCAGCCTCGAAGCCGCCCCAAATGGAAAGACTGATATAATCCAATTCTTCCCTGGCTATCTCAGCAACCAAGGCCATGGATTCCTTATAGGAATAACCAATGTTGGTACCATGGATTTCCTCAGGCGAAAGACGATAGCCGATGATAAAATCCTTGGGAGCATAGCGGGCAATGACGGATTTCACTTCCTTGACCACTTCTAGGGCAAAGGTCATTCGTTTCTCAAGACTGCCACCCCATTTATCCTGACGATGGTTGGAGAAGGCTGAGAAGAATTGTTGGATCAGATAGTGGTTGGCACCATGGATTTCAACGCCATCAAAGCCTGCATCAATAGCCCTCTTTGTAGCTCTTCCAAAATCCTTGATGATTTCCACGATTTCTTCATGGGTCATCTCCCGAACAGGATAGGGCAAGAAGGAGAAATCCAGTTGACTCGGTGCCAACACTTCATGTCCTTTGGCTCCTCTAGCTCGGGCCTCTCGACCACCATGATGAATCTGCAAAATTGCCTTATTTCCATCTTTTTTCAAGGCCTGGGCAATGGCTGTGATGGAGTCCAGATGATCATCATCCTGGATTCCCAGCTGCTCTGGATAGCCAGGTCTAGAACTGGGACCGCCTGTTGGGCTGACATAATGAAATTCGGTGATGAGGAGACTGGCCGCCCGGGACCTAGACCCATAATATTTTAATGTATCCTCAGTCGCAAAACCACCCTCGCTGCCTGAATAGGTCAACATAGGAGACATGACAATTCGGCTGTCCAATTTAGCTCCGTGGCGTAAGACTACTGTATCTGTCAACTGTTTGGTCATCTGAGCACCTCTCATATTCAATTTTTTAGATATGAATAGTTTAGCACACTCAGTTGGAAAAGACAAGTATAAATCGAAAAAACTCGATTTGTTCTGCAAGCAAAAAACCAGATCGAAGTCTGGTTTATAAATCATTTACTAAATAACTCGATAGTGATGTCAGCACTTCCTCATTCCGTTTAAAATATGTGTACTTCCCTAATCGAGTTGCCTGAACCAGGCCCACTTTTTTCATCATGTTCATATAGGTGGAGGTGGTAGACTGGCTGAGACCTGAGACTCTTTGAATCTCCTCCAAACAGACTCCCACTTCTATCATATCCACTCCACATTGGGGCTTGTGAACGAAATGTTCTCTTGGATTTTTTAATAGATGTAAGATATGTAGGCGACTTGAATTGGCCAAGACCTTTAAGATTTCTAAGTAATTCATAGTCTTATTTTATCATAAAAAAGCTCATTTTTTTAGAAATTTTACTTTTGGAAAAACCAACAGTCAGGGTTTGGCTTGTAAGCGTTGCCTTAACCTAGGGCAACATCCAAAATCATCATGATGATAAAACCAGCCATTAAGCCCAGAGTTGCAATATCCGTATTGCCGTTTGTCTGCGATTCTGGAATGAGCTCTTCTACGACGACAAAAATCATGGCTCCTGCCGCAAAGGAGAGGGCATAAGGTAAAATAGGTGTCATAAAGGTGACCGCAAAAGCCCCGATGACTGCTGCAATCGGCTCAACAATTGCTGACATAGATCCCCAATAAAAAGCTTTCCACCTAGATGCGCCGTCTGTACGAATTGGAATAGCCAATGCTGCCCCTTCAGGAATATTTTGTATACCAATCCCAATAGCAAGACCGATTGCGCCGATAAAAGCTGCTGGACTATAGTTAGAAGCAAGTGCACCAAATGTCACACCGACCGCCAAGCCTTCAGGAATATTGTGAATTGTAATAGCTAAAAATAGCAAAGCTGTCTTAGACAGATTTTTTCTGTTCTTCTCATCTCCACCTTCTGCCTGCTCTCTGTCATGTCCCAAGTGCAAATGTGGAACCCAGGCATCAACCAAACGCAAGAAAATACCACCTGCTGCAAAACCTACTGCCGCTGGTATCCAAGCCAGATTACCGTATGAACTTTCAGCATACTCAATCGATGGGGCTAATAAAGACCAAAAAGAAGCTGCAATCATAACACCAGCTGCAAAGCCTAGCATGGTATCTAGCAAACGACGACTAACTGTCTTAAAGAAAAATACAACGGCAGACCCCACAATCGTACAAAACCATGTGAATAAACCACCTAGCAAAGCCTGTAGAACTACAGACTGATTAGTAAACCAAGTCATAACTAACATCCTATCTTATTTAATCTTGCATATTGTATAAATTAGGATACCCTAATTTTGTTCGAAAATCAAGAGGATATAAGAAAAAAGCCACAATTTTTGTGACTTTTATAGGTGTCTAAACGGATTGGTTGAAACAGTTGAAGGAAGAATGTCCACATCCCAGCCCTCTTCTGCTTTCCATGTTTCCAGTAAAACTGCAATTTTCTTGATAAATAAGGCTTCGATATGATGGCCTGGATCAATCGCCAGCAAGCCCTGAGTCAGCATGTCCTGCCCAGTATGGTAGTAAATATCGCCCGTGATGTAAACATCTGCCCCCTTGGCCAGAGCCTCATGGTAGTAAGACCCACCACTGCCTCCACAGATGGCTACACGGCTGACATACTGCTTGGCTTGGTGCCCATAGGTCACCAGACGGACAGCATCTAGACCAAAGACAGACTTGACTTTCAAAGCCAATTCTTCCAAAGTCTGCTCTGCTATTGTCCCCACACGGCCAAGCCCCTGCCCCTCGGCAGTTTCAATCAAGTAGGTAGTATCTTGAATTTCTAATAGTTCACAGAACCAGTCGTTGAGCCCCCCCTCAACCACATCAATATCTGTATGACTAACATAGACTGCAATATCATGCTTAATCAAATCAAGATACATTTTAGTTTGCGGATTGTTCGCCACCAAATCCTTTATTGGACGAAAAATCGGAGCGTGCTTGACGATAATCAAATCCACCTTTTTATCAATCGCCTCTGCCACTGTTGTCTCACGAATATCCAGAGCCACCATGACACGTTGAATCTCTTTATTAAGGGTACCGATTTGCAGCCCTTTGACATCACCTTCCATAGCCAAAGAAGGGGGGCAAAAGGCTTGATAGCGCTCAATAACCTGACTAGCTAACATGGACTACCTCCTGAATTTGTTGGATCTTTTGGGAAATGGCAAAGCGGTCACCTTGGCGTTCAGATGGAACTTGTTCCAAAGCAAAACTTAATTTTTCAAGTTCTCTTCTCCACTTTTTGACGAAAACTGGTGAGGCCTCCTCTAGTAGATAGGGACCAAAACGATGTTCAACTTCTGACAATCTCATCTGTCCTGATTCTGCAACGAGGACTTCATATAGCTTGCCATTTTCTTCCAGAATCTTTTCAGCAACCAATCTAAAACCATTTTTTTCCAACCATCGCCGCACATCATCTTCACGATTATTTGGCTGGAGTATCAAACGTTCAATGGTCGCAAGCTTTTCTTTTCCTGCTTCTAAGATTTCCGCAATCAAGCGTCCCCCCATACCCGCTATGGTCACGGCTGTCATCTGGTCAGACGTCTCAAATGCGCCTAAGCCATTTGCCAAACGGACTAGGATTTTTTCTGTTTGTCCCGCCTGCTCTACATTCTGGAGCGCTGACTGATAGGGACCTTGAACGACCTCCCCCGCAATGGCAAAATCAATACGCCCCTGCCCTACCAAAAAAAGAGGGAGATAAGCATGGTCACTCCCTACATCAACTAGACGTGCCCCTTGTGGGACAAAACTTGCGACTGTTTCCAGCCTTTTAGATAATTTTGTTTCCATATCAATCTTTCCAGAGATCCATTGCATCAAGAAAGTCACTTGAAACAGTCACATTCTTAGGAGTCTGAATTTCTCTTTCTGCATTTTTCGCTTCTACTTGCGCAACTGTAGTAATTCCCTCACGGCGCCAGTTTCGTAGAATAGCTTGGATGTATTTCCAATTTGTTTTGTTGTTAAAAACAGCTTCTTTCAAGGCTGCACGAACCAAATCAATCGAAGTTTTGTCATCCTCAATAGTCTTCTGCAAATCTTCAATTTCAAACGGCGATAAAAAGCGGCCCAATTCACGTTCAAAATCACCCACCAAGGTCTTCAAATCATTCTCTGGCTGCACAATCTCAACTGCCTGTTTTGGAGTTAACAGAGCATCCAATTTTTCAAAAGCAGGAAGCGCATCGAATATCATTTCAATTTCACCAGCAATACTGATTGTCTTAAATTCTAAGAGTCCAGCATCTTGGAGATTTTCAATAGCTTGATTGACCTGAGCAACTGTTTTACCAGTAGCTTGAGCAATCTCACTAGGTGCTAATGATTCGACAGATGAGGAATTTTGATATAAGAAAAACTGCCAAATCAAAAAATCATCTGCCGACGGAAAAAGCTCTTGATAGTGGAATAATATTGCTGCTGGCAGGACCAAATGTCCCTGACGAAATTGCTGTGAATAGTTCATACTTCCTCTTTAAAGACTAGCTGACTGGGCTGATTGTTCAAAGATATGCCAGTCGTATGGAGTTTCTTGATAGACAGCATAATTCACCCAGTTGGTAAAGAATTGTGCTGCTGGTAAATTCCAAGAGAGAGATGGTTTGCTTGTAGGGTCATCTTCTTTGAAATAATTTTCCGGTAAATGGGGATTTTTTCCAGCTATACAATCACGTTGGTATTCCTTAGCTAGTGTATCCCTATCATACTCTAAATGTCCAAAACTATAAATTTCTCTTAAATCCTTGCTGGCTAAAATGGATAGGCCAACTTCTGGACCTTGTGATAAAATCGTCAACCCACTCAGATGGGCAATATCTGCCTCCCTTACTTCCGTATAACGGGAGTGTGGTGAACGAAATTCATCGTCAAATCCACGCATAAGAGGGCTAGTTGGATTAGTCACTTCTTGACAATATACCCCTGATAGTTTTCGAGACATACTGTGTTTGGGTACACCATAGCGTGCATACAAACCTGCCTGTGCACCCCAACAAATGTGCAATGTTGAATAAACATGTGTTTTTGACCAATCAAAAACTTGAGTAAGTTCTTGCCAGTAATCAACTTCCTCAAAAGGTAAGTTTTCAACTGGTGCTCCTGTCACGATGAGCCCATCAAAATAGCTATCCCTGACCTGCTCAAAAGTCTTATAAAACTGCTTCAAATGGTCCGAGTGTGTATTTTTGGACTCGTGACTAGCCATGTAGAGAAATTCAACCTCTAGCTGTAAAGGAGTGTTAGCCAAAAGACGGAGCAACTGAGTCTCCGTCACTATCTTCTGTGGCATGAGGTTGAGAATAAGGATTTTGATAGGACGAATATCCTGATGACTAGCTCGGTCACTATCCATCACAAAAATATTCTCTTTTCTCAAAATTTCAACTGCTGGTAATGATTTTTCAATTTTAATTGGCATAAGCAACCTCCCAATTTTCTTATATTTATTATAAGACAGGTTGCTATGCAATTCAATTAGAATAAAAATAGGACCAGTTATAAGTTTTAGCTATAACCTTAGATTAATAGTGCATCAAAACCTTATAGTCGTAATCACCGATTGCTTCGCGGCCTTTCAAATCATCTAACTCAATCAAGAAGGCACAGCCAGCAACGATACCGCCAAGCTTTTCAATCATTTCGATCGTTGCTTTTACAGTACCACCAGTCGCCAACAAGTCATCGACAATCAAGACACGTTGTCCTGGTTTGATTGCGTCTGCATGCATCGTCAATGTATCTACACCATATTCTTTTTCATAGTCAGCTGAGATAACCTCACGTGGTAACTTACCTGGCTTACGAACTGGTGCAAAACCGATTCCTAATTCAAAGGCAACTGGACATCCAACGATGAAACCACGCGCCTCTGGCCCAACAATCATATCGATTTGCTTATCTGTCGCATACTGAACGATTTCACGTACTGCATAGCTATAAGCATTTCCATCTGCCATCAAAGGGCTAATGTCACGGAATTCGATACCTTCTTTTGGATAGTTAGGAATTGTTGCGATGTAATCTTTTAAGTTCATTTGTCTCTCTCTTTTTAAAAATAATTTTTACTCTTCATTATACCATGAAATTGTTTTTTGGTACATTTCAGACCTATATCTTTAGCAAATCGTCTCCTCAAATTCGCCACACAAGCTGCCCTACTATGTCCACCATAGGAAAAGCTTCCTTGCTGATTAAAGTAAGACTGCTCCCAGCCAACCTCATTTCTTCCTTTTTGGTAGCGACGAAAGCGAGTAGGCGATAAATAGACTCCCATCTTTGAGCGTAGCAATTCTTTCCGAAAAACGGGATCCTGCCTGCCAACTGGAGCCATATCAAGTTGTCTATGACGCTTATTATTAGCTCTGGCATAATTAAAGGAAGCCCCGTTTACCACGCCATTGACATGTGGTCGTTCTTCTAAAATCAAGGCAAATTGTCCATCTTTATTTAGGATGAATTCGCTGTGAAAATGAATCAAAATCTTCATATTGATTGGCAAGGTCTTCTGATTTTTCTTGCCGAACAGTTGTTTATTGTGTAGGCGGGCAGATTCTCGTAAGCGGTAAGACCATCGAGGTAGGCTACGTAAATAGGCTATCAGAGCCTGCCAATCTGTATTTCCTTTTCCAAACTGCTGACGTACCCAAAAAGCCTGCTGATAGGAAATAAGGTAGCGTAGCTGATGGACCTGTCTGTTTAACGACCGCTTGACTTCTAATTCCCGAACTGGAAAAGCCTTATCAACTAGCTTAGCAAAGTACCGCCAAAACGGATGGTGTGGAGGACAATTCACATCCATCTTCTGCAAAAGTTCAGGTAATATCCCATGACTTAATTCCTCAGGAAAATCTAACATATTCATACATTGCTCCAATAAAGCCGTCGCTTTCTCTTGGCTTAAAGAGCGACTGTCAACTCTTATCAACCGATAAAAGCTAGTCGAGGCAAAAATAGTAGCTTCTTTTATGAAATTTTGAACAAATGCTAGGATGTCTTCTTGTTTTAGAGACAACAGTTGTTTCAGGAAAACCTGTTTGATGGCTCTTTCTGACCATCCTACCCGCCGTAATTCAATCAGTGCGTGCTTTATTTCGGTTATCTGTTCAAGATTTTTCAACAAACCTTTTTGCCTGATAAACCAATAAGTGTAGAGAAGCGTTCCAATCACTCCAACAACAACCAGAGCTTCTACTGTCATCAAACGCGACCACATAGCCATTCATAAATTTCCTGAACGGTGCCAAGCGCCATCAACTCTTGTTGGATAACTGTTTCTTTCAATTCTTGATATATTTGACTTTCTGAAATCTCTCGCTTCTGTGCCCCTTTGTTGACCCGCATGACCCCATCCGTAATCGTGACAAATTCTAATTCTTGGAAAATCTGGATCATTTTAACCAAGAGACTGTCCTTAATTTTTAAGTAACCAGCTAAATCTTTCAGCTTATAGCGAACATCAAACTCATCAAATTGGTAAATGGTTTTATACAATTTAGCGAATTGTTCTCGGCTACCATAACCATCTAGATAGTACGGTTTGGCAATTTCGTTTTTAAAATAAATGGCTTCAAATTCTCTTTCCTGAAAATAGCTACGCAGACTACTAAGGTCCTCAGGCAAGTTAGCCAAGACAATTGCTTTGTTATCGGCTACTGGATTTTCAATGTCCAAAATTGGGACTCCTGCAGGAATAGGATGTTGTTTTCCACGAATATTATAAAGTTGAACACCATTGACCCGAGCATCAACCAACATGAGCTGAAGACTGGTATTGCCATTCCATTGATTGACAGACAAGGTGACAGCTAGTTCTAAGCCCTTGGCCTGTGAAAATTCCAAGGCTAGATTGCCCTTACCAAAAGCAACGACATCAAATCCTGCAGCACCTTTAGTAATGCGTAGTTTCAGGTGAGCATTGTTTTGTCCCATGGTTCTTGCTGTTTCCACCTGAAAGTCTCTGAGGTAGAATACAGGCTTTTTATTATCCATGCCGTAAGGCGCAAGCTTCTCGAAAGATTTTAGAGTATCTAGGGTTAATTCCTCTAAATCCAATTCTTCATCTAAGACCAGCGAAGACTTTCTGGATAAATCCAATTTATTTTCGATAATGTAGTCTGTCAAGGTTAGAGCAAGCTCTTCAAGTTTGTCAACTTCCAAGGTCATACCTGCTGCACCAGCATGACCACCAAAGGCGATAAATAGGTCCTGATGATCTTTAAGGGCATTGAAAATGTCAACCGCTTCAACCGAACGAGCCGACCCCTTTGCCTTACCATCCTCAATAGACAAGACGATAACAGGTTGCTGCAATTCTTCTAGTAGGCGTCCTGCTACAATCCCTAAAACACCTGGGTTCCAACCTTCTTTAGCCAGAACTTGAACAGGTCTATCCTGACGGAGCATGGTTTTTGCTTCATCGTAAATTGCTTGGACGACGTCTTTGCGTTCTACATTTTTACTGTCAATCATGAGGGCAATTTGATGGGCCTCTTCGTCATCAAAACCGGTCAGTAATTCGATGGCTGGATTAGGATCGTCGAGTCGACCAAGGGCATTCAACCTCGGAGCAAGTTGGAAACCAACTGTTTCTTCATCAATACTGTCTATGTCAATACCAGCTATCTTTATCAACTCTTGCAAACCTGCTCGCTCAGTCTGTTTGAGAAGCGAGAGACCATATTTGACCATGACACGATTCTCATCGGTCAAGCTAACCATATCAGCGATGGTGCCAATTGCGACCAAATCCAGCAAGTCTGCATGAACCGTTTCAAGAAGAGCACAGGCCAATTTAAAAGCCACGCCGCAGCCCGCCAAATGTTTGAAGGGATAATTTCCATCGGGATGCTCTGGATGTACAATCGCATAGGCATTGGGAAGGGTTTCCTGCATGGAATGGTGGTCTGTCACGACAACATCGACACCCATTTCCTGGGCATAGGCAATCGCTTCATGACCCGCTACGCCATTGTCCACCGTCACAATAAGAGAAATCCCCTGTTGCTCGATAAAGTACTTGTAAACAGATTGATTTGGACCATAACCATCTGTGAAACGATTGGGAAGATAAACTTGGACTTCTGCCCCCATTTCCTCCAAAGTTTCTTTCAGAATAGATGCCGAGGTCATGCCGTCTGCGTCATAATCTCCATAAATCAAAATTTGTTCGTAATCTTCGATTGCTCGGCGAATCCGCTCTACCGCCTTGTCCATATCATGTAGTAAATAGGGATCGTGAAGGTCTTCTAAGCTTGGTTGTAAAAAAGCTTGCAAAGCTTCCGCCGACTGGATGCCACGTTCATACAGCAACTTAGCCGCTACCGGGTCTACTCCTTCTTTTTTAGCAATTTTGATAAATTGTTCATCAGAAAAACCGGTTAATAATTGCCAGTCATAATTGGGTTTTATCACGTGTTTCACTCCTTAATACTCAAAATCACAAGTAACCTGTAACTTTTCCGAGTATAAACTATCTTTCTATTATATCATTTTCCAAGAAAAATGGAGCAAGGTAAGACCGAAACAGAATGTCGATCCCTTGCTCCATGAAGAACGAATATTGCAATTTATAATAACGGCGAAATAATTCGCAGTAGGGCTCCTCCCAAACGCTTATACCAAGAGTACGTTTTATGGAAGGTTAGAAGGTTAATTTGCTGTGATTTTTTGAAGGACTGAGTAAAGTCATCCTTAATAGCTGCCAAAACTGTCGAGTGATTGTAAATATAGAGACCACACTCAAAATTAAGATAAAAAGAGCGAAAATCCATATTCACCGTACCAACAGTAGCTTTCTTATCATCGACCAAAACAACTTTGGAATGGACAAATCCAGGCTGGAATTCAAAGATTTCAATTCCTGCTTCCAAGTAAGTCGGAAAATCAGTACGAGCAGCCAAATAGGCTGATTTTTTATCGTAGATATGCGGTAGTAAAATGCGAACCTCGACTCCACGCTTCGCTGCATAAGTCAAATTATCAATCATTTCATCATCCAACACTAGGTAGGGTGTCATGATATAAATATAATCCGTTGCCGACTGAATCATGTCTAGGCAGACTCGTTTGGCTACCTCATCTCCATCAAATGGATTCTCGCCATACGGAAGGAAGAAACCTTCGGCATCAACGGTTTCCGTCTCTAAATCTTTATGCGTTTTGAGGTATTTTAGGTCATCTGTCTCTGTCTTTTCATTGTAATTCCACATTTGAAGGAACATCAACGTAAAGTTTGCAACAGCTTCTCCCCTAATCATAATCGCTGCGTCTTTCCAGTAACCAAAACGCACTTTCTTGTTGATGTATTCATCTGCGATATTAATACCACCGGTAAAGGCAACCTTTCCATCAATAATCGCAATTTTCCTATGGTCACGGTTATTTTGCACCGTAGATAAGGCAGGGATAATTTGAGAAAATACTTTGGCTTTTATCCCATATTTTCTCAAGGTTTTATAGTAATTATAGGGAAGATTGGTCAGTGAATTCATCCCATCATACATAAAACGAACTTCCACCCCTTGCGCTGCCTTTTCCTTTAAAATGTCAAGGATAGAATCCCACATATATCCCATATCGACAATAAAGTACTCCATAAAAATATACTGCTCTGCTTTTTTCAACTCTTCTAGTAGAGCTTCAAATTTTTCCTGACCTGTTGAAAAATAGACGGCATCCGTATTGGTATGAATTGGGTAGCCAACGTACTCACTCATGAAGTGAGCTAATTTCAGTTGCTCCTTATCTTCCTGCTCCAATGCCTTCATGACCTTTTCAGACGTCTTACTATACTCCCGAAGTCTTTGTGCTTGCTTATGAAAATTTTTACGATAACGTTTGGTTTCAATGTTGGACTGCAAAATAAAATAGAATAGAGCACCAAAAATCGGAATACCAATGACAAAAATAATCCAGGTTAACTTAAAACTGGTATTCATCGGTCTATTGATGATTGAAATAGCTACAAAAATCGAAAAAATTTGCAAAACAATCAATAAAGCAGGCATATAGGTAGCTGCCGAACCTACCAACCAAAGAATAAGGAAAATGGTTAGAATAATCAAACTAATGACAATAAATGTCCGACTGTATATAATTTTCCAAAGTTTTTCCATATATCTCTCCCTTATTTTTTTACCATTATAACAGATTATAGTCAAATATCCTACTAATTATCGCAGTAGATTTCTCGCAGTTCTTACTTGAAAACAGCACCCCTATCTCCTACATCATAAAACACCGACATAGACCGGTGTTTTACTTATATATATTATCTGTCAAAATTTCTACGGTTTACCGTAACGTAAACCCATAGCATTGATAGCGACAATAACCGTCGATAGACTCATGAGCACGGCCGCCAATAAAGGATCCACCATAATGCCCATGCTTGGATAAAGGATTCCAGCAGCTAAAGGAATGGCAATGATGTTGTATCCTGCCCCAAACCAGAGATTTTGCCTCATTTTGCGGATGGTTGTCTTGGCAATGCTCAACATATCCAAGACTGCTGATGGATTGGATTGAACCAAGACCACGTCTGCAGAGTGGATGGCAACAGAAGTTCCTGCGCCAATGGCAAAGCCTAAATCTGCCGTCGCTAGAGCAGGCGAATCATTGACCCCATCGCCGATGAAAAGAACTGCCCCACGCGCCTGATAGTCCTTGACCAGTTTTGCCTTATCCTCTGGTTTAAGTTCAGCTCGGTAATCCTCTATGCCCAACTGAATGGCTACTTTTTGTGCGGTAGCTGGATTGTCACCCGTTAACATCACAGGACTAATACCCTGCGCTTTCAAGCCTTCTACAAAATCTTTAGCATCTTCTTTTATCTGGTCTCCCAAGGCTACAAATCCCAAGACTACACGATCAGCCACCAAAAAACTCAAAGTAAGTCCCAAATCAAGATAAGGTGCAATCACGTCCTGATCCACTGACAAACCTATTTCCTGCACACCTTTGTAGGACATGATTTCATAAATCCTTCCATCCAAGATGCCTCGAATCCCACTACCAGGGATATTCTCAACCCGTTCTGCTTGATAGAAAAGTGGACCTGCTGCCTCCACAATCGAAAGGGCAATTGGGTGGGTTGAAAGAATTTCTAATGCTGCCATTTTGGCCAGCGCATCCGCTCCCTCAACCAAATCTTGGCTGTGGCGAACTTGAAATTTTCCGTCGGTCAAGGTTCCGGTCTTATCCATCAAGGCAAACCGAATCTGGTTAACCTGTTCAAGAGCTGTTCGGTTCTGAACCAAAAGACCATTTTTTGAAGAAATCGTGGTCAATCGCGCCACAACAAGGGGAATGGCTAGACCAAGGGCATGCGGACAGGCAATGACAAAAACAGAAACTGCCATCATCAAGGCAAAGGCAAGATTAGCCGTCATGGTCCAATAAATAAAGGCCAAAATCCCCACAATTAAAGCTGCATAGAAGAGCCAAGAGGCTACGCGGTCAGCCATATTTTCAAGCTTGGATTTCTGGTTTTGCGCTTGATGGACCATTTCGGTCACCTGCGCCAAAAAGCTATCCTTACCAAGACTGGTCACTTCCATTTCAAAGGGCATGTTTTGATTGAGCGAACCACCGAATACCCTATCCCCCGCCTCTTTTTTGACAGCTCGAGATTCCCCAGTAATCATGGATTCATCAATATGAGCAACACTCAAAATCTTACCGTCAGCCGGAATTTTTTCATTTTCCTTGACTAAGAGGAAATCCCCAATCTGCAAGTCCTCTACCGCAACATCTGTCCCATCCTTGAGATGGGCTTTTTTCGGAATGAGAGAGGCCAAGTCTTTCAGGGCATCGCCTGCTCCCATAACCGCCTTCATCTCAATGATATGCCCAATCAGCATAATGACAATCAGCGTAGACAACTCAAACCAAAAGTTCATGCTTTCTTGTCCCAATAGCGCTAAAATTGTTGCATAAACGGAGTAAAGATAGGAAACAATAATCCCCATGGAAATCAGGGTCATCATTGCAGGTTTTTTAGCTTGCAACTCCCCTCTAGCTCCGTTAAAGAAAGGTGTTCCTGAGTAGAAGAAGATAATAGAACCTAATATCAGCTGGACAAGTTCAACACCCGGAAAACGTAAAAGAGTGAAACCTGCAATTGGAGAAATGGCAAGTAGGGGAATCATGACTGCCACTGCGACTTTGAGTTTTGTATTCATATCCCCCATGTGCATCATGTGCCCACCATGCTCCATCATGTCATGGTCATGCCCTTGGTGATGCTGATGAGCATCATGAGTATGATGAGAATGATGACTGACGTCAGAGCCCCCTACATGATGATGGTCGTGATGGACGTGATGGTCAGAATGATGATTGGCGTGAACCCCCTCTTCATGAGGATGCTCCTGCTGATGAGAATGATGGCTGGTCTGACCAACTTCCTCAGAATGCATCATATGTTGGTGTTCCTGCTTATTTTCTTTTGAATGGTTCATAAGATAACTCCTATTTCTGTCTACATTTGTAATCGATTTACAATTATAGTTTACACTTGTAGTCAAAAAATGTCAACCGATTAGATCAAAAAAACCTAGAATGGCATTAATCCATCTAGGTCATATTATGTGTTCACTTTTCTTTATTTCAAATTAAATACTGTACTGGCCAAATAATCAGCTAGCCTCGGAAAAAGAGTATATAGCTTATGAGCTGCAGCCAAGGTCCTGGGTAGGTTGATTTCCCGCTTCTTCGTCCCCATAGCTGAAACAATCTTCTTGGCAACATAGTCTGGTTGCAGCAAGAAAGCCTTGACGCTCTCTTGATAGCTTCCATCTGGATCTGCTTGGTCGAAAAAACTGGTTGCGATTGGACCTGGGTTAACAGTTGTAACTGTCACACCGTACTGGGCTAATTCTAAGCGAATGGTATTTGAAAAACCCATGGCCGCAAACTTGGTCGCCGAATAAACCGATGACTTGCTTGAAGCAATCAAACCTGACATGGAAATGATATTGATCATCTGCCCACTCCGACTTGCCTTCATGCGTTTACCTACTAAACGACACATGGTCATCAGAGCAAAGGTATTGATGTCAAACATAGCCTGCACCTGCTGGCTGGAAAAATTCTCAAAATCATCGTAAATGGCATAGCCAGCATTATTGACTAAAATATCAATCTGACCAAACTGACTATCCAGTTCATCGAAAAATACCGTCAGGGCTGCTTCATCTCGGATGTCTACATCAAAGACAGCCTTTTTTTCATGGTAAGCATAGAGCTGCTCAATTTTTTCGACATCTCGCCCTAATAAAATCAAGAAATCATCTTTGAGCAAGGGCACCATTTCTTGTACCAAGCCACCAGAGGCACCTGTGATTAGAATGGTTCTCATAGCTCAATTTCCTCTAAATCCTTAACAATGTGGACATTTTCGAAGACGGTGCTAGCATCCTTGCGCAGCTGACTGACATCCTTGGCCAAAAAGCGAGGACTAATGTGATTGAGAAGCAGCTGTTTAACACCTGCATCCTTGGCAACCTGTGCGGCTTCCATATTGGTCGAATGCCCATGCTTGCGAGCAATCTTCTCATCGCCTTTTCCGTAAGTCGCCTCATGCACCAAGATATCTGCATTGACAGCCAATCTCACACTTGCATGACACTTGCGCGTATCACCAAGGATGGTCACTACCTTACCAGGTCTTGGAGGAGAAATATAGTCACTCGCGATAATTTCAGTCCCATCTTCTAGCGTCACATTTTGACCATTTTTTATTTTCCCAAAGAGGGGACCAAATGGTACACCCGCCACGCGCAGAGCGTCCGCATCCAGACTACCTTCTAAATCTTTTTGAATAACACGATAGCCGACACAAGGAATGGTATGGTCCAGCTTTTCGGCGAATACCGTGAATTTGTCGGTTTCTAGGACCTGACCAACCGTATCAACATCAAATTCATGAAAATGAATACGATAAGGTAGGCGTGTCCCTGATACTTTCAAACTTGCCAAGACAAAGGAACGGATGCCAACAGGACCGTAAATATCAATATCAGTCTGCTCCTCACTTGACTGGAAAGAACGGCTAGACAAAAAACCTGGCAAGCCAAAAATATGGTCTCCGTGCAGGTGAGTGATGAAGATTTTTGCGACCTTACGTGGACGAATAGTCGTTTCTAAAATTTGATTTTGTGTGCCTTCGCCACAGTCAAAAAGCCAAACCTGATTGATTTCATCCAAGAGTTTCAAGGCCAAACTGGATACATTTCGAGCCTTGGAGGGCTGACCAGCCCCCGTACCTAAAAATTGAATTTGCATTGTTTACTTTCTAATGTTTTATATATAAAATTGCAGAGCGACCCGACCAGACATAGTAATACTGACCAGCATAGCCGTCCGCCACTTCCAGCACTTCTTCCTGATTAAAGCCTGAAATCTTGACCAAACCTTTCGCTGTCGCCACTTGGGTCAAAAGGTAGTCTGTTTCAACTTCCTCTAACTCGGCTTCCTCAAAGGGATTGGCTTTCATGAAAATCTTGCCCTCCTCCACAAAGACGACATAGTGGGGAAAAACTTGGGCGATTTCAAAGAGCAAACTTTCCGTCACTTCCTCTACACCTTCCGAAAAAACCTGGGCCAGACCGTCCGCCGACACATAGGCAAATCCGAAAGACTTACCTGATAAATTCAGACGGACAAAGGGCTTGTCTTCAGCAAAGCTGGGTTCTTTTGGAAAAAGGCTCAGCTGCTGAGATAGAGTCAGATAGTAGTCGGTCGCCTCTTCTGCCCCTTGTTTCTGGTAGATTTCTGCAAAATAGGCATTGATAACCGAAGGCGGTGGCGTGATAAAATCTAGTTTTTCTTGGTCAGTCATAACAGCTAATTTCTTAGCCAGATAGACCTTGTCTAGACTGGTAAAGCCACCGTATTTGATTGCCAAATCAAGATAATCCGTCATAAAATTCTTCCAACTTCCATTTATTGCTGGAAGCGATATAGCCTGATACCACTTCCACATCCTCTTCATAAGTCCGATTTTCTATCAGGGCAAGAGTTGCTAAATCATGCAATTTGTAGGCCTCAGCCAGTGGGACCCTGACCTCAAATCGTTCAAACATGGTCTTAATCTTGGCCAAGACCATCATCTGAATATGGCCTTTGGCATTGTCATCCTTAGCGGACAGCATGACATGAGGAAACTGACTGGGGGTAAAGCTGTCATCGGTCTTGTCCAACTTGTTGTAAAGGGCCAGGCGAGGAATGTCCAGCATATCCAAGTCCTTGAGAATGTCCAAGACCACCTGCTCCTGCTCACTGTGGTTGGGGTCAGAAGCATCGATAACATGGAGCAAGAGGTCCACATTCATGGACTCCTCCAAGGTGGACTTGAAGGCGGAAATCAACTCGGTCGGCAGGTCCTGAATGAAACCAACCGTGTCGGTCAGGGTCACGTTGAACTTGTCCGCCAAGTTAATCTGCTTGGTCGTGGCATCAAGTGTGGCAAAGAGTTCATCGGCCTCGTACTGACGCTTGTCGGTCATGGCATTCATGATAGTGGATTTACCAGCATTGGTATAGCCAATCAAGCCAATCTTGAAAACACCTGATTGCAGACGGCGTTCGCGGACAGTCGCTCGATTCTTCTCCACCGTTTTGAGTTGGCGTTCAATGTCGTGAATCTGGTTGCGAATGCTTCGACGGTTGAGCTCCAACTGGCTTTCACCTGGTCCACGAGAGCCGATTCCCCCTGCCTGACGGCTGAGCATGATGCCCTGTCCAACCAAGCGTGGCAACATGTACTTGAGCTGGGCTAGGTGGACCTGTAATTTTCCCTCGTGACTCCGTGCCCGCATGGCAAAAATATCCAAAATCAACTGCATACGATCGATGACCTTAACCCCCAGAATTTCCTCCAAATTGACATTCTGACGGGGTGTCAGTCGGTTATTGACAATGACGGTATCAATCTCATCAGCTTCGACCATCTGGGCAATTTCTTCTAATTTCCCTGAGCCGACAAAGGTCTTGCTGTCGTATTTTTCTCGTTTTTGAGTGTAGACTCCCTTGACCAGAGCGCTTGCTGTTTTAGCCAGACTTGCCAACTCTTCCATGGACATGTCAAAGTTGTCTGTTTGCTGTAATTCCACTCCAACCAGGAGGGCGCGTTCTTGTTCTTTCTGGGTTTCAATCATCTAAAAATTCCTCCACGGCGTTGAAAATCTGCGACTTGTAATCAGGCTCGCCTACTGAATAAAAGGGAACCTGCATCCGATTTCTGAACCAGGTCAATTGGCGCTTGGCAAAGCGGCGGCTATTTTGCTTGACCTTATCAATTGCCTCTTCTAGGCTGATTTGACCTGCTAAGTATGGGAAAAACTCCTTGTAGCCAATTCCCATAGCAGCTTGGGCTTGAGGATGCGCTTTGTAGAGCCAGCTAACTTCATCTAGTAAGCCCGCCGCCATCATCTTATCCACTCGCTGATTGATGCGGTCGTAAAGAACCTGTCTGTCATCCGTCAAGCAAATGTAAAGAGGCTCATAGTCTGACTCTGTATTTTCTAAGTTTTTGCCAAATTTTTTCAACTCTAACCCACGAATGATTCTCCGTCGGCTGTTTCCCTCGACCATCAAACCTGCCTGCTCTGCCATTGTTTCCAAAACCTCGTCAGACAAGCAGTCGAGTTCCGCCCGATAAGCAAGAACTTGCTCCTGATCAACCAGCCCGCCCAGATGGTAGCCTTCTAACAGACTTTGGATGTAAAGCCCTGTCCCACCCACGATAATAGGCAACTTGCCACGACTTTTTATGTCCGCAATCAGGGCCTTGGCTTCCGCTACAAATTCATAAGCCGAATAGCCATCGGTCACCTCTCGAACATCAATCAAGTGATGAACCGCAGCAGCCTGCTCTTCAGGACTAGCTTTTGCCGTACCAATATCCAGTTTGCGATAGACTTGCTGGCTATCACCGCTGATAATCTCTCCATTGTAGCGCTGGGCCAAGTCTATGCCAAGGGCAGTTTTTCCTACCGCTGTCGGTCCAATGACCACAATAACTTTAGTTTTCATCTTTTTCCTTGAAAATATTTTGTTTTTTCGCTAAAATCTATTATAACACAAGTAAAGGAGAAATAACTATGGCTAAAGGTTTTGGTAAAGGTTTCTTAACAGGTGTTCTTTCTACAGTTGCTCTTGCAGCAGGCGCAGTCTTCACTGTTCACAAAACAATCATTGAACCAGAAGAAAAGAAAGAAGCCTTCATTGAGGAAAATCGTAAAAAAGCTGCTCGTAAACGTGTGACACATTAAAAAGCTGGCAAATGTCCAGCTTTTTTGTTTGACAAAAAAGCCCTTAGAAGCTCTGCCATTTTCACAGAAAAATACCAGCCTTCTTAAGGGATTATACTTTATAAGATAATATCTTCTCTTTCAATGAGAACAATAGTCCACATCATGGCAAGTGTGACGATAGCCAGAGCAAGAATCAATGGCATCCAGTTTCCGAAGATTGGATAGCTGTAACCGAGAAGGCCTGGTCCAAATGCCGCAATGAGATAGCCACCTGTCTGCACCATTCCTGATAACTGGGCAGTAGCCTGGCTGTTGCTTGTTTTCAAAGTAAAGCTCAACATCATATAGGGGAAGAGGGCTGCATTTGAAAAACTTAAAATAATGTGAAGCGCTGACCAAAGAATGAGATTGGTCGGAATCAATGCCATCATGACCAAACCAAGCAAGGTAACAGATGAAATAGCCAGCATGATATTTCGACGCATTTCTTTTGTCTGACGGGAAAGAACTGCAGGGATAATCATAGACATGGGAATAGCTGTCATATTGAAGAAGCCAGCCATTAGCCCTGCTTCTGCCTTACTAAAGCCAACTGATTGAGAAATAGTTGGCAACCAGGTAATCTCTGTATAGTAGAGGACTGATTGTAGCCCACCAAATATCAAAAAGGCAATCGCTGCTTTACTTTTCCAGATAGATGATTTCTGGTTTCCTTGGTTCTCACTTGCAAATCGATGGTTATTTCTTACATTAGGCAACCAGATTAGGAAAGCCATAAACACCAGTCCTGTAATTAATAGAATAAAGAATTCCCAAGAACTAGAGGATACAATTGGAACAGCAATCATGGATGCAACTGTTGCCGCCACCCCCATGAGAGTGATATAAATCGTCGTATACAGACCAATTTTCTTTGGAAAATTAGCCGCAACCAAACTTGGTAGCAAAACATTAATAAATGCTATTGTAGCACCAACAAGCATTGTACCAATGTAAAGGGCTGGTAAGTTGAGAACTCGCATTCCTGAACCCAGCACCATAACCAGTAAGACTAGGGCCATTAGTTTTTCCATGCCAAACTTAGCCGCAAGACGCGGTGCTAAGGATGAACAGAGAGCAAACATGATGAGCGGAATAGAGGTTAAAATTCCTAATGAACTCACTTCTACTCCCAGTCCTGCTGCCACATCTGTCAAAATAGCAGGCAAAGCTGTAAAGGGGGCACGCATCACGACCCCTAGCATGACGATTCCTGCAATTATAAAGGGTGATTGTTTTTTCATTTTTCTCCTAAGTCTCCTAATGTTCGGATTTCAGCACTTTCGATTATACCATAGTTGACAAATGATAGAAAGTTATTTCCGTCTATTTTTTCTAGTTATAGTTTTTAACTATGGATTTGCCATGAAAATAACTATTTTTCAAATGATAGCTTATGAGTTAGAATAGGTTCATCACTAAAACGAAAGAAAGAGAGATACATATATGACAACTTCAAGATTCCAATTAGTCGGTTCACTTCTTCGACCAGCAAACTTAGGAGAATTTAAACGACAAATCGAAGCTCGTGAAGACATCAAATACCCATTCTATGATGACTTCGATGGTTACAAAGAAACTGAAGCTTCACTCATCCAAAAAATTGTTGCAGAACAAAAAGAAAACGGTTTGGATATTGTGACAGATGGAGAATTTGGTCGTTCAATGTGGCACCTAGATTTTCTCTGGGGCTTCGACGGTATCGAGCGTTACATTGCTGAGCATGGTTATCCATTTAAAGACCATGATGGACAGATTTTTGAAACACGTAAGGATATTGGATTGCGTATTACTGCTCCTCTTTCAGCAAAAAATCACCATTTCATTGATATTTTCAAACAAGTGAAAGAATTAGCAGGAGAAACTGTAACCAAACAGACTATTTTCGGTCCAGCTCATGCCTTTAATGAATTGACAATTTTCAATGGACAAGTTGGACCAAATCAGGTCTACAAGACTCGTGATGAATTAAAAGCCGGGCTCATCGCTGCCTATAAGGAATTTTTAGACCAGTACAAGGAAGCTGGTGGACAAATCGTTCAGTTTGATGACTGCCTTTGGGAATTATTCGACCCTGCTAACCCTGTACCTTTCTTGCCACAAGACGATACTGAAGCATTGGCTGCTTTGGCTGACGAGTTTGTTGCTATCAATAATGCTGTTATTGATTACGGACATGAAATTGGCTTGACCGTCTGGACGCACAACTGCCGTGGTAACTATGAAAGTCGCTCTGCAGCTGGCGGAACTTACGAAGCTATTGCTGAAAAATTCCTGCGTGACCAAAAATACGATCGATTCTTCCTTGAGTGGGATGATGAACGTGCAGGTGATTTAAAGGCTTTGGAAAGCTTGCGTGACAAGAATGTCGAAGTCGTTCTTGGTCTACTTTCAAGTAAAACTTCTGATTTGGATGATGAAGAACGTGTTTACAAATTACTCGAGGAAGCAAGCAAGATTATTCCAAAAGAGCGTCTCTACTTGTCGCATCAATGTGGATTCGCTTCATGTGATTCAGGTAATGAATTGGCCATCCCGCAACAGTGGGCAAAAATTAAACAAGGCCAAGAAATTGCAGACAAGTTTTGGTCTTAAGCCACTTCTTGTTATTCGTGCATAAAAGCCCTGCTTCGGCAGGGCTTTTATTTGTTTGTTAATCAATCCTAATATAGCAAAGGTGCCAACAGTAAAATCACAAATAAGGCTAACAAATGCCCAACTGTCACTAGGATAAATGAATACTTGAGTCCACGTTTCATACTTATACTCTTCGAAAATCAAAATCAGACGTTGTTGACTTGATTTGATGAACTTCAGTTCTATCTGCATCTGCGTCGCCTAGTCTGTTTTTGATTTTCATTGAGTATTAATTTCGAAAGATTGTGGAAGGTAATCATCACGCCAGACTGAGGCACAACTGTCAAGATAGCTGATGCAACAACTACTACACGATGCAGCAACTCTGGATTAATCCCCATTTCTAAATAGGTAGGAAGGAAATTACTTGAAGCAATACCTACTGCACCAGAAGATGAACCGATAATACCACTAACCAATGCTGTCGAAACAGATAAACTAATCAGCGGTGATCCTGGTATTTGTTGAATCCATTCTTGAATGACTGCAAAACCTGCTGACAAGGTTAACACCGTCCCAAATGCTACTGTACTAGAAGTTGCAAAAGCAGGCACTATGGATGCCGTTGTCGCGGCATTCAAAATATCTTTTTGATTTGGCAAATATGGATAAAAAATTAAGGCTGAAATGAGAATTGAAACAAGCAAACCGATTGCTAATACATTCGGCACCTTGTTCATAATGAAGATTGTTCCAATCAAACTAACGAGCGGTAAAACAGATAAAAATAGATTTGGAGTCTTATCAGAAACCACTACAACAGTTTCATCCTCTTCTTCAGAATAGTTTTCTCCATTTGCTAAACTCTTCTTAAGGCAGTAGGCCATGTAAAGTAAGCCAAATACTAGTAATGTCAAGCTAGCTGCCAAACTGATAACTGGTGCCACGGTCAAACTAGTTCCCAAAACTTTTGTCGGAATAACATTCTGGATGGAAGGTGCCCCAGGAAGAGTTGTCATCGTGTAGGTTCCTGCTCCCCAAAAGACAGGAATCGGAAAAAGTGCCCAGTTGATATTCAACTCTTTAAAGAGGGGGCGTGAAAGGGGAAGCAAGGTAAAAATAACTACAAAAATACTCACACCACCATAGGTCAGAATGGAAGCAATCAAAGTGATAGTTAACAAGCCCTTATAGGGACTATCTTTTCCCATTACTTTCAAAATGCTATTGGCAATCGTCTGCGTGGCTCCACTTGCCTCCATCACATATGCTCTGCTTCTACCATGACAAAAACGCCTTCTGGTTCAAGGGCATCTTGAAGTGCATGAGCAACTTGATGAGTTAAACGCTCCTGCAATTGAGGGCGACGGCTTGCCACCTCCACTGCACGCGCTAGCTTACTCAGACCAGTTACACGGCCCTTGCTAGGAATATAAGCTACATGGGCAATGCCATAAAAAGGTACCAAATGGTGTTCACACATAGAATGAAAAGGAATGTCCTTGACCAAAACAACCTCTTCATGACCTTCTGAAAAGACAGCTGTAAATTGGTCTTTGGGATCCTCTTCTAAGCCGTTAAACATTTCTAAATACATCTTAGCGACCCGTTTAGGCGTATCTAATAAACCTTCACGATTCGGGTCTTCACCCAATAATTCCAATAATTGATAAATTGTTTGTTCGATTTGTTCTTGTTTTGACATAGTGCATCCTAAATAGTTTGATGTTCTTATTATACCTCAAAAACTGTTTTCAGAAAAGGGCTTTCAGTATGCTAATCCCAAAACTGTCCCCTACCAGAGCACCAAACAGGTGTCCCTACTCCCACCTTTGTGGTATAATAGGATACATCAACTACAAGGAGCCTCTATGACCAAGAAACCCGTCCAACTCGCTACGATTTGCTACATTGATAATGGTAAGGAATTTCTTCTCCTTCATCGAAACAAGAAAGAAAATGACGTCCATCAAGGTAAATGGATTGGAGTTGGTGGCAAACTGGAACCTGGCGAAACACCACAGGCTTGCGCTATTCGTGAAGTCTTTGAGGAAACTGGGCTTACTGTAACGAAGCATGCTCTAAAAGGAGTGATAACCTTCCCAGACTTTACTCCAAACACAGACTGGTACACCTATGTCTTTAAGATTACGGGTTTTGAAGGAAATCTTATTGATTGCAACGAAGGCGATTTAGAATGGGTTCCTTATGACCAAGTGCTCTCCAAACCAACCTGGGAAGGGGACAGACACTTTCAAGAATGGCTATTAGAGGACAAACCCTTCTTTTCAGCTTGCTTCCGCTATGATGGGGACAAACTGCTTGATTATAGCGTTGATTTTTATGAAGAATAAGCTAATAAAAAACGAAAAAGCCTTGGAAATCCAGGGCTTCTTTGATATTACAAATACTTCTTCTTCGGCATTTGCTTGTTCAATACGACATCCAAGGGACCGGCTGACAATACTGTATCTACCAAACGTTTGTCTGTAATCTTCTTATCAAGGAGAACTTGATATTCTAAGATCAGTGCTTCTTTTTTCTTTTTGTACTTAAGGGAAATGAGATCTGCTTGCTTGCAGGATGCACCAAATTGTTTCTCAAAAAATTGGTCGTAGTCAAAATTCATTGGCACTGTTACCAAGAGATGTCGACGATTTTGATTAACTTGGGCAAAGCTAATATTTTCAAAAATCAAGATACAAGCAGATAGGATGACCGTCATAAAGACAGCCAAACCTAGGAAGCCCATTCCTGTCGCTAGACCGATAGCCATCGCTAAGAGGACTGCAAGCATTTCCTTCGAAGAACCTGCTGCTGAGCGGAATTTAATAAGACTGAAAGTCCCTGCTACCGCAACACCCGCTCCCAAGTTACCATTAACTAATGCAATGATAACAGCAATCAATGCCGGCATTAGACTTAGTGTGATGACAAATTCCTTAGTATAATTGGATTTATATTTATAAACAGCTGCTAAGAGTACCCCCATAGACAGACTGACTGCAAAGACCATAGCCATCTGTGTTAAGGTGATACTGCTATTGGCAGTTGAAAATATACTGTTAAACAGCTGCATGTTGACTTACTTCCTCTCCTGTAATGTTGTGGGCAAGCTTATAGGCATTGCCATACTTTGAAAATGATTGTTTTTCGATCTGGTATTTTTCGAGTAGGGCTACCAACCAGTCAGGTCGTTCTTCTGGAACTTTTACTTCCATGATGACTTTTGTTGGATCCAAAAGGTCCTTACCAAATTTGCCCTCCATGGCATCTACATCGTAATCTCGATAAAGTAGGTTCTTATCGATTGTGAGGCGAACTTTTTTGTCTTCGATTCCTTTATAGGATACGCGATCGTAGTAGATATACATCTTCGGCTTAATAGTCCCGTAGCGTTCTCTCAACATTTCAAGTTCTGAGGTTACCTTATCATCCTTGATTGTGGAATCAATCACTCCATTTTCGATATAGTTTGTTACAGAAACAGGGTTTGAAGTTAAACGGTATTTATAGCCAATTTTATTTTCTTTTTTCTTGATTTCAAGAAAAGCTTGACTTGATTCAGAAGGTTTAGAATCGTAGAGACGCATCCGAATTTTTTCTCGACCATTCTTTTTAGCAATGGAATCTTGAATCATATCGAACTCTTCATTGTCGAAATAAATATTTGTAATGGTTGAAGTTGCAAACTCATCTGAAACCATATATTTCTGCAAATCTTTTTCTAGCAAAGCAAAAGTTTCTTTATCAACGATATATTTTGTTTCTTTACGTTTAAATTGTTTTTGTACGATTCTGGTTTTCATGTTGTTTCCCTCTTTATCTAAAAACTTCTAAGCAGTTATCTGCCTCGATGACAATACTTAGTTTACTGAATAACCTTTAAACGAAACTGAAAGTAAATTTAAACAAAACTTAAACTGCAAAAAAGTTGAAATTCTTTTGTCATATTTCAATCTGTGTTACAATTAGCATAATGATAACAAAGGAGAAAACTATGTACGAATTTGTCTTAGAATACGGCTCTTTCCCCGTAAAACTCATCGACGGTTTTGTTAACAATCGCTCAGAAATCCCTGATTTTCTAGCAGAAGATGAGGAAATGATTGCCCGCTTGAACGAGATCAACGAACTCTTCCACCAACTTTTCTTAACAATCGAATGCAAGTTTGACTACATCGGCAAACAATTCCCTGACAAGATCGAACAACTACGAACACTCTATCATCCCCTGGCAGACGATTTACTGGCCAAGTACGGCAACCAGATAGAGTTGAAGATTGAACCCTTTATTTTGTAAGACAAAAGAGATGACCGCAATCATCTCTTTTCTTCTACCCTGTATTCCAAACCATACTGATCACGCGATAAGTAGCCATAATCTACCAAATAGCGTCTTAAAATAGCATAATCATCATAGACTTCAGCTAGAAAAGCATTGACTTCTTTTTCGGTGAATGCCGAGCCTTTCTTAGCCAACTCTTCTTGTAAATAGGCAAACAAGACCTGCTTACTTTTCAACTTCTTAGGAATAACAAGTAACTTCCCATCTCGGAAAAATTTTTCGTGAATATCTTGAGTGTTCATATCTCCCTCCAAAAAATCCTAGCCCGCTGACTAGGATTTAGTAGTATAGTCTTTCAGTTTGCTTTTGTACTAGCTCCAAAGGTTTGGGAAACCTTTGGAGGTCGGAAATAGAGCGAATAAAGTTCGCATCACAAGCTGCAGATAGCTTGCACAGACCAACAGTCTGTGCAAGGCTGGAAATATTACTTGCGATAGCAAGTCACAGCTGTCGAGTGCAGCAAAGCGAGTTCAAATAATCTGAAATTATTTGAAGTTGGAGATAAGGAAACGGAGTTCCCTCATACATCTAAGCAATAAAAGATAAAATGAAAGACTAAAGTTTAACGAATCTCAGCACCAAGCTCAACCAAAGCCTTACTGATTTTCTCCATGTACTTAGCCACTTCCTCATCCGTCAGGCTGTCCGCAGGATTTTGGAAGGTCAGGTTATAAGCCATAGACTTCTTACCAGCCTCAATATTGCTGCCCGCATAGACATCAAAGAGGGTCACCTTGGTCAAGCGTTTCACACCCGCACCAGCAATAGCATTCAGGACATCCTGGTGCTTGACATCACTGCTCAAAAGCAGAGCAATATCACGGCTAACCGCTGGGAATTTAGAGATTTCGGTAAATAGCTGAGCAGGCTGGAGGGCTTCTTCAATCGCATCCAGATTGATTTCAGCTACATAGGTTTCAGGAATACCGTAGTCCTTAGCCGTTTGAGGATGTACCTGACCGACAAAGCCGATCACAGCCCCATTCAAATGGATTTCAGCTGTCCGACCTGGGTGCAAGGCAGCAATCTCACTAGTCGCTACAAAGTCAACTGCCAACTTGTAATGACCAAAGATAGCTTCCAAAATCCCTTTGGCATGGAAGAAATCAACTGGCACAGCTGGTGTCTGGAAGTCTTTCTCAGCTACCAAACCAGTCAAAACAAGGGCAAATTTATTGATTTCTTGTGGCAGGTCCTCTTTTGGATTGCCAGACTGTTCAAAGATTTTACCGATTTCGTAAAGAGCCAAGTTCTTGTTCTTACGCGCTACGTTGTAGGCAACTGTGTCTAGCATACCAGACACCATGTTCTGACGAAGGGCAGAGCGGTCAACAGTCATTGGCCACATGAGTTCGGTCACAGTGGTTGGACGAGCCGCAAACTCCACAGCCTTTTCAGGCGTTGTCAAGGCGTAAGAAATGATTTCTGTCAGACCTGCACCTTCAGCCAGGCTACGAACTTGGCGACGGATGTTCTGGGTCAGGGTCAACTCGCCTGCTGTTCCATCCTCTCTCGGAAGAGTGGTCGGCAGATTATTGTAACCATAAATACGAGCGATTTCCTCTACCAAGTCTGCTGGAATGCGAATGTCCCAACGGCGACGTGGTACTGCGACTGTAAACTGACTTGCATCGCCAGTTGTTTCCATACCTAAACGACGGAAAATGTCTGCGATTTGGGCATAGTCGAGGTTGGTCCCGAGCGAGCGGTTAACGTAATCAATAGTCGCTGTGACTGGGACGTCCGAAGTGTCCACGCTGCCCGCAGAAACGATGCCAGACAAGACCTGACCGCCAGCCAGCTCCGCAATCATAGCAGCGGCTGTGTCCATAGCTTCCGTCAAGGTCGCTACGTTGATGCCTTTTTCAAAGCGAGATGAGGACTCAGAGCGAAGATTGAGGCGACCTGAGGTCTTGCGGATAGACTTGCCGTCAAAGAGGGCCGCTTCCAGCACGACGGTCTTAGAGCTATTGTCAATCTCTGTGTTGGCACCACCCATGACACCACCGAGAGCAACCGCCTTGTCCCCAACGGAAATGACGATGTCATCAGCAATCAAGTCACGTTCTTCGCCGTCAAGGGTTACCAAGTTCTCACCCTCTTTTGCCTGACGAGCCACGATTTTCTTGCCATCAAACTTGTCAAAGTCAAAGGCATGCATTGGCTGACCGAAGTAGAGCAAGATGTAGTTGGTGATGTCCACCACATTGTTGAGCGGGCGAATACCTGCGTTCATAAGCAGGTTTTGCAACCACTGTGGGCTCGGTGCGATGGTCACATTTTCAATGACACGAGCTGTGTAGGCAGTCACCTTGTCTGACTCAATGGCCACTTCAATCACATCGCTGGCCTTCTTGCCACTTTCCTCCAAGACTACCGGCTTGAAGTTGACCTTGCTGTCATAGATAGCTGCCACTTCGTGAGCCACACCACGCATAGAGAGGGCGTCGGCACGGTTTGGTGTGATGGACAACTCAATAATCTCATCGTCGAGGTCAAGATATGAAAAGACTGGCTCACCCACGACCGCATCTTCTGGCAGGTGGTAGATGCCATCCGCATAGACCTTTGGCACCACAGAGTCGGACACGCCGATTTCGCTCAATGAGCAGAGCATACCCAAGGACTCGACTCCACGGATTTTGCCTTTCTTGATCTTGTAGTTGCCAGCGATACGCGCACCCGGCAGAGCGACGATCACCTTGATGCCAGCCTTGACATTCGGAGCACCGCAAACAATTTGCGTGATTGCTTCGCCCACATTTACCTGACAAATATTGAGGTGGGTATCTGGAATTGGCTCAGCAGACACAACCTGACCGACAACTAACTTAGAAAGGCCAGCACTCTTTTGCTCAACCCCTTCTACTTCAATTCCTGTTGTTGACATTTTTTCAGACAAGTCATGACTTGTCGCATCAAAGTCAACCAGTTCTTTTAACCATTTGTAACTTACTAACATATTATCCTTTCTGGTGCAAAGGCCGTTTCAGTAGCCAATCCACATCAATCTTATCACCGACCGCAAATTCATGCTGGCCAAATTTTTCAAATCCGTATTTGGAATAGAATTTCTGAGCCTTGTAATTATGTTCCCAAACTCCCAGCCAGACCCAGTCACAACTAGACTGCTCTGCTTTTTCCAAAGCAAATTCAAACAAGACCTTCCCAAGACCGCGACCTTGAAAAGCCTGCAAGAGATAGATACGCTGGATTTCAAAGGCATTTTCCAACTCCTGCTCCGTCTGGGCAGAACCTTGGTTGAGCTTGAGATAACCAGCCACCTGATCACCAATCCTCAGAAAATAATGCTGGCAATTGGGGTCAGCCAACTCCCTTGTCAAAACCTCCACGGAATAAGCCTCCTCGAAGAAAGCCTCCAGCTCCTTTGGATCATTATCGTGAGCGAAGGTCTCTGCAAAGGTCTGCTTAGCCAGCTCCTGCAAAACGGAAACCTCTTCCAAACGTATAGGATCAATCTGCATCTCATTGCCTCTCATTTCTATTTGAACTAAGAAAGTCGCTCAATAGCAATTTCCCTTCACTTCCTCGTCCGTGGTTACGACGTTCTAAGGTTGAAAACGACATTTTTTTCAACCTTAGAACTAGTGAGGGGAGTAGGTAGACCGCCATAGCGACTACCGTTTCTCGTACTGAACACCTAACAAACTTCCTAAATTACGACGGTATTTCAAGCGAAACGATATTTTTCGCTTGAAATCCTAGTAAGGTAGCTAGGAAAGTCGCAGAATAGCGATTTCCGTCTACTTAAGAGCTGACTTTGTCAGCCTTAAGTAGTGCTACGTTAAAACTGCTCCGAGAATCGTACATCGCCTTGATAGAAACCACGAATGTCATTGATACCGTAGCGAAGCATGGCAATACGTTCCTGACCAAGACCGAAGGCAAAGCCAGAGTACTTGGTTGAGTCAATGCCACTCATTTCCAATACTTGCGGGTGGACCATGCCGGCACCGAGGATTTCAATCCAGCCTGTTTTCTTACATACATTACAGCCATCACCACCGCACTTGAAGCAGGAAACATCCACCTCAACAGAAGGCTCAGTGAATGGGAAGTATGATGGACGCAGGCGAATCTGACGCTCTTCACCAAACATTTTCTTGATAATCATTTCAAGCGTACCTTTGAGATCGCCCATGGATACATTTTCACCAACAACCAAACCTTCAATCTGGTGGAACTGGTGGCTGTGGGTCGCATCATCCGTATCACGACGGAAAACACGTCCAGGCGAAATCATCTTCAAGGCACCTTTTGAGAAATCATGCTGGTCCATGGTACGTGCCTGAACAGGCGACGTATGGGTCCGCATAAGGATTTCTTCGGTGATGTAGAAGGTATCCTGCATATCACGCGCCGGGTGGTCTTTTGGCAAATTCATGCGCTCAAAGTTGTAGTAGTCTTTTTCCACTTCAAATCCGTCAACGATTTGGAAGCCCATGCCCAAGAAAATATCTTCGATTTCCTCAGAAGTTTGGGTCAAGACATGACGTTTTCCGACCTTGACCTGACGACCTGGCAAGGTCACATCAATGGTTTCTGAAGCTAATTGCTGTTGAATTTTCGCTGCCGCAACCTTCTGAGCTGTTTCTTCAAAAGCAGCCGTCAGCACATCACGCACTTCATTGACTTGCTTACCAACGATTGGTTTCATTTCGTTAGATAGGTCTTTCAAGCCTTTCAACAAGTCCGTCAAAGACCCTTTTTTACCCAAAACCGCAACACGCAGTTCTTGTAGTTCTTTTTCTCCTTGGTGCTGGATTTCTTTTAACTTTTCTAGTGTCGTTTGGCTTAATTCAGCCAACTGTTGTTCAATGTTTGACATAATTCCTCCAATAAAAAAACGCATGACACCACTCGTATCGGAGCGTTGTCACGCGGTACCATCCGTTTTCATCTGCTAGGCAGACCTTAGTTCTATGAACCTGTATTCACAAGTGAAGAGCTTGCACATAAGAGATGGTTTTCCGCTAATCAAGGCTGTTTTTTGAGGGAATACTGACTGTATTTTGAAAAAAACTAACGATGAGTAGCTGAAAAACTAGCCTTAGATGGAAGTGCTGAACTGTGAATACAGGTTCTAAGTCCTTGTGTGAGTGAATTCGACCAACTTTCACTGATTGAGCTTGCAGTCACGGCTCAACTCCCTGGACAGTTTCCATAGGTGTACTAGTCTCACAGACTTCTATTCAATTAAGAATATTTTATCAAAAAGAAGAAAGTTTGGCAATAAATATCCCTAGAAAAACTCCCTCTATCTAGGATAGAAAGGAGTTTAGTTTTATAGTTTTGCCTGCCATTTATTGGTCCAAACATTCTCATTTGGCACACCATAGAAGTCATCTTTTCCTTCTAATTTATCAAGGAGAGATTCAATCGTGTTTTTATTATGATGGTAGGCATTGATAGCAGTTTTGACCATGGTAACATCGTGAAGGTGAGTTGTATAGTTTAGTGAAACGAAAATGGTTGGAACTTCATGTACATACCAAGGAACTTCATTGGACATGGCCGTTTTCCACTGGATACGGTAATTATTCTGCGCTCCATATCCAATAACATTGGCAACAGTCAAGGCTAAATCAACTTCTTCTCGGTATTGCAGTGTTTTACCTTTGATTCGAGTCGTACCATCATTGACAGTCACTTCATAACCACGCGCTTCCAAGGCAGCTTTAAGGTTATCAACCACTTCTGTACTTGCCGCCATAATCCCTTCTTTTTCACCTTCTAGGTAATACAAACGGATTCTGCGATGGGTTTCTGGACTGATCGGAAGATTTTTCTGTGTATCTTTCAACAGCGTAATTCCTTTATCTGCTGCTTCACGTTGCCAAGCCAAGTGTTCTTCACAGCCGATAATAGCCAATTCATCAGCTGATTTTAGTAAGGTTCCTTCCGCTTGCTTGATATGCAGATTGAGTTTGGCTTTCAGACCTAAAATGCGACGGAGAGCATCATGAAGGCGTTCTTCAGTAATCACTCCCTTGCGGTAGCCATTGAGCATAAATTCAAAATCTTCTTCTAAGTTATTGAAGAATAAGAACATATCACAACCCGCAGCAATGGCTGCAGGTACGTAGTCTTCACGACGCATGGCTGCTGTCATCCCCAACATGTGGCTGGCATCTGTTATGACCAAACCATTGAATTCCAGTTTTTCTTTCAATAAATCTTGAATCAATTCAGGAGCCAGTGTTGCGGGCAAAACGTCTTCATCCTTCAAAGTTGGATTGAGTCGTTGTTGGTAATATGGCAAGGCTATATGACCCGCCATAATCATCTCAACACCAGCTTCAATATGATGACGATAGACACGACCAAAGCTCTTGTCCCATTCTTCTGGAGAGAGCTCATTGACACCGAGGACTAGATGCTGATCACGTTCTTCTGTACCATCTCCTGGGAAATGCTTGATGCATTGAATAACATCTCTTTCAGCAGTCAATCCTTCTAGATAGGCACTGGTATAGGCAATAACATCATCCGCATTTGTGCCGTAGGCTCTGGTATTGACAATCGTATTGTGCCAGTTCTGAACAATGTCCACGCAAGGATCAAAGTTGACATTAACACCTAATGCAGTCTCCTCGCGCGCAGATACGAGACCTGCTAGGTAGGGAATACGAGGATCCCGACTGGCTTCCGATTGAGCGCCTGAGGAAATATAGGTTCCGCCTTTCACAGCCCCATCTCCACCTGAGTCACAGTTCGCTGCAACCAAGAGAGGTATTTTTGAATAGCTTTGCAACTCGTTAATCAGTCCTTGTACCTGTTCTGGACTGCCATTCATATAACGGGCTCCACCTATATGGTATCGGTTCATCAATTCCTGATTACTCAGATTATTTCCACTAAAGGCATCCCCTCCGAAGAAGAATAGATTGACAAACAATTGACCGATTTTTTCTTCATCAGTCAGATGAGCCAAGGTATTTTCTATCCAAGCAATCTGCTCTTCATTCAAACAATAGGGTTTCTTCCGCAAATCAACTAATCTAGGCATCTTTTCCTCCTTATTTTCCGCGCCAAATACGTGTATCTAGCAAACCACAGTAGGCATCAACAGGCGATAGTCCTGTAAAGGCTGACTCTCCTGCTAGTTTGGCAACCAAGGCTTCTAAAGTGACAGGCAAGCCATCGTAGGCATTGATATAGGTTGCAACCTGTGGCATATCCGCAAGTGCAAATGGGTGCTGAACAGAGACAACAATGGTTGGAATTTCGTGAACATAGAAAGGCTGGTCTGGTGTTCCCTTAGCAGCTGGCCAAATAATCCGCTGAGTTGTCCCTCCTGAGTTGACATCAACTAAATTGATAATCAAATCATAGTTATCTGTGATTTCCGCAATTGGACGCTTGGAAGCATAGACATTCGCAATCGCTGCTGGTCTTTCTTCTTCTGGTAATTTAGCAATCCGTGCTTCTGTATTTTCCCAGATAGATACTTGGTGATCTCGAGCTTCTAATAATTCTTTCAGCGTATCGGCTGCTCTCTTCTTGCCAGCATTGATCATGGCACCAAAACCACCCTTATAGCCATCCACTTCGACCAACAAAATACGTTTGTAGCGTTCTGGATTGACGGGGAAAATTCCTTCTTGTTTGGCTTTTACCAGGGTAATCGCCTTGTCAGCTACTTCTTTTGCAAGCTGTTTCGCCTCATCTCTACCAATCAAAGCCAGCGCTTCTTCTTTTGGCAACATGATTTCCTGACGACGACCTTCAAACAAGTGAAGACCGAGTTTAGCTTTCAAGCCCAAGGTACGACGAAGAGCATCATGGAGGCGTTCCTCAGAAAGCAGACCATTTTCCAATCCTTCTTTCATCCATCGCAAATCTTCTTCTGGATCATTGAAGAAAAGGAAAAGATCACATCCTGCCTCAATAGCTGTAGGCAATAGCTCACGACGGGACATAGAAGCTGTCATACCAATCATGTGACTGGCATCTGTGACGATGGCACCATTGTAACCTAACTCTCCACGAAGCAATTCATCCAAGAGGGTTTTATTCAGCGAAGCTGGCAACATGTCATCCAATTCACGTTCTGGATGCATTTCTTTCTCAACATTTGGCAAATGAATGTGTCCAGCCATGATACCTGGAAGACCTGCATCAGCCATCTCACCGTAAATCCGTCCAAATGTTTCCATCCATTCAGACTTGGTCATGGGATTCGAAGCAAAAGAGAGATGATGGTCACGTTCATCAATACCATCGCCTGGGAAATGCTTAGCAAACGGCACAATGCCGTGTTCCATAATCCCACGCATGTATTCTTTGGATAATTCAATGACTTGGTCTACATTTGCTCCCCATGTTCGGTTTGCAATGATTGGATTGCGCCAATTACGGCTGAGGTCCATAATCGGTGCAAAGGAGGCATTGCAGCCTACTGCAGCTGCTTCAAGTCCTGCAACTTTCCCCATTTCATAAGCATAGCGGGGATTGGCTGTCGCAGCAATCTTGATTTCATCCCCAATTTTCGTTCCGTCCGTAACGGCGCCATTCCCACCAGATTCGGTATTGGCTGCAATCAAAAGGGGAATCTTAGACTTGGTCTGCAAAATATAGTTTTGCTCCCAAATATCTGCAGCAGGTCCAGGATTGTAACGAACAGCAGCAATCTTATAATCATTTAATACTCCAGTCAGATAGTCTTCCGTCCGCTGGCTACCCATATTAACAAAGAGATGACCGATTTTTTCATCCAAGGTCATCTGAGCAATGGTTTCTTCAATCCAAGAAATAGCCTCTTCATCAAGGCTGTAAGGTTTCTTCCGTAAATCTACTAAATGTGTCATGTTTGCCTCCAAAAAAGCTAGAGGGCATAGCGCCTCTAGCCCTTCTCTAGTCGTCTAAATTATTCCAAAATGCCTGTATCAATTCTGTTTCTTTCTCATCTGTGAATGCTTGATGAGCAAATTCATCTGCAATCGTTTCTGTCAAATCTGCCCAAGATTGCATCTCTTGTCCTACTAAAATAGGATAGAAGTGGACATTATTGAGTTCCGCCGCCTTCAAATCACCAGGCGAGTCACCAATCATCATAATCTTATCAGGACAATACCCTTCCTCTATTAACAGTTTGATGACATCTTCTTTCTTACCACGGTCTTGACAGTACAATTCTGTAACATAGTCCATCAAACCTTGGTCTGTCCACTCTTCTTCTACTGCTTCCTTATTAGCAGAAGAAACCACGTAGACTTTTCCTAACTGGCTCAATTTTTCCAAGCCCTTGTGAACGCCGATGAAGGCTAAAACAGGACCGCTATACTGCTTAATGGCTTGATTGACCTGATTGGACCATTTTAAGGCTAATTCCAAGTCTTTTGACGGCTGCTCCTCTATCAATCTTTCAAGAGAAGCATTTGACAAAGAATCTGTGGTCGCGACCCAATTTTTCAAGTTGTCTATACCAGTCACACCTGCAAATTCTAGACCTTTAACCAAGCCTACAAAGCGGTTAATGCCACGTTCTCGTGAGTAGAGATTAACTCGATTCCATTCAGCTAAAAACGGTTCTTTATCTTCAACACCAAAAACTTCCGCAGCCAAGGGGCCGAAAAAGAGTTTATGTTTGTAGGTCATGGTGTCCATGGCGCAACCATCAGAGTCCACACAAAATACGTATTCCGTTTTCATCATTAAACTCCTGAATAGGCTGAGAAGCCACCGTCAATCGGTAAAACAACACCGTTGACAAAACTTGCCAAATTCTCATCTGCCAAGAAGAAGACCCCTCCGACTAGCTCTTCAGCTTCACCAAATCGTCCCATTGGTGTATTGGTCAAAATCTTGTTGGCACGTGCGGTCGGTTGACCCGACTCGTCAAATAGCAAACCACGGTTTTGGTTGGTAACCAAGAATCCAGGCGCAATCGCATTACAACGGATGCCAACTTTTGAAAAATGTACTGACAACCATTGGGTAAAATTGCTGATGGCAGCCTTGGCACCTGAGTAGGCTGGAATTTTTGTCAAAGGAGTAAAGGCATTCATGCTGGAAATATTGATAATATTTGCTCCCGAGCGACCGATCATATCCTGCGCAAACACCTGCGTTGGCAATAAGGTTCCCAAATAGTTCAAATTGAATACAAAATTGATACCTGCCTCATCCAAGTCGAAGAAAGTTTTGGTCTCAGCTGGTAGTCCAATCTCATGGAATTCATTGTCCGTTGTCGCTTTTGGATTATTGCCTCCAGCACCATTGATTAAAATATCTACTGGTCCAAAATCTGCCAGGACTTGCTGGCGAACTTCTTCCAAATTTTCCTTAGAAAGAACGTTAGATTTATAGGCTTTTGCTACGCCTCCTGCTGCTGCAATCTCATCAACGAAGACCTGAGCCGCAGCTTCATTTAAGTCCAAAAGTGCAACCTTTGCGCCTGCCTTAGCAAATTCTTTTGCCAAATAGCCACAAAGAACACCACCTGCTCCTGTAATAACAACAACCTTATCCTTAAACTCAATAACACGTGTCATACTAGATCTCCTTATTTCCGACTGTTTTTACTTTAATTCCAAAATCTGGTGTCTTACCCGCTGCTCGCATATTGGCTTCATAGAGACCGTTAAAGTAGGTTGCCCCAAGGGCTCGGTCATACAGACCATAACCAGGTGTCTTGGTCTGGTCTCCCCAGATACGACGACCGTGGTCTGGACGTAAGGCGCCAGTCCAGTCATAGTCCACCAATAATTTAACAACAGCATTCATATCAATGTCACCAGCTTGTGACAGATGTGCAGTTTCTTGGAAGCCCCAAGCACCTGCCGTCACATTGCGCGTATGCATAAAATTGATACGATTGCGTTTGAGAGCATATTCCGTCATGGCAAGGACATCATTTTTCGGATCAGAAGCATAGGATCCGACACACATGGTAATTCCATTGTACTCTGAATCATAGAGATTCAAAAATCGTTCAACGGCTTCTTGACCAGTAATGATGCGCGGTAATCCGAAAATTCCATACGGAGGGTCATCGGGGTGAATAGCCATTTTGACGCCAGCCTCCTCAGCCGTTGGCATAATTTCTTTGATAAAATACTCCAAATTCGCCCATAAATCTTCTTCGGAAATATTCTGACGATAATTTTCAATAATAGCCTTCATTTCTTCCTTGGAATAGGACGAATCCCAACCTGGTAAGTTCAAATCATCCGCCACAGGATCAACACCTGCCAAATCAGATTTAAGAAAAGCTAAAGAGGTTGAACCATCTGGAAGTGGGTGGTACAAGTCTGAACGTGTCCAGTCAAACACAGGCATGAAATTGTAGCATACAACTGGAATACCTGCAGCCCCGACATTACGGATGGACGTTTTATAATTTTCGATTAAGGCATCACGATTTGGCTTCCCTTGTTTGATGTCTTCATGAACAGGAATGGATTCAATAACCGTAATTTCAAGTCCTGCCTCTTCTACCATTTTTTTCAGCTCTAGAATGTTTTCAAGAGGCCAAGCTTGACCAACTGGCACATCATAGACAGCTGTCACAATTCCCTGCATACCAGGAATTGCCTTAATCTCCTCAAGCGTCACAGGATCCTTTTTCCCATACCATCGAAATGACATTTTCATGATTTACTCTCCTTTATTGTTCAAAAAATTCTTTGGCATTGTAATAGGATATGGCTTCTACAAACTGCCCTAAACGATTGTAATCTTCAGGCACTTCTTCATCAACAATCCATTGTCCGACATAAGTCGCTAAAATGCGTCTGAAATAATCATGGCGTTGGTAGGACAAAAAGCTACGCGAATCTGTCAACATTCCAACAAAATTCGCTAACATCCCTTGCTCGGCATAGGCATTCATCTGGTCAATCATGCCCAACTTGGTATCATTGAACCACCAACCAGCACCAAATTGTAGCTGGCTACGAAGCCCTTCCTCATTGGACTGGAAATTCGCCAAAGTATTGGCCAGAGCAATGTTGTAACTTGGATTGAGATTGTACCAAATCATTTTTGGAAGGGCATTTTCCTTAACCAAGTTATCTAACAAACGATTCAAGTTCACAGTCAGACATGTCTGGTCTCCAATCGAATCCACACCCACATCTGCTCCAAGTTTTTCAAACAGTCCGGTATGGTTGTTCCGTAAGGCACCAAAGTGAACTTGTGTCACAAAGCCATGTTTCTTGTACAATCGGCACAATTCTCTAAAGATGGCAGTCTGCCATTTATTGATACTGGATTGGCCAGCCTCTTTACCTGCAAGTCTTACTAGTAAAATATCATCAAGCTCTTCAAGGCTTGCTTCTTCGTATGAAATAGCCGTAAAACTAATGTCACTTGCTCGGCAACCGTGTTGAGCAAAATAGGAAACGCGCTGACCAAGTGCTTCTACAAAACTTGCAAAGTCTCTTACTGCTACCCCTGTTACCTCCTCCAAGCATTTCATAAATGGATTGAAATTTCGATGTTCTATAAAGGCTTCATCTGGGCGGAAAGTCGGTGCCACTACAGTATCTATAGTTGAGTCCTCAGCCAAGCGCTTATGCCATTCCAAGCTATCAAGAGGATGGTCAGTTGTCCCAATAAAGGTCACCCTAGCATCCGCAATTAGCTTCCGTGGACTCATTCGATGTTCTTGCAAATAAGCATTGAGCTGATGATAGAGTCGCTCGGCATTTTCTTCGGTCAACAATTCCTCAACACCGAAAACCTGTCGCAATTCCAAATGACTCCAATGATAGAGAGGATTTCCGAAAGCCCGTTCCAAGGTCCTTGCCCAGGCTTTAAACTTATCTAGTTTACTTGCTGAACCTGTGATTTCTTCTTCTGAGATACCATTAGCCCGCATCAAGCGCCACTTATAATGGTCACCCCCCAGCCACAAATCAACAATATCTTCATAGACCTTATCTTCAAAAATTTCCTTCGGATCCAAGTGGCAATGGAAATCATAGATAGGGAGCTCTGCTATTTTCCCGTAAAGCTGCTTAGCAGGCTCATTTTTTAGCATAAAATTTTTGTCATTAAAACTCATTTCATCCCTCCAAAGCTGCAACAAAACTGCGAGCAATCGTCGTTACACTTTCATAGCCTTCAGCCTGCACTCGACTTGCCAGAGCCGAACCGACTCCAACAGCACAAGCACCGGCTTTTTTCCAATCTGCAACATTTTCAACCGATACGCCACCAGAAGGCATCAAATCCACTTGGGGCACTGGTCCGTGAATATCCTTGATAAATCCAGGACCCAAGACACCACCAGGGAAAAGCTTGATAATAGGACATCCCGCCTGACTAGCTGTGACAATCTCCGTTGCAGTAGCACAGCCTGGGAAGTAGAGCACCTCAGCCTCTTGCGCCAAGTCTTGAATTTCTTTATCAAAATGAGGACTAACCAGGAAACTAGCACCTGCATCAATGGCCGCTTGCGCCAGCTTAAGATTCATCACTGTTCCCGCCCCGATGACTACGGAAGAATCGTCTGAGAACTCCTCTTGTAATTCTTTGATAACTGTCGCTGCATTTGGAGTCGAAAATGTAATTTCAATATTTCGAATACCTCCCAAAATCGCATGGCGAGCGATTTCTTTCGCATCTTCTTCATCTTTTCCGCGAATCACTGCAAAAAAGTAATTTTCTTTTAATTGCTTTAACATCTTGACCTCCAATTAGAAAGCGTTGTCATTTATAGCTATAGTATACAATTCGTCAGATGATTTGTCAAGAAAAAAGAAAAAAATACCCAGAAGAATTCTTCCGGGCTGTCTATTTCATATTTCTATTTATGATTGTTGAGACCATGCAAGGTCATATCTTTATCGAACCATTCGCTTAAAACAACCTGTCTTACTGATATAATATGTGCTAACATGCTATCATATGCTGCAACAGGGTGACGTTGTTTGATAGCCATTAAGATATTCCTATGGGCCTGTAAACTATCCGATTTCATCTGACGATTTGAATAATTTTCATTGATTAGATGGATAGACTGGTTAATGACAGGCATGAGACTAGTCATAGCCAGATTCCCACTCATCTCAGCTAACATACAGTGGAATTGTACATCCAATTCCAGATGCTTCGAATCTCCAGCAGCTACCGCATCTTCAATAGCTACGACAATGTCTTCCAACCTTGCAATATCTTCATCCGAGGCAAACTGTGCAACACGCTCCGCAATTCTCGGTTCAAGCAAATACCGCACTTCAAACAAATCTGTCGTCAACTTCACACGGTCTCTTACCAAAGAAAAACCTAGGGGATCCTCTGATACTCCTTTTTTAGAGCTGATATAGGTTCCCGACCCTTGGCGCACCTCCAGAATATTTCGAGTAGCCAAACTCCGAACAGCTTCACGAACAGTCGAACGTCCAACTTCTAAATCTTGGGCCAATTCATACTCATTTGGAAGCTTGTCACCAACTTCATATCCTCTTTCCAAAATCAATTCCAATAACCGTTCTGATGCTTTTTCTACCAAGGGTTTCGCCATGTGCTTGGTCCTCCAATACAACTTTCTATTTGCTACTATTATAGCTCATTTCCTCTTATAATGGTAGTTTGGAATGGCAGTCCAACGTTTCTTTATTTCTCTTACAATTTGCTTGGGTTGACGATTCCGTGAAAATAATCCCTTATGATTTCCTTGAATGCGAATGATACCAACCGTGGTTTCAAAATCAGCAAAATTCCATACCTGCTCACCAACTAAATTAGGAATTGAATCAAAGACGCGATGGTTCATATCGTAGTAATCCACCTGAAATTCCTCTGTATAAGGAATATCCCACATCGAATGCAAACCTGGAAGAGTATCTGCACCATATTCCGTAATCAAAATCGGCTTGTCAGGATAAAGTTTTTGCCAAGTCTCTAATTCCTTACGAAGTCCCTTTTCTGCCATCTTCAAGTCACCATGAGCAACATACCAGCCATAATATCGATTGAGACAGACAACATCGACCAAATCCATAACCTCATCCTTATCAGGCGTTGCCGTCATGATATTGACCAAGGTCACAGGACGCTTAGAAGGATCTCTGTCCCTCATGCGCTGAATCAAAGGTTCAAAGTAAGCACGCGCGCCTTTTTCATGCCCTGCTGGCTCATTGGCGACGACCCACATCACTACGGATGGATGATTTTTGTCACGTGCTATCAATTCATCAATCACCAATTCATGAGCCTCCTTGGTTTGCATAACTTCCCAGGTGCTTTTTACCTCTTCAGAATCCCCTGTCAAATTCAAGGCTGCATTGAAAAGCTGGAACAGACCAACTGCTGGCACTTCATCAAGGACGACGATTCCCAAACGGTCAGCCAGTCGCATCATTTCCTCAGAATAAGGATAATGAGATGTCCTAAAGGAATTTGCTCCAATATCTTTCAGTAAATTCAAATCCATCAGATTGGCTGCTTCATTGAAACCACGCCCATTGATGAAGGTATCTTCATGTTTACCAAATCCCTTGAAATAGAAAGGTTTTCCATTGATGAAAAACTGCCCATTTTCAACCACAACACTACGAATGCCGAATTGTTCTGAGTAGGTATCTAGCAAGTTTTCTCCGTCAACTAATTCAACTTTAGCAGTATAGAGATAGGCATCTAAGACTTCCCAAAGACGTGGATGTTCAATGACCATTTGTCCATTGTCGAGAAGACCTACTTCCTGTCCCTCTTGATCTAAAATAGACATACGGATGGAATCGTACTGCCCAACTGTCTTCACATCAACATTCACTACCGCCTGAGTCAAATCTTGATTTAGTTCCGTCCGAATAACAATATCCTCAATCCTATTTTTTGGACGTTTATAGAGATGAACCGTCCGCTGGATACCAGCATAGTTGAAAAAGTCAAAATTTTCCTTGACGGTCTTCACAATTTGGCCATTCTCATCCACTTCTTCACTATAATTCCCTACAGGGAGGGTTGTGTAATTCAACTCATTATTGGCACAAACTGTCAAACGGAATTGCTCAGCGTCGTATAAGTTTGATGGAATCAAGCATTCAAAAGGTGTGAAACCACCCTTGTGCTCCCCGATTAACTGACCATCTGCGTAAACTTTTGCCTGATGTGTCACCGAACCAAAACGCACAACCAACTCTTCATCATCAGCTACTACTGGAAGAGCTACCATAAGTTCATACCAATTATCTCCGACAAAACGACGCTTTGCCTTATCGACAACAATATCATTGAAAGAACTCGGTACAACCATTACCTCATCTGTATCTAACAGAGTGTGAGCATCATTTTCCCCTTGCTTAAATTTCCATATTCCATTTAAAGAATAAACTGAGCGTGTTTTTGTCTGTATTGGATACAACATACTTTTTCCTTCTTTCTATCGTTTTATTTCACGTGACCCTTTTTTCAATAACAAATCAATATCTGATAGACTGATGATATTGACATCACCTTCGATGGTATGTTTGAATTGAAAACTAGCCATCCCCAAGTCGACTATTTCCCGTGGCGTTTTTTCCTGCAAATAACCCAAAATAATTCCTGCTGTAAAGGCATCCCCTGTCCCAACACGGTCCAAAACTTGAATGGATTCTTTTTCCGTTTCATAAAGAATACCATCTTGATACAAGTATGCCTTCAGCAAATATTCATTATTGTAGGTCATTTCCCTCTGGGTAAAAGCAAGACTTTGCAAAGAATAAGTCTCCGCCAGACCTTTAACCACCGCCAACAAGACTTCTTTATTTTCATAAGGGCGCTCCAGCCCCAATTCATCCTTCATGTCTTTTCCAGATTCATTGAAGAGTTGAATAGGCTCTAGACCAAAGCAAATATCCGCCAATTGCACAAAGGGAGATAGTTTTTCCCTCGCTTCTTCAAAAGAAGACCACAAACTTTCTCGATAATTCAAGTCAAAGGAAACCTTAACACCTTGCCCCTTTGCCATTTCCATCAAACGAAAGGCCAGTCGATAAATATCTGGATTCAAAGCGACCGTTATACCACTGACATGAAACCAATCAACACCGTCAAACATACCTTCCAAATCATAATCTTCTTCCTTGGATAAGCTGAAAGCAGAATAATCACGATCATAGGTCACCTGACTAGGCCTGAGCGAAAAACCTTTTTGGTAGTAATAAAGTCCAAGCCTTCCTTTTTTTCGAATCAGATGCTTCTGTCCAATCTGCCGTGCAAAGAGAAAGTGTTCTGCCATCTTTCCCACTTCATTTTCAGGAAGTGCCGTCACCAACTCAACTGAATGCCCCAACTGTGCTAAGCTGGCTAAAACATTCAACTCTGAGCCACCAAATTGACATTCTAAACTAGATGCCTGTGTCAAAGTTTGATATTGAGGAGGAGATAGCCGCAATAAAACTTCTCCAAATGCTAAGATTTTTTTCATACCGCCTCCTAGATGAAAGACCCAGCTGGAATCCTCCAACTAGGTCAGTTATTCGATATTAATTACTCATCGTACTGGTCAACCTTATATTGTGTTACATCAACATAATCCATATCAGATAATGGAACATTTTTCGCGATTGCACGCACTCGTTCCTCATCTTTTGCCGCTTTCATAACATGGATTTTCTCTTGAATACGAGCCATTTCTTCACGGTCTAGTTTGTAGAATTTCATCAAGAACAAGGATAGACTCAAAACTACTACTGGAATCACTGTCAATAGGACAATCAATGCCATTCTCAAATCTGTAGAGAATGCTGTTTCAACGGTTGGGTACTCTTTACCAAAACCGATACCTGCTAATACAAAACCAACCACCATCGGAGCAAATGAAGAAGCAATCGAGTCAGTCAATGAGAAGATAGTCCCAATCATACCTGACAAGTAACGACCAGATACTGATGTTTCATAGTCTGTAATATCTGCCCCCATTGTCAATACTAAGCCAGATGGAGCAGTAGATGCATAGCGTGCTACAATATAGACAACAAAGAATCCGATTGTATAGAGATTCCAATTCGTTAAATCTAACATTCCAGGTTCAGCAGAAAGAAGCATAACAGCAAGAATAATCAAACCTGTAATTCCCAGTTGAAGGGCCATTACATATGCAAAACGCAAACCTTTCCGACGAGCCAATTGCGCTGCACCAACTGTTACAAGAATACCTGGCAAAATCAACAGCATAGACATTTTACCAGAAAGAGCATAGTCACCGAAGATAATACCATACAGCATAACCCCGATAACGGAATCTCCAAACAGTTGAGCAACAAATTTCACAAAGGCTGCAGAGATTGAAAGAACCTGCAAAGGTTTGTTTCCTTTGATAACTTTCCAGTAGTCTTTCAACTTAGTTTCTTGTGTCTTCTCACCAAGACCAAAGTATTTCTTATTGTCTTTCTCCCAAATACCGATAATAGCAAGAATACCCAGAACAGCTGAAATTACTACTACACCGAGGAACAATTCTTGGAAGAAACTTGGAGTGAAACCGCCATGTTTCGGAACCAATGTCCCTGACACAACAACCTGACTACCAGTCATCAACACAGTTGTGGCGATACCATCAACAATGTTAAAGATTGGACGTTGCTTTGGATCATTAGTAAGCGCAACTTGTCCTGCTTTTGTAATCGTCTGTTGAAGTGAATATCCAATTTTATGGATAATCAAAACAAGGATGAATAGGGGAAGACGGAGACTCTCATTAACTCCACTTAAACCTAACATCATAAAAAGAGAAGCTGCTGTAATGATATTCCCCAAAACCAAGATAGGACGATATTTACCAAACTTAGTATCCGTTTTATCAATAATAACTCCAATTGTAGGATCGATGAAGCCGTCAAAGATACGAATATAGCCCATGAGTTGACTAACAAACAGGGCTGCAAGACCAAGTACACCTGTCGATAAATAAGTCACGAAAGTAAAAGCAACCAAGTAAATATTCGTCGATGAATTGTTCATCGCAAATAATATGATTTGCCATAACTTGGCTTTGTTATAAGTAACGTCTTCGACACGTTGCTCAACATGTTTTTTCATTGGAAATTCCTCCTAAATGTTTTCTACGACAAAGTCGTAAGCGTTTTCTTTAACTATATTCTAATATTCGTCAGATGATTTGTCAACTGTTTTTGTAAATATTTTTAATTATACGCAAAAAAAGACGATTTTACGTGAAAATCGTCTGATATATTTGATTTGGCGAGAGAGAATTCGTCTGACTATTTATTGATTTACTGCAATTTCCCCACTATGATAGTTGATACTGAGACCGCTCTGCACATTTGGAACGAACACATTGAACTCTAGGCTACCATCTGTTGCTTTTGCCTCTAGATGGCTTCCGACTGGAACCAAATCATCCTCATCAGCATAAATCAAGGTCACGCGGTAACGAACACGTTTGTTCTTATCCAAAGCTTTACGAACTTGACTCTCAAAATAGTTTTGCCCCGTCGAATCCTCAGCCCTTGCCTGATTGGACCAAGCTGTTTGAACAGCAATATTCTTAGGATTGCTGGTTGAAGCATCAAAGCCTTTTAAACCGCCAATCAAGGCATAGCCCAGCAGATGCCCCCTATCAATCGCATGATCATAGGATCCATCCAAATCCTGTACCTGATGCCAGCCAGGCGGAGTCCATGAAGTCGAACCATTTCCTGTTTCTTCACGACTCTTATACTGTCGCGTTGATTTGGCTAAAAGGGCATTTGCCACTGTTGGAACCGTTTCTCCCTGCACAGTCTTTGTCTTATTATCCGCATAGGGCTTACTAGAGACTGAAGCATCTAAATCAGTCTTATTTCCGTTAATAATAAATGCTCCAGCACCATTCCATTCAATCGAATTCCCCAGTTGCTTTTTTACATCTTCTGTCAATACCGAACTAGCCAGTTCCTGACTAGGTGTGCTCTCGCTTGACTTAGACTGATTGACATAATAGGAATAATTAGCAATGTTACTGCTCTTGTTATCACTTAAAAGATAACCACCCGCTACTACAACAATCGTAGCCAATAAGCTGAGCAGACTCATCGCTTGTTTTTTTACATTTTTCTTCGCCATTTTCTCTCCATCAAAAAAGCAGGTCCAGCCTACTTTCCTGTAAATTTACCGATTAGTTCTTGCCACTTAGCTGGTGACAACACCGCAAATACATTGTCTCCATCTCCTATGACACCGTAACCAACCATTAATCCTAAAATAAACACCAAAATAGCAATCAACAAAACAACTGCTACTAAGATTAAATTTTTACCAACATAGCTAAGATTATCCTTATCCATTTTCATCTTCTCCACTCACACGTTCAATCGTTGCACCTAAAGCAGCTAATTTCTCATGAAAACGATAATAACCTCGATCTAAGTGCGTTAATTTACCTACAATCGTTTCACCTTCAGCAACCAAACCTGCCAAAATCAATGCAGCACTAGCTCGCAAATCAGTAGACATAACTTGAGCACCTTGCAGAGCTTGTCCTCCCGTGATGATAGCTGTATCACGCAAAATTTCCGAATGCAAATCCATCCGACGCATTTCTTCCAAATGCTGGAAACGATTCTCAAATACCGTTTCAATCATGGTAGATTCACCCTTTGCAACTGCCATTAGAGCTGTAAATTGAGCCTGCATATCCGTTGGGAAGCCTGGGTGTGGCAAAGTTTTTACTGTTACAGGTTTAAGCTTATCCACTTGCGAACGAACTCGAATCCCTTCAGCTTCTTCCGTCACCTCAACTCCCATTTCCAACATCTTAGAAATGAGTGGACGGTTGTGCTCCCAGACAGCATCCTTGACCAAGACATCGCCACCAGTCATTGCCGCTGCCACCATAAAGGTACCCGCTTCAATACGATCTTGCACCACTTGATGTTCTGCGCCAGTCAATTCTTCTACACCAGTAATCGTAATCGTCTCTGTACCTGCCCCTTTAACTTTGGCCCCCATTTTGTTTAGGAAAATGGCCAAGTCAACAATTTCAGGTTCTCGCGCTGCATTTTCTAAAACAGTGGTACCTTGCGACAGAGTTGCAGCCATCATTAAGTTTTGCGTTGCCCCAACACTTGGGAAATCAAGATAGATATGAGCTCCCTGCAAGTTCTCTGCACTCGCTTCAATATAACCCGCACGTTGCTTAATTTTAGCCCCCATAGCTTGCAAACCTTTTAAGTGCAAATCTATTGGACGGCTACCAATTGTACAACCTCCTGGCATAGAAACCTTAGCATAACCATTGCGTGCCAAAATCGGACCAAGAATAACAATAGAGGCGCGCATTTGACTCACATACTTATAAGGAGTTTCGCTACCAAGTTTACCTGTTGCGTCAATATCGATAGTCTTTGTTTCCTCGTCAAATTTCACACGAACTCCTAGACCACGTACAACATTATTCATTGTATAGACATCAGACAAAATAGGAACCTGAGTCAATTTGGTTTGCCCTTGACTTGCTAGAACTGTGGCTGCCAATAGAGGCAGAACGGCATTCTTCGCCCCCTCAATCTCAACCTGTCCTTTCAAACCGTTTTTACTACCTGTAACAATAATTGTATCCATTTCTTATCCTTTTCTTACTTAAATCACATATTTGCAAAAGAGCGTCCCATCATCAACAATTCTAAAAAGAAAGTCGAGACCAAGTATCCCAGTGCTATTGCCAGAAAGAGAATCAGCAAATTGATTTTACGCTGATTGTCCCCCGTCACCTTCAACCACCGTGACCAATCAACTGTTGTAACCAAGAGATGATGAGCCAGATAGATAAACAATATATGACTAAAAAACTGTAAAATTGAAATTACCATGTTTCCATTATACCATGAAATTAAAAAATGGAACTGAACCAAGTTCAATCCCATATATATTAATGTTTCCCAACACGAATACGATTTATCGCACGTTGGAGGGCGACTGTTGCACGCATCTCCATATCAATATTACGAGCAGTCTGTGCTTCTTCCAATTCACGTTCCGCGCGCAATTTGGCACGTTCTGCACGACTAATATCAATATCTCGTTCCCGCTCAGCGGAATCAGAAATGACCGTAATAATATCCTTGTTGACTTCAATGATTCCACCATTGACCGCAATCCAGTCTACATGGTTTTCATCATCAACACGACGCACTTTCATTTCACCGATTTCCAAAACTGCAATCAGTTCTTCATGTCCAGAATAGACACCCATCTCACCATCAACCGTTTTGACCAAAACAAATGCTGCATGATGGTCATATTTGATACCGTCTGGTGTTACGATTTGTACAGTCATTTGTCCCATAAGCCACCTCTAGAATTTCATTTTAGCAGCTTTAGCGACCACATCCTCAATTGAACCAACATTTCGGAAGGCATCTTCTGGTAGATGGTCGTGTTTGCCGTCCAAGATTTCCTTAAAGCCTTTCACCGTTTCAGCTACTGGCACATAAGAACCTGGCATACCTGTAAATTGCTCCGCAACGTTGAAGTTTTGAGAGAGGAAGAATTGGATACGACGAGCGCGACCAACCAAGGTCTTCTCTTCATCTGACAATTCATCCATACCGAGAATGGCAATAATATCTTGCAATTCTTGGTAACGTTGAAGGACACGTTTTACTTCCATAGCTACTGCATAGTGCTCTTCACCAACGATTTGTGGAGCAAGTGCACGTGATGACGAAGCCAATGGATCCACCGCAGGGTAGATACCAAGCTGAGTCAACTTACGTTCCAAGTTGGTTGTTGAATCCAAGTGAGCGAAGGCTGTCGCTGGAGCTGGGTCTGTATAGTCATCCGCAGGTACGTAAATAGCCTGAATAGATGTAACAGAACCCTTCTTGGTTGAAGTAATACGCTCCTGCAATTGTCCCATCTCAGTTGCAAGTGTTGGCTGATAACCAACGGCTGATGGCATACGACCCAAGAGGGCAGACACTTCTGAACCAGCCTGTGTGAAACGGAAGATATTATCGATGAACAGAAGAACATCCTGCCCTTCCACATCACGGAAGTATTCCGCAATGGTCAAACCAGTAAGAGCAACACGCATACGGGCTCCTGGTGGCTCATTCATCTGACCAAATACCATGGCCGTTTTTTCAATAACACCTGATTCTTTCATTTCCCAGTAAAGATCGTTCCCTTCACGGGTACGCTCGCCAACTCCGGTAAATACAGAGATACCACCGTGTTCTTGGGCAATATTGTGAATCAATTCTTGGATAAGGACGGTTTTACCAACACCGGCACCACCGAAGAGACCAACCTTACCACCTTTTAGATAAGGTGCTAGGAGGTCGATAACCTTAATCCCTGTTTCCAAAATTTCGCTTGAAGTAGATAATTCGTCAAAAGCTGGCGCTTTCTTATGGATAGGCTCACGTTCAAAATCTGCCGGAAAAGACTCTTCAAGGTCAATGGTATCTCCCAACACATTGAAGACACGACCCAGCGTTTCTTTACCGACTGGAACAGAGATGGGACGACCTGTATCGAGAACTTCCATCCCACGTGTCAATCCATCCGTTGATTCCATGGCAATGGTCCGTACAACGCCATCACCAAGTTCCAAAGCCACTTCAAGCACGACTTTTTGTTTGGAATCATCATTTTTATATACAACGAGTGCGTTGTTAATCTCAGGAAGTTTATCTTCTGCTGCAAACGCAACGTCTACAACTGGTCCGACAACCTGAGTAATTTTGCCTGAACTCATTCTATTTCCTCTATTTCTATTACTCAAGGGCTGAGGCACCAGCTACAATCTCAGTAATTTCCTGAGTAATCGCTGCCTGACGAGCCCTATTGTATTGGATTGTCAAATCGTTAATGACATTCTTAGCATTATCCGTTGCTGTCTGCATGGCTGTCATACCTGCTGCATTTTCAGCAGTTTTGGCATCCAAAATCGCTCCATAAATAGTTGATTCTGCATATTGAGTCAAGAGTTGTTCCAAAATAACCTCACGGTTTGGTTCCAACTCAAAGGTAGCTGTATAACCATCTGCTTCATTGTGGTCCAAATCTTCTACAGGAAGCATCTGTTGTACACGCACCTGACTGGTCAAACTATTGACATGGTGGTTATAACAAACATACAACTCATCAAAGAGTTCATTCTTGTACATTTCAACAGACTTAGAAATGATTTTTTGAACCTCTTCAAAACTTGGATTGTCTGCTAAACCACGCAATTCAAAGACAGGATTGATACCACGAGCACGGAAGAAATCAGCTCCCATGCTACCAATAGCAATAATCTCATACTCATCTTTTGAGTCATGGTCCTGTTCAATCATTCCCATCACAGCCTTCAAAATACTGGAATTATAAGACCCTTTTAGTCCACTGTCAGAGGTAATGACAATATAACCAGATTTTTGAACTGGACGACGAATCAGCATTGGATTGCTTGTATCTGAAGCCATCAATTCTCCACGCAAGAGGTCCGTCGTAATCTGACGAACCTTGCTAGCGTAGATCTGAAAGGATTGCGCTAACTGCTCTGATTTGGCTAGTTTAGAAGCCGAAACCATCTGCATGGCACCGGTGATTTGACTGGTTTTCTTAGTAGATGCAATTTTTGACTTGATTTCATTGAGAGAACCTGCCATTATTCACTCCTTTACTTAAAGACAGACTGGTCTTTGAAGGCTTGAATAGCAGCATTCAATTCATCTGTATCAGGAAGATCTTTTGTTGTACGAATAACATCCAAAAGACCATCGTAGTGCAAATCAAAATATGCGTACAGTTCTTCTTCAAATGCCAAAATATCATCAATTGGCACTGAATCCAAGAAGCCATTTGTCAAAGCATACAAAATCAAAACCTGTTTTTCAACTGGAAGTGGCTTATGCAATGGTTGTTTCAAGACTTCCACAGTCCGACGACCACGGTTGAGTTTGGCTTGAGTTGCTGCATCCAAATCCGAACCAAATTGCGTAAAGGCTTCTAATTCACGGTATGAAGCCAAATCGATACGAAGGGTACCTGCAACCTTTTTCATGGCCTTAATCTGTGCAGAGCCACCTACACGTGATACAGAAGAACCCGCATCAATGGCTGGACGGATACCAGAGTTGAACAAATCGTCCTTCAAGAAGATTTGTCCATCCGTGATTGAAATCACGTTGGTCGCGATGTAAGCTGAAATATCTCCCGCTTGTGTTTCGATAAATGGTAGAGCTGTAATGGAGCCACCACCTAACTCATCTGAAACCTTGGCTGAACGCTCAAGCAAGCGGCTGTGCAAGTAGAATACATCACCTGGGTAAGCCTCACGGCCTGGAGGACGACGAAGCAAGAGAGATAATTCACGGTAAGCTACCGCTTGTTTTGACAAATCATCGTAAACAATCAAGACGTGTTTGCCTTCATACATGAACTCTTCTGCCATCGCAACACCAGCATAAGGAGCCAAGAAAAGCAATGGAGATGGTTGTGAAGCAGATGCTGTTACTACGATTGTGTAATCCAAAGCACCATATTGCCGAAGGGTTTCAACCTGAGTACGAACAGTTGACTCTTTCTGACCGATAGCCACATAGATACAAATCATGTCTTGGCCTTTTTGGTTGAGAATAGCATCAATAGCTACAGATGTCTTCCCTGTCTGACGGTCACCGATAATCAATTCACGCTGACCACGACCAATCGGAACCAAAGCGTCAATCGCCTTGAGACCAGTTTGAAGCGGTTCATTAACCGACTTACGTTGCATAACACCTGGTGCTGGATATTCAATCGGACGAGTCTTACTAGTACGAATTTCACCAAGACCATCCACCGGTTGACCAAGTGGGTTGATGACACGACCAATCAAAGCCGAACCAACTGGTACTTCCATAATTTTACCAGTACGACGAACAACTGACCCTTCACGAATATCGGTAAATTGTCCGAGAATGATGATACCAACATCGTTGGTTTCTAAGTTTTGTGCCATACCAATGGTGCCATTTTCAAATACCAAAAGCTCTCCACTCATGGCATTGTCAAGACCTTGCGCACGGGCGATACCGTCACCGATATAGGTTACGACACCAGTCTCTGTGTAGTCAAAGTCAGGCTGAAAGCCTTCAATTTGTTGTTTTAGTAAAGCGCTAATTTCTTGTGCATTAATCAAAAGAACACCACTTTCTATTTTCTAAAGTTTTTTTCTAACGTCCTTCAACTGTGTCCGAACGCTTGCATCGATTACCTTATGGTTAACCGTTACAATAAAACCACCGAGGAGACTTTGATCAAGTTCTTCCGTGATATTGCGTACACGCAAGGAAAATCGTTGTTCTACCAAGTGACGGAGACGCTCTTTTTGAGCTTCTGTCAACGGATAGACTGAAACCACACGGGCTTCAAATTCATTTTTAAATTTACTGATTTGTAATTGGACACGCTCAAGGGTTTCAAGAAGCAAGTCTGCATGACCATCACGAATAACATCTTCAATCAAGTCATTGATTTGCCAGAAACTAGATTGACGTACCGTCCTTACAAAGTCAGCCTTTTCTTCTCTCGATACTGTCGCTGACAGCAAGATTCGATTCAGCTTACTATCATGAATGATGGAAATCAAGTCAGAAATCTGGTCATACATATCCCAAATATCTGCATGATCACTGACTTTTTCAACAAATGATAGAGCATATTTTTGCACGATGGCATTTTCTCTAGCGTTCATCTACTTGTCTCCTAGTTTGTCCAAATAACGGTCAATCAAGTTACTATGAGCTTGTTGGTCCAAATCTTCCAAAATAATTTTGCTTGCAAGATCAACTGCCAATTCAGCAACTTGAACACGCAAGTTTTCTTGTGCTTCACGTTTTTCAGCTTCAATTTCCAATTGAGCTTTTTGCTTCAATCCTTGAATTTCAACATCTGCTTGCTCAAGAATACGTTTTTTCTCTAGTTTTGCACGTTCAACCGCATCTTGAATAATCTTTTGACTTTCGATACGTCCCTGTACCAACTCATCTTCACGTTGTTGAACAAGGTTTGCTGCTGCTGTTAATTTTTCTTCTGCAGCATCAATATCGTTCGCAATTTTATTGGCACGTTCTTCAAAAATACCTGTAATTTTATCCCATGCAAAAACACGAATAAGAATAATAAGTACTGCAAATGAGACTGTTACCAAGATAAAGTTTCCAAGAATGGTACTAGATTGCATTGTAATAGTTGTTGCCATAGTTGTCTTTCCCTTTCCTATTCACTCTCACTACTGATTTTTTTATTTAAGTACATAGATACCAACATGATAAATACATATCCCTGCAAGCATGAAATGAATACAGAAAATGCTGTCCAAACAACGTTCAGAGCAAAGGCAATTGGATATGCAAGTGCACTTTGTTGAGATAATTGTAGAAGAAGAGAGACAAGCACTTCACCAGCATAAATGTTACCGTACAGACGAAGAGCAAGCGACACAAGGTTGGTCACTTCTTCCAAAATGTTCATTGGAGCCATAGCCCAAGGTGTCACAAAAGATTTGAGGTATGCCTTGAAACCGCGACGACGAATACCCTCAACATGACAAAATACTGTTGCAATTGTTGCCAAACCGAAATCGTAAGCCATATTGGCCGTTGGAGAAGTCCACAAATTATGTCCTTCTGCTGTTTCCAATTTGGTCATCAAACCTAGATTATTGGCAACCAAAAGAAAAGTAAAGACTGTAAAGAAGAACAAGGAATACCGCTTTGCTTCCGCATCGCCAAGATTCCCTTTTGTAAAATTGATGGTCAATTCGTAAACGTACTCCAAAACATTCTGTTTTCCTTTAGGCTTGAGCTCCATCCGACGACTAGCCCAAAAAACAAGTAAGAAAATAATGGAAATGGTAATGACAGAAACCAATACCATGGTCAGGTCAAAGGTTACGGGACCAAGGGTAAGGGTTGGACTTAAATGTTCTTCCAATGGAGGTTCCCCCCTTTTCTATTTCTCTATTTTCTACTATTTCAAGACAAATGTCATAGCCAAGGTTACGAAGAAAGTTCCCTCGATAAAGGCAACACCCAAAAATACACCAGCCATCAATTTACTTTGCATTTCTGGTTGACGTGCAGTCGAACTAAGGTATGAAGCCACCAACAGTCCCTCACCGATACTTACACCAAGACAGGCCAATCCAAGGGCCAATGCGCCTAAACTCATAACGAATTCTCCTTTTAAAATTTAATACCATGTAAGGATACTCCTAAAACATCTATTTGTCAAGAAAATACCGCCATTGTAAGCGTTTAATTCGTTTTTGTAAAATAAAAAGAAAAGAGTATTTCATCTTTTCTTCCTATTTAATAGCTTCATCAATATGGTCTGTTTCTTCAATGAATCGTTTGGCCATATCTTCTCGATTCATCTGATCAGTATCAAGAGTGATTGCATGGTCAGAAACCAGATCTGTATCCGCGAAAAACTCTATATGGTTTGATAGGTTGTACAGACGAACAGGGGCTTCCCCACCAAACTCTCCATCTAGATTGAGCAGTAGACGGTTATCTGGGTTCAGATTTTCGATGGATAGGCTCTTTGTTTTTATGTATTCAACTAAATCACTCTCAATGTGTTTGCCACCGTCTAAGACTTGACGAATCAGATGCAGAATTTCAAATAGATTCCCTGTTTTAACCATCAATAAGGTAAAATTACCATCATCTAACTTAGCATCTGGAACGATCTGTTCAAAACCTCCAATTGAATTGGTTAAGGCAACAAAAATCATTGAAACCGAGCCTTCAAATACTCCCTCGTCATGTTCTACACGAACAGGTGTAAATTGTACTTGTGGCAGGAGTTCTGCTCCTTTTACTACATAGGCCAAATAGCCAAACATGGTCTTAAGTTGACTGGGAACACTGTAGGTCAACTCCGTAAGTGTACCTGCCGCAGCAATGTTGATAAAATAATGTTCTTGATGAAAACCATTTTTTTGATTTTTGGCTAAACCAATATCCATTAAAATGGTCTGCTGCTTACCGATAACCTTAGCTGCTTCTACAGGATTTCCCCTAGGCACTTTTAAGGCACGCGCATAGTCATTGGTGGTGCCAGTCGGTATGATGGCCATCTGCGGACGTTTTTCAAGCGGAGCAATTCCATTGACGACTTCGTTGATCGTTCCATCTCCACCAGCCGCTATAATCAAGTCAAAGCCTGCAAGCGCCGCACGTGTAGCTTCATTCTTTGCAGAGTCTTTCTCAGCAGTTGTTTGGAAAGCTGAAGTTTCATAACCGTAGCCTTCCAAAATTTCCAATACTTCGGCCACATTTTTCTTCATGATTTCTTGACCTGAGGTCGGATTATATATTAGTCTAGCACGTTTTCTTTCTTCCATCGTTTTACCTTTACAAGCTCTCTAACCAAGCCTCATCTTTAATTTCGATACCTAGCTCCTGTGCTTTGGTCAATTTACTGCCTGCATCTGTTCCGGCAACCACAAGATTAGTTTTTTTAGAAACAGATCCCGCTACATTTGCCCCTAAAGCTTCTAATTTGGCTTTGGCTTCGTTTCGTTTCATTCGCTCCAATTTACCAGTCAGTACAACTGTCATACCCGATAGCGCAGCATTTTCATCTACTACTTGTCCAAGATAGGTCAAGTTTACCTTAGCTTCCTTAAGTTCAGCTAAAAGTTGTTGCGCACCCTCACTAGCAAAAAAAGTTGTCAAAGACTTAGCAATAACCTGACCAAGACCTTCTAGCGAAGCAATTGTTTCTTGATCAGCAAATGCTAAAGTTTCTAAATCACCAAATTTTTCTACTAAAATCTTACTTGCCTTACTACCTACATGGCGAATACCTAGTCCAAATAGGAGGCGTTCTGCTGAATTGCTCTTAGAAGTTTGAATGGCTTGATAGAGCTTGTCAGCTGATTTTTCTTTGAAACCTTCCAAGGTCAATAGGTCATCAACAGTTAATTTATAAATATCAGCAACATCGTGTACCAAGCCTGCTCCAAAGAGTTTTTCAACGATTGAAGACCCTAGTCCTGCGATGTTCATGGCTTCCCGACTTGCAAAATGTTCCAACTTACTCATCAGCTGGCTAGGACAAATAGGGTTGATACAGCGGAGGGCAACTTCGTCCTCATAGTGTTGTAGGTCGCTCTGACAAGACGGACAATGACTAGGAATGGGCATGATTTCTTGCTCTTTTCGATACTTGTCCACCACTTTCAGAACTGCTGGAATAATATCTCCCGCCTTATAAACAATGACCGTATCGCCAATACGAATATCTTTTTCGGCGATATAGTCTACGTTATGCAAAGTTGCTCGACTGACAGTCGTTCCTGCCAGTTGAACAGGACTAAGATTGGCAGTTGGTGTCACAACGCCTGTTCGGCCAACAGTCCAATCAACCGACAAGATTTCTGCTTCTTTTTCCTCAGCTGGAAACTTGTAAGCTACTGCCCATCGTGGCGCTTTTACTGTAAATCCTAGTTCTTCTTGTATAGCTAAATCATTTACCTTGATGACAACACCATCTATCTCATAGGGTAAATCATCTCTACGCTCTGCTATTTTTTCAATAAAATCCCACGTGTCATCAATCGACTCCGCCAAGCAATATTCGTGGTTGGTCACAAATCCCAGAGAATCCAGTTTTTCAAGCACTTGTGACTGGCTGGTCGCTTCAGAGGGGCTTGCCTCTTGGTAGAGGAAGGTAGCGAGACCACGCTGGGCCACCACTCCCGTATCAAGCTGGCGGAGGGTCCCTGCTGCTGCATTACGCGGATTAGCAAATTCAGCTTCACCAGCCTCCTGACGCTGTTTGTTAACACGGTCAAAAGAAGCCTTTGGCATATAACACTCACCTCGGACAGTGATGTCCACAGCTTCGGGTAGTGTCAAAGGAATATCAGCCACTCGTTTGAGATTTTCTGTGATATTTTCACCGACACTACCGTCACCACGTGTAGCACCCACGACTAGATTGCCCGCTTCATAGGTCAGGGAAATAGATAGACCATCAATCTTCAATTCACAGATATAAGTTGCTTGAGGAAATTCCTTGCGAACTCGCTGGTCAAAAGCTTCTAATTCTTCACGCGAAAAGGCATCCTGCAAACTAAAAAGAGGATAAACATGATTATATTTTTCAAATCCGTCTAGCACCTTTCCCCCGACCCGATGGGTAGGACTATCTGGTAAAATCAGTTCTGGATGAGCCGTTTCTAGCTCTACTAATTCACGATAAAGCGTATCATATTCTGCATCTGATACGCTAGGTTGGTCTAATTGATAATACTCTTTAGCGTATTGATTGAGCACGCTAACTAATTCTGATATTCTTGTTTTCATAAGAATATTATATCATGATTTGAGGGTGCGAACTATATTTGCGCTTCAATAAAAACAGATTCCTTTAGATAATTTTTAGTAAAAAATGTATAATGTGTATATAAAATTTTTGGAGGTGCCCCATGGCTGTAGCTTATAAACGACAAGATGATTTAGAAAAGATGCTGGAAGAATTTGCTTCATTTGAAAAATTGGAAGAAATTGAGTATCCAGATCCAAAATCAAAAGAACATTCCGAGAAAAACAACTTGAATCAGGATAATAAATAATATGTTTGGTCTTGATCAATTACCTACCTCCGTCCTACAGGCGGGGGCTATTTTCCTGTCTATCATGATTGAAGCCTTGCCCTTTGTCTTGATTGGAGCTATTATTTCAGGTTTTATCGATGTGTTTATAACACCAGATAAGGTTCGTAAACTCTTACCCAAAAACAAGTTTCTTGCCATTCTATTTGGAACCTTTATCGGCTTCATTTTTCCGTCTTGCGAATGTGGTATTGTCCCTATTGTCAATCGGCTATTAGAGAAAAAAGTGCCAAGTTACACTGCTGTTCCCTTTTTAGTAACGGCTCCTGTGATTAATCCCATCGTCCTTTTTGCAACCTTTACCGCTTTTGGCAATTCCCTACTTTTCGCCCTCTATAGAGCCCTAGGAGCCATCATTGTATCCCTAGTATTGGGAATCATTCTTGGTTTTTTCGTAAAAGGACCAATTCTTAAAGAAAGCAAGTTTGACCATCACCAGCATGATTATTCAGATAAAACCAGTTGGCAAAAAGTTGGCTTCGCACTTATTCATGCCATTGATGAATTTTTTGATACGGGACGTTACCTAGTCTTTGGTTGTCTATTTGCCAGTCTCGTACAAGTCTATATTCCAACTGCTGTCCTGACTATCATCGGTCACAGTCCATTAACAGCTATTATACTGATGATGTTGCTGGCCTTTCTTCTTTCCCTATGTTCTGAAGCCGATGCCTTTATTGGTGCATCACTACTATCCAGCTTCGGATTCGCCCCAGTAATGGCTTTCTTAGTTATCGGACCCATGGTGGATGTTAAAAACTTGCTCATGATGAAACATTATTTCAAGGGAAAATTTATAGCCGGTTTTATCATTACTATCACTCTCGTTATTTTGGGATATAGTCTGACACTTGGAGGTGTAGTATGATTCGTTTTTTAATTCTTGCAGGCTATTTTGAAATGACCATGTATCTCTATATTTCTGGAAAATTAGACCAATACATCAATCTGCACTATAGCTATCTAGCCTATCTATCCATGGTTTTATCTTTCATACTTGCCATCGTACAATTGTATGTCTGGGTAAAAGAAATTCGAGTACATAGCCATTTAAAAAGCAAAATTGCTAAACTATCAAGCATTGGACTATTGCTCATTCCTCTTGCTATAGCCTGGCTCTTTCCTACGGTAAGCCTGGATTCAACAACTGTCGCTGCCAAGGGCTATCATTTCCCACTAGCAGCAGAAAACGATACTAATACACAAAACCAAGAAGGGACGACTGTTCAGTATCTCAAGCCTGATACTTCTATTTATTTTACAAAATCTGCCTATAAAAACCAGATGCGTGAAATTGCTGATAGATACTTGGCTGAAGAAACCATTGTCGTTACTAATGAAAACTATATGGAAGTGATGGAAGCAATCTACGACTATCCTACGGAATTTTCAGGAAAAACGATTGAAATGATTGGATTTGTCTACAATGACCCTGACAATAGCCAGCAATTTTTCCTTTTCCGCTTTGGTATTATTCACTGCATTGCTGATTCTGGGGTATATGGTTTACTCTCTACGGGTGCTACCACAGAATTTCCTAACAATACTTGGGTAAAAGCCAGAGGAACAATCAAGGTTTCCTACCACACATCGTTGAAACAAAATCTCCCAACACTTGAATTACAATCGATGGTTCAGATTGAACAGCCAGATTCCCCGTACGTCTACCGTGTTTTCTAATAATCCCAACTCAAAAAGTGAATTTTCTGACAATTTGTGGTATACTATTAATGATATTCAACAGATAGGAATGAAATTATGTCATCACATGTATTGTTTACAATTTTTGGTGCTAGTGGCGACCTTGCCAAACGCAAACTTTACCCATCTTTATTTCGCCTCTATAAGGCTGGACACATCAAGGAAAACTTTGCAGTAATTGGTACAGCTCGCAGACCCTGGACCAAGGAATTTTTTGAGCAAACCGTCATTGAATCACTGGGTGATCTGCCTGACACACCACGTCAAGCTCATGAATTTGCTAGTCATTTCTACTACCAAAGCCATGATGTCAATGACACGGAACATTATGTAGCTCTTCGTAAATTGCAGGATGACATATGTGAAAAATACGATACCCAGCACAACAAGGTCTTCTTCCTCTCTATGGCACCTGAATTTTTCGGAACCATTGCCAAACACCTCAAATCTGAGCAGATTGTTGACGGACAAGGTTTTGAACGCCTGATTATTGAAAAACCTTTCGGAACTAGCCTTGCTACAGCTACCAAACTCAATGATGAATTGGCAGCAGCCTTCAATGAAGACCAAATCTATCGTATCGACCACTATCTAGGCAAGGAAATGGTGCAAAATATCTTTGCGGTTCGCTTTGCCAATATCATTTTTGAGCATATCTGGAACCGCGATTACATTGATAACGTCCAAATTACATTTGCTGAAGCGATTGGTGTTGAGGATCGTGGGAGCTACTACGATCATTCTGGCGCCTTGAAGGACATGGTGCAAAACCATGCCCTTCAAGTTCTTTCCCTTCTAGCAATGGATAAGCCAGCCAGCTTCAAGGAGGAAGATGTCCGCGCTGAAAAGATCAAGGTCTTCCAACACCTTCGTCAGCCTTCTGATGAGGACCTCAAACGCAACTTCATCCGTGGTCAATATGCAGCAGGTTCCATCGACGGAAAAGACTACGTTAGCTACTTGGATGAACCAAATATTGCCGAAGCTTCTCAGACAGAAACCTTTGCTGGAGGCGTCTTCTTCGTTGATACTGACCGATTCCGTGATGTACCTTTCTTCTTCCGTACAGGTAAACGTCTGACAGAAAAGGGCACGCGCGTGACCATCACCTTCAAGCATGCGGAAGATATTTTTGGTCAACCTTCTGAAGCCAATGTCTTGACCATCTTTATCCAGCCAACTGAAGGCTTCATGCTCTCTATCAACGGTAAGGAAGTTGGTTCCCACTTCGCTCTTACTCCTGCCAAACTCAACTTCCGCCACAATGCTACTGCACTTGGTAATTCACCCGAAGCCTACGAGAAACTCTTTTTCGATGTCCTAAATGGTGATTCTACCAACTTTAGCCATTGGGAAGAAGTGAAAGCAAGCTGGAGCTTGATTGACCGCATTGTTGATTTATGGGCAAGCAACCAAGTCCCACTCCACACCTATCCAGCTGGAACCATGGGACCTGAGGCAGCATTTGATTTGCTAGAAAGCTACGGTTGCAAGTGGGTATGGACGCCAGATGTCTGGTACCGTGAACGTGGCTTATTGAAATAGTCATTTAGTTTATCTTTGATTACTTCGTTAACTCGCTTTGCCGTACTCCACGAAAGTGACTTGCTTCGCATGTCTTATTTCCAACCTAGAACAGCCTCTAGGCTGTTCTAGCAACCTGCACCTCGTTACCTTGTACTAAAAGCAAACTAAACGACTACATATAAAAACTGGAGCAATCCAGTTTTTTTGGGAGATATTTATGACTGAATTAAACACCATTCTCACACAACTCCAAGCAGCCAGCCATGCTGGCACCCTCAAGCGTTATGAAAAAATTGGCGAAACCAAGCCCTACTACGGCGTTCCAATGGGAGCTATTTCTGGTATCGCCAAGGCCTATAAAAATCGACTGGACTTGTTTGCTCCACTCTGGCAAACAGGTGTCCTAGAGGCACAATATTTAGCCATTCAAATTGCCAAAAATAAGCCAGACCAGCTGGCCCTAGCTGATTTAGAGAACTACCTCAGTGAACAGGTTTCTGTCAATGTTCTCGATAAGCTGGCTTCCATCATTCTTAGCAAACGAAAAGACAGTAGGGATTGGGAAGAAACCTTGCTTGCCCAAAAACCAGCCATTTTTCAACGCATTGGCTGGTTCCTTCGTGCCAAGTACTTTGCGGGTAATTCAGCTTCAAATCAAGAAATCGAAGAAACTCTAGACCATATTCACCAGCATTTACAAACCGCAGACTCGCTTATCCAATGGACCATGAACCAATGCTTGGTGGAGATTGCAGTTACCTATCCTGACTATCTGGAACAGGGACTTGTAATCGGTCAGGAATTGGCCGTCTATGCGGACATGAAAGTTCCAAAAGGCTGCACTTCTGCCTACGCACCCGACTGGATTGAGGCATTGCTGAGGAGGAAATGAGATGCAACATAAAGGAACTCAGATTTTAGAAACAGAACGACTGATTTTACGCCCTTTTCAAGCAACAGATGTTGAGCCCGTTTTCCAAAACTGGACTTCAGATGAAAAGGTTACCACCTATCTGACCTGGCCAACTCATCAGACAATTCAAGACACCCAAGACTACATCCAGTTCTGTATCCAATCCTATTCACAGGAAGAAACATACAGGTGGGTAATCGAGCTCAAAGAAAATCAGCAACCCATTGGAGATATTTCCGTTGTCAGCCTTGATGAAAGAGTCCAAGCTGCCTGATTAGGTTGGGTGTTGGGCAGTAAATGGTGGGGGCAAAGTTATATGACCGAAGCTCTTGAAGCTGTTAATCACTATTTATTGGAGGAAGTGGGCTGTTTACGGATTACAGCTGTTCACGATAGTGAAAATCGTCCTTCTGGTCGTGTCATGGAAAAAGTCGGTATGACCTACGAAGGCACTCTCCGCCAAGCCGCTCGAAACAATCGTGGCTTTGTGGACATTGCAGTTTACTCTCTACTGCATTCAGATAGAAAAAGTCGCTAGTTCATTGAACTAACGACTTTTTTCTACACCAATCCTTCCAAAAGTCCACGCATGAACTCTTCGGATTTAAATTCTCCAATATCATCAATTTTTTCACCGAAACCAATTAGCTTGACTGGTATATCCAGTTCCTGACGGATGGCAAGAACGACACCACCCTTGGCTGTACCGTCTAGCTTGGTCAAGACTAGCCCGGTCAATGGAGTAATTTTTGCAAATTCCTTGGCTTGACTGAGAGCGTTTTGACCTGTTGAGGCATCCAGTGCTAAGAGGGTTTCATGCGGTGCATCAGGTAGGGTTCGTTTGATGATGCGACCGATTTTTTCCAGCTCTGCCATGAGGTTTTCTTTATTTTGCAAGCGACCTGCTGTGTCAATCATGAGAATATCCACGCTTTCTGCCACGGCACGTTTGACCCCGTCAAAGACCACGCTGGCTGGGTCTGACTTTTCAGGTCCTGTGACTACTGGCACATTGACACGGCGACCCCACTCGACCAGCTGGGCTACCGCACCCGCACGGAAGGTGTCCGCTGCGACCAACATGACCTTCTTGCCAGCCTGCTTGTACTTGTAGGCTAACTTACCGATAGACGTCGTCTTCCCAACACCGTTGACACCGACAAAGAGCATGACGGTCAAATCATCTTGGAAATTGATCTGCTCGCTGAATTGACCATCTTTTTCGTAAATATCCACCAATTTTTCGATGATAACCCGACGGAGTTCATCTGTCTTCTTGGCATTTTGTAGCTTGGCTTCATAGCGGAGTTCCTCTGTTAGCGTAGAAGCAACCTGCACCCCTACGTCTGACAAAATCAGCATTTCTTCCAATTCTTCGAAAAATTCTTCATCAACCGAACGGAAATTGGCGAAGAATTCATTAAGCCTTGCCCCAAAGCCTGTACGCGTTTTTTTCAAGGTCCGCTGGTACTTGTCCTGCTCACTTTCTTGCTCTACTGGAACAACTTCCACAAAAGGCTCTTCCTTGACCTTGGTTTGAATAGCAGGGTCAAAGCCTTGTTCCTGCGCTTCCTTCACTCGAGCCGCAGCGGCTTCTTTGGCTGCATAATATTGAGCCATCATGTCTAAGGTCCGTTGTTTCTGAGCTTCTTGCTCGGCTGTCAATTCAGGCTCTGCTACTTCAGACTGGAAATCTTCCATTTCTTGAGTAGCAGACTCAACTTCAGTAGTTACTGTATCTTCGCTAGAAGCCGACTGCTCCCTTTCCACTTCTTCAACAAGAGCGACTTGCTCCTCTTGTTTTTCTTGTCCAAATAATCGATTAAATAATCCCATACTAGTCCTCATTCAATACATAGTGCTCGATGGCCCAAGCAATGCCATCTTCATCATTGGTTTTTGGCAGGACAAGGTTGGCCGCAGACTTGATTTCATCAGTCGCATTAGCCATGGCAACACCCAGACCAGCCCATTCAATCATCGAAAGATCGTTTCCTTCATCGCCACAGGCCATAACTTCTGACTGATCAATCCCCAGATGTCCAATCAACTTGGCCAAACCATTTGCCTTATGAACACCTTTTGGACTCCACTCGAGCAGAATATCACGCGACTTGAAAATCTCGAAACGCTCGTGAAGTTCCGCAGGAATTTTTGGAATTTGTCCATCCAAAAAGTCTGCTGCCACAGCTGAAACTGCCTTATTGTAGACAAAATCTTCTGGCATTTCCTCATCGCTTGCCACAATTTTATTAAGCAATGGATTACAAGTTAGATAAAGTGATTCATGGGCTGATGGTAGAGAATAGACATCGCCACCATAGAGAACATCCAGAGGCAGATCCAAGTCATTTGTCACACGACGGATGGTGCGCACATCTTCAATGGTGAAGCCAACCTTATCCAAAACCCGACCTGTATTTTCCTGGACTAGACCACCGTTAAATGTAATCGAATATTGATTCTCCCCTAGCAGATCTAGTTCTTCTAGAAAAGTACCGATAGCTTGTAAAGGACGCCCTGTTGTCAGAACTACATAAACTCCACGCTCACGCGCTGCCTGCAAGGCCTTTTTATTAGCTTCTGAAATCCGTTTGTCCGATGTCAGAAGTGTTCCATCTAAATCCAATGCAATCAACTTAATTGCCATTTACTTCCTCCTCTAAATAGGCTAATACTGCTCCATCATTGCAATGACCAATAATAGAATCTGCCCGAGCTTTCACTTCCTCTCTTGCATTTTCTGTCGCAAGAGCCAGACCTGCAAAGTCAAACATATCTAAATCATTTTGATTATCACCAAATGCCACTACATCCTGACGGGCAATTCCAAAATGATCACAGAGATGACTCAATCCAACTGATTTATTTGAACCATTTGGAATTATATCAATATTGTCAAAACCCGTTGTCATGGCCGTTACACCTTCAAATGTATCATTTAACCATCGTCTGGCATCGTCCATTTCCTCAGGAGAAAATTTGGCATTGATTTTTATAATCTCTTCTCGAACTTCTTCAAATGTGTCTACCAATCGAAAATGCGCGTAATAATTCGTCATCGTCTCTAAAAACTGAGGCTCAGCATTTTTTAATAAATAAAAGTTTTCGAGTCCAGACAGCACCATGGACTGACTGCTACCAAAGGGACCTGCATCAATACCCGCGATAATCGGCAGATAGATTTCAGGACTAATTGGATCATCCATAAAGATAGTCTGCCCCTGATATTCAACGATTGAACCATTTTCTGCCACAAAACCGATTTCATCTACAAAATCTTCAAAAACAAGTTTCAGGCTTTGCATAGATCGCCCACTTGCTGCCACAAATAAATAACCTTTTTCCTTAAACTGATTCAGTATACGACGAAACCGTTTCTTATCAAAACTATGGTCTTCTCGTAAAAAGGTACCATCCATATCACTGGCGTAAATTTTGTTAATCATAATTTCTCCACATCTTTCAGCTTAACGGAAACAATCTTGGACACGCCAGATTCCTGCATGGTTACCCCATACATGGCATCCGCTGCTGCCATGGTCCCTTTACGGTGGGTTACGACGATAAACTGACTCTCCTTATCAAAACGATTGAGGTAGTCCCCAAAACGCTTGACATTTGCCTCGTCCAAGGCCGCCTCCACCTCGTCCAAGATAACAAAAGGAATGGTCTTGACGCGGATAATGGAAAATAGCAGAGCGAGGGCCGAGAGGGCTTTTTCGCCACCTGACATAAGGTTGAGTGATTGGATTTTCTTACCCGGAGGCTGAACAGAAATCTCCACACCCGCAGTCAGTATGTCTGGGCTGGTCAAAATCAAGTCCGCAGAGCCACCGCCAAACATTTGTTTGAATGTCTGCTTAAAGCTTTCACGAATAGCTTCAAAAGTAACCTTGAAGCGCTCTTTGACTTCATCATCCATCTCGTGGATAGTATCTAGTAGTAAATCACGCGCCGACAAAATATCTGTCCGTTGCTCATTGAGGAAGGTAAGACGATTATTAACCTCGTCATACTGCTCAATAGCATCCAAATTGACTGGACCCAAAGCACGAATAGCTCTTTCTAGGTCTTTGAGGCTTTGTTCAGCAACAGCAAGATTCTCAACTTCCTTGGCCTGAGACTGAGCAGCTTCAAAACTCAATTTGAAATGCTCGGTCAAATTACCAAGTAAAGTCCGTAATTTATCGCCCGCTTGCTCACAATCCGCCTCTAACTTAGCCTGCTTACGGATCAAATCATCATTCTTAGTCCGAGCTTGTTGCAATCTTTCTTCCAAGTCTTCAAACTGCCCATCAATATCTTCCAATTCAAACTTTAAGCGAATTAGAATCTGATTGGTCTGGTTTTGCTTATCAGATGCGGCCTGCAATTGTTCTTCAAGAATCTCAATACTAGTATCTTCAAGAGCTTCTAGCTTCTGGTCAATCATATCCTCTAAAAGAGAAATTTCCTTATCTGCAACCACTTTTTCTTCTTGCAAACGTCTCAGATCTGTCTGTTCAAAACGAAGTTGGCTAGTTAGTTCAGCCTGTTCCAAAGTTAGTTGACCCTTCTGAGTCTGTAGTTTCTGCAAGCTTTCTTGAATACTGTCGCGATTATCACGAACTTGATTGATTTGTTGATCCAAGGCTAGTTTTTTCTCATTCAAGGCCTGGACATTTACTTCTTCCTTAGCAGCAGCCTCTTCTAGATCAGTCAAAATGGTCGGACTAACCTGACTCATTTGTAGGTCATACTGGGCTGATAGCTGAGCCAGTCTATTTTCTGCCTGTTCCTGATGAATCCTTGCGCTCTGCTGGTTCAATCTAGCTTCTTCCCCCTCCGCCTTAATCGTTTCCAAGGCTTCTCTGGTCTGGTCTAAGCTAGTTTTCTTAGCTGCAACCAAGCTTTCTTGCTCCTGTAACTGGCTGGACAGCTCTGCTATTTCTTCTAAAAGAGCATCCAGTTCTGGTTTGATAAAGGTCGTGCTGTTATTTCGATTGCTACCACCAGCAAAGGCTCCACCAGGACGGATTTCCGCTCCATCCATGGTCACCATACGCACTTGAAACTTGGTTGCCCGCGCTGCCTGATTGGCATGGTCAATGGTATCAAAAATTGCGATAGTACCTAGCAAATTTTGGAAAATCGCATCTAAATTTGGCTGATAAGCCACCAAATCACTTGCAAGCCCCAAGAATCCTTCTGAAGATTCTAGTAAAGAGACTTGCTGTCCAGAAAGCTGACGTGGCTTGATAGTTGTTAGAGGTAAGAAGGTTGCCCGTCCTTGCCGTTTTTCTTTCAAAAATGCGATAGCTCGTTTAGCAGTCGCTTCATCTTCAACGATGACGTTTTGACTAGCACCGCCAAGAGCAATTTCCAAAGCCGTTTGGTAACGAGTATCAAAGGTCAATTGTTCACTGACTGCTCCAATAATTCCTCCTAAGATTGGTGCCGCCTGTAAGACAGCCTTAACCCCTGCGTAGAAATTGGAATGATTTTTTAAAATAGCTTCTAAACTAGACTGGCGAGCCTGCTTGCCTTTCAACTGATCCAGCAAATCAAACAAGCGACCTTGCTCAGCCTGATAAGCAGTCTGGACTTGATCCAATTCTGTTTTTTTGGTCTGATAGCTCTCAAGCAACTGGCGTAAAACGTGATCAGCTTCTTCTAAACTTTTCCGACTCTTATCAAGTACTTCTTGAGCTGTTTGTTTTTCCGTCTGCAAGCGTGCCAAGTCTTCAGATTTACTCTCAGAAAGACTGATTTGATTGGCAATATCCTGCTGAATCTTGGTCAGACTGTTTGAAGCTTCTGCCTCTTCCTGCATCAGAGCAACATACTGTTCACGCAGATGATCTAAAACCTGATCAGGATCTTCTGAAAAGTAGGAAATTTCTTTGTCTACCGCAGCAATATCGTCTTTCAAGCTAGACAAGGAACTATCTAATTGCGCAAGCGTTTCTTGCTTTTGCTCAATCTGTTCTGCCAACTGCTCTCGTCTAGTCAACAAGTTTTCCAAACGCGCCTGCGCTTCTTGACGACTTGATTCGTTTTGACTAGATTCCAGTTTATGGACCTCAATTTTTCGCTCCAAATCACTGATTAACTTGGTCAAATCCAACAGAACTGCCTGCTCACGCTCCAATTGTTCTGAAAGGCGGTGGCGCCTCTCTTTTAAGGTCTGGTTTTCTTGCTCCAGCTCAGAACGCTGTTTGTAGTAGCTAGTCAATTCCGTTTTGACAGACTCTAGTTCGGCTTCTTTTTCCGATAACTTTTCCTTACCAAGCGACAACTGAGCCACCAAAACATCTAAGTATAATTCCTTACGTTGACCATCTAATTCTAGAAATTTCTTAGCAGTTTGTGCCTGTTTCTCCAATGGTTTGACCTGATTATCCAGTTCATAGATAATATCATCCAAGCGGTCCAAGTTGCCCTGGGCCTGTGCCAACTTACTTTCTGTTTCTTTTTTACGCGTCTTGTATTTTAAGACCCCTGCCGCCTCTTCAAAAATAGCACGGCGTTCCTCAGGCTTGGAATTGAAAATTGCTTCAACCCGCCCTTGTGAAATGATAGAGAAAGAATCACGTCCCAAGCCCGTATCCATGAAAAGATCATGAATATCCCGTAGACGAACCTTTTGCCCATCAATCAAGTACTCACTATCACCAGATCGATAAATATGGCGTTCTACCTTGATTTCTTTCTGTTTATTGGCGATAAAACCTGTGCTATTATCCAAGGTCACGACAACCGAGGCGTAGTTAAGAGCCTTGCGGCTTTCTGTTCCCGAAAAGATGACGTCTGGCATCTTGCCTCCACGTAGGCTTTTAGCAGACGACTCTCCCAAGGCCCAACGTAGACTTTCTGTAATATTGGACTTGCCAGAACCATTCGGCCCTACAACAGCAGTCACTCCACGATCAAAGACTACCTTAGTCTTATCCGCAAAGGACTTAAAGCCCTGCATTTCAATTGATTTTAGATACATACCTATCCTCTAGCCTCCACAGCATTTTTGGCGGCGGCTTGTTCAGCTAATTTCTTAGAACGACCACGACCACGACCAATCACACGCTGATCAGCAGATACCTCCACTTCAAAGGTCTTATCATGGGCAGGTCCAGACTCAGCTATTACTTGATACGAAATAGCAATCTCACCATTGACCTGCAAAATTTCCTGCAAAGCAGTCTTATAGTCGGTCACGCGCTCAAAATTCCCTTTTTCTAAACGAGGAATCATGACCTTATGGATAAATTCCTCCACGGTCTTTTCCCCTTTGTCCAATAGCAGAGCTCCTAAGAACGCCTCGAAAGCATCTCCTAAAATAGTATCGCGATTTCGCCCTCCAGACTTCTCTTCCCCCTTACCAAGACGAAGAAACCGATCAAAACCACAAGCACGTGAAAAACCAGCCAAAGACTCCTCACGTACAAAGGTCGAACGCAACTTGGACATCTCACCTTCGGGGCTATCAGGATATTTTTGATAGAGATATTTGGAAATCATCAACTGGAGAACAGCGTCTCCTAAAAATTCCAAGCGCTCATTATGTGAAATTTTTAGAAGGCGATGCTCATTGGCATAAGAAGTATGGGTAAAAGCCGTTTCTAATAAATTCAAATCCGAAAAATCAATCCCAAAATCAGCCAATAATTTTGCATGTAAATCTTTCATCTATATGCTCCTTTCTAACTTAAACGAAATAGATGGTTTACATTTACTCCGTCCTAACATTATACCATATTTTCCACTGGACTTCTCTTGTCAACTAAGTTTCAGCCGGCACCTCTCCACATCTTTTTGCAAACATTTACATATTCATCAGATTTCGATAAAATGGAAGAAAGAAAGAAAAAAAAAGAAAAACGTTAGCATGCAAAATAAAACAAAACCACTCAATACATCACTGCTCTCCCTCATCCAGTTCATCGGAGCCATTCTCGTTATCGCCCTCCATTGCCGCAGGTTATTTGAAGCAGACCAGCTCCACTTCATCCAAAAATCAATCTTTAGCCGCATGGTCGTCCCCTACTTCATGGTCACAGCTAGCTTCTTCCTCCGACGCAACTACCCCAGCCTCTCCAAACAATACCTCATCCGCTACAGCAAACAATACCTGACCTGGTCCACCCTCTACCTCCCCTTCTACCTCTTCTACTTAAACCTCCAAGAAATCCCCCTCCCCTACTATCCCCTCGCACTCCTAGTCGGCCTGACCTACACCGGCACCAGCTACCAACTCTGGTACATGCCCGCCTTCTTGCTAGGACTAGTCCTCGTCCATTTTTCCTTGGATAAATGGGGCTGGCGCATCACAGCTTGTCTAGCCTGCCTTCTCTATCTCCTAGGCTCAGTCGAAACCTACTCCTCCTACCTGGCAGAATCGATTTTCCTGACCGCATTTGACAGCTACAAAACCTTCTTTTTCACCAGCCGCAACGGCCTCTTCTACGCACCGATTTTTGTCCTGACAGGCTTTTATCTAGCCGACAAACTCAATCAACCCATTTTCCAACACCGACAAAAAACCAAACTACTTGTCTGCATAGCCCTTTTAGCTTTTGAAGCCACTATCATCTATCTCAATCAGGGCTACGACAAGAACTTTCTATTTAGCCTGATTCCATTCACAGCCTATCTAGTCGCCTGGACCCTAACCACAGACCTCTTCCGCAAGAAAAAATTCCAATTTCTAAAAGAATACGCCAGCTATTATTATTTTATCCATGTTATCCCAGTCGAAATCAGCTTTTTCTTCCTAGAAACTAGTTCCCTGACCAAAATACAGCAAGGTTGGCTGGTTTTCTTTATCACCATCATCACTTGCCAACTGCTCAGCTGGTTAATCATTAATACTCAAAGAAAATCAAAAACAGACTAGCTCCAACAGTCTGGGAATAGACTGTTGGAGGTCGGAAATTAGACGAACTTGGTTCGTGACCGTAAGATGCAGATAGAACACTGTTCCTTATTATATTTCAAGGGAACAGGCTGAAAAGATCCACTGGACCTTTTCACTCATCAAATCAAGTCAACAACGTCTGATTTTGATTTTCATTGAGTATAAGCACAAAAGAACCTTGTAAGACTTAACTTACAAGGCTTTTTTACAAATCAAAATCCTCTTTCAACTTATCAATCACCTGTTGGAGCAGGTCGCGATTGACACTGTATTTAGCGTCCTTGACTTTTGTGTTAAAGAGGAGCAGGTCGCCATTAATCAGCTTTTGGGTGTGGAAGGATACGGCTGCTCCTGTAATAGCTAGTCGCTCTGCGATGTCCTTGCTCTTGGCATGGGGTTTGGTCAGCTCCACCAAGACCTGATAGCGCGTGCTGTCGCTGATGACTTTAAGAGCCGTCGTCAAATCATCCAGATCCAGCTCGTCATTTGACAGCATAATCTGATCAATTCGACAGGACGCTAAAAGAGCGACTTTCATATAGTCAAATTGTTCATTGCCATAATAAGCAAACCAATAATTCCACGGACTGAGAACGAAGAATTGAGCATTTTCAACACTCAAAGCATCCAAGCTAGTCATGGACAACCGCTTGGACTCTTGATAGAGTTTTTCAATGTCAAATTCATGAGCAAATTTTTCACGCTCCGCCCTTGCCAGCTCAAAATAGGGCTGATAGATTGGGATCAGCTTATCCAAGAGATGGACAGACCGCTGAACTGTTTCCAAAGGATTGCGAATAGCCAGTGACCAGTACCACTTATCTGCTGGCTTTTTATCCGTTTTTTCCAACAGTTCCATGAGGCTGAGGGTCTTCTCACGATGTCCGTCATTTTCAGACGCCAACATGGTTCGCATGGCATCTTCTACTTCTTCTTGAGACAGCTTTAAAATCAATTGACAAGCTTCCTCGACTGTCTTAGGATCCTGTCCTTGATCCAAGAGGTAGAAATACAAGGTGTGCAGGATTGTAAAGATATGGCCCCAAACAAAGACCTCATTGACTTCCTGACGAAAATCCGCCAGCTTGTTTTCTACTTCATCACGAATGTCCAAGGCATCTTTGAGAATGTCTTTTTCCTTCTGTGACAAATCCGCCTCAAACGGCTCCTCACGCTCCTTGACAATCAAGGGAATAAAGAACTTTTCAACAATCTCGCTTCTATAATCTCGATAATCTAATTTCATACGCATACTTTCTAAGCTTTAACAACTACTTCATTTTTAGGCCTACGCCCTACAAGAATAGTATAGCTTACTAGTCCCACAGAAAGCAAGAGGAAGATGAGAGAAATACTTGTCGCAGAAAGCACCGTCACCATAAGGGCGACCAAGGCTTGACCTGCTACCATACCAATCTGGCAGAAAGCATCAATCCCTCCACCGACTGTCGCCAATTTATCTTCAGGCAATTCATTCATAACCAGAGCACTCATTTTTGGATTGAAAATTCCCAGTGTCGCTGCCGTTACGAAGATTACTGCCAATACTACATAGATGTTGTGAAGAAAGAAACCTGAGAAAAGTAAAACAGGCATAAGAGTAGAAAACTTGAGGAGGTTGACCAAGCTAACATTTTTGAAAAGAGCCATACCGATACTTGACCCCAAGATACTACCAACTGAGAAGAGAATGGAAATCAGAGCCACCGTTGTCCCCGCATTGACAATCACAAAGTCTGAAAACTCCTTCATATTAAGAATTGCTAATGGTGAGAGGGCAGTAAAAATCGCATTCAAGCTTGCAATGGTAATGATTGACGCTTTAAGAACAGGAATATTCTGCACAGCTTGGTAGGAATCTTTGATACTCTGACCAATTCCCTTGATAAGTCCTGCTTCTGTTTCGGTTTGTTCAACTTCTTGGATAGGATTCTCTTTCAACAACTTGGCAAAAGCTGGACGCAAACCTACCATAATCGCAAGGCTGACCAAGAAGGTCCCAGCGTTGAAGAAGGCTAGGTTTTGATAGGACATAAATCCGATCAGGATGGCACCACTGGCTTGAAAGGCGATCTGCAAGAGATTTTTAACAGTCATTTTAAAAGCCATAGCTGTTTCACGGTCTTCAGCAGCCACAACCCGCAAGCTGACTGGCATATAGAGACCGTTTTCGTATTGACCAGCAAGGTCAGACAGGAAGTTGATGACGCAGACCACTGCCACAACCCACAGGGCTGGGGTAAATCCCATCAAGAAGCCAACAAAGGCATAGAGACCGACACGAACCACCAGAGTTGCAAGAATGGTATCCAATTTGTTTTTGGTCTTGTCTGCCCAAATCCCGATAAAGAGACCAGCCAAAATCGGCAAGGTTTCAGATGCGGTAATCATAGCCAAGGCAAACTTGGTATCTGGTAAGAGTAAAACATAGTTCATCAAAGCCAGATAGTAAAGAGTATCTCCAAAGTTAGAAATCAAGTCCGCTACAAAGCTAGATAGAAATAATTTATTGTTGACTAATTTTTTCATAATAAACTCCTTTTAATTTAATTAAACATTTGTTTAATATTATTTTACACTTTATTTTAATAAAGTCAACACTTAATTTTATAAAAATTAAATATTTTTTAAACATTCGTTTAATTTTTCTTCTATCTGACTTTTTCTTGACAAGATTAGCACAGTTTGTTATAGTATTGTTCGGGCACCTCTTTTGAGAGGTCGGAGAAAAGGCTCCCTAGTTTTAGGGAGCTATTTTTTGTTTTCCCAGAGAATAATACACATTTGGAGGACATATTTATAATGAAAAAAATCGCATTTGATTCAACTAAATACTTGAATTTACAACGTGATCACATTTTAGAGCGTATTGCTCAGTTTGAAGGCAAGCTTTATATGGAATTTGGTGGAAAAATGTTGGAAGATTTCCACGCAGCCCGTGTTTTACCTGGCTATGAACCAGATAACAAAATCAAACTCCTCCAAGAGTTAAAAGACCAAGTAGAAATCGTCATCGCCATCAATGCAAGCAACATCGAACATTCTAAGGCACGTGGTGACTTGGGTATTTCTTATGACCAAGAAGTCTTCCGCTTGATTGATACATTTAATGATATTGATATTTACGTTGGTTCTGTCGTCATTACCCAATACCGCAACCAACCAGCTGCAGACGCCTTCCGCAAGCAGTTGGAAAAACATGGTATCAAGTCTTATCTCCACTACCCAATCAAGGGCTATCCTTCTGATATTGACCACATCATCTCACCAGAAGGTATGGGCAAAAATGACTACATTGAAACTAGTCGCAATCTCGTCGTTGTCACCGCACCTGGACCTGGTTCAGGTAAATTGGCGACTTGTATCTCCCAACTTTACCACGACCAACTACATGGCGTAACATCAGGCTATGCTAAGTTTGAAACCTTCCCAGTGTGGAACTTACCACTCCACCATCCCGTTAACTTGGCCTATGAAGCAGCAACTGCCGACCTAGACGACCTCAACATGATCGACCCCTTCCACCTGCAAACTTACGGCAAAACAGCGGTCAACTACAACCGTGACATCGAGGTCTTCCCAGTCCTCAACCGTACCTTTGAACGTATTTTGAACAAATCACCATACGCCTCACCGACAGACATGGGCGTTAACATGGTGGGCTATTCCATCGTTGATGAAGAAGCTGCTATTGAGGCTTCCAAGCAAGAAATCATCCGTCGCTACTACCAAACCTTGGTTGATTTCAAGGCAGAGCGGGTGAGCGAGCAAGCAGTTAAAAAGATTGAACTCCTCATGAATGAAGTCGGTGTGACATCAGAAGATCGTAAGGTTGTTATCGCTGCGCGCGAAAAAGCAGAGCTGACAACTAGCCCTGCCCTTGCTATTCAGTTGCCAACTGGAGAGATTGTAACAGGTAAGACATCTGACCTCCTCAAACCAACTGCAACTGTCCTTCTCAATGCTATCAAGCAAATTGCTAACATCGATGATGAAATACTTCTCATCGAACCAAACTACATCCGTCCAATCCAGGAATTGAAGGCAGATTATCTGGATAAGACCAATACACGACTCGATGCAAGTGAGATTCTTAACGCCCTTGCCATCACTGCACAAGATAGCCCTCTTGCTACACGTGCCATGAAAGAATTAGGCCAATTAAATGGTAGCGAAGCCCACTCAACCGTTATCCTATCCGATGAAGACAAGAGTGTCCTTCGTAAATTAGGCATCAATCTTACCTTTGACCCTATCTACCAACACAATAAGTTTTATCAAGCTAAATAACCAAATCCTGTTCTAATCTCATTTTGAGGTTAGAACTTTTTTCGTGAATGAATGGTTGCCTGTATATAAGAAAAAAAGGCTGGGACAAAAGTCCTGGCCTCCTTAGTTTTTTTCAATAGATAAACTTGACGCAGTGGTTGAGTGGGCTAACGACTCATCGAACCCTGCGGGTTACCGATTTTTGTCCCACTCCCTTATTATTTTATTGAACGTCAAATACCACTGACTTCACTTTCGTCATCGCTTCGATACTGTAACGGATACCTTGAACACCTGCTCCTGAACCCTTGACCCCCAAGAACGGGAAGTTATCTGGACCACGTTGGGTTTTGGCATTGATATGAACCGTACCAACTTCTAATTTAGAAGCAAAATCAAAAGCAAATGGATAGTTGCTTGTAAAGATAGAAGATTGAAGACCATACTCAGACTGGTTACACAATTCCAACATTTCATCCAATGATGAAACACGAATAATTGGAAGAACTGGTCCAAACGGTTCTTCCCAAGCAATTTCCATATCTGGTGTAACATGGTCAAGAAGGGTTGGCCAAATCAAGTTTTTCTCACGTTTATATGGTGTCAATTCCGTTGCACCTTTAGCCTGTGCATCTCGAACTAGGCCTTCAATAAATTCTGCTGATTGCTCGTCAATGACTGGTGTAATGTCCTTGTTCTCAAATGGATCACCGACAGTCAATTTCTCAACTTCTGCTTTCAACTTCGCAGCCAATTCATCAGCTACAGAATCCATAACTAGAACACGCTTAATAGCCGTACAACGTTGTCCTGAATAGCTGTAGGCACCACTTACAATTTCTTTTGCAGCGTGGTCCAAATCCGCATCTTCCATAACAACTGCTGCATCCTTACCACCCAATTCAAGCATGATTGGACGAATGCCTGCTAATTTACCGACTTTTTGACCAATTGGCGTTGAACCCGTAAAGTTAATGAAGTTTACTTCTGGGTGTTCGATGATGTAGTCACCAATTTCTGAACCGCGACCAGTAATGGTATTAAAGACACCCGCTGGGATTCCTGCATCGGCAAAGGCTTCAGCCAACAAAAGCCCAGAAATCGAACCCTGTGTAGGTGGCTTAAACATAACCACGTTTCCTCCGATTAGAGCCGGAGCAATCTTCGAAGCAGACAAATTGACAGGATAGTTATAAGGCGCAATCGCCAAAACAATACCAACCGGCTCTCTGCGAACCAAGGAAACTTTTGACTTTGCAGTTGGCTCGTAGGTTCCACCCTCTAATGATGAACCATAAACACGCAAGCCTTCTTCAGCAGCAAAACGAATGAGGTGGGCAGAACGATCCACTTCACCGATGGAAGCCTTGATCCCTTTCGAAACTTCTTTTGCTAAAATTTCACCAATAGCATCCTTACGCTCTTCCAAAATATTGGCAGCTTTGTGCAAATATTGAGCACGTTCAAATGCTGACAAGGCACGCCAAGCAGGTAATGCCTTTCTAGCAGCTTCCATTGCCTGATCAACTTCTTCTTTTGACATAGCAGGTACTGTACCAAGTTTTTCTTGATTAATCGGTGAGTGAATCGCGATTGATTTTTCTGATCCAACCCAAGAACCGTTAATATAATTATTATACGCCTTCATTTCTTCCTCCTTTGAGTATAATGTGATAATTGTAACACATTGAAATGAATTTTGCAATAATTTTTAGAAAATTTCAAATTTTCTTTCAAATTAATTTCAATCTTCAAAGTATTTTAAGCCGTATATCTCAAAAAATATATGGGCACCTCTATAAACTCCCAAAATTGCGAATTTGGAGTTACTAAACCCTTATTAAATCAACATATTAAATTTTAGAAAATTAGTTTTTAGAGGTCCCCATATATATTGCTTTAAACATCAAAAATGAGAGAACGAATTTCGTCCTCTCTAGGTGTTAGCTTTTCGTCTCCCCACTACAGTTGACAAAGAGCCTCTATTTCCATAATCACGACAAAAAGGTCCAAAAGGACCTTTTTGATTATTTTACTGTACGAACACGCATAGTGTTTGTTGAACCTGCAACACCTACAGGCACACCAGCAACGATAACAATATCATCTCCTGCTTCAACAAGACCTTGTTCTTTGGCAATGCGTTCAGCCAAATCAAACATATCGTCAGTTGAATCTGGACGGTTTGTTACAACCGGGATAACACCCCAGTTAAGCATCAATGATTTTTGTACTTTCTCAGTAAATGTTACTGCCAAGATGTCAGCATCTGGACGGTATTTAGAGATTGAACGAGCTGAGTAACCAGTTTCAGTAACTGTTACAACCAACTTGATGTTCATTGAGTGACAAGCATCTTTTACTGCAGATGCAATAACTTCTGTTTTAGATGCACGGTTAAAGTGATCAGAGTTCAAACGACCGTATTCGTTAAGAAGAGTTTGTGCGTTTTTAGCAATAGTTGCCATTGTACGAACTGATTCAACTGGATATTTACCGTTTGCAGACTCACCTGAAAGCATTGTTGCGTCAGTACCGTCGATAACTGCGTTGAATACGTCAGATACTTCAGAACGAGTTGCACGTGGTTTTTCAGTCATTGTTTCCAACATGTTTGTTGCTGTGATAACTGCTTTACCAGCTGCATTCACTTTAGTGATAATCATTTTTTGGTAAACTGGAACCATTTCAAATGGTACTTCGATACCCATGTCACCACGAGCAATCATGATACCATCTGAAGCTTCAATGATTTCATCAATATTGTCGATACCTTGTTGGTTTTCGATTTTTGAGAACAATTGAACATGCTCATTACCAGTTTCTTTAAGAATGTTACGAACTTCTTCAACGTCTTTAGCTGAACGCACAAATGAAATTGCGATGAAGTTCAAACCTTGTTCCAAACCGAAACGGATATCAGCGTTGTCGCGGTCAGCAAGAGCTGGGAAAGGAATTTTTGTGTAAGGAATGTTTACACCTTTTTGCTTAGCGATAACACCGTCGTTTTCAACTTCAACAACAAATTCACGTTTTTCAGCATCTTTTTCGATGACTTTAAGACCAAGTTTACCATCGTCAACAAGAACTTGTTTACCAACTTCAACATCGTCAAATACATCCAAACCACCAGCAACGTTCAATGCAATAACATCGCGAGTTGACTTAATGCCTTGTTTAGTTGCTACGCGGATTTTTTCACCAGTTGTGTATGAAAACTCTTTTGCATCGCCTTCAAACAATTCTGTACGGATTTCTGGACCTTTTGTATCCAACAAGAATCCTACTTTTTTGCCAGCGATTTCTTCTGCACGGCGTACAGTTGCCATACGCTCACCTTGTTCTTGGTGGTCACCGTGTGAGAAGTTGAAACGGAATACGTTTGCACCTTCGGTAATCAATTGAGCAATTTTCTGTGCTGACGCTTCTACATCAAGGCTTTCACCCCAGTAACCATCATCACCGAATTTTTTTCCACCACGGATTTCTACCGCAGGACCAAGGGTTGCAACGATTTTTACACGTTTATTCATCTTAACAAAACTCCTTTTTATTTAATGGTCTTATGACCCTTAATAACACTTTAATGAAATGTCAAATTAGATTGACAAGTTACGGTTCAATTCAGCCAGATCCAAATCTGCTTTATGTGGATTGTTCACGACAATCTTACCTTCTGCAGTCAAGCTGAATAATGCTCCTTCTTCCGCAGTACCAAGAATTGGATTTTCAACCATTTGCTCGTTACGGATACCTACTGCAAGACCTCCACGGCCTTCTTTAAGCAATTTAACGGCATGAGCACCCATACGAGAAGCGAGTACGCGATCACGCGCTGTTGGAGAACCACCACGTTGGATATGACCAAGTTCTGTCACACGAAGATCACTTGTATCGCCTGCTGCTTTCAATTCTTCAGCAAACTGTGCAGCTGGCATAACACCTTCAGCTAAAACAATGATGCTATGTTTCTTACCATTGTCGTAGCCCGCTTTAATACGGTCAACAATATCGTTGATATTGAAGTCTTCTTCTGGAACAACGATAACATCTGCACCAGAAGCAATACCAGCCCAAAGAGCGATGTCTCCCGCATGACGTCCCATTACTTCAACAACGAAAGTACGACGGTGACTTGATGAAGTATCGCGGATTTTATCAATCGCATCCATAGCAGTTGTTACAGCTGTATCAAAACCGATTGTAAAATCTGTACCCACGATGTCGTTATCAATTGTACCAGGTACACCAATAGCTGGGAAACCATGCTCCGTCAAGCGCATTGCTCCGTGGTAAGAACCATCACCACCGATAACAACTACACCTTCGATACCATGTTTTTTCAATTGCTCAATCCCTTTAAGTTGCCCTTCTAATTTGGCAAATTCTGGATAACGAGCTGAACCAAGGAATGTTCCTCCACGTGAAATAATATCACCTACAGAACGTGCAGACAATTCATGGATATCACCCGCAACCATACCTGCGTAACCTTCGTTGATTCCATAAACTTCCATTCCTTCTGAAATTGCTTGGCGAACAACTGCACGAATAGCAGCGTTCATACCAGGGGCATCACCACCACTGGTCAAAACAGCAATACGTTTCATTCGTTAATGCTCCTTTAACTTTTCATTTTAACTGCCCTATTATAACATACTTAACCTAAACTTGCTTGACTTTTTGCTATTTTTTTATCGAAAAATCGTTTTCATAACAAATTCACTTAACTCTTCTTCTAATTGAGGCGTTTTCATAACCATGTGGTGCTCAGCCTGAATTGTCTGATTACTATCTTGATAATGAAGTACTACTGGAATGCTTCCTCTATATTTATCCAAAATACGAGCAACAGCATAATCGTGTTCTCGATTTTCCAAAAGAATCCAAAATTTCTCCAAACTGACAGGCTCTAATTTTTCTAGAACTAATTGCAACTGTCCATCACGCTCTTGCACTCTACCTGTGATGTACCCCATTCCCCCTTCTTCCAAAACAGAAGCGTATTGGCGATAAGATTCTGGGAAAAGAGTCACGTCAAGCGTCCTCTTGGTATCTGTCACTCGAAGAAATGCCATCTGCTCCCCAGTCTTTTTGGTACGAATCAATCGAATAGCTTGAATCTGCACAAGAACGGTTGCTCGATTGCCAACCGCTAAATCAGCCAAATCTGTAAAACTACGCTTAGACTCCCGACAAATATTGACTAAAGGATGCGGACTAATACCAACACCTAGCAATTCTTGCTCTAGCATAAATTTTTCGCTGTCGCTGTAATCTTCTACATCTGTCCAACTATAACTCTCCTCTGCAAAAAATGTACCAATTGCCTCTGCAAAGACAAAGAGATTGTCTAGATTTTCAATAATCTTTTTACGATTGGCGTCAAAATCATCAAATAAACCAATCTGAATAAGAGGGATTAGTAAATCTTTTTTCTTGAAATTATCTGGCAAGCGCAAAATAAAATCTTCTACAGACTTATAGGGACGATGATCCAATATCCATAAAGCTAAATCTTTAGGCAAACCTTTTAGTGTTTTTAATCCTAGGTAGACCTTACTTTGATCAAACTTATCGTGATAAGGAATATTGTTAATCGTGAGTCGGGCTACCTCAAAGTCAAACTGCATCGCATCTTCAATATAAGCACTGCTAGAATGATTGAGCATGACATCAAAAAAGACATCCGTATAGTGACTCTTGAAATAGGCCATTTGAAAGGCTAAGGCTGAATAAGCATAGGCGTGGCTACGGTTAAAACCATAACCAGCGAACTTAGCCATCATGCCAAATATTTCCCTTGCATTCTCTTCAGCATGTCCGTTTTTCAGTGCTCCCTGTAAAAATTCCGCTTCCATTGCCTGCATTTCCTGGGCATTCTTTTTAGACATCGCCCTGCGGAGTAAATCCGCCTTGCCAAGCGTAAATCCTGCATAGACCTGGGCAATCTGCATGACCTGTTCCTGATAAAGCATGATACCATAAGTCGGTTGCAGAATAGGAGCAATGGTTGGGTCCAACAAATCAACTGTCTCTTGTCCATGTTTGCGTTTTACAAAGTTATCCGAATAATCACTAGCCCCCGGTCTATTCAAACTCGTTGTTGCAACTATATCTTCAAATCGACCAGGTTTGACCCTTCGAAGCAGGCTAATTGCACCAGGCTGTTCAAATTGAAAAATTCCCTTAGTCCGACCAGCAGCAAAAAGTTCCAAGGTTTTCTTGTCTTCTAAATCAATCTTGGCAATATCAATTTCCTGCTGATAACGTTCACGTACTCCTTCTGCCATTTTTTGCACAAAGGTCAGATTTCGTAAGCCAAGGAAATCCATTTTCAACAGACCATTCGCCTCAACAGCATGTGCATCATATTGGGTTACTAGCATGTCATCCCCTATTTTAAGAGGGATGGTATCTGTCAAGTCCTCATCACTCATCACTATCCCTGCTGCATGGATAGAAGTCTGTCGGGGTTGCCCTTCAATTTGTTGAGCAATCGCAAAAGCTTTTTGGTACTCTATCTTACTATTGATAATCTGACGAAAAGCGGCATTTCGCTGATAGGCAGAAGTAAGACTATCCCTAAATGAAATTTTCTTGGTAATATTACTTAACTCATATTCAGGTGTTCCAAAACGCTTAAATACATCACGAATGGCCTGCTTAGCTCCAAAAGTCGAGTAGGTTACAATTTGCGCAGCATGGGTTGAACCATAACGATCTCGTACATAACGAATAAAATCTGCTCGATGAATATCTGGAATATCAATATCAATATCGGGCATTGAATAACGTTCAGCATTGAGAAAGCGTTCAAATAGAAGATTATGCTTAACAGGGTCAATTCCTGTAATATTCAAGGCGTAGGCCACCAAACTGCCAACTGCAGAACCACGTCCCATACCCATATAATAGCCTTGACTGCGTCCAAATCGGAGCAAGTCCCAGACAATCAAAAAATAATCATCAAAGCCCATCTCATGAATAATGGACAATTCTGTTTTCAAGCGTTCTTGGTAGACAGCAGCCGTCAACCCCTTCTCTTCCAATCCCTGATAGGCTTTCTCCTGCAATTCTTCCACCGCAGGCCGTTCACGGTTGAAACGAGGCAACTTCAAGTCTGTGTTTAATTGGTAAGAAATACCTGCTACCAAGTCACGCAGATTTTCTACCGCCTGGGGAAAGCGACTGGAAAATAGGCTGGACAAGCTATCCGCTGATAAGAGGACTTGCCGCTTGTCCATATCCGCCACTTGATTGAGGGGCACATTGTCCCGAATGGCATGAAGAACCTGCAGGCTCTCCAACTGTTCCTCCTCAAAAAAACGAACCGTATGGATAGGCAAAATAGGGCGATGAAAGGTCTGTACTTCTACATCCGCAGAAACTCCGATGTAATAATCCATTCCAAGGTCTAGCTGCTCAATCCCTGAAAAATAAGGGACAATAATAGCAACATCCACCAGATATTGACGAATGGCCTCGAAATCATCCTGCCCTGTCATTTTAGCTGTAGAAATTTTCAAGAGATTCTGGTAACCCTTGGTGGTCAAGGCAATCAACTGAGTTGTCACTTCTCGCTCCTGCCCCTCCAACTGCCAGTCCAATTCACAGCCGATGATTGGCTGTATTCCTGCCTTCTGACAAGTTTCCATAAAACTGTAAGCAGCATACAAACTATTCTTATCCATCATCCCCAAGGCTTGGTAGCCCAGCGACTTGGCTCTCTTTACATATTCTTCTATTGTCACCATGCTATCCATAAAGGTATAGACGGTTTTTGTATCTAGTTGTGCCAGCATGGTCTTCTCCTTATTTATTTCTTCTATTATATCAAATATTTTCAAAAATTATTTTTTATGAAATTGAATCAAATTACTTGCAATTTTTTATGTTTTATTGTATTATTTAGTTAGAACATAGGTATTGGCAAAAATGCCTAGAAAGGATAGAATAATGGCTTGGAAATTTGACAACAATATGCCCATATATATTCAAATCAGTAATACTATAAAATTACAGATTGTAACCAATCAACTAAAATCGGGAGATAAATTGCCAACCGTGCGTGACTTGGCTGAAATAGCTGGCGTCAATCCAAACACGGTGCAACGAGCCCTGTCTGATTTGGAAACGGAAGGATTTGTTTACTCAGTCCGCACAACAGGACGTTTCGTCACAGACAATCAAGAATTGATTTCACAGACCAGACTTCACTTGGCACAGAAAGAACTTGAAAACTTTGTGACAAACATGTTGGATCTAGGTTTCAACCAAGATGAATTAACCCACCAGTTAGATGATTATTTGAAAGGAGTCTCTTATGAATAACGCATATACCCTGGTCGAACTACAACAGGTTTCAAAATCCTATGGCGGAGCTGTAGCTCTCAATAATGTTAACTTGAAATTGACAGCAGGAAAGATTATTGGACTTTTGGGACCAAATGGTTCTGGTAAGACGACGTTAATCAAACTCATCAATGGACTATTGCAACCTGAGTATGGTCAAGTCCTTATCAACGGTCGCACTCCTTCACCTGAAACCAAGGCAATCGTATCCTATTTGCCAGATACGACCTATCTTGATGAAAGCATGAAGGTTTCTGATGCTATCACCTTCTTTACAGATTTCTATGCGGACTTCGATAAAGAACGAGCTCTTCATCTCTTACAAGACTTGGGAATTGATTTGAACAGCCGCATGAAACACCTGTCAAAAGGGAACAAGGAAAAGGTTCAGCTGATCTTGGTAATGAGCCGTCAGGCACAACTCTATGTCTTGGATGAGCCAATTGGTGGTGTTGACCCTGCTGCTCGTGATTATATTTTAAAAACCATCGTCAATAACTATTCGCCTACTGCTTCTGTTATTATTTCCACTCATTTGATTTCAGATGTTGAACAGATTTTGGACGAAGTAATTTTCCTTCAATATGGTAGCGTTATTCGCCATGAAAACGTGGATGACCTTCGTATTGAAAGTGGCGAGTCCATTGACGAACTCTTCCGCCAAGACTTTAAGGCTTAGTTAGAAGGAGATTGTTATGTTTAAGAAATTAATCAAATATGAATTTCAATCCGTTGGAAAATGGTATTTAGGAATTTATGCCGGTGCTCTAGTCCTGTCAGCAATACTTGGATTCTGGTTACAAGCTTTGACCTTACGGGCACAAGCTGGAACCACAGAACCTGGCGGTGCTGAAATGGTTCTTTTAGGAACAATCTTTATGACCTTTGGTATCCTGATTGCAACACTCTTCTTATCTACATTTTTCCTAGTCGTCAATCGTTTTAGGAAAAATGTCTATGGCCGTCAGGGCTATTTGACCATGACCTTGCCTGTAAACAGCCACCAGATTATACTGAGCAAACTCCTAGTTTCACTCGTATGGTACTTCTTGGCTGCTATTACTGTTTTACTGTCTATCGGTATCCTATTTGCTCTCATCATGATGAACAATGAGGATTTCCTAATACCAGAATTGCAGACATTCATCCAGCAATTAGACTGGTCTGTGATTTTTGCTCATTTATTTTATTCACTTATCGAGTCAACAATGGGAATCTTGCTCATCTACTTCTCCATCTCTGTTGGTCAACTGTTTAAAGATCACCGTCTACTGTTTGCCATTTTAACCTATTTCGGAATTTCAATTGTTCTCGGTGTGTTTGGAGCTCTCATTTTTACCAATTATCTAGAGAACCTTTATAATGCCGCACTACCATTATATCCTAGTCCAATCTTGGCCTTGATCAATATTATCCTAGCCTTTGCCTACTACTTTGGAACTCATTTCATTATGACCAAGAAATTGAATTTGCAATAAGAAAAAGCTCTTTGCCGGTCGTTTTGACATGGCCTAGAGCTTTCTTTTTACAAATTATACTTTTGAGCTAGGACATCAAGTAAGTTTGCCTTTTCTGCTTCACTGGCAAAGCTTGCTTGAATAGCACTTCTGTTGAATTGATAAAATTCTTCCTTGGTCGTTCCAAAATACTCTACAAATAGCTGATATTCTTTATTTAGGTTTGTGTTGGAAACCGTTCGATTATCAGTATTGATGGTAATCTTTGCTCCCGCTTGAACTAGCTGTTCATAGGGGAAGTCTGCTAGAGTTTGAGCAGCTCCGGTCTGGAGATTTGAAGTCAGGCACATCTCAAGCGTTGCTCCGCTATTGACAAAAGCTTGGATAGCTTCAGGATTGCGAGTAAGTGCTGTGCCATGACCAATCCTTCTAATCCCAAGTTCAAGAGCTTGAGTCACATTGGTCACACATCCACATTCTCCGGCATGGAAAGTCATGGGATAACCTAAAGACTGAGTAAATTGAATAATATCCCGAAGTTCTTCCGTAGGATAGTCTGCTTCATTTCCTGCGAAATCAAATCCCACAAGTCCTTTTGGTGCCAAATCAGCAATAGCCGAAAAGATTTCTTTGGTCTGACTCGGATTAGTTTGTTTCAAGCCGCAGACTAAAAGCTTAGCAACTAGGTCAAATTCCTTCTGAACCTTTTCCATCCCACTCAAGACGGCATTCACAGCTTCCAGGATAGTCAAACCCTTGTCAGTCGATAATTCTGGTGCAAAGCGAAGTTCAATATAGAGGACTCCATCCTTTGATGCTTGACCTAGAACATCGTAGGCAGCTATTTCCAGCGCTTCCGCAGTTTGTAGAAGAGGGCGAACAAAGTCAAAAGTTTTCAAATAGGACATCAGGCTATCAACCTTGCCCTCTATACTGACCAATTTTCTGAGTTCCTCATCCTTGTCTGGAATGGAAATTTCTGCCAGTTGGGCAAGTTGACGGATTGCCGATAAAGATAGGGAGCCATCCAAATGGCAGTGCAATTCTGTCTTGGCTAATTCTTGTACATTCAACATCAACAATTCCTCTTTCGTAAGTATATTGTTAACTATCATATCACATTTTTGACAAAACACAAGATATTTTTGGCAGAAAATGAACATTATTCTTATTAGATATTTTCAAGTGCAAGAAAAAAAGAACGATTTTCATCGTTCTTGCCATACGGAAGACATGGGATTCGAACCCACGCACGCTGTTACACGCCTACCGCGTTTCCAACACGGCCTCTTGAGCCTCTTGAGTAATCTTCCATATATGGAGCTGGTGGGAGTCGAACCCACGTCCAAACACCTGCTAACTTATTCGTCTACAACCATAGGTTATGTCTTGCTTTAACTTGGGCTCGATACATAACTCAAACCTAGCACAAGCGAGTCAGTTCATCTCTTTTGGGACAGCCTGACTCAATCCCAACGTAGCTTGCTATTTTAAGACCAATCAGCAAACACAAGCAATTCGCGAATGGTCACGCAGGCAGGTTATTAAGCTGCTAATGCGTAAGTGTTTGTATTTTTTGCAGTTATATTTAACTGGCATTTTTACATCTGCCGATGAGTTGCAGAACAAGCCTCATAATGCCTGTCGAATCCGTAACAACCCCTTAGGTTTGATACGAGAATTATTATAGCAGATTTTTTCATAAATAGCAAAGCTATTTTTTACATTTTCCTTACAATTTAAAAAAATTTTGAAATATGGTAAAATGAAAGTATGTATAAATTTTGGCAAAAAACCATTCAAGTATTAAGTATTTTGACCCTTATCGGGACTGCTATTTTTCTGTTTTGGCTCTATAAGATTGGCATTTTGAACGACCAAAATGTCTTAAGCGATTTAATCAAAAGCCAAGGTGCTTTAGGTAGCCTCTCCTTTTTAGCTATTCAGATTATTCAAGTTGTATTTCCGATTATTCCAGGCGGTGTTACGACTGTTGTAGGTTTCCTCGTATTTCATTTTTGGTGGGGATTCTTTCTCAATTATCTTGGAATTTCAATCGGTAGTATCATCCTTTTCTGGTTGGCTCGTCGCTATGGAAAGAAATTTTGTCTCCTCTTCATGTCTGAAGATACCTTTTACAAATATGAAAGCAAAATTGATAATAAACGTAGTTATGAAATTTTCTTTATTCTCTGCATGCTTTCTCCCATTTCTCCAGCTGACATAGTAGTGATGATTACTGGATTAACAAGCATGAGTTATCGGAAATTTATTATGATTACTTTAATTTGTCGCCCTTTCTCAGTTGTGGCCTATAGCTTCTTTTGGATCTATGGCAGCCAATGGTTGCAGCAATTGTTAGGATAAAAATGAACACCCTTATCTTCGGACAAGGGTGTTTTGTTTATTCTACAATCTGCTGATACTTATACGGCCTGCGATCCCTAAAGAGCCCCCAGTCCAAGCGCTCACGCGCTCCCTTGTCCAAATCATACGTCGCAAGTAAGACTGCTTCTTCCTCCCGTCCCGCTTTTTCAATCAATTCACCTGTTTCATCTGTCAAGAAAGAGGAACCGTAGAAACGCAAGCTAGAAGACTGGCCTCCATTTTCTGCAGAAGGTTGTACTTCTTCCAAGCCAATCCGATTGGCCGCAATGACCGGGGTGATATTGGCTGCCGCATGGCCCTGCATGGTCCGCTGCCAATGTCCTTGACTATCCGTATCCAAAATCGGCTCCGAACCAATGGCTGTTGGATAAAAGAGCAATTCTGCCCCATTCAGAGCCAGACAGCGAGCGGTTTCTGGGAACCATTGGTCCCAACAGATGCCAATCCCAATCTTAGCGTAACGCGTTTTCCAGACCTTGAATCCAGTATTGCCCGGTGTGAAGTAAAACTTCTCCTGATAATAATGATCGTCAGGGATATGGGTCTTACGGTAAACTCCCAATACACTACCATCTGCATCAATAACAGCAATTGAATTATACAGGCTATTACCATCTTTTTCATAGAAGGAAATAGGCAAAACGACCTGTAATTCTTTGGCGATAGGTATAAAGTGCTGAACAGCATCATTTTCTTCTACAGACTTGGCATAGTTATAATAATCATACTGGCGTTCTTGACAAAAATAAGGACGCTCAAAGAGTTCAGGCAGGAGAATAATCTGCGCTCCCTGACCAGCAGCCTGTCTGACCAAACGCTCTGCAGTTGCCAGATTTTCCCAAAGGTCCTGACTACACTGCATCTGGACAGCTGCTACAGTAACATTTCTCATATTATTTATCCTTTTCATAAATTCTTTATGGGAGATAGAATGACGCTGTATCAGGAACTAAGTTCATACACAACACCACTTTTTAGAGGTGACGTCAACATCTCAGCGCAGTGGTTGATTGGCAGATTTGTTCGTGTTTTACACTCCAAATCTGACCATTACGACTGTTGCGAACAAAGTTCGCTCTATTTCCAACCTCCAACAGTCACTACTCTGACTGTTGGAGCTATGCGGGGGTGAGAGTGAAACAGTCTGGGGATAGACTGTTTCAGCTCAACAACTGGAAATAAGGACTTGTTGACGAACTCTTTTAACAATTTGCGAGTTCTGTCCCACTCCCATAAAAGGGGATTTGCTGGGTGATACAGTGAATATTCCCACCCCCTAGCAGGATGTCGTGAGCTGGAATGCCGACGACCTTTCTGGTTGGAAAAAGCTGCGCTAGGAGATGCAGTGCCTGCGCATCATGCTCATCATCAAACTGGGGCACCAGAACCGCACCGTTGCTGACGTAGAAATTCACATAGGAAGCCGCCAAACGTTCGCCAGCTGTCCGTACTTCTTCCCCCGCTTCATAGACATAGCCTGGCAAGTCCTCTTCTGTTATTAGAATAGGATGTTTGGGAATAGGCAGTTTGTGAACGGTCAACTTTCTACCCTTGGCATCCACTTGCTTTTCCAAGTAGTCCAAATCAGCTTTAGACATGACATATTGGGGATCTGACTCATCATCTGTCCAGGCTAAAACTATCTCGGCTGGACCAACAAAGGCTGCAACATTGTCCACGTGTTCATTGGTTTCATCATTGAAGATACCATAAGGCAGCCAGAGAACCTTTTCAGCTCCGAGAGTATCTAGAAGCACTTGCTCAATCTGAACCTTTGTCAAATGAGGATTGCGACCTGGACTGAGCAGGCAGGATTCGGTCACCAAGATGGTTCCCTCGCCGTCGCTATGAATGGCTCCGCCTTCTAGGACAAAGGGATGGGCATCATGGACTGGCAGACCGATGGCCTGACTAAAGCGACTAGCCACCTGATCATCTGCCTCATAGTCCTGATACAGACCATCGTAGCTTCCACCCCAAGCGTTAAAGGCCCAATCGACAGACAAGGCTCTGCCATTTTCATGAACCAAAACCGTCGGACCTGTGTCACGCGCCCAAGCGTCGTTTGTGGGGATGTCCAGGTAGGAAATGCCAGCCCCCAGCATGGATTTGACCTCCTCACGGTGTGCCTCATCCACCAAGAGATAGACCTGCTCGCTTTCAGCAATGGTTTTAATGACCTGGCTAAAGGCTTTTTTCGCCCCCTGACCATCAAATGGCCAGGAACCTGGACGAGTCGGCCACACCATGAGCGTGCCATGATGGGGCTCATACTCAGCTGGCATACGGTAGCCAGCAGCTTTTGGACTTTCTATCATGACAACCTCCCCTTGAAATCTTCATAGCCAAATTCCTTGATAATACGGCAGTCACCAGCCTTGTCCATGATGGCTAGGCTAGGTAACCCAATGCCATTGAAGGTATTGTTTTTGACAAAGGAATAGATGGCCATGTCTTCAAAGTAGAGTTTGTCGCCAATCTCCACAGGCTTTTCAAAGGAATAATCACCGATGATGTCGCCCGTCAGACAGGTATTGGAAGACAGTCTGTAAGTAAAAGCCTTCTCTCCTGCCTCAAAGCCATGACGAAGCGGTGGGCGATAGGGCATTTCCAAGACATCTGGCATATGGCAGGTAGCCGAAGCATCCAAAACCAGCGTCTCAATGCCATTTTCAACAATGTCTAAAACCTCTGTCACCAAATAGCCTGCATTGAGGGCAATGGCTTCACCAGGCTCAATGTAAATTTCCAATCCATAAATTTCCTGCATGTGCTGGATAGAGGATATCAGCAATTCTACATCATAGTCTTCTCTGGTCACATGGTGGCCACCACCCATATTGAGCCATTTAATACGGTGTAGATAGGGACCGAATTTGGCCTCAACAGCCTCCAAGGTGGTTTTCAAATCATCCGAATTTTGCTCACAGAGGGTGTGAAAATGCAGGCCATCCACCAAGTCCAGCAGGTCTTCTGAAAACTGGTCAATACGAACACCGAAACGAGAACCCGCTGCACAGGGATCGTAAAGGGCATGTTCGTCTTGTGTGGAGCATTCTGGATTGATGCGTAAACCAACACTGACTCCTGCTACTCTGCATTTGTCAACGTGCTTGCGAAGTTGGCGCTCTGAGTTAAAGACGATATGGTCTGCAATTTCCAAAATCTCCTCCAAATCCGCATCCTTGAAGGCTGGAGCAAAAACATGGACTTCACCCCCAAATTCCTCACGACCCAGCTTGGCTTCATAGAGTCCTGATGCAGTTGTGCCAGCCAGATACTGACTGATCAGCGGATAGGTGGCGTACATGGAGAAGGCTTTTTGTGCCAAAAGGACCTTACAGCCCGTGCGGTCTTGGACAGACTTGAGAATTTCTAAATTGTTGACCAGCTTGGCTTCGTCAATGACATAGGCTGGTGTTGGGACTTGATCTATTCTCATTTAGTCCACCAAAACTGGATTTTCTACTACCTGCCAAGGTAGACCATACTGGTTGAGTAAGTCCATAAATGGATCTGGATCCAGTTCCTCCAAGTTGTATACACCTGGTTTTTTCCAAGTCCCGTCCATGACAAGCTTGGTTCCAATCATAGCTGGCACGCCAGTTGTGTAGGAAATAGCCTGTGAACCAACCTCCTTGTAGCACTCTTGGTGGTCACAAACATTGTAAATGTAGATAGTCTTCCCCATACCATCCTTGATGCCTGTGAAAATACAGCCGATGTTGGTTTTCCCAACAGTACGTGGACCAAGACTAGCTGGGTCTGGCAATAATGCTTTGAGGAATTGGATAGGCACTACTTCTTGTCCATTAAAGTTGATTGGATCCGTACGCAAGAGACCAACATTTTCCAAGCATTTCATGTGGGTCAAGTAAGATTGACCAAAAGTCATAAAGAAGCGAATACGTTTGACACCTGGAATGTTTTTAGCCAGTGATTCGATTTCTTCATGGTGGAGGAGGTACATATCCTTCTGACCCACTTCTGGGAAATCATATTCTCGCTTGATAGACATGGCTTCGACTTCCACCCATTTGCCATTTTCCCAGTAGGAGCCTGGTGCTGAAACCTCACGCAAGTTGATTTCAGGGTTAAAGTTGGTCGCAAATGGATAGCCATGATCCCCACCGTTACAATCTAGGATGTCGATGTAATGAATTTCATCGAAATAATGTTTCAGTGCGTAGGCAGAAAATACACTAGTCACACCTGGATCAAATCCGGATCCCAAAAGAGCTGTCAGCCCTGCTTTTTCAAAACGCTCCTTATAAGCCCACTGCCAAGAGTAGTCAAAGTAAGCCGTAAATCCTTCTTCAGCACAGCGTTTTTCGTAGATGGCCCGCCATTCTGGATCCTCGGTGTCCTCGCACTCGTAGTTGGCCGTGTCGATATAGTCCACGCCCGTCGCCAAGCAGGCATCCATGATGGTCAAGTCTTGGTAAGGCAGGGCAACGTTCAAGACAGCTTTTGGCTGGTAGCTTTCAATCAAGGCAATCACTTCTTCTACCTTGTCCGCATCCACTTGGGCAGTTTCGATTTTTACAGACGTTTTGCCTTCCAAAACAGCTTTCAAGTCATCACATTTGGACTTGGTACGGCTGGCAATCATGACTTCCTTGAAGGTATCTTCCGCCTGACAAACCTTGCTGATGGCAACTTGGGCAACACCGCCACAACCAATCACTAACAAACGACTCATTATTTTTTCTCCTCTTCTTCTAAAATATCTTCGACATAACGGGGCAAGAGAAATGCTCCAATATGTAGGTTTGCGGTATAGTATTCTGTAAAAAGCTGGCGTGCCTTCCATTTTTCCTTATCAAAATCTTCGATGGGATTGTATTTTTTAGAGGCAAAGCCAAATAACCAATAACCTGCCGCAGATGTCGGAATATGGGCCTGATAAACACGGCTGATAGGGAAGGATTGGGTCGCCTTTCTGTGCATGGAACGAAAGGCGGACTCATCTTCGTCATAAAATGGCGAACCATGTTGGTAAACCATGATGCCATCTTCCTTCAAAGCCCGGTATGCATTACCGTAAAATTCCTTGGTAAAGAGCCCTTCCGTATGTCCAAATGGATCTGTCGCATCATTGATGATGATGTCATATTCGTTCTCACAGTTGCGCAAGAAACGCAGGCCGTCTTGCAAATATACCTCTACACGCTCATCTTCAAGTCCTGATGCATAGTCTGGGAAATACTGACGACACACTTCAACCAAGAGTTCATCTGGCTCTACAACGTCAATGCGTTCGATTTCAGGATACATACTGAGAACTTGGGCTACACCACCATCTCCTCCACCCAAAATCAAGATTTTCTTAGGATTTGGATGAACTGCCATTGGTACATGTACTGCCATCTCATTGTAGACAAAATCATCTGCATCTGAAAAGAGAACCCGACCGTTAAGTGTCAAAATCTTTCCAAATGCTGGAGAGTCCAATACAGCAATGTCCTGAAATTCACTCTTGCCAGCATAGAGCTGCTGGCTAGTCCGAATAGATAACTTGACATCTGGCGTTTGGACTTCTGAAAACCACATTTCCATCTTTAACCCTCCTTAATGACATTGATGTAGTTGACATCTGGATCTTCTGTACCTTGGACAGAGCAACCGCGCTCCTTGGCAAAGATGATGTAGTCAACAATTTCTTGAGTCACTCGTTCTCCTGGAGCTAAAAGTGGAATACCAGGCGGATAGCACATGACAAATTCTCCACAGACCTGACCAACTGCTTCTTGCAGGGAACGGCTTTCCCGCTCTGCATAAAAGGCTTCCTGCGGTGACAAGACCAGCTGCGGCTGGATGTATTCTCCCGAAATCAAATCCGAACCATCTCGTGAGTAAAGACGCTTGATGTCAGCCAGTGCCCCTACCAGCCGCTCGATGTCCTGCAAGCGGTCACCAATTGAAATATAGGCCAAGATATTGCCAATATCACCAAATTCAATCTGGATGTCGTACTCATCCCGCAACAAATCATAGACTTCAATCCCTGTCAGACCAATGCCCTGCGTATAGATGGAGAGTTTGGTTACATCAAAATCATGCACCGTTTTACCATCAATCAATTCCTTGGAATAGGCATAGTAGCCACCGATAGCGTTGATTTCACGACGAGCATACTCAGACATTTCAATGACTTTTTCAAAAGATTCTTTGCCACGAAGGGCCAGATTTCTCCGTGAAATATCCAAACTAGCCAGCAAGAGGTAGGAAGCAGACGTTGACTGGGTCAGATTGATAATCTGGCGGACATACTCCACATTCATATCAGGACCGACCAATAGGAGCGAGCTCTGGGTCAGGCTGCCACCTGATTTGTGCATGGAAACAGCTGCCATATCAGCCCCAACATCCATAGCCGCCTCTGGCAATTGGTCCGAAAAATGCAAATGAGCTCCGTGGGCCTCATCTACCAAAACTTTCATGCCCGCTGCGTTAGCTTTCTCAGTCAAAGTACGCAGGTCCGAGCAGATGCCATAGTAGGTCGGATTGTTGATTAAGACAGCAACCGCATCAGGATGCTCAGAAATCGCCCGTTCAAAAGCTTCATTTTCCAAGGCAAGAGCAATGCCAATCCGTGGCTCCACGCTCATATCCACATAGACAGGGATGGCGCCACAGAGGACAAGGGCATTGAGGGCTGACTTATGGACATTTCGCGGAAGGATAATCTTATCGCCGGCCTTACAGGTTGCCAAAATCATAGTCTGCACTGAAGAGGTGGTCCCTCCAACCATGAGAAAGGCATGACTAGCACCAAAGGCTTCTGCCGCCAACTCCTCGGCCTCTCGGATAATGGACACAGGATGCCCTAGGTTATCCAAGGGTTTCATGGAATTGACATCAATCCCCACACATTTTTCTCCTAAAAGTTCAACCAACTCTGGATTTCCACGACCCCGTTTGTGTCCTGGGACATCAAAGGGAACAATCCGTTTTCGGCGTAACTGTACCAATCCCTGATAAATAGGGGCTTGGTGTTGATTTTTCATATTGAAAAACTCCTTTGCTTGATGGACTCCCACCCTTTTTAAACAAGTAAAAAGAGCAGGGTTCATCCTGCTCTACAATCCAAATTGACGCTTTTTATTCTTCTCTTGAGTTTATGTGCCTACCGTTTCCTACTCTCCAGTGCAAATATATACGTACTTTATTGACCGTTTCACAAGATGACGTGTGCTTTCACCACACTGACAAAATTAGAAATTAGGAAATTCTTCCCAACATCAACTTATAAAATGTAGGCTTTTAACCCTATCAATAATGTGGTCTTGCGACCACGCTTCGGCATTCGACCCGCCTGTCCGTAGGCTTTGGTTATGACCAATAGCAGAGCTACTAATCCCATATAGGTCTGATATTTGCTAGAATAGGTATAATAACTTTTCCTAGGCTTGTTTATTGTAACATGGAAATTTGTCTTTGACAAGTATAATTTTTAATATTTTTTACAAAAATCCAAACATTAATAAAAAAATGGCTTCAAACGTTCGAAACCATCTTGTTTTTTTATTTAATTCCTAATGCAATTCGAGCATAACGACTCATTTTTTGAACGGTCCAAGCTGGTGACCAAACCAGTCTCACATCTACTTCTGTTACTTCAGGAACATCCTTCAGTACATCATGAATTTGATCGGTAATTAGATCAGCTAATGGACAGCCCATGGTCGTCAAGGTCATATCAATTTCAGCCTTGCCCTCAATAAATCGGATTTCATAAATTAGCCCTAAATTGATAATATCAATACCTAGCTCAGGGTCAATCACATCTTCTAGTGCATGAAAAATACGCTCTTGAATTTCTTTAACCTGTTCTTCTGTATAAGCCATTTTTCTCTCTTTCTTTTTCACAAGTTCAATGCTAGAAAAGAAACAAACCAAGTTTGTGTCAAAAAGTCCACTGGACGTTACGCTCCCTTTCTAATTTCAAGGCGAGCGGTTCAACTCGCCAAAGTTGAGTGCTTTGAAAAGCTACTCAACTAACGGCAATTCCCAGTAGAATTGCCTAGACGACTTACTAGTTTCTCACATCATTATGGTCGAATGATATGAGAAACGTCGATCACCTCCCCCGTAGATTAGCCTCGCTTTCTTATTTCTAGGCTCGGGTTAAAACACCACGCCAGTGGTGTTTTAATCCTCTATAAAATCTCTGAGTGGTTTGCTGCGGGATGGGTGGCGGAGTTTACGGAGGGCTTTGGCTTCGATTTGGCGGATGCGCTCACGGGTTACGTTAAAGACTTTACCAACATCTTCAAGCGTACGCATTTTACCATCGTCTAAACCAAAACGAAGACGCAATACGTTTTCTTCACGGTCAGTAAGAGTATCCAATACCTCATCTAACTGTTCACGAAGAACGACACGAGTTGTGTAATCAACTGGATTTTCAATGACTTCGTCTTCGATAAAATCTCCAAGATGACTATCATCTTCTTCACCAATTGGGGTCTCGAGTGAGACAGGCTCTTGTGCAATCTTGAGGATTTCACGAACTTTCTCAGGCGTCATATCCATACGCTCAGCGATTTGCTCTGGAGTTGGATCTTGGCCCAATTCCTGCAAGAGATTGCGTTGTTCACGGACCAATTTATTAATAGTCTCCACCATGTGAACAGGGATACGGATTGTACGCGCTTGGTCCGCAATGGCACGAGTGATAGCCTGACGAATCCACCAAGTTGCATAGGTTGAAAACTTAAAACCTTTAGAGTAGTCAAACTTATCAACAGCCTTCATCAAGCCCATGTTTCCTTCTTGAATCAAGTCAAGGAACTGCATACCACGGCCGACATAGCGTTTGGCAATGGATACAACCAAACGCAAGTTGGCTTCAGCCAAACGTTGTTTCGCTTCTGGGTCCCCTGCTTCGACTGCCAGAGCCAATTCTTGCTCTTCCTCGTTGGTCAAAAGAGGTACAACACCAATTTCTTTCAAATACATGCGGACCGGGTCGTTAACTTTTGCAGAAGTGCTTCCGAGCAATTCTTCATCAGATAATTCTGGTTCTTCCTCTACCTGCATAGCACGAGCAGAAGGGTTCCCTTCTTTATCAACAATCGAAATCCCTGCGTCCTGAATACGTTGGAGCAAATCATCAATCCCATCAGCATCAAGCGTAAACGGAATAACCAGTTGGTCATTGATTTCATCGTCTGTAGCTGAACCTTGTTTTTTATGGTTACGGATAAATTCGGCAACTTGTACATCAAAAGTAGTTACTTCTGTTTTTTTATCTTTTTTACTTGTCATATTTACTCCATTTGTCTTCTTCTATCGAGGAGTTTTTGCAACTCATCGAGGGCAATATCTGCATTTCCCACATGGGAATGTTCACGGATTTTCCGTGCTAGGTGCTGGTTCTCCTTCTTCAATAATTCCTTGTCTCGCCGAATTTCTAATTCTTCGATTTCGTGTGGAGATACTTCATTAGGTAAACGTTCTTCTTGCATACGATACCAAGCCTGTTGAGCGGAATCGTTCAACTGTGATAGTTCAAAACTGGTAATTTCCCCAGATTTTTTTAACATATCATAAATAGCTTGCAATTCTGGCGTCGCAAAATAAAAATCTTCTCGTAAACGGAACTCATTGAGAATATAAGGATGTTCAACCATCCGATAAAGTAAATGGTTTTCTGTTCGAATAAGACTCGTTATACGAGCAATCGTTTGGACTGGTGGCAAATAAGACTGACCAGTCTGTGATTGAAATACCTGTTGTGTTCTCTCCTGGCGCTGGTTCAGACGAACAGCATTTACTACCTGTTCCACCTGATTATAATCAAAGTCAGAAAGTAAATCCGCCACCTTATAAATATAAGAATTTTGAGCTGTAATGGATGATACTTTGGCAATAATTGGTGCAATCTTATCTACAAACTCAATCTGCATTTGTAGATTGTCAGGATTTTCAGGTTTCAAGTATTGAATCAAAAATTCTACATCGCTGATTCGTGATTTGGTTAAAACCTGTTGCAAGGCTTCTTCTGAATTTTTCTGCAAAAATTCATCTGGGTCCATATTATCTGGCAAACTCACGATTTCAACCTGAAAATCTTGTAGTTCGTCCAGCGCCTTCATGGTAGCTGCCTGTCCAGCCTTATCCCCATCATAAGTCAGAACAATTTTCTTACAAAACTTAGCTAGGTGTGCAACATGCTCTCTTGTCAAAGCTGTTCCCATGGAAGCCACTGCATTATCAATCCCTACACGATGAGCAGCAATAACATCTAGAAATCCCTCCATCAGGTAAACTTCCCGCTGCTTTTTGATGACCGCCTTGGCCTTATCCAAATGATATAATTCGTAACTTTTATTGAATATCTCTGTACTACGAGAATTTTTATACTTGGCTAACTGCTTATTCTGTAAGTCTTTATCTGTCCAAATCCGACCTGAAAAGGCAATCACTCGACCATATTCATCAGTTAGCGGAAACATGATCCGCCCTTGAAAAGCATCGAAAATCATATTCTGCTCACTGGGATTGAAAAGACCCGAATTCAATAGACTTTCTTCGTCATATTGACCTGATAGTTTTTGGTAAAGAATATTCTGTTCGGCAGGAGCTAAGCCTAGCTGGAATGTTTTTATGACATCATCTGTCAAGCCACGTTGGTGTAGATAAGCTCTAGCTTTCTCACCCATTTTGGTTGTCATCAAAAGGGCATGATAAAACTTTGCAGCATCCCGATGAATATCATACAGTACCTGATGCGGACTAACCCTTTTCTCCTCTTGATGATAGGAAGGAGTTACATCTACTTGAAACCCTGCCTTCTCAGCTAAGATAGCTACCGCATCTGCAAAAGAAACACCACGAACTTCTTCGACAAACTTAAATACATCGCCAGACTTCCCACATCCAAAACAATGATAGAACTGCTTGTCCTCGACAACGTTAAAAGAAGGTGTCTTTTCGCCATGAAAAGGACAAAGGCCAATATAGTTTCGTCCAGCTTTAGTCAGTGCAACCGTTTCACCAATAACATCAACGATATTGAGAGCTTGTTTTATTTCAGTAATTTTATCCTTTGAAAGCACATTCCCTCCTCATATCATACTAGCTAATTTAAAAAGTGAACACTCTTCCCTTAGTTTAACATACTCTATTGTATACTAAATACGGGAAAATGTAAAATTTCTAAAACAAATTGTTTGTAAAATATTTTTTTATGGGTATAATAGATAAAGTAAAATATTTATGAAAGGACATATTTAGGATATGTTGAAAGATTTGAAAGCCTTTTTGTTCCGTGGAAACGTGATTGATTTGGCTGTCGGTGTGATTATTGCATCTGCATTTGGTGCAATCGTTAAATCATTGGTTGAAGATGTAATTACTCCATTGTTCTTGACGCCAGCTTTGAAAGCTGCTGGTGCAGAAAAAATCGCTGACTTGTCATGGAACGGTGTAGCATACGGTAACTTCTTGAGTGCTGTTATCAACTTCTTGATTGTTGGTACTGTTCTCTTCTTCATCGTTAAGGCTGCGGAAAAAGCTCAAAGCTTGGCTAAGAAAGAAGAAGCTGCTGTTGAAGAAGCTACACCTGCTGGTCCAACTCAAGAAGAGTTGCTTGCAGAAATCCGCGATTTATTGAAAAAATAATCAATAATATATTGAAAAACAGGTCTCCATACCTGTTTTTCTCTTCCATAATTACAAAAATAAGATGTGAGCCTCCACTCACATCTTTTCTTATCCTTCGTATCCATTTGGATTTTTCGATTGCCAGTTCCACGTATCACGACACATGTCTTCAATTGTTTTTTCTGTTTTCCAGTTGAGTTCAGCTAGAGCCTTGTCTGCATTAGCATAGCAGGTCGCCACATCACCCGGACGACGATCAACGATTTTATAAGGTACCGGTACACCATTCACTTTTTCAAAAGCTTGAACAAGTTCTAAGACACTGGTTCCTTGACCTGAACCAAGATTGTAAGTATGTACACCTGCAGTAGTTGAAATTTTTTCAAGCGCCTTGATATGACCGAGTGCCAAATCAATCACATGGATATAATCACGCACTCCAGTACCATCAATTGTATCATAATCGTTACCAAAAACGCTGAGCTCCTCACGTTTACCAACGGCTACCTGTGCAATAAACGGCATCAAATTATTAGGAATACCAGCCGGATCTTCCCCAATCAAGCCAGATTCATGGGCACCGATTGGATTGAAATAACGGAGCAATGCAATACTCCACCCCTTGTCTGCTACTTCCACATCACGCAAGATTTGTTCCAACATAACTTTGGTATAGCCGTACGGATTCGTTGCGCTAGTTGGCATAGTTTCAACCAAAGGCGATGGATTATTGAGGCCATAAACAGTCGCACTTGAGGAGAAGACGATTTTCTTAACACCAAATTCTGCCATGACTTCCACCAAAGCTAGGGTTGACATGATATTGTTTTCATAGTACATAATTGGCTTAGCTACGGACTCACCGACTGCCTTGTAGCCAGCAAAGTGAATGGCTGCCTCAATGTTTTCATTTTCAAAAACTTGGCGCAAGGCTTCCTTATCTGCCACGTCCAACTCATAGAAAGTTGGGCGCTTGCCAGTGATGGTTTCAATGCGATCTAAAACCAAAATACTTGAGTTTGAAAGATTATCCACGATAACCACTTCTTTCCCCAACTTCAACAATTCGACAACCGTATGACTACCAATATAACCTGCACCACCAGTAACTAATATACTCATCCCTTTACTCCTTTTCACTTGGACAAAAATTCTATATCCCTATTATATGTTACTTGTTGTAAAATGTAAACAAAAAACAGCCTTTCGGCCGTTTTCAAATTCAATTAGAATTTTTTACGCTTGCGAGCTGCTTCTGATTTACGTTTACGTTTTACAGATGGTTTTTCGTAGAATTCGCGTTTGCGTGTTTCTTGAAGAGTACCAGCTTTAGTAACCGCACGTTTGAAACGACGAAGAGCATCATCAAGTGATTCGTTCTTGCGTACTACTGTTTTTGACATTTTTTTCACTCCCCTCAATTTCAAAGTCTTTATCATTTTACTATGATTCAACTCATTTGTCAATATTTTTTAATTCTAAAATATGAATTTTACGCTCTTATCCTATCCTATTCTTTTTTCCTGTCCACGCCAGTATTGTCCCAAAGAAGAATTCGTAAAGGACAAAAAATAATACAAAGCAATGCAAGAAAAACTCTTGTGGCAAAATATATATGACAGGATCCTTTGCAGGGTCAAATAGCCATGTAGAATCCCCTGGAAATAACACCGTATGAAATAATACAAAAAACTGATCAAAGCCAACAAGAACTCCTAATAAACCGATTATCACTGGCATAAGCATGGTCCAGAAAATGACCTTTTTAACCAAGTCTCCATAACCTTTTAGCAGAATGTTTTTTACAAAAAGCACAAAGGCAGGGAGTGTGAGGATAAAAATCCCCTGAGTTAGATGGAATAAATGCTTGACATCCGCAAAATGTTTCAGACCATCGGCTGAGGATGAAAAATTTGGCATGTCTAAAACACTGGCAAATGGATTGGTCAGATAGTTCATCAATATATTAAAATTATAGGAAATATCTGCAACCTTCATGTAGACAATCTTTTCCAATCCTAAAAAAGAAATCTCCAGCGGATAAACTAGCCAAGCTAGATAGATTGTACCTAGAACTGCTGCCGACAAGATAAATAAAATCGTTCCGATAATCTGTAACTTAGTTCTCATCAAAACTCCATTCATCTAGGCTGTTGAGGACATGGGTTGGAGCCAGGGGTAGGTCTGCTACTTCTTCTGGCTTGGTAAATCCAGTCAGGACTAAAAGAGTTGGAAATCCATTATCAATCCCTGCACGAATATCTGTCAGGTAGTTATCCCCGACCATAACCGTTTGACTGCGTTCTGTGCCCAAAATCTCCAGAGCCTTGTCCATGATAATGGCTTCAGGCTTGCCGATAAAGGTCGGCTCTACTCGGGTAGCAGCTTTCAAAAGTGCAATCAGTGAGCCTGCTCCTGGCAAATGACCTCTTTCAGTCGGAATGTTCAAATCAGGATTGGTACCGATAAAGGTCGCTCCCTTTTGAATAGCCAAGGTGGCAATGGTTAGTTTTTCATAGGTCAACTGAGTATCCAAACCGACAACAACATAGGCTGGATTTTCCGTGTCTTCCACATAACCTGCCTCAAAAATGGCAGACTTGAGCCCATCTTCTCCAATGACATAGACAGTTTTTTCCCGCCCCAAGTCATTCATATAATCTACTGTCGCCAGACTGGCCGTGTAGATGGTTTCAAGCGGTGTCTCAATGTTAAAATTTTCAGCCAACATAGCCTGTACCGTTTCAGGTCGACGGGTGGTATTGTTGGTCACGAATAAATAGGGAATCTGACGTTCTTGCAAGCGATGAATAAAACGTTCACCAGCAGGAATCCGCTTTTTCCCTTCATAAATCGTACCATCCAAATCAATCAAATAACCTGTATATGTCATTTTTCCTCCTTAATCAAATCGTGTTTCCCAATGCTCAGACCGACTGGCTTCCAAGCAAAGTGCTAACTGCTCTACTGTATTTTTCCCAAGTGAAAGTGGCGGTAAGTCATCTAGACTGAAAAAGCCACTGGCAACTGTTTCCAAATTGGGCTGAAACTCCCCACCAAGGAGACGACATAAAATGAAGACCTTGGTCACGCGGTGGGCTGACTTGGCAGGATTGTTCTTGTGCTTGTCCAAAATAGCAACGACTCGCAGAGCCTCCACATCCAGCCCAGCTTCTTCCTTTACTTCCTTGACAACATTTTCCTTGACCGACTGGTCCACATCACACCAGCCACCTGGTAAGGACCAGAGCCCATCGTTTTCCTGAACCAGTAGGATCTTATCCTCTTGGAAAATAGCTGCGCGGGTATCCAACTTAGGTGTCTGATAGCCTGTTTCATTGCAAAACAAGTCTTTCACCACTTCCAAGGGCTGTCCAGATGGCTCTACCAACATTTCCGCCGCAATCTGACGGATTTCCTCAAATCGCTCCATGTCATAAACATCTTTTCCATAGGCCAAGCCTGTCTGAGCCAAGGCTTGCAAGCGAATAGCCCATTCCAACCACTTATCCTGCGACATGACATTCTCCATTCAATGTTTACCTAACTTGCTTAATAATCAACATTATACCACAAACCGAATCAACGAGAAAGAAACCAGCTGTATACGACAGGTCATACACATGAAGAAAAACTCTATAATTTCTGTAGTGAGTAATATCCACCGCTACAGTTGACAAAGAACCGTTATAGTCAAATGAATTAGCTTTCAGACAAGGAACTGAGGGCAGGCAGTACTAGAGCACGGCAATCCGAAAGTGACGATGTATCAAAGTTAATTCAAATGACTATATTGGGCGGTTACGTTACTTACAATATACAAAGACCCTCAAGATATGAAATCTCGAGGGTCAGGCATGCTAACAAGCCCGTAGAAGACTAGTCATTATGTACTACTGGTCTTCTTCTTTTTTCTTCTTCACCAAACCAAAGAGTCCTGCTAGACCTGTAGCAAAGGCTAGTACTCCATATAAAGGACTAGTGCTGGCTTCACCAGTATTTGGCAACTGTGATGGACCTGCTTTTGGTGTAACAGTGATTGTACCAGTCGGTGGAGTTGGTGTGGTGCCGCCGTCCGTTGGTGGGGTGGTGCCTCCGTCTATCGGCGGATTAACTCCTCCGTCCGTTGGTGGGGTGGTACCTCCGTCCGTTGGTGGATTAACTCCTCCATCCGTTGGCGGAGTGGTGCCGCCGTCGGTTGGCGGGGTGGTGCCGCCATCTGTTGGCGGATTTACTCCTCCGTCTGTTGGTGGGGTGGTGTCTCCATCTATTGGTGGGGTGGTGCCTCCGTCCGTCGGCGGATTAACTCCTTCGTCCGTTGGCGGATTTACTCCTCCGTCTGTTGGCGGGGTGGTGTCTCCATCTGTTGGCGGATTTACTCCTCCGTCTGTTGGTGGGGTGGTACCTCCATCTGTTGGCGGGGTGGTGCCGCCGTCCGTTGGCGGGGTAGTGCCTCCATCTGTTGGTGGGGTGGTGCCTCCATCCGTTGGTGGGGTGGTGCCGCCGTCGGTCGGCGGAGTGGTGCCGCCGTCCGTTGGCGGGGTGGTGCCGCCGTCCGTTGGCGGGGTGGTGCCGCCGTCTGTTGGCGGATTTACTCCTCCGTCCGTTGGTGGGGTGGTGCCGCCGTCTGTCGGCGGGGTGGTGCCGCCGTCTGTCGGCGGAGTGGTGCCGCCGTCCGTCGGTGGGGTGGTGCCGCCGTCCGTTGGCGGGGTAGTGCCTCCGTCCGTCGGTGGGGTGGTGCCTCCATCTGTTGGCGGATTTACTCCTCCGTC
>ALKQ01000003.1 GCA_000440235.1 Streptococcus suis 10581 | reverse complement strand
TTATTTCTTTGTCTCAGTCTAATTTCCAGTTTTTAAGACAGACTAGAACTTACTTTGGGAATTTAGCATTGGAAGAAATGCAATAAGAACGATGAAAAAGGCTTTACAGAGCCTTTTTTTTGTGCTATACTAACCTTTGTGCGAAATAACAGCAGGGCAAAATGAAGCTCGTCAACAGAAGGTCAGCAAGAAGAGTAATCGTTGCTGTTTCGATGAAGGCCTCCTGCACGAATCAGGTTTGCTTAAAACGTTATTTCCTACAATAATTATTTTTTATTTTTAGGAGGACATAACACATGTCACGTTATACAGGACCATCTTGGAAACAAGCTCGTCGTCTTGGCTTGTCATTGACAGGTACAGGTAAAGAATTGGCACGTCGTAACTACGTACCAGGTCAACACGGACCAAACAACCGTTCTAAATTGTCAGAATACGGTTTGCAATTGGCTGAGAAACAAAAATTGCGTTTCTCTTACGGTTTGGGTGAAAAACAATTCCGTAACTTGTTCGTACAAGCTACTAAAATCAAACAAGGTACTCTTGGTTTCAACTTCATGCTTCTTTTGGAGCGTCGTTTGGACAACGTTGTTTACCGTCTTGGTTTGGCAACTACTCGTCGTCAAGCACGTCAATTCGTAAACCACGGTCACATCCTTGTAGACGGCAAACGCGTTGACATCCCTTCATACCGCGTTGAAGTTGGTCAAGTGATCTCAGTTCGTGAGAAGTCAATCAAAGTTCCAGCTATCCTTGAAGCTGTTGAAGCAACTCTTGGACGTCCAGCTTTCGTATCATTCGATGCTGAAAAGCTTGAAGGTTCATTGACTCGCTTGCCAGAACGCGATGAAATCAACCCAGAAATCAACGAAGCTCTTGTCGTAGAATTCTACAACAAAATGCTCTAAGATTTGTATAGATATTTTAAAAGCCCTATTTACAAGGGCTTTTTGTCTGTATTTGAGGAGGGATTATGTGGCGTAAGTATTTTTTGCTAGTGCTATTAGCTATTTTGGTCGTAGGTGGGGCCTTCTTTCTATCTCAATCAGCGGCTACGCCAAATGAAACTGACTATGTGAAGGCTGTAAAGAGTTACCAGGCTATTTCGATAGACGAAGTGGAGCAAAAGGTTCAAGACGAGGAAGAATTTATTTTATACATAGGTCGGGAGACATGTCCATATTGTCGTGATTTTGTTCCTAAATTAACAGAGGCAGTAGAGCAATCACATGCGACTATCTACTATTTAGATAGCGAGTTGGATCCGAATGGAAAAATACAACAATTTCGGCAGAGTCAAGGTCTTGCTACGGTTCCTAGCTTGACCTATTATAAATCTGGTAAATTATCTGGAATACTTCGTAAAGGGAGTCAAGCAACGATAACCGAAATAGAGAATTTTTTAGCTCTTCAAGGGCAGTAAATAGTTTTAAGAATGTATGAAGCGAATATCATACATTTTTTTGTTCATGTTTGTGAAAAATATTTCAAAATAAATTGAAAAACATTTCACAATCTTGTATAATACTAATATCAGATAAAAATTGGAGGTTTATATGAAAAAGAAAGCTTGGTTAGGCTTGTTGATGAGTCTACTTGCTGTTTTGTTTTTAGTGGCGTGTGGAGGTAAGTCTGAAAAGACAGCTACATCTTCATCATCTACGACTTCTTCTTCATCAGAAGAAGCTGTTTCAGGTGCATCTGAGAAAGTTTATACAGATCCATCTGAGTTGAAAGATAGCTACGATGTTATCGTTGTTGGTTCAGGTGGTGCAGGTATGTCGGCAGCTATCTCAGCTAAAGACGCTGGTGCTAGTGTTGCTCTCTTGGAGAAAATGCCTGTTATCGGTGGTAATACGGCTAAATCATCAGCTGGTATGAATGCTTCACAGACTAAATTCCAAGAAGCGGAAGGTATTGCTGATTCAAACGATAAATTCTACGAAGAAACGCTTAAAGGTGGTAAAGGGACAAATGATCCTGAATTGCTTCGTTATCTTGTAGATAACTCTGCTAGTGCAATTGACTGGTTGGATGGAATGGGGATTACTCTTAGCAACCTAACTACAACTGGTGGTATGAGTGAAAAACGTACCCACCGTCCAGCAGATGGTTCAGCTGTTGGTGGCTACTTGGTAAATGGTCTTTACCACAATCTTGTTGAACGTGAAGTACCAATTTTTGTTAATGCAGATGTTACAAAACTCCAAGACAAGGATGGAGCTGTGACAGGTGTTGAAGTGAAGATTGCTGGTGAAACTAAGAAAATCTCAGCTAAAGCAGTTGTATTGGCGACAGGTGGTTTCGGTGCTGATTTGGAGATGGTTGCTAAATTAAACCCAGCATTGAAAGGTTATGTTACAACCAACCAAGAAGGTTCAACAGGTGACGGTATTGCGCTTGCTGAATCAGAAGGTGCAGCAACTGTTGATATGGAACAAATCCAAATTCACCCAAGTGTTGAGCAAGAAACTTCTTACTTGATTACAGAGGCAGTTCGTGGCGAAGGTGCTATCCTTGTCAACTCAAAAGGTGAGCGTTTTGTTAACGAATTGGAAACTCGTGATAAAGTTTCTGCGGCTATTAATAGTTTGGATCCAAACTACGCTTATGTTATCTTTGATGATGCCTTGAAAGATCGTGTGAAAGCTATTGCTCAATACGAAGAAAAAGGACTTGTAAAAACGGGTGCTACTCTTGCGGATTTGGCTAAAGAAATTGGTGTACCTGCGGACACACTTCAAACAACTCTTGATACTTGGAACAAGGCTGTAGCAGATAAGAATGATGCGGCATTTGGTCGTACATCAGGTATGGACCATGCTTTGAATACTGGTTCTTACCATGCCATTAAAGTTGCACCTGGTGTTCACCATACAATGGGTGGTGTGAAAATCAATACCAATACTGAAGTATTGAAAACAGACGGTTCAGCAATTTCTGGTCTTTATGCTGCTGGTGAAGTAACTGGCGGTGTTCATGGTCAAAACCGTATTGGTGGTAATGCTGTAGCAGACATCATTGTATTTGGTCGTCAGGCTGGTGAACAAGCAGCTGGATTTGCTAAGAAATAAATTGTAGACATAAGAGGCTCGGCAGAAAGAAGGTCGAGCTTCTTTTTCTTGTCCCTCTATCTCTAAGATGATATACTTTTAAGGTATGAAGAAGAAAATAGTATTATTGTTAGGAGCTATTGCAGTTATAGTTTTGACTTGGTCGGCTATTACTGGCCAGCGTCAGCAATCCTATGCCGAGGCTGAGTTAAGAGACCAGGATAAAATCTGGATTATCACTGATTTGCATTATTTGTCACAGGATTTATTTGATGATGGAGCGGCATTTTCTTATATAGAAAAGACAGCTGCTGGCAAGGATTTACGTTATGGAAAAGAGCGGATGGAGGCTTTGGTTGAGCAGGTTGAGCGTGAGCATCCTTCCTTGTTACTAGTCAGTGGAGATTTGACTCTAAACGGTGAAAAGCAGAGCATGGTTGAGTTGGCGCAATATTTTACCCGGATTGAAGAAAAAGGAACGGAGGTTTTGGTGATTCCTGGCAACCATGATATTGCCAGTGGATGGGCTAGGGCCTTTAAGGGAGACCAGCAGATAGTGACGGATCAGGTCACTGCTCAGCAATTTGCAGAGCTATTTGCCCATCACGGTTATCAACAAGCTAGCAGTCGTGACAAAGCCTCATTGAGCTATCTAGCCAAGCCATTTTCCAATGCTTGGTTTCTGATGATAGACAGCAACATCTACTCTGACGGCTACGGAAAAGGAGCTCCTCCAACCAATGGACGTATCAAAAAAGAGACCTTGGATTGGATAGAAGTACAACTTAAGTCAGCTAAGGACGCTGGAGTGAGCCTGATACCTGTTGTCCATCACAATGTTTTGCAACAGCATGCCATGCTGACAAAAGGCTATACTTTGGATAATGCTGCCGATTTGAAGGCTCTATTTAATCAGTATGTTATTCGTTTTGGTTTTTCGGGGCACACTCATTCTCAGAATATTGTTGAAGAAGACTTGGGACAAGTTTACTATACTGAAGTGGTTAATGGAGCATTTTCTATTTATCCAGCTATTATCGGTCAATTGAGCCTTGATGATACAAGCATTCACTATCAAAAAACTCAACTTGATATGGCTTCGTGGACAGAAAAGCACCAACCTAGTGATCCAAATTTGCAGGATCACGTTACCTACTTACAAACTGTCTTTGATCATACCAGTGACATCATGGTGCACAGTATGTTAAACGATGAAGATTGGTATGATGGGGAGACGGCAGATGCTATTTCACAATTCATTATGCCAACCAATCGTGCTTATTTTTCAGGAGAAAAACTAGATCAGACTTGGCTTGATGAGACGGTATTTCCAAGCCAAGCCTATCAGACCTTGCAAGCAGCATCACCGAGAAGTTTCTTGGCTGATTATCTTGATGTGATTATTGAACGTAGTCAAAATAGGGATGTGGATCAAGTAACGGTTTCTAAATGATGAATAGAAAGAAAATCCCGCCTTCAAACGGGATTTTTCTATGCTTGTAAAGGGAGAATGATTTTTAGTTGAACCCAATTATCTTCTTTGCTAAGTGTGAGACTGCCACCGTATTTATTGGCAACATACTCCATACTCTTAAGACCGAATCCGTGGTAGTTCTTATTTGTTTTTGAGGTTGTAGGGAGCTGTCCTGTGGATAGGTCTAGGGAAGAAGTATCGTAGTTGTCTAATCGAATGATAAGAAATTGCTGATGGCTAGCAACCTTTAAAGTAATCAAGCGTTGTTCAGGATTGTCTATTTTTTCCACAGCCTCGATAGCATTGTCAATGGCATTTCCAAACAGAGCTGAAATATCCATTACATCCATAAAATGGAGGGGTTCTCCCTGAACAATACAGGTAAAGTTGATGCCATTTTGCAAACAGTAATAATTTTTTTGGCTGAGAATGGTATCTAGAACGGGATTTCCTGTTTCAATCTTTGCATCAAGTGTCTGGATCACCTCGCTCATTTCCTCTAGGTATTGTTCCTTTTTGGTTTTATCAGGTTCTTGTTGGATGATGGCCAGTTGATGCTTTAAATCATGGACCTTACGGTCAAGAATCTCACTGTTTTCACGATAGGCTTGGTATTGCTTATATTGAAGTTGAAAGATATTATTGATAGAAGTCAATTCCTGCCGTAAATAGCGATCGTATTGTTGAGATTCTTGGGTGAATAGGAGTAGAAGACCAGAGAGATTGACGGTTGTCCGAAGAATGAAGATGCTGGTTGAATCTTGAAATTGGCGCGTGCCAGAGAGGATGAAACCAATATTACTGAGAACAAAGATAGATAAGGTTGTAAAGACAGCTACCGTCACATCTCGCTGCTCAATGAATTTATCCAATTCTTCTAAGTGAACCTTTTTATCTTGTAGATAGATGAGCCAGTAAGAAAGTAGAGAAGTTATCAACAGAAATAACCCCTGTGCCCACAAGTTATCCACAGGTTGTTGATAAATCGTCAAACAGTAGAGATGCCAAGTAATGGAGGCTACTAATTCGGCAATAATAAAGGCTTTTGCTGTCAAATAGAGACTAGTCCTCTTGTGGATAACTCCAAGAAATCGAACGGAAACAAACATCCAAGCGATATTGGTGCCCATTCCTACAGTCCAAAAAAGCAAAGGGAGTTTGCCAGCCACAAGTTGAAGTAAGATTTGTATGAGAAAAATCAGGAGGATACGTACCTGTTTGCGTGACCATTTTTCAGACAAAACAAGTGAGGAACATACCAGTAGGCAGGCCAAGCTTTCTGTTAGTGCAGTATAGAAACGTGGAATATCAGGGAAATTGATCATAGTAGGCTATCTCCGATGAAGTTGGTTAGAGCTGTCATAAATTCCTTTTTCCTTGGCCGGCTAATCGGCAAGGCTGTATTTGTGACGTAAACAAGGCTACCTTCTACTTTTTGAACGTGGGAAAGATTGATGATATAGGCCGAGTGGGCTCGTACAAACACTTTACTGTCTAACATGGCTTCGAGATTCTTGAGACTATTATGGGTAATGGTTAGGCCACCGTCAACTGTGTAGATGTGAACCTGATGTCCTTGACTTTCTAGGTAAACAATATCTTCTTGATAGAGTTTTACGGTGGACTGCTTGCTTTTAATATATAAACTTTGTTTCTCTTGGCTATCGGGTAATTTTCTAAGAATTTTTTTAAAATGTTCCTCAAAGACAAAGGAGCTCAGTGGCTTGAGCAGAAAATCAATAGCTTCAACTGAATACCCTTGAATCGCTACGTGAGAATGATTGGTCACAAATACTAATAGAACTTCTTTGTCCACAGACCGAATTTTTTGAGCGGTGGTCATCCCGTCCATAATTTCCATCTCAACATCTAGGTAAATCAGGTCAAATTGTTTTTGATAGTCACTAGTGATATGGAGACCGTCATTAAAACAGCTGATTTCCACTGCAATCCCAGCTTTTTGACAGTAGGTTTTGATGTAGTTGGACAATCTATCTTGCTCAATTTTTTGATCTTCTACAATCGCGATTTTCATAAGGCACCCCTTTTATTTTCTATCAGTATATCAAAATTAAAATGAAATTGTTAGCAATATTTTAGAAAATCAAATGCTAAAATAGCAAGAGTAGGATTATTCTTCTCAATTTACAAATTATGAAGGTTAAATGACAGATTATGAAGAAAGTGTTTTCATTGAGTATGTTAATTGATATAGTGGACTCAAGAAAAAGAAAAGGCTTACATGAAAGCCGAAATGTTTAGGAGGAAGTCTTATGAAGGCTTGGAAAAAGAAAGGGGCTCTCTTGAGCCTAGCAGGAGCTCTGCTATCAGGAAAAACAGTCTATGCAGATAGCTATCCAAGTAGCTATCAATCATGGGATGCGGTCGGGATTGCAAAAACAGTATTTATCTGTTCTGCTGTAGTTGTCCTTGGCTTATTGGGATTTGCGATTTATCGCGTAGTGAAGGAAAAATCCCTCTCTAGCAAGAAGAAAAAGTTGGGCTTTAGCCTCTTGGCTCTCTTGAGTATCATTATCGTTGGAGCTAACTATGCTGTCAATATGTTTGTCAATGTGATTGACACATATTTTGCTCCATCTTATGCAGATGCTGCTAAAGTTGCTGATGCAGAAGAAGTTTCTAAGTCCTTGGTAACGACCATTCAAGAAGAAGGCACTGTCTTGCTTGAAAACAAGAATAAGACCCTACCACTTGAAAAATCATCCAAGGTCAATGTCTTTGGTATTTCTTCTGTAGCCATTACTTACGGAGGATCTGGTTCAGGTGCTGCAGATGAGTCCAAAAACATCAATCTGCAACAAGGTCTGGAAAATGCTGGTTTTGAAGTTAACAGCGAATTGACGGATTTCTACACAGAAAACCTTCCAGAAAAAGAAGGGACAAATATTTTCTCTCTCAATGGTGGAGATTACAATATCTACGAGCCAACTCAAGACAAATACTCAGAGGAACTACTAGCAAATGCTAAGAACTTCTCTGATACAGCCTTAGTAGTTATTTCCCGTAATGGTGGTGAAGGGGCGGACCTTCCACAAAACATGGCAGAATACCAACAAGGTGACAAGGATAAGCACTACCTTGAACTCCAAGAAGTTGAAAAAGCCATGTTGAAGACCGTGACAGAGAACTTTGACAAGGTTGTTGTCTTGGTTAACTCCTCAAATGCCATGGAACTCGGCTTCTTAGAAGATGCAGGCGTCGATGCTGCTCTTTGGATTGGTGGCCCTGGTTCAACTGGTTTGACTGGTGTAGCCAATATCTTGGCAGGGGAGGTCAACCCATCTGGTCGTTTGGTCGATACCTACGCCTACGACTTGGAAAGCAACCCAACCTACTGGAATACAGGTGACTTCTCTTATACTAATATCACCTATGAAAAAACTCCATGGGGAGCAAAAGAACCACAAACCTTTAACTACAAATTTGTTAACTATCAAGAAGGCATCTATCTAGGCTATCGTTACTACGAAACTCGCTTTGTTGACAATGCGACTGGTCAAGTGGACGAAGCAGCTTATGATAAGGTTGTTCAATACCCATTTGGTTACGGTTTGAGCTATACCAACTTTGACCAAGAAATCACTAGCATGAAAGAAAAGGGTGACAAGATTGAGGTCAATGTCAAGGTAACCAACACTGGAGATGTGGCTGGTAAGGAAGTTGCACAAGTCTATTACACAGCTCCATATACTGAAGGTGGTGTTGAGAAATCACACGTTGTCTTGGCTGGATTTGATAAGACTGAGGTCCTTGAGCCAGGTAAGAGCGAAGAATTAACCATTTCCTTCGACCGTGATGATATGGCATCTTACGACGAAAAGACAGAAAAAGCCTATGTTTTGGACAAGGGTGACTATGAAATCAAACTCATGAACAATGCGCATGATGTCTTGGATTCAGAAACCTACACAGTTGATAGCAAAGAAGTCTTGAAACAACGTTCATCTGATAAGGCTGAAGTAACCAACGCCTTTGAATATGCTGTGGGCGATATCAACTATGTAACCCGTGCGGATTGGGACGGTACTTTGCCAACCGAACGCACAAAAGACAAAGAAGCAAGTGAGCAAATTGCTACAGAAATTAACAACGCAAACTTCCGCATTGACGAATCATCTGAAACACCGATTGATACCGTGACAACAGAAGACAATGGACTTCGTTTGGTTGATTTGATTGGTGCAGATTATGACGATGAGCGTTGGGAACAACTAGTTGCTCAAATGTCTGTTGATGAGATGGTCAACTTGATTGGCTTTGGTGGTTATGCAACAGGAGCTGTCAAGTCAATCGACAAACCAGCTGTTGTTGACTTGGACGGACCTGCTGGTATCAACGGTATCTTCCAAGGTATCAAAGGTATCCAATACAACTCAGAAGTCGTTGTTGCATCAACTTGGAATACTGACTTGGCTGAAGAAATGGGTGACGCTTTTGCTAAAGAGGCATTGGCACACGGCATCGTTGGCCTATATGCACCAGCGGTTAATATTCACCGTTCACCATTCTCAGGACGTAACTTTGAGTACTACTCAGAAGATCCACTGATTTCAGGTAAAATGGCAAGTTCACTTGTGGCAAAAGCTCTTGAAAACGGCGTTTATACCTTTACCAAACACTTTGCTCTCAATGACCAAGAAGACAACCGTGAAGGTGTTGCAACCTGGTCAAATGAACAGGCAATGCGTGAAATCTATCTGAAAGCCTTTGAAATTCCTGTCAAAGAAGGTGGAGCGACTGCTATTATGTCATCTTTTAACCGTATCGGTACCCTTTGGGCAGGCGGTAACGGAGACCTCTTGAATGCAGTTCTTCGTGATGAGTGGGGCTTCCGTGGTATGGTTATCACAGACTATGATGGTCAAGACTACATGAGTCCAGACCAAGCTATCCGTAACGGTGGTGACCTCATGTTGACACCAGTAGGGGATGTACCAACAGCATCCTCAACAGGTACTGAAGAAGGTGTTGCAGCACTTCGTCAGGCAAGTAAGAACATCTTGTACACCGTTGCTCATTCTGCAGCCTTTGACATCTACAAACCAAAAACTAAATGGTGGATTGTTGTATTGGTAGCAAGTAATATTGCCCTTATCGGCTTGACAGGTCTTGGACTCGTTAAGTTGACAGGTAAGAAAAAAGAAGAAAAAGAAGTAGCATAACAAGGGGGATTTCCCCCTTGTCTTTCAAGGAGACCGTATGAAAGAATGGATTGCCAAACACCCAGATTTGTGGGAGTTTATCAAGTTTAATGTCTTATCAAACATCGCAACTATTACAAACTTCTGCGTCCTTTGGTTGTCAACCAATTTCCTCTTTACAGCCTTGTCAAGTCAGCCATTTCACTGGTTCATCTTTCACTATTCCGTAGAAAATGGCGGATTGAACGGCTTTCTCTCCTTCCTCTTGGCCTACATAGCGGCACAGGTTGTCAACTATATTGTCCAAAGGAAGTTGGTATTCGGAGCAGAAAACGATATATCCAAAACCCTCCATTGGTATATCTTGACTGTTGTCGTTGCAGGAATTTTGTCCATCGTGCTGCCGCCTTACACCACTCAGCTCTTTACATCATGGGGCTTGAGCTTGGGCTGGGCACAGACAGCGGCCAACTGGGTCAATATTTTCGTTCAAGTGGCTGTCAACTATCCAATGATGAAGTTTGTAATCATGAAATAAGAAGTGATGAACACAATCTCCCTAGAATTTTCTGGGGAGATTTTTTATAGCAGATTATGTCCAAAATCATACAGATTATGAAGAAAGCGTTTTAATTGTTTGTGTAGTCTGATATGATAGTGATAAAGAAATAGAATGAGGAAAAGATGATGAAACATCAGGAGATTATTAATCGTTTAACGTTGGAAGAAAAAGCTGCACTCATGTCTGGAAAATCTGTTTGGGAAACTAAGGATTACCCAGAAAAAGGAATTCCATCTATCTTTTTGTCTGATGGACCACATGGTATTCGCAAGCAAGAAGGCGAAGGAGATCACTTAGGGCTGAACGCTTCTGTTCCTGCCACCTGTTTCCCGACAGCTGCGACCCTAGCAAATTCTTGGGATGTGGAACTGGTTGAACGGGTCGGACAAGGTCTTGGTGCAGAAGCAAATAGCTTGGGTGTCAATGTCATTTTGGGGCCGGGGCTTAATATCAAGCGTAGTCCCTTATGTGGTCGAAACTTTGAGTATTACTCAGAGGATCCATATCAAGCGGGAAAATTGGCGGCCGCAATGATCCGAGGAATGCAGTCGCAAGGTGTTGCGGCAACGCCTAAGCATTTTGCTGTCAACAGTCAGGAATTGCGCCGTATGGCTTCAGACTCCGTTGTAGATGAGCGTACACTGAGAGAGCTATATCTGACAGGATTTGAGATTGCTGTGCGTGAAGGAAATCCAAAGGCAATCATGTCTGCCTATAACAAAATAAACGGCGTCTATGCTAATGAAGACAAGCGCCTCTTGCGTGACATTCTGCGTGATGAATGGGGCTTTACAGGCTTTGTTGTATCGGATTGGGGTGGCTCCAATGACCATGTTCTCGGTGTTGAAAATGGTAGTCATTTGGAAATGCCAGGTACTAAAAAGGTTGGTCAAAAGGAAATCATTGAAGCAGTTCAGTCTGGTCGTCTATCCGAGCAAGTATTGAATGAGCGTGTGGATGAGCTACTTGATGTAGTTTTAGAGTTGGCTCATGCTGAAAAACGATCTGTAGATTATTCTGAACAACATGAATTGGCCCGTCAGGCTGCCACTGAGAGCATTGTGCTATTAAAAAATAAGGATCAGATCTTGCCCTTATCTAGTGAGACAAAAATAGCTCTCATCGGAGAATTTGCCCAAAATCCTCGCTATCAGGGAGCAGGTTCTTCTTTAATCAATACAAGACAATTAGATAAAACAGTGGATTGCATCGCAGATTATCCATTAAATGTCATTGGTTACGAACAAGGCTATCAACGTGTAGATAAAGAAGATAGGGTGTTAGTTGACAGGGCTGTCAATCTTGCAAAACAAGCAGAACTTGTTCTTTACTATATGGGGCTAGATGAAATGAGTGAAAGTGAGGGCTTGGATCGTCATCATATAAGTCTCCCTAAAAACCAGTTATCCTTACTGAATGCCTTGGTAGGGACAGGTAAAAAAATCGTTGTTGTCCTATCAGCAGGCTCAGTTGTGGATATGAATTGGGATGTGGATGTAGATGCGGTTCTTCACGGCTATCTATCAGGAGAAGCTGGTGCCAGAGCCGTGTTAGATACCTTGACAGGTCGTGTCAACCCATCAGGAAAACTAAGCGAAACCTATCCTATTAATCTTGCAGATGTTCCATCTTCGGATGACTATCCAGCGGAAGGCGATTTTGCCCTCTATAAGGAAGCTCTCTATGTAGGCTACCGTTACTTTACAAGCCTTGACAAGACTGTCAAGTATCCCTTTGGCTATGGATTATCTTACACAGACTTTTCTTACAGTCAATTGGATGTGACCGCATTAGGAGTCACAGTCACTATTACAAATACTGGTCTGGTTGATGGTGCTGAAATTGTCCAATTGTACGTAGGCAAAGAAGATAGTCAGATTTACCGCCCTGCAAAGGAGTTAAAAGGCTTTAAAAAAGTATATGTAAAAGCAGGCGAGTCCAAACAGATTTTTATTCCTTTTGAGGACTATACGTTCCGTTATTTTAATAAAGAGACAGGCCAATTTGAAGTAGAGGCTGGAAATTATCTCTTGTATGTAGGTGCAAGTAGTCAGGATATTCGCTTAGTTGGCGAGATTACCCGAGAAGGCACTGTAGACCAATTTCCTGCTTCAGAACAGCTTCCGACTTATCTGACAGCCCAAGTGCAGGCTGTTTCAGAGCAGGATTTTGCACAATTGCTTGGACGTCCAGTTCCAGAAGAAACCTGGAAAATTGGTCAAGAACTGAGCCTGAACGATCCAGTTTTGAAACTCCAATTTGCTAAGAGTGGGTTGGCACGTGGCGTGCATAAACTATTGGCTGGCTTACTGAAAAAAGCAGAGCAGAAAGGGACTCCTGACTTGAACTTGCTGTTCCTTTATAATATGCCATTTAGGGCAATGGCAAAGATGACAGGAGACATGCTCGATTTACCGATGGTGGAAGGGATTCTAACCATTGTCAATGGACATTTTTTCAAGGGCTTAGGCCAATTATGGAGAGCCTATCAAGCAAAAAGAAAATATCAAAAGCAACTTTCCTGAAAATGTGATAAAATAGTAACAAATTGTGTCAAATGGAGAGAAAGATGACCTTACTAAGCATTGCTATTCCGAGCTATAATTCGGAGGCCTACCTTCATTACTGTGTTCATTCCCTTGTAATGGGGGGGGACAAGGTTGAAATTCTGATTATTAACGATGGTTCGACCGATCGGACTCAGGAAATTGCAGAGGAACTTGCTAACCAATTTTCGAATGTACGAGCTATTTATCAAGAGAATAAGGGTCATGGCGGAGCTGTTAATACAGGGATACGTGAGGCCAAGGGGAAGTACTTTAAAGTTGTAGATTCAGATGACTGGGTCGATACCAGGGCCTATTTGAAGATCCTAGAGAGTTTGCAGGCTTTGGAAGATGAAAATACGCCAGTTGATGCCTTTATCTCCAACTTTGTTTATGAAAAAGAGGGACAATCTCGCAAAAAATCCATGTCTTATCAGGATGTTTTACCAGAAAATCGGATTTTTGGCTGGGAGGATGTAGGTGCCTTTTCCAAGGGTCAATACATGATGATGCATTCCTTGATTTACAGGACAGATTTATTGCGTGAGGTTGGTCTTGTTCTGCCAGAGCATACTTTTTATGTGGATAATATTTTTGTATTTACTCCTTTGCAGGCTGTGAAAACGATGTTCTATCTGCCAGTAGATTTTTATCGTTACTTTATTGGGCGAAATGACCAGTCTGTCAATGAATCCGTCATGATTAAGCGCATTGACCAGCAGTTAAAAGTCAATCGAATTTTGGTAGATAATTTAGACTTGGAGGCGATTGACAATCCTGATTTGCGAAGTTACCTGCTCAATCATGTGGAGATTACGACCATTATCTCCTGTGCCCTTCTCAATCGTGCTGGAACAGCTGAACACATGTTGAAAAAGCAGGAACTCTGGCACTATATTCGGGATAATAATCCAGCTCTATTTAAAATCGTTCGAAAAGGGTTACTTGGTCAATTAACCAACCTTTACGGTTATCCAGGTCGAAAAATTTCCAATGCCGTCTATAAAATCGCGAAAAGAATTTATGGTTTTAACTAAAACTCAGTTTCGGCTGGGTTTTTCTGTTATAATAAGGAATATGAAAAGCGTTTACAAGGGAGAAGATAAATGCAAAGATTAGGACAAACAGGTCTAGAAGTTTCACGAATTGGTCTAGGTTGTATGCGAATGGCTAGTCTGACAGAGCAGGAAACTGCTAAAGTGTTAGATACAGTTGTTGGACAGGGAATTAACTTTTTTGATCATGCGGATATTTATGGTGGTGGTGAGTCAGAAATCCGTTTTGCTCAGGGGGCAAAATTGGCAGGTCTCAAGCGTGAGAACCTGCTTCTCCAATCAAAATGTGGCATTCGTAAAGGTTATTTTGATTTTTCTAAAGACTACATCTTGGAGTCAGTGGATGGTATTCTCAAGCGCTTGGATACGGAATATCTTGATGTTTTAGCCCTCCACCGTCCGGATGCTCTAATGGAGGCAGAGGAAGTGGCAGAAGCCTTTTATCTCTTGAAAAAAGCAGGGAAGGTTCATCATTTTGGCGTCAGCAACCAAAACATTTACCAAATGGAGTTATTACAATCCTATCTCGATCAACCGCTTGCAGTTAATCAATTGCAGCTATCTCCTGCTCACACGCCTTTGATTGATGCTGGATTACATGTCAATATGAAAGATGATGCTGCGACTATGCGTGATGGTGGACTGATTGATTATTGTCAGCTTAAAAAAATCACTATCCAAGCCTGGTCTCCGTTCTTGATTGATTTGCAACGAGGTATTTTTGCCAACCATCTAGACTATGCTCTTTTAAATCAGACCATTGGGGAAATAGCAGAGCGCTACCATGTTTCACATGAAACAATTGTCGTAGCTTGGATTTTGCGTCATCCAGCAAAGATTCAAACGATTGTAGGTTCTATGAATCCAGATCGCCTGACAAAGATTGCCCAAGCTAGCCAGATTACCTTAACCAGACCAGAATGGTACGAGATTTACAAAAGTGCAGGCAACATTCTGCCCTAGGAGGAATATATGAAGTGGGAAATAAAAACATTTGAACAACTTAATTTACAAGAACTTTACACTATCTTGACACTTCGGACCGATGTGTTTGTTGTAGAACAAGCTTGTCCCTATCCTGAAATTGATGGAAAGGATCCAAACTGTCTTCATCTTTTAGGAACAGACAATGGGGAGTTAGTGGCTTATTTGAGAATATTGCCGGCTGGTTTAAGTTATGATGAAGTTTCCATCGGTCGTGTGGTCATCAAGCCAAGTCATCGTGGCAAAGGTTTAGGTAGGCCAATGATGGAGCAGGCAATTCACTTTATTACAAACGAATGGAAGGAAAGTCAGATTAAAATCGGGGCCCAAGCCTATTTGGAAAAATTCTATCAATCGCTTGGCTTCGAACCTATTTCTGAAGTATATTTGGAGGATGATATCCCACATTTGGATATGTTATACCGTAAACCAGTCAACTAGGGCTGGTTTTTCGATTTTTCTCGGCAATTTCCCCCAAAAATCAGCCATTTTATGGTAGAATGAATAGGTATAAAATCAGTAAAAGAGGAAGAATATGAAACGTTCTATGTATGCTGGACGTGTTCGTAAGGAACATGTCGGTCAGGAAATTACTTTGAAAGGTTGGGTTGGCCGCCGTCGTGACTTAGGTGGCCTGATTTTCATTGACTTGCGTGACCGTGAAGGCATTATGCAATTGGTGATTAACCCTGAGTCAGTTGAAGCTGAAGTGATGGCAAAAGCGGAGAGTCTTCGTTCTGAATTCGTTATCGAAGTAGCAGGAACGGTTGTGGAGCGTGAGCAAGCTAACGACAATATCCCGACAGGAGCTGTTGAACTGCAAGTAACCAGCTTGACAGTGTTGAACACGGCTAAGACAACTCCATTTGAAATCAAGGATGGTATTGAAGCCAGCGATGACACTCGTCTTCGTTACCGTTATTTGGATCTTCGTCGTCCAGAAATGCTCAATAATTTCAAATTACGTGCAGCGGTAACCCACAGCATTCGTAACTACCTAGACGAGCTTGAATTTATCGATGTAGAAACGCCAATGTTGACTAAGTCAACGCCAGAAGGTGCGCGTGATTACTTGGTGCCATCTCGTGTGTCAAAAGGTCACTTCTATGCCCTTCCACAAAGTCCACAGATTACTAAGCAGCTTTTAATGAACGCTGGTTTTGACCGTTATTACCAAATCGTTAAGTGCTTCCGTGATGAAGACTTGCGTGGTGACCGTCAACCTGAGTTTACACAGGTGGACTTGGAAACCTCATTCTTGAATGAAGTTGAAATCCAAGACATCGTAGAAGGCTTGATTGCTAAGGTCTTGAAAGATACCAAAGGAATCGATGTGACCTTGCCATTCCCTCGTATGGCCTATGACCATGCTATGAACTTCTATGGTTCAGACAAGCCAGATACTCGTTTTGAGATGCTTTTGCAAGACTTGACAGAACTTGTCAAGGAAGTTGACTTCAAGGTCTTCTCAGAAGCACCTGTTGTAAAGGCTATTGTAGTCAAAGGTGCGGCGGACAGCTACTCACGTAAAGATATTGATAAATTAACAGAATACGCGAAACAATTTGGTGCCAAGGGATTAGCTTGGGTCAAGGTTGACCAGGGAGAATTAGCTGGCCCAGTTGCCAAGTTTTTGACAGACATTACAGCAAACTTGACAGAAAGTTTACAACTTGAAGACAAGGACTTGGTTCTCTTTGTGGCAGATGAATTGGAAGTAGCCAACAATACCTTGGGAGCCTTGCGTAATCGCTTGGCTAAAGAACAGGGCTTGATTGATGAAAGCAAGTTTAACTTCCTCTGGATTGTGGATTGGCCAATGTTTGAGTGGTCTGAAGAGGAAGGTCGCTACATGAGTGCCCACCACCCATTCACCTTGCCGACAGAAGAAACAGCTCATCATTTGGATGGTGATTTGGCGCAGGTGCGTGCAGTTGCCTATGACATTGTTCTAAACGGTTATGAGCTTGGTGGCGGTAGTTTGCGTATCAATCAAAAAGACATGCAAGAACGGATGTTCAAGGCTCTTGGTTTCTCAGCTGAAGATGCGCATGAGCAATTTGGTTTCTTGCTAGAAGCAATGGATTATGGATTCCCACCACACGGAGGCTTGGCTATTGGTTTGGACCGCTTTGTCATGTTATTGGCTGGTGAGGATAACATTCGTGAAGTTATCGCCTTTCCGAAGAACAACAAGGCATCTGATCCAATGACACAGGCACCAAGTACGGTTGCATCAGCACAATTAGAGGAATTGGCTTTAAACATTACACTCGAAAATGAATAAATTTTTCAGAAAACAGCGAATACGCTTGATAAGAATGGCCAGAAAGAATAAGTTTTGGTCGGTCATTTTGGGAATTTCTCGGGAAAAATATGCTGAACGGATATCGGGGTCCATTATTTATGGACTCCTGTCTAGTATTGCAGTCAATTTTTTCTTTCGACCAGGGAATGTCTATTCGTCTGGAGTTACTGGTCTTGCACAGATTGTTTCTGCTCTGGCAGCTTCTTACGCTGGTTGGAATGTACCGATTGCGGTGGTCTACTACGGCCTGAACATTCCCTTGCTTATCTTAGCTTGGTATAAAATTGGTTATAAATTTACTATCTTTACCTTTATTACGGTATCCTTCAGTTCTTTCTTTATCCAATTTATGCCGCCAGTTACCCTGACGACGGATCCGTTAGTAAATGCTATTTTCGGTGGGCTTATGCTCGGTACAGGAATTGGCTTTGCGCTTAGGAACAATGTATCCAGTGGTGGTACTGATATTGTCTCTATTATTATTCGCAAGAAGACGGGACGTCAAGTTGGAGTCATTTCCTTGATTGTCAACATCCTGATTATGTTGATTGCAGGGATGACCTTTGGCTGGCAATATGCCCTGTATTCAATGGTTGCGCTGTTTATCTCCAGCCGAATGACGGATGCAATCTATGTCAAGCAAAAGCGGATGCAGGCTATGATTATTACCAATCAACCAGAACGAGTTATCAAAAAAATCCATAAAAAGCTAAATCGCGGTGTGACCATTATCAACGGTGCTGAGGGTGCTTATAACCATGAGCAAAAAACGGTTCTGATTACCATTATCACACGTGCGGAGTTTAGTGAGTTTAAGCAAATTATGAAAAAAGCAGATCCTCAAGCCTTTGTATCGGTAGCTGACAACGTCAATATTATTGGTCGGTTTGTGGAAAGCGACTGATTGACAAACACTACATGTAGGAGTAAAATGGTATTTACAGTCTACATGTAGTGTTTTTATTTTAAAGAGGAAATGTATGAAGAAGAAAATATATTTGGTTTACATCAGTTTGAGTGGCAATACAGAGAGTTTTGTGAAACGTCTAAAGTCCTTTTTCCAATTTCAAACTGACTGGGAGATTGAGCTAGTTCATGTCAAAGATTTGGTCAAGCAGGCTATTCCTTTCTATCAGCTAGATGCACCCTTTGTCGCCTTTTTACCAACCTACTTAGAAGGTGGAAATGGAGTGGACAACGGAGATGTGGAAATTCTGACCAATCCTCTCGGAGATTTTATCGCTTTGGGGACCAATGCAGAGCTCTGTTTGGGTGTCGTTGGCTCAGGTAACCGCAATTTTAACAACCAATATTGTCTGACTGCCAAGCAATATGCTGAGCGATTTGATTTTCCTGTTATAGACACCTTTGAACTCAGAGGGATGCAGAATGACATTGAACGCATTGGTCGGAAGATAATGGAATTGATGTAAAGAGCCTCAACTCAGCTTTATGCTGGGTTGTTTTTTGGTCACACAAAAAAACTCACCAGAGTGACCAGTGAGTTTTAAGGAGATTATGAAAAATATTTAGGATTGACTATAGTATACCTCAGACTATATCGTGTTTCATCGGTCTAAAGTCCTATTTGTCTTCTAAAATGCAAATACTCTGTCCTGCAATCGTGATTTCTTGCTGATCACGCTCTTCGACTGGAGGATAGTTGTAGAGAACTGCCTTATCTTTTTCACGTTCATAGGTAAAGTCGCTATCCGCAAAGTTGATGATAAATTGAATGGTCTTTTCTTCACTTGTTACTTGATAGCGAAGAACATATTCAGTTAACCAGTAGAAATCACAAGTTTCTTGGATACTTTCGTAGTTATCCTGGCTGAGTATTGGATTATTTTTGCGGAAGGTAATTAATTCCTGAATGAACTCGATATGTTCCTTATAACGAATAGCTCGTGTCCAGTCCAGACGGTTGATACGGTCAGGGACATTGTAAGTATTATCTATTTCATCTTTTGTACGGAAAAATTCTTGTCCACTATGAATAAAGGCCATACCCTGAGAAATCAAAATCAGTTGAAGTCCAAAGCTAGCAGCACGTTTCTGCTGTTGAGGTGTCCAGTTTGGATTCTCAATATGGAAATAGTCAAATGCTGTAGCATTATCATGGCATTCGATGTAGTTGAGGGACTGTTGAGGCGTTAAGAAATGGCTTAATCGGCTACCAGTCAGGAGATGTTGTACCTTTTCGTGCAATTGCTTATCTACTAGACGGTTTGGATTGAGCAAGAGTTTCTTAAAGGTATCACGGTAATCGTCATTGAAGAAGCTGATTTCAGGTAACTGCTCTGCATTGTACTGGTGAGCCAGCTTTTCAAATTCGAGGCCTGTTGCCATTTTCCATCCTTCACCATAGAGGTAGACATTTGGGTGAATGGCAGATAATTCAGTTTGAATCTGGTTGATTGTTTCGCTATCTAAAATACCCATAAGGTCGAAACGGAAGCCATCAAAACCATAGAGTTCTAGCCATTGGCGAAGGGATTGTTTGATGTAGTTGCGGACCATACTGCGCTCGCTGGCAACATCGTTACCGCAGAATGTCCCGTCTGTTCGCATGCCGTGGTCATCATAGCGATAGAAGTAGCCTGGAACGATGAGTTCAAATGCGTACTTTTCAGCATGATAGACGTGGTTGTAAACAACGTCCATAATAACTGAAATATCTGCATCATGGTAGGCCTGGATAGCTTCCTGTAGCTCTAGAATACGTGCGTAAGGATCGTTTGGTTGGCTAGAATAGGAACCCTCTGGCAGATTGTATTGCATAGGGTCGTAGCCCCAGTTGTAAACAGCTTGGGGTTTATTTTCATCCACACTGCCAAAATCATAAACAGGCAATAATTGAATATGGGTAACGCCTAGTTCTCTGATGTAATCCATTCCTAGCTTCATTCCATCCATGGTAGGAGATTCTGTCAATCCGAGAAATTGACTGCGATGCTTGAAACCAGCTTCTTTTTGCCATGAGAAATCACGGACGCTCATTTCATAGATAATGGCCTGAGAGATAGGTCGTTGGGTCTTAGCACGACGAATTTTATGAAGTTTATCTGGATTGATAACGTAGCTGTCACCTGAGTTGGCTGTGGAAGACAGGGCGTAGGGATCGTGAACGGAAATCCATTCACCGTTTACTTTGTGGAGATAGTGATAGCTGTGCGCTTCTAGGTCTCCTTCAACAGTAATTTCCCAAACTCCCTTTGCTCCCTTCGTCATTGCATGTGGGTTTCCTTCTAGAACAAGAAAAACTTGCTTAGAAATAGGTGCCCATAACTTAAAGGTTGTTGCCTCTGGTCGATAGGTTGCTCCCAAGTCTTGGCCATTGTATGTATAACTTTGTTCAAAAAGTGTAGAGCGAACGATATGACCATAGCCGAGTTCAGCTTTATTACGGTCCTGGTCGTAGATGGTATAGTCCTTGTCCAATGTCAATGCATGGAGGCTGGTTAGATAATAGATAACGAGATTTTCTACTTCTAGACAGGAATGGATAAAAAGTTGAGACGTAGCATCATTTGATTCGAGTGAGAAGCTCGTATGTTCGGAGTCGAATCGTTTTTCCATAACCAAGCGAATAGTAGCTACATCATCTAGAAATGCTTGAAATTGTCGTAATGCCATGAGCCGAACGGCTCCTTTCTAGGTTAAAGTTCAGTAATCGTATGTGGAATGACGCGGCGGTAGCAGACCTGCTTGTCTTCCTTATTGTCGCTGATGATTTGGTGCAGAGTGTTGAATGCGACGCGTCCTAGTTTAATAGCGTGGACGTCAACGTAGGCTTCAATATCTAGTTTTGGCTTGACGGAGTCAAAAGAAATGATAGGAAGTTTGACTCCGACTTCGTTGAGATATTTGACAACACCTTCGGCAACGGAAGTGTCGGTTGTGACGATTGCATCCAGTTCTTGTTTGAGTAATTTCTTAGAAATTTTATAGGCACTGTCTTCGAGAAGGAAGCCAGACACAAACTTGACCTTGTTTTCATCCAGGGGAATATTGTGCGATTTAAGGGCGTTCTTGTAACCAGTATAACGGTCTTGAGATACGACTAACTCTTTGTTACCAGCGACGAAAGCAATGTTTTTGTAACCTTTATTGATGAAGTAGTTGGTAGCTTCAAAGCCGGCCTGGATATTATCATTATCAACTAGTGATATGAATGGAGAATCCGCCTTACCAAGAATGAGGAAGGGGAATTTGTGTTGGATAGCTAATTGTACCAATGGATCGTCGGGCTTGGAATAGAGGAAGATGAGGCCGTCCACTCGTTTGCCGTAGACCATCTGAGAAATCGCTTCTAGACGTTGTTCTTCATTCTTTCCTGTGGAGATCTGGATGGCATAATTATGATCTGCCGCAACTTGAGAAATTCCTCGTAAGGCAGTAGGGAAGAAAGGGTTTTGATAGAAAACATCCGAGTCATCTGGCAAAACCAGTCCGATAACCTGTGTATAGCTAGAAACTAGGCTTCGAGCGTTGAGGTTTGGATGGTAGTTGAGATCCGCCATGGCTTTCCGCACCAAGTCTTTCGTTTTTTGGCTAATGGCAGAGCTATTTTGAATGACACGAGTAACTGTAGATGGCGAGACACCAGCTAATTTGGCCACATCTTTGATGGTAGCACGCATATAGACCTCCTAGATTTCATCTCTGAATTTTGTTTTGAAAAATACCCATAACAAGCATAGCACAAATAGGATGTTTTGTATGGTCAGAAGGGTAGTCACAGGTTGACCAAATAGTCCAATTAGACAGGCTATAAGAGTAGGCAAGCCCAGACAGTTGAGAGTAAAATTATAGCACTCTGCAAACGTTTCAAAATGGAAGAAACGAGACTTTTTAGTCAAAAAGAGGAAGAAGCTGGCTCCTAGTAGGATGAAGAGTAGGTTTGTTGTTAAAATAAAGGTCGAAATAAGAGTGATGGACAGTCCGACAGCTGCTCGGTTGGCTTGATACCATTTTTTAGAGATGGTTGCAGTCAAGGTCTCCTTACTAGCAAAATCGTCAGTATTCAAACCTTCATAAGTCAATTCGCTTAGAATATCACTTCCTTTACGAATAGTCAGAGACTGATCGGCGAATTGATAAGTAAAGTCAGAACTAGAGCTAACGGTATCACCAAATGTCACTTGCTCCCAGTTAGTATTTCCAGTATAGGTTAGGTGGTTGTTTTCAATGACTGCATGTTGACGGAGGTCATCTACGACCTGATCTGTCAGAGGTGCATAGATACCTTCTACGAAATTTTCTAAAGGATAGGTTTCGAGATTGACAGTCTGTAGGGAGCTCGGAATGAGCAAGAGCGCCACTAAAAAAAGCGTTGTAAACAACCGTTGCCAAAGGTTCATTAGTCTACGATTGGCAAACATATTTCTTGGAGAGAAGATACTAGAAAAATAGGAAAAAGGATATGGGAGCATTCGTTGAACCTTTCATAAATATCAATGTTTCCCCTAAAAAGGGAAAAGGTGGGACAGGGTTATCCCTTGTCGCCACCGCTTGTTAAACCAGATACAAAGTTCTTTTGTAGGAAGAAGAATAGGATACTGATAGGGAGGGCAATAAGAATGGCACCTGCCGCAAAGTAGGCAATCTTCATATTCTTCACATCGCTGATGAAGGTTTGAAGGCCGACAGCTACAGTATAGAATTCTTTTTCACGAAGCAAGAATTTGGATAGGATGTAATCTCCAAAAGGTCCCATGAAGGCCCAGAGCGCTTGTACAGCAATCATTGGACGAACGAGTGGGAGGACGATTTGCCAGAAACGCCTGAAGTGACCGGCACCGTCTAGTTTTGCAGATTCATCAAGTGAGATTGGCACCGTATCGAAGTAGCCTTTCATGAGCCAAGCGTTCATTGGGATACCACCACCGACATAAAGGAAGATGAGGAACCAGCTTTGGTTGAGCGCATTGAGCATGAGGGCCATAACGAAGAAGGCGGTAAGAGCAGCCATGGTTGGTACCATTTGGATAATCAAGAAGAAGACCAAACTCTGCTTACGAGCGATGAAGTTATAGCGACTATAAGCGTAACCCGCTAGTACCACTATACTTGTTTGAATAACCATTGTCAAGAGAGCAATGATGAGCGTATTGAGGTACCAGGTTCCGTATAGAGTCTCGCTAAAGAGCTTGCTGAAATTGTCTAGTGTAAAGTTGATATTGCTATCCAATTTGAAGGCAACCACGTTACCAGACTTGAAGGCGGACATGATTGTAATCAAGAGAGGATAGATGATGATAACAGACAGAACAATCAGATAGAGATAGGTTAAGGTCTGATTGACTATACGTCTAGTTTTTACAGATACTTTCATCTTATACATCCTCCATTTCAAAAGCATTTAGTTTTTTGAAGGCAATCATGGAAATACTGATGACAATCATTGAGATAATCAATGTAACTGCTGCCGCCATTGAGTATTGAGGTGATGTACCTGTGGTTAATTTATAAATCCATGAAATCAAGATGTCAGTTGAACCTGCTCCACCACCAACGCTACCAGGACCACCATTGTTGAAGAGGTAGATGATAGAGAAGTTGTTGAAGTTGAAGGTGTATTGACTGATTAGTGTTGGAGCTGCTACTGCTAAAATCATCGGAAGGGTGATGTTACGGAATTTTTGAATGGCACTTGCACCATCAATGTAAGCAGCTTCATACAAGTCGTTTGGAATGGATTGCAAAATACCCAAGGTCAAAACATAGATATAAGGGAAACCAAGCCAAGCCTGCATCATAATGAGGGCAACTTTGGTCCAGAATGGGTCGGTCTTCCAAGGGATAAGGAAATTATCGATGAATGGTAGGAATTTGCTCAGGAATGGCAATACCTGTGTGTTAATAGCGCCGACACTATCGTTGAACATGTTACTAAAAGTCAAGATAGTTACGAAGGCAGGAACAGCCCATGGGAGCAAGAAGATAACACCGAAGATGCGTTTTCCTTTGATGAATGGCTGATTTGCGATGATGGCTGTCAAGATACCGATAACAATTTGAGCTGTTGAAGCGCAGAGTGCCCAGATAATTGTCCAGCCAAGTACAGAGCCAAATGCTGTACGGAATGTGCTTAGTTTCCAGATGTTTGTAAAGTTGGTAATACCAATCCAATCCAACAAGGCACCTGGTGGCAGGTGTTTGAAGTCGTAGTTTGTAAAGGCGATAAACAATGTAACGACAACTGGGAAGATGATAGCAAAGGTCATCGCAATATATGATGGGATAATCAAGAGATATGGGAAACCATTCTCATAGATACCTTTTACCATTTCTTTTAATGTGGTAGCTACTGGCATCCCTGAATTCCATCGTTTCGCAGTATCACGCGCATCTTTTAGGTTGAGTGCATAGAAAGCGAGATAGACAACCGTGATAATCAAATGGAAAGAACCGCGAATCAGCATGAATAGTGAATTATCTTGTCCACGAACACTACCGAGGGTAATCAAGTTGCCTAATTCACCAGCTGCAATTGCAATAAAATAAACAAGGAAGGCAAGGGTAACACCCAAAAAGATGTATCCTTTGGCTTTTTGTTTATTGTAGATTTGTCCGAGACCAGGGATCAGGGACAAAAGGAGTGCCTTACCTGGATTTTGTTTCATAGTCATAGTCTCCTTATATAGTTTCTGAATAGATGGTCGATTCTATCTATTCAGTTTATCGTTAAGTAATAAAGTAGACTGGGAGGAACTCCCAGTCCAACTTTAAACTTGACTAGTTGCTGTGTTTTTGAGCAATTTCGTCTGCAATAGCTTTCACAGCGTCTGTTGCAGCAGTTTTAGCGTCTTTTGCACCACTTGCAGCTTCGAAGAGCATGTTACCAGCTGGTGTCCAAACTGAACCCATTTCTGAGATGTTTGGCATTGGTTGAGCTGAAGCGAACTGGTTGATAACTGCAGTTGTCAATTCGTCGTTTTTGCTTACAGCATATTCACGAGCGTCAGTGTTAGCTGGAACTTCGTTTGTAGCGTCGTAAAGTGCTTTTTGTTGGTCTGTAGCAGTCAAGAAGTCAACAAATTTTTGAGCCATTTCTTGGTTTTTAGCGCCTGTAGGAACAACCCACGCTTTACCACCACCGAATGCTGAGTAGTTTTTACCGTTTACAAGAGTTGGGATTGTTGCTACACCATAGTTTACGCCAGCTTCTTTATATGAAGCTGCTTTCCAAGGTCCTTCGATAATAGCAGCTGCTTTACCATCTGTAAATTGAGTGTTAATCAAGTTGTTTGCAGCAGTACCGTCTTGAAGACCTTGAGGCCATTTTTCATACCAAGTTTTAGCGTATTCAATCGCTTTGATGGCACCTTCGTTAGCAAGTCCGATGTCTTTTGGATCAGTACCGTTTTCGCCAAATACGTAGCCACCGTAACCAGCTAGAAGTCCGTAAGTGTAGTAGAAGTTTGTCCAGTCAGCAAGGAAGGCAGTTGTTTTACCAGCTTCTCCTTCGAAGGCGTATTTGCTATCTTTAGCAAGTGTTTCAAGTTCTGCAAATGTCTTAGGAGCTTCAGTCAACAAGTCTTTGTTGTAGTAAAGAACAAGTGTTTCGATAACTGCTGGTGAACCGTAAACTTTACCACCGTTTGTTACAAGAGCAGTTGTTGTGTCATCTGCTTTGCTATCATCTGCAAGTGTCAATTCAGATAATTGGCCTTCAGAACCAAGGCTACCTACACGGTCGTATGGTGCCATCATAACGTCTGGAGCTGAACCAGATTGGTTGTCCAATGACAAGTTATCCAAACCAGTCAAAGCATCACCAGTTTTAACTGTAACAGTCACACCATTTTCTTTTTCGAAGTCAGCTTTGACGTCGTTGATATAAGATTCATAACCTTGGTCAACGTAGACAGTCAATTCTTTGCTACCTTCAGCAGACTTAGATGCCTCTGTTGATGAACCTGAGTTTGAGCAAGCAGCTAAAACAGCAGTTGATGCAGCAAGAAGAGCAACGCTCTTAAGGAGATTGTGTTTCATTTTCTTCCCTCCGAAGATAAATAGTTTTGTGTGACGTCTGCATAGCGCAAACGTTTTCCTAAGTTGACTTCATTATACACCAGATTGAATCTGTTTGCAAGCGTTTTTATAAAAAAATTTAAAAATTTTTTTGAGTTTTAAAAAACATAAGAATTTTTTTTGTATATATAATGAAGAGAAATATGAAATGGTATAGGAACGAACAGAATTAAAGGAAAATCCCTTGATTTGTTACCGTTTTCAGTATATAATGAAAAAGAGAAAACGTTTGCGTCGTGTAAGCGGATTAGATAGGAGAGCTTATGAAAGTAAGACAGAGTGGTGTGCTGATGCACATTTCATCATTACCAGGCAAATATGGAATTGGCTCCATGGGACAGTCGGCCTATGAATTTGTTGATTTTTTGGTAAGAACTAAGCAACGCTATTGGCAAATCTTACCTTTGGGAACAACCAGTTATGGAGATTCTCCTTACCAGTCATTTTCAGCTTTTGCAGGGAATACTCATTTTATTGATTTCGATATATTGATTGATAAAGGCTGGCTGGCAGCAGAGGATTTACACGGTGTTGACTTTGGGCAGAATCCTACAGAGGTAGATTACGCAGCCATTTTTTATGCTCGCCGTCCATTACTGGAGAAGGCAGTTGCCAACATGAAGGCACAAGGCTTGCCAGAAGATTACTGGATGTTCTTAGGGGAGAATGACTTTTGGATTCATACCTTTGCGGAGTATATGGCTATAAAAGAGCATTTTGATCTCAAGCCTTGGACAGAGTGGGAAGATCAAGGGGCGCGCTTACGTTACCACGATACCTTGGAATATTATCGTCACTTGTTGGCAGATCGAATTGATTATCACCGCATTACACAATATTTATTCTTTTCACAATGGAAGGCTTTAAAGGCTTATGCCAATGCCAAAGGTGTTGAGTTTGTTGGGGATATGCCGATTTATATAGCGGCTGATTCTGCCGATATGTGGGCTAATCCACATTTCTTTAAAACGGATGAAGAAGGCAAGCCGAGTGTGGTTGCAGGCTGCCCACCAGATGCCTTTTCGGAAATTGGTCAGCTTTGGGGCAATCCGATTTATGATTGGGAAGCGATGAAGCATGACGGATTTACTTGGTGGGTTGCTCGTTTACGTGAATCCTTTAAGATATACGATATGGTACGTATCGACCACTTTATCGGCTTTGCCTCCTTCTGGGAAATTCCAGCGGGTGAAGAAACAGCTGTAAATGGCTATCGTGTCGAAGCACCAGGTTTTGAACTCTTTGAAACCATCAAGTACCACTTGGGTGACTTGAATATTATCGCGGAAGATTTGGGAACTGTGACAGATAAGGTCATTCAATTGCGTGAAAGGACTGGTTTCCCAGGCATGAAAGTCTTGCAATTTGCCTTCGACCCTGAGGGCGACAGCATTGAAATGCCGCATAACCATCCTAATAATGTGGTGGCATATACGGGAACCCATGACAATGATACGATTCTTGGCTGGTACGAAAATGAAACAACGAAAGAATCGCGTGCATTCTTAGATAAGTACAGCAATCGTCGTGAGGGCGAAACGGTCAGTCATGCTCTTTTCCGCCTGCTCTTTGGTTCACCTGCCTTTATGGCGGTGGCTACTATGCAGGACCTACTTAGTTTGGATGGTTCAGCTCGCATGAACTTGCCAAATACACTTGGTGGTAACTGGACTTGGAGAATGACGGCGGATCAATTGACACCAGCAGTAGAAGCCAACTTGCTGGACCTGACCGTCACCTACCGACGTGAGAATGTTCTTGTAAAAGCTAGTGAATAAGAAACCACAGAAACATCAGCTTAGGCTGGTGTTTTTTGTAAAGGCTTGCAAGATGTGGTATACTGTTTAGGTAAGGATAAATAGGTGCAGTGGGGGGGACTGGTATGGATTTGGGACAAAAAATCGAACGCTTACGATTAGAAAAGGGACTGAGTCGCCCAGATTTTTGTGGAGATGAATCCGAGTTGACGGTACGCCAATTAGCTCGGATAGAAAGTGGTCAATCGCAGCCTTCTATTCCAAAGCTAGAGTACATTTCCCAGCGTTTAGGCATTCCAGCCTATAGCCTGATGCCAGACTATAAGGAACTACCACAAGGTTATTTGGAACTCAAGTACAAGTTGCTGCGGGAGCCGATATATAATAAGGTGGAGGTGTTGGATAAAAAGGAGCTACAGTTAGAAGACCTTTATAATCGTTATTACGAAGAGCTACCTTTAGATGAACAGCGAGTGTATAGCATTCTGCAAGCAACGATAGATACGACAAGTAGTAGAAATCCAGAATTTGCTAGTGCTATACTAGATGAGTATCTACCGAGCTTGGAAACTAAAACAGTCTATACTATTAATGAAATCTTGTTAATTCGTCTCTTTTTCTTTCAGTTGCTAGAAAGAAAGGACATCTATCAGTACGGACAAAAGATAGATTTATTTATGTTACGGCTTGTTGAGCAGTTTAAAATTACTCGTCAAGAAGATTATTTTATTGTGCGTGATGTACTCTTTTCAGGTCTATGCTGCCTTGAAATGATTGAGCACTATGATTATTTTGATACCTATCTGGAGTGTTTGCAGGATGTTATGGAAGCGACGGAGGATTATCAGAAAAAACCACTTGTATTGATGCTCATTTGGAAGCAACTATTGAGAAAGACACAAGATTTTTCAGCTGCTGAGCCGATGTTTCAATCAGCTAAAACTTTTGCCAAAATCATCGGAAATGACCATCTGGCACAGAAATTGACAGAAGAGTGGCAAGAAGATTTGAAAAAATATTTGTAACTATAATTTATCGGTGACATGAATGTCATCGCTGAAAGACCTAAGAGATATGATTGTTCGTCTTTTAGGTCTTTTTCTATCTCTTGAATGCCTTTTTACGATTTATAGACTATTTTCGATGACATTGTTGTCATTGGTGATTGTAAGAATATGGTTTATAATCTGTGATGTAAAAAGACAAGGAGGTTTGAAAATGTTTGGATTTATGGGATTTTTTGTCAGCTTTTTCGGTGATTGGTGGAAAGGTAGGTAAGTAACATGAGATGTATTTTTGAAAAGGTCTATATTCCATGAAAGGAATTAGACCTAAAAAATAAAATAAAACAGAAAAACAAAAGGAGAAAATTAAAATGAAAAAGACACTTAAAAAATTTGCACTCATCGCGGGACTTGCAGCAACAATTGGCGGAACGGCAGTGGCTTCAGCGGCTGTACAGTATCCTGGCGGTGGAGTTTGGACGTATGGAGCAGCAAATGGTGGTGCCTATTCAAACTATTATCACAGCAGTCGCTACCATAGTTCAACAGTGGTAAGTCGATGGACTGGAGCCTCAAGTAAAGGGTCTGCACAGGCATGACAGACCTCTCGTGCATGGATTAGTACAAAACGGGGAGAGAAAGCAGCTTTCTATTACAACTATTAACACAGTACATTTTGCTGGAATCTTACAAGATTGTCATTTCTTTGTAAGGTAGAGCGATGGCTGGCTTTGTCATTATTGGATACAATGGTTGTTATAGGAAAGTTATCAATCTATTCTTGGATTGGAGGAGATGATGAAACGTTTATTTATTCTACTATCAACCTTATTGGTATCGATTTACTTGGGAATTTCCTTGGCAGGTCAGGTCAGTCTTGTGGAGTTTGGCTCCTACAAGGCAGTGGATGTTATCGGGAAAGATACCAATAGACAGACAGCCAATCGTGACCAGGTGACAGAGGTCTTGACCGACTTGGCAGATGAACATAAGAGTGTGATTGCTAGACGGATTGTCGAGCCTAATGCTTCTGGGGAAACCAATTTTACCTACGCCATCTATGGTAGCGGACAGGTTCCAGAAGGTTTGACCGTTTCCTCCAAGGAAAGTGCTGAAACCAGCGACTTGGTTAGTTCTTATCTGATTGTTTCAGGAGATTTGGACAACCAAGTCTTGAAAGAAAGTTTGGAATCACTGGGTTACAGTGGCATGGTCCATCATGGCTATTCTCTTTTTAGCATCTTCCTATCCACAGTCGTTTCAGAAGTAGCCATGCTGAGTTTCTTTGTCTTTCTCTTGACCTTCATGGCTCTCACCTTAATCTATCGGATTAAGACCTTACGATTTGCAGGAATTCGTCTGATTTCAGGTGAAAGTTTCTTACAGGTGGTGGCTCGTCCTTTATGGGAGGATATTCGTCAGATTGCGATGGCTACATCGGTGGGGGCTATAATCGGACTTCTTATTCTCTATCTTCAAGCTGGATTTTTACTATCCATCTTGCAGGTCTTTTTCCTGGGTCTTTTCCTCTATGCACTGGCTCTTACTAGCATTTCTGTCCTACTTAGCCTAGTGTATTTCCTAGGGTTGAGGCAAAATAGCTTGGTTGATTTGCTCAAGGGAAAACTTCCTCTCAAACGGATGTTGGCTATGATGATGGTTGGGCAACTTCTGGCTATTTTGGTAGTCGGTTTTAGCTCTAGCCGTCTATTGCAGGGCTATCAGGAAATCCGCTTGCTTGAACAGGCACAGGAAGAATGGGCATTGAGAGATGACTATTACAAATCTGTTTTTAGTTACAGCTCTGCTATGATGTCTGAAGAGGAAGTCGCCCAGCAGAATAAAAAGTGGCGGGAGTTTGCCAAGGGACAGCTAGAAGCTGGGTCGGCTCTATTTGTCAAAAGCAATGTAGACCAGTATCTCTTTGGTAGCGAGGTGGACCCAGAGGGCAATCGCCTGACGGATTATAGTCCTCGTGGCAATGTCCTCTATGTAACGCCAGCATATCTGACCGAGCAGAAGGTGGCAGTGGATACCGCATTCTTGGAGAAGATGAATCACTTGACTTTAGGGGAATATGGCTTGATTTTGCCAGAGCGCTTGCGACATCAAGCGAAGCAAGTAGAGGAGATGTTTCAGGCAGAATTAGAAGGATTTTCTCGTGAAAGTTTGGAAATAAGTAGCCAGCAGTTATTTGAAACCAAGGTCAGTCTGACTTATACAGATAGCGGTCACCAGCGCTTCCTCTATAATGATGGTGAGCGTAGCCAGCTTCAGTATCTGACAGATCCGATTATAGTTGTCTTGACTCCCGAGTCCACAGGTGCAACACCGATTTCAGATATGTTCTGGGGAACCAGTGTTGATATGGGGATGAAGTTTAAGGATTATCAGGCTACGATTGAAGCCATGAAGGAACAAGGTGTGTATAACTGGGTGTCATATCTGGTCAATCATCGCTTGACTTTTGTCGGTGTCTTGAACACCAAGCGGACAGAGTTTTATTCGCTACTCATTGGCACTGTCTTGACTTTAGCGACGGCTATTTTGCTCTTTGATGCCATGAACTTACTCTATTTTGAGCAATTCAGACGGGAAATCTTTATCAAGCGCTTGGCAGGAATGACCTTCCGTGAGCTTCATGGACAGTATCTCTTGGGACAACTAGGGGTATTCCTAGTAGGCTTGCTTGCATCAGTTTGGTTGACAAGCAATCTTGTTATGAGCAGTTTAGCAGTGGGCTTGCTTGCTGTCAATGCCACGGTGATATTGAAACTGCAAGATAAAAAAGAACAAACTGCCAATGTCGCAGTATTGAAAGGACAATAAGATGATTGAGATTCAGGGATTGAAAAAGAGTTTTGAACAACGGGTGATTTTTTCGGATTTGAATATGAAACTTGAAAAAGGGAAAATATATGCCTTGATTGGTAAAAGTGGTAGTGGCAAGACGACCTTGTTGAATATGCTGGCCAAGCTGGAAGCTGCTGATGGTGGGCGGATTATGTGTCAGGGACAGGATTTGTCCACCTTATCTTCGCAGGTTTTCTTTCGGCAGGAAATGGGCTATCTGTTTCAACATTTTGGCTTGTTGGAAAATCAGTCCATCAGAGAGAATTTGGACTTGGGATTTGTTGGGCAGAAGCTGTCAAAAGCTGAGCGCCTGCAAAGGCAGTTGGTGGCTATGGAACAGGTCAATCTAGGCTATTTAGATATGAATAAACCTGTCTATACTCTATCAGGTGGAGAGGCGCAAAGGGTTGCCCTAGCCAAATTGATTTTAAAAAATCCTCCCTTGATTTTAGCGGACGAACCAACCGCTGCACTTGACCCTAAAAATTCTGAAGAGGTCATGCAGCTTTTGATAGAATTAAAAAATGACAAGCGTGTGATTGTCATTGCGACCCACAATCCTGCTATTTGGGAAAAAGCAGATGTGGTAATTGATATGAAGGAGATTGGACATGGATAATAAATTTAGGTATTATCGCAATCCAGACTATACGATCGGACGTAGAAAGATGGATATGCTGGTCATTGAAAATTTGACGGATAACTTAATGTTGTATCAAGTTCGGGTAAATGGGTATTTGCTGGACTTTGTCAGTGCAGAGGGGCACGTAATCAGACGTTATAGACTGAAGGATTTGCCCTTGGATGTCGAATTAACCGTGGCAGATGTGGAAGACGATGTGGATTTGACCTTACCGGAAAATCTGACCTATCGCCAATTTGACTTTTTCAAAAATCTTGCCTCTAAATAAAAATTATCTCCTCTAGGTCTAACTTAGAGGAGATTGTTCTTATTTCTTCTGTTTACGGACATAGAGCCAGTAGCTAATCCAGTAGTAGATGGTGTAGCAGAGGCAAGCTATGATAGTCCAAATGAAAAATGTATTCAGCACTTTAGCAAGACTTGGCAATAACCAGTTAATCAGTAGCGTAACTACAAAAATAATCACTCCGATATAGGTAGGCAATTTCTTCATGAGTTTTCCTCCTCTGAATTTAGTATAACAAAATTATATTTATAGTCAAATGAAATATATGATTGACAATACAAAAATATGAGTATAAAATATAGAAAAAAGGAGGCTATTATGAAAAGACCGATTCATTTGTATATTTTTGTTGTACTGTCATCTATTGCGAGCGTATTGCGTGGCTTTAATATATTTTTTGCGAAGTACGATGAGGCTGTTGTGCGTCAATTGTTGCAGAATTTTAATGTTGAGGGGATTGATGAGGCATATTTTACCTACATGAGAGAATCTATCAATTTCCAGACGAATCTTGTCAATAAGGCATTTGCAGTTGTGTTATTACTTGCTGTGATTGCGACGATTGTGCTGCTTTTCCTTAAGAAAAATGAGCAGGCTTCTTATACCTACCTGGGTTATCTTTTTGTAACTCTCCTATTTTCGACCTACGCTTTTATTGGTGAGAAAGGGTTGAGTCAAATTTATACTGATTCAGTTATGCGTCAGTCAGTAGAGGCGCAGGCAATGATGAATTATATTATTCGAGTTGTCCTATTTGCCATCTATTTTGGGGTAACTATTTTCTTCCATCTGCGTAAGCCAAAAGAGAAACCAAGTACAGCTATCAATTCTACTGATATTTAATCATCTAAAAAACTGCATGGTGCATAGTGAACCTGCAGTTTTTTTTGTTTTATGGGATGGCGATGTAGCGACGGACTCCTGAATAGCTGATATAGCTGATCCACTGGCGTCCTTCGGATGTGACAACTCGGTCATAGCGGACAGAAGAACCAGCACCGTAGTAGGTGATTTCAGGACTGGACAGACTTGGATTGTTGCGGACAATGGCTTTGCTAGAGAAGGTGTAGGTACCTGAGGATGGAAGGTTTTTATTTGTTTGTTGAGGTGTAGGACTTGTTTGTACCTGTTTAATAGGAATGTAGCGTCTTTGACCACTATAGCTGACATAGCTAATCCACTGGTAGCCGTCAGCTGTTAGAACCCGGTCGTAGCGTACGCTCTCACCAGCATAATAGTAATCCAAGGTTGTGCTAGATTGTTTGGCTTCATTTTTAATTGGTGCTTGCTGGGTAAAGGTATAGGTACCACTGTTTGCTAAGCCAGATGTGTGCGTCTGAGTAGGTGTAGGACTGGTCTGACTGACAGGAGAGCCAGCTAGGTCCTTGAAGTGAATATAGCCACTGACAGAGTTCTTATGGATCAGACGGCGATTGTAGGTGTATCGAGTACCGTAGTTGTATTCTTCGATTTCGACCATGTCACCTTGGATACTAGATACCCAGGCAACGTGCATAGGGGAGGTCCACCAAGCTACTGATCCCACGGCAGGGCTCATATCCACGCGATACCCTTCACGCTGCGCTCGGTATCCCCAGACATCCGCATTACCGTAAGCTGGTGGGATTTCAAAACCGTTGACTTTACTGAGGCGAAAGGCTACAAAGGAGGTGCACTGACGTGTGTAGAGTCTCCATGGATCGACTGCATCAACTGCTGTGTAGGGATAGTCATCCCCCAAGGCACTGGTGGAGCTGGAACGTGTGCTGGCAGTACGAGTTTGGGTAGTCAGTCGAGCTCTGGTGGTGTTGGTTTGTGTTTGGGTGTTTGTTTTTGGGGAAATAGCAGAGCTACTTGTTGATGAAGTATTAGTTTGAATTTGGTTGGTACTTGTTTGTCTAGTCTGGTTTTGACTTTGCTGTGAGGAAGGTGTTGTTTGTTGAGAACGTGTTTGACTAGCTGGACTAGTTGATGGTGTAGTGGTTTGGATTGGTTGAATTGCTGACGTTGTTGTACCTGTAACGTTTTTTTCTTGCGATATTTGTTCTGTATTGGACTTAGTGGATGGTGTAGTGTTTGTTTGGTTTGTACTAGATTGACTAACTTGATTGTTTTTTTGTTCAGTAGTGCTATTTGTTGTTTGGGCTATAGTTGGGCTTGTAGATGGATTAGTTGTCGTATTGGCACTAGCTACTGGAGCAGCTGCCAGACAGGCATAGGCTAGTAGGACAGAAGCGGCACCGAGAGAATAGGTGCGGATAGAAAAACGAGGTTGGTTTGCTGTAAGTGATGTTTTTGTCATTCAGACTCCTTTGATGATTTTTTGTAGGGGTCTTAGAACCTGTATTCACAAGTAAAGTGCTTTTAGATAAGAGATAGTTTTTCGCTAATCAAGGCAGTTTTTTGAGGGAATACTGACTGTATTTTGAAAAAAACGAACGATGAGTAACTGGAAAACTAGCCTTAGGTGAACGTGCTGAACTGTGAATACAGGTTCTTACTCCCCCTCGCTAAATCTATTCGCAAGAAGTTGGATAATTTTTTGGCATTTTATATTTGTTTTCTGAAATTGATAAATTATCGCAAACGAAAAATCCTCAACCAGTAGGATTGAGGATAGTTTAGTATTACATTTTTTCTGGTGCTTTTACGCCGAGCAGACGTAGAGCTTCTTTGAGGACAAGTCCTGTTGCGTAGGCAAGTGCTAGACGGCTGTCACGCTCTGGGCTTTCATCCAAGATACGAGTGTGTGCGTAGTACTTGTTGAAGGCTTGCGCCAGGTTGATAGCATATTTAGCAATGAGAGATGGATCAAATTTGTCACCAGCACGTTCTACAACGTTTGAGAAGTTTTGGATGTGCTTGATGATGTCCCAACTTTCTGCATCAGCCAGTTTGTAGTCATTTTCTGCGCTTGGTACAAAGTTGGCTTTGCGTAGGATAGACTGGATGCGGGCGTATGCGTATTGGACATAAGGACCAGTTTCGCCTTCGAAGGAAACCATAGCTTCTAGGTCGAAGTCGTAGCCGTTGTCACGGTCGGTTTTGAGGTCGTAGAACTTAACAGCGCCGACACCGACTGCGTGTGCCACTTCTTCCTTGTTTTCAAGGTCAGGGTTTTTAGCTTCGATTTGAGTAAGGGCGCGTGAAATGGCTTCGTCCAGCGTTGGCTCGAGTAGGATGATATTGCCTTTACGAGTAGAGAGTTTTTTCTTGTCCTTGGTAACCAGACCGAAGGTGACATGGGTCATATCGTCGCTCCAGTCGAAATCCATTTCTTTCAAGACAGCCTTGAGTTGTTTGAAGTGGTTGATTTGCTCCTGACCAACGACATAGATGCTTTTCACAAAGTCGTAAGTGCGTTTGCGGTACATAGCTGTTGCCATGTCACGTGTAATATAAAGTGTTGCACCGTCTGTTTTCATGATGAGGGCTGGTGGCAGATTGTAGCTCTCAAGATCAACGATTCTCGCGCCTTTAGATTCTTGAAGAAGTCCTTTTTCTTCTAAGATTTGGATACCTTCGTCCATCTTATCGTTGTAGAAGGCTTCGCCATTATAGCTGTCGAAAGTTACATCGAGTTTGTCGTAAATGCGGTTGAATTCGACCAAGCTTTCATCACGGAACCATTGCCATAATTCATGAGCTTCTGGATCGCCATCTTCCAATTTTTTGAACCATTGACGTGCTTCTTCGTCCAACTCAGGTTTTTCTTCCGCTTCGGCATTGATACGGACGTAGAGCTTGAGCAATTCTGAAATAGGGTCTGCTTCGACCGCAGCCTTGTCACCCCAAAGTTTGTAGGCAACAATCAACATACCAAATTGTTTACCCCAGTCACCCAAGTGGTTGATGCGGATCGGCTTGTAGCCTAGCTTTTCGTGGATGTTAGCAAGGGCATCACCGATAACGGTTGAGCGCAAATGTCCAACTGAGAACGGTTTAGCAATGTTTGGGCTAGACATGTCGATGGTTACATTGCGTCCTTGACCAATGTTGAGTTTACCGTATTGGTCTTTTTCAGTAATAACATCTGTCAAGACTTGGTGGGAAATCGCAGCCTTGTCCAAGAAGAAGTTGACGTAAGGACCGGTAGCTACAACCTTCTCAAAGCCAGTTGTATCGAGTTTTTCAACGATGTCCGCTGCGATAGCCTGTGGAGCCTTGCGTTCTACTTTTGCCAAGGAGAAGGCTGGGAAGGCAATATCTCCCATTTCTGATGATTTTGGTTTTTCTAGCAGATTGTAGATAGCTTCCACTTCCAAACTCGGAAGGATGGCAGCCAATCTTTCTGCAATCACTTGTTTTTGATTCATATAGGATTTCCTCCAAAGTTATTGATTCTATTTTAACACATTTCTAGGCTAATAGCGGGGAAAAGTGTTATAATATTTCTATAAATATACATTTTGAGGTAAAATGATGAATAAAGCAGGACGACATGATTTAATAAAGTCCATGATTCGTCAAGAAAAAATAGGACGACAAACGGATATTCAGCAAGGTTTAGAGGCTCGAGGGGTAGTGGTAACCCAGACAACCTTGTCTCGTGATTTACGTGAGTTGGGAGTGATAAAAATTCATGAGAATGGGCAATCATTTTATTCCTTAGCTATCGAAGAAGAGCGCGTGAATTTTATCCAATTATTGGCACAATATGCGTATAAAGTAGATAGGGCTAGTTTTATTCTGGTCCTTCATTCAGAACTGGGAGAAGCGGCCTTGATGGCCAATATCATTGATGCAGAAAAGCCAGAGACTATTTTGGGAACGCTGGCGGGAGCTAATACACTTTTAGTTATTTGTCGAGATGATGTAGCGGCTCAGCAAGTTGAAGCGGAGATTAACTACTATTTGAATTAGAACAAGGAGAGATGATGGCAACAGAAAAAATTTCTCCAGGCATGCAGCAGTATCTGGATATAAAAGCAAACTATCCAGATGCTTTTTTGCTTTTCCGTATGGGAGACTTTTATGAATTATTTTATGAAGATGCGGTAGAAGCGGCACAGATTTTGGAATTGTCCTTGACCAGTCGGAATAAGAATGCGGAGAATCCGATTCCTATGGCAGGGGTACCGTATCACGCGGCACAACAGTATATCGACACACTTGTTGAATTGGGGCACAAGGTCGCAATTGCCGAGCAGATGGAAGATCCTAAGCAGGCAGTCGGCGTGGTCAAGCGGGAAGTAGTACAGGTCATTACTCCTGGTACGGTAACAGACTCGTCCAAAATGGGAGCAGACAGTAACTATTTGGTTGCGATTGACCGTCAGGGAGTGCAGTTTGCACTTTCTTATATGGATGTGTCAACAGGTCAGTTTTTTGTGACCAGCCTAGACGATTTTACCAGTCTTTGCGGTGAAATCCGCAATTTACGGGCACGTGAATTGGTCATCGGCTATGCTTTATCTGAGGAAGAAGAGCAGGTCTTTTCGAACCAGATGAACCTCCTACTCTCTTTTGAGGATGAGGTGACGGAAGATGTCCAGCTGATTGACAACTCCTTGACAGACTTAGAAAAGGCCGCAGCAGGCAAACTCCTCAGCTACCTACATCGGACTCAGATGCGAGATCTGAGCCACTTACAAAAGGTGGTCCACTATGAAATCAAGGACTATCTGCAAATGGACTATGCAACCAAGTCCAGTCTGGACCTGCTTGAAAACGGTCGGACAGGCAAGAAGCATGGTAGTTTGTACTGGTTGTTAGACGAAACCAAGACAGCCATGGGTATGCGCCTATTGCGGACATGGATTGATCGTCCCTTGATTGACCTTAAGCGGATTGAGAATCGTCAGGCTGTCGTTCAGGTTTTTCTGGATTACTTCTTTGAACGGAGTGACTTGGTCGAGGCTTTAAAAGGTGTCTATGACATCGAACGTTTGGCCAGTCGGGTGTCTTTTGGAAAAACCATGCCCAAGGATCTCTTGCAGCTCTCCCAGACTCTGGGAAATATCCCAGCAATCAAGAATATCTTGCTACAAATCAATGAGCCTGCTCTAGGCAATCTGGTAGCTGGATTGGACCCAATCCCAGAACTGCACGCTCTCATCAGCTCTGCTATTGACCCAGAAGCCCAAGGGACTATCACAGATGGAAACATCATCCGTACAGGCTTTGACGAAACGCTGGATCAGTACCGTCTGGTCATGCGTGAGGGAGCGGGTTGGATTGCGGAGATTGAGGCTAAGGAGCGTGAAGCGTCTGGTATCAACAATCTTAAGATTGATTACAACAAAAAAGACGGTTACTATTTCCATGTGACCAATTCCAATCTGGGCAATGTGCCGGACCATTTTTTCCGTAAGGCGACCTTGAAAAACTCGGAGCGCTATGGAACGGAAGAGTTGGCTAAGATCGAAGGGCAGATGTTAGAGGCGCGTGATAAGTCTGCTAATTTGGAGTACGAGATTTTCATGCGGATTCGTCAAGAGGTTGAGAAGTATATCGGTCGCTTGCAGAAGCTGGCTCGGACCATTGCAACCATCGATGTTTTGCAGGCCTTTGCAGTTGTGGCGGAGCAGCAACATTTGGTTTGTCCACGCTTCACAGATCAAAGAGAACTGACCATTGATCGTGGTCGTCATGCGGTGGTGGAGAAGGTCATGGGCAAGCAGACCTACATTCCCAACTCTATTCACTTGAGTACAGATACGCATATGCAACTAATTACAGGTCCAAACATGAGTGGTAAGTCTACCTATATGCGGCAGTTGGCGGTTATCGTCATCATGGCGCAGATGGGTTCCTATGTGCCTGCGGATCAGGCTGAATTACCGATTTTCGATGCTATTTTTACCCGTATTGGGGCGGCAGACGACTTGGTTAGTGGTCAATCGACCTTCATGGTCGAAATGATGGAGGCCAATAAGGCGGTCCGTCTGGCGACAGATCGGTCGCTCATCCTCTTTGATGAGTTGGGACGGGGAACGGCTACCTATGACGGTATGGCCCTGGCCCAGTCTATCATCGAGTACATCCACGACAAGATTGGTGCCAAGACCCTCTTTGCCACCCACTACCATGAGTTGACAGACCTTAGCCAGACCTTGGAACACTTAGAGAATGTCCATGTATCGACCTTGGAGAAGGACGGCCAAGTCACCTTCCTCCACAAGATTGCCCAAGGTCCAGCTGACAAGTCCTACGGGATTCATGTGGCTAAGATTGCTGGAATGCCAGAGGAGCTATTGCAGCGGGCGGATAGGATTTTGCAGACGCTTGAAAACCAAGCTCCTACTGCACCAGCAAAACCAGCTCCATCAGTGGTGGCAGAACCGTCTGGTCAAATCGACCTCTTCGCAGACACGCCTTCTCACCCAGTCCTTGATGAACTGGAAAAACTAGACATCTACAATATGACCCCCATGGAAGTCATGATGGCAGTGGCGGAGTTGAAGAAAAAATTATAAGACAATGAAAGTCAGGACAGCTGTTCTGGCTTTTTTTCAAATAAAAAAAACTGCTTTCATGGAGAAAAGCAGGAGTGGATTGGCCATTAGTCCAAATAGTTCTGTAAACTCTCGATGAGTTCCTGATTGTACTTGACGTACGATTGTTTTTTTTCTATAGTCAGGCCATCGAGTTGGCGAAAGCAGGAAAGTAACTTGTCTTCAAGAATGGCTTGGAGCTTTTGGCCATCTTCGGTGAGCTGGATAAGGAGTTGTCGTTTGTCTCCCAGAGGAATGCTTCGCTGGATGTAGCCCTTTGCCTCGAGTCGCTTGAGAAGTGGCGTCAAGGTGTTGCTGGCCAAATCTAGCTTTTCACCGAGTTTCTTGAGTGTCAGTGGAGCTTTTTCCCAGAGGACAACAAGCACGAGGTACTGGGTATAGGTCAAGTCAAATTCCTTGAGATTTTTCAGATAAAATTGATTGAAGAGTTTGTTGACTTGGTAGAAGGAATAGCAGAGCTGCTTTGAGTAATGATAGTCGGACATGGTTTCTCGCTTTCTAATCGTGCACGATAAAAATATCTTATCAAAATTCTTTTACCTTGACAAATCAAATGAATAGGGATAGACTAGACACATAACAAAAACAATCGCGCGCGATTGAAATTAGGAGGAAGCATGAAAAAAGCACTGATTGTCCTAACCAATACAGAACAATATGGTGAGCATGAACGGTTGACAGGTTTGTGGCTCAGTGAGCTGACCCATTTTTATGATGAGTTAGTCAAAGCGGGCTATGACGCGGATTTTGTCAGCCCAAAAGGTGGTTACGTACCCCTAGACCCGCATAGTTTGACCATGATGGATGATGTAGACCGCACTTACTATAAGGACGCTGATTTTCGCAATCGTGCTCTCGGTCAGACCTTGCGACCTGAAGAGGTTAAGGCGACGGACTATGAGTTGATTTACTATACAGGTGGTCATGGGGTCATGTGGGATTTTCCAGAGTCTGTAGAAATAGCAGAGTTGGCAAGCCAGATTTACCAAAACGGAGGTCTCGTCACAGCAGTTTGTCATGGTGTGGCAGGGCTATTGCCAATCAAAGATGAGGCTGGTCAACCCTTGATTGAAGGAAAAGTCGTTACTGGCTTTACCAATCAAGAAGAGGAGTTAAACGGCACCACAGCCTTGGTACCATTTTTAACGGAGTCAGCCCTTCGTGAAAAAGGGGCTAAAGTTGAAATTGGAACAGCCTTTTCCCCCGTTGTTCGCCAGGATGATCGCATCTTGACAGGTCAAAATCCCCAATCTGCTCGTGCCCTAGGCCAAACAGTTGTTTCTATGTTGACAAATTAAGGAGGAAGAATAATGTATCAATACGATGTTACCTTTATCGGTTCAGGACATGCCAACTGGCATGCTGCAGTTGATTTGGCAAAAGCAGGTAAGAAAGTAGCTATTGTCGAAAAAGATGTCACAGCTGGTACCTGCACAAACTATGGTTGTAATGCCAAGTTTTTACTAGAAAGTCCCTTTGAGTTTATGGATGGATTGGCACGGTATGAAAAAGCAGGGATTGCCAAAACAGGAGAGATTTCCTGGGAAAAATTGATGGCGTATAAAAAAGAGGAAATTCCAACCTACTCTCCTATGCTAGAAGGTATGTTTGCCAGCCTGTCAATTGATCTTTTAAAAGGACATGGGCAGTTAAAAGACCTTCACACAGTGATGATTGATGATAAGGAAATTACCACAGAATTTGTCGTGATTGGCACAGGTCAACGCCCTGCTAGACTAAATGTTCCTGGGAATGAATGGTTTCAAGACAGTCGTGCCTTTCTTGATATGGACCATATGCCAGAAAGAATCGTCTTTATCGGTGCTGGGATTATTTCGCTAGAGTTTGCGACAATGGCTTCGCTACTGGGCTCAGAAGTTCACATCATCGAGTTTGCAGATCGTGCTTTAGCAGCCTATCCTGAACAATTGGTAGCTAGTGTCATTGATAAAATGACCGCCGATGGTGTTAGCTTCCATTTCAATCAAGCTGTTGTTTCAGCTGAAAAAACAGCAAGTGGTCTTCTTGTCAAAACGGCTCAGGGCTTAGAAATCGAGACAGACACCATTATTGATGCCACAGGCCGTGTCTCAAATGTAGAAGGTCTAGGCTTAGAAGAGGTTGGAGTGGATTTTGATCGCACTGGCATCAAGGTGAATGAATTCATGCAGACATCTCTATCCAATATCTACGCATCTGGTGATGTGGTTTCTAAAACGATTCCTCGCTTGACACCAACTGCTAGCTTTGAATCTAGCTACATTGCAGAGCATATTTTGGGCAATCCAGCTCCGATTACCTATCCAGTTATTCCAAATGTCGTTTTCACGCTGCCACGTCTGGCTCAAGTTGGTGTTACGGTTGCAGAGGCTAAGGCGAATCCTGAACAGTACAAGATTGTAGACATTCCCTTTGGTCAACAATTAAAATTCCAAACTAAGTTGGAGACAGAAGCTCACTTTACGCTGATTGTAGGAAGTGACAAGACCTTGAAGGGTGCGGCCTTGATTGGGCATGAAGCAGGAGAGATGATTAATTTGCTGACCTTGATTATCAATCAACAGTTGACAGCAACAGATCTAAATCGCATGATTTTTGCTTTCCCTGCAACAACCTATGCTCTACTTTCCCATGTAAAAACAGCGCTAATGTAAGGAAGATAATCGTGTATGGTAACTAATGATTTTAATGAGATTATGTTTGGTCGCAAATCTATCAAAGTATATGATGAGACTGTGACGATTGACCACGAAGAAATGCTTGAAATGCTGAACAAAGCCACTACAGCTCCATCTTCTGTGAACTTGCAGCCTTGGCGTTTTGTAATTGTGGAAAGTGACGCTGCTAAGGCCAAGTTGCGTCCCATGGTACGCTTTAATACTAAGCAAGTCGATACAGCTTCAGCGGTAATTTTAATCTTTGCAGATATCAAGCCCCAGGACCGCACAGAAGTTATCTATGACCGAGCTGTAGCCGAAGGTAAGATGCCCCAAGAAGTACGAGATTATCAAGTACCTGTGATTAAGAGTATGTATGATGCCTTATCACCAGCTACGATGAGAGAAGTCGTCAAAATGGATGCTAGCTTAGCCGCCATGCAGTTGATGTTAGTAGCACGTTCACATGGCTATGATACCAACCCGATGTCCGGTTTTGACCCTGAGGAGATGGTGGCAACTTTTGACCTAGATCCAGACCGTTATATTCCGGTCTTGATGGTCTCAATTGGCAAAGCCAAAGAACCAGGATTCGACTCTGTTCGTATTGAGGCAGAAAAAATTACAGATTTTAAATAAGTCTAGTGGCAAAATGCCAAGAGAAAGTAATAAGGAAAGAAAAAGATGAGAGTACATAATCTACAAAAATGGGGAGCCATTGGCTTTCTAATAAATGCCAGTATTTACCTAGGGACCGAATTAATCGCTGCCATTGGAACGGGCTATCCGCTTAGTTATGTCTATGGTCGGCAGTTTATTTCAGCTCTTGGGGTATACAATGGCCAGCAGGTAGCTGGTGTGCCAGAAAACTTTTCGAATTGGGCGATTGTTATGAATAGCGGCTTTATTCTAACTGCACTTGGCTTTGTCTTTTCTTATGCTCTGCTTATTTTCTCTAAGATAAGGCGAAGACATCCAATTTTGGCAATCCTTATCCTGCTTATAGTTACCCTCTTTGGTCTAGGGAGTCTCTTGGTTGGTTTCTTCCAAGGTGGTGTACCGGGTCAGGACGGCTTACATGGACTTGGAGCTCGTCTGTCCTTTATGATGGGCAATAGCACCTTGCTGTTGACAGGTCTTTTCCTGCCCGATCAAAAAAAGGTTTATCGCTCCATTAGTATTTTTCTCGGATTGTGTGGTTTTGTCGCTGCAGGATTGTTGCAGACGGCAATCGCAGAAAATCAAGTGGCGGTAATGGCCATTTATGAACGCTTAACCGTCTATCCTATCACAGCTTGGCAGATAGTGACGGGGCTAACATTTCTAAAGAATGACTAAGTCAGGACAAACGTTCTGGCTTTTTTGCCGTTTAGTGCAGGAAATCGACCACATAGCCAAAAGACCTTGAAACCACTCGAGAAAAGGTGTTTAATAGGGTCAGAAAGAGAAAGGAGAGAATATGAAAGTAAAACTAACTATCTCGCCAGACATTGTAGAAGACTTAGTAACTATTGAAGCTCAAGCTATGTCTGAGCAGGTTAGTCATCTGGTATCTTATATTCAAAACTTGGATAAGCAGAGATCCAGTCTAACTGTCAAAAAGGGGGACAGGTTTATCTTGTGGAGCATGATGAGATTGTCAGGCTCTACTTGGAAGATAAGGTTCTACAGGTGGAAACAGTAGAAACTACCTATACTTCCAACCTACGCTTGTATCAGGTTAAGGAGGACTTGCCGGCAAACTTTTTACAAATCTCTCAGTCGGAAATCATTCACATCAAGCAACTGGACCACCTCAAGCTGACCTCCAACGGTCTGGTCAAACTAGTCATGAAGAATGGATCGGTCACCTACTCATCCCGTCGCTATCTAAAAGTTATCAAAGAAAGGTTAGGACTATGAAAAAATATATCTTATCAGCCAGTTTAGGCATTGCTATCGGAACCATTATCTCCATTATCACATCAGCCGTCTTCGGACAGGGAACCTATTTTCCTCTAAATCCCTTTTCAACCATGGGGGCTTACTACCTGAGCAACTTTAGTCAAGTAACCGTCATGATGATTTGTGTAGTCGTTTGGGCGGTAATCGGTATCTTATTCCAGCTGGCAGACACGATTTTTGAACAGGACTGGAGCCTTCTACGAATGACGGCAACGCATTTTGGCATCACAGCTTTAGGCTTTACACCGCTGGGCATTTTGGCTGGCTGGTTTCCCGTGAAACTTGGGGCTCTTCTCTTTTTCTGGCTCATCTTTGTCTTGATATACGCTTCTCTCTTTTTCCTAAATTATCGGAAAATGGAGCGGCAGATAAAGGACATCAATGGTCGTTTGTAGTATAATAGCACTATCATTTTGTTGGAGTGTTTTATGAAAATTATACTGACGATTGTCTATAGCTTGGGGGTAGTGTGGAATACTCTCTATATTGCCTACAATGTCGGTAAACTTCCTTTGTTAAATTTGCTTTGGCCTGCTGTGATTTTAGTGGCCTGTGCCATCAATTTGTACTTCTTATGGACCAGAAAACAAGAGTCAGATTAGGCTCTTGTTTTCATTTGTTTTTCAGAAACGAAGTCTATATTTAGTGTAATTTTTCTATTTTTATATTTTTTTACACAAGATATTGATTTTTGTTTTGTGAAGTGCTACACTAATAGAAGTGAAGAATTTTGGAGGTTTGTCAGATGAATGTGCAAGAAAATGTCTTACCGAGTATAGAATTATTAGTTTTGAAACGTGATGGACGGACAGTATCCTTTGACCAGGATAAGATTTTTTCTGCTCTTCGGCGGGCAAACCAAGAATTAGAACATCCTGTTTCAGAGGCAGGTTTAAAAATTGTATTAGAAGCTGTTTTGGCTGAAATTGGTCGCCGATTTGAGAAAGATGTTCAAATTTACGAAATTCAAACGGTCGTTGAACAGGAATTGTTAAAGGCTCATTTGTATGATTTGGCGGAGCTTTATATTCAATACCGAACACGCCGTGATTTTCGCCGTCATCAGGCTACCGATATTAATTTTGAAATTCATAAGCTGTTGAGCAAGGACCAGTCTGTGGTCAATGAAAATGCCAATAAGGACGCGGATGTGTTCAATACTCAACGGGACCTGACAGCAGGTATTGTTGGCAAGTCTATCGGTCTCAAATTATTGCCAGCTCATGTGGCCAATGCCCATCAAAAGGGGGACATCCATTATCACGACTTGGATTACAGCCCTTATACACCAATGACTAACTGTTGTTTGATTGATTTTAAAGGAATGTTGGCGCAAGGCTTCAAGATAGGAAATGCGGATGTAGAAAGTCCAAAATCAATTCAAACTGCTACGGCTCAGATTTCACAAATCATTGCCAATGTGGCCTCTAGTCAATATGGTGGTTGCTCAGCTGACCGTATCGATGAAGTTTTGGCGCCCTATGCGGAGTTCAACTACCAAAAGCATTTGAAAGTTGCCAAGGATTGGGTGTTAGCAGACAAGCAAGAAGAATATGCGCGTGCTAAAACGCAAAAAGACATCTATGATGCTATGCAGTCTTTGGAGTATGAAATCAACACCCTTTTTACTTCCAATGGACAAACACCCTTTACCTCACTCGGTTTTGGCCTAGGGACATCATGGTTTGAGCGAGAAATTCAAAAAGCGATTTTGAACATTCGTATCAAGGGTCTGGGGCGCGAAGGACGGACAGCTATTTTTCCGAAGCTGATTTTTACAGTTAAGCGTGGCTTGAACTTGGAGCCAGATTCTCCAAACTATGACATCAAGCAATTGGCGATTGAATGTGCAACAAAGCGTATGTATCCAGATATGCTGTCTTATGACAAGATTGTTGAGTTGACAGGTTCTTTCAAGGTGCCAATGGGCTGCCGTTCTTTCCTCCAAGGTTGGAAGGATGAAAATGGGCAGGATGTGACATCTGGTCGGATGAACTTGGGTGTCGTAACCGTCAATTTGCCACGGATTGCCATGGAGTCTGCTGGAGATAAGGATAAGTTCTGGGAAATCTTTGCAGAACGTATGGCCATTGCCAAGGATGCCCTGGTCTACCGCGTGGAGCGGGTCAAGGAGGCAACCCCGGCCAATGCTCCAATTCTCTATCAATATGGGGCATTCGGCAAACGCTTGGCTAAGACAGACTCAGTAGATGAAGTCTTTAAAAATCGTCGAGCAACCGTATCTTTGGGGTACATTGGTTTGTATGAAGTCGCAACAGTATTTTACGGTGGCGAATGGGAGACCAACCCAGAGGCAAAAGATTTCACGGTGGATATTATCAAGAAAATGAAAGCCTTGGTTGAAGCTTGGTCGGATGAATATGGTTATCATTTCTCAGTTTATTCGACACCATCTGAAAGCCTGACAGACCGCTTCTGCCGTATGGATACAGAGAAATTTGGCATTGTTAAGGACATTACGGATAAAGAATATTACACTAACAGTTTCCATTATGATGTCCGCAAAAATCCAACACCATTTGAAAAACTGGACTTTGAGAAAATCTATCCTGCTGTAGGTGCTAGTGGTGGATTTATCCATTACTGTGAATACCCTGTGCTGCAACAAAATCCAAAGGCCTTGGAAGCTGTTTGGGACTATGCTTATGACCGTGTTGGTTACTTGGGAACCAATACTCCGATTGACCATTGTTACGCTTGTGATTTTGAAGGTGATTTTGAGCCGACGGAGCGTGGCTTCAAGTGTCCAAATTGCGGGAATAGCGATCCTAAGTCGGTGGATGTTGTTAAACGAACTTGTGGTTATCTAGGCAATCCACAGGCTCGTCCGATGGTAAAAGGCCGTCACAAGGAAATTTCGGCACGTGTGAAACACATGAATGGGTCGAGCTTATAAAGAAGGGCATGAGGGCTTCCGTGGTTTTGAGGAACTACGGAAGTTTGTTATAATAGGGAGAAAAATGTAATAGCTCTGCTATGTTCAAAAAAGGAGACAAAACAATGGGAAAATACCAACTAGACGATAAGGGGAAGGCCCTGGTGACACGCTATCATGAGAAGAATTCTAATGTGAAGCAGGATAAAAAAGCGCGTGTGCAGGAATTGCTCAAACAAGCAAAAAATAAGAAGAAATAGTATGAATTTTACAGATATCAGCATTCTCCATACCAATGATATGCATTCCTACATGGAGAATTTTCCAAAGAAGGCGCAACTGATTGCGAACATTCGGGATGGTAATGAGAAAAAGGGGATTCCGACCTACAGACAGGCCTCCACCCTCAGATGTGGGGCATTGTCCAAAGCGGTAAGGACAACTATGACGATTTCCACAAGGCAGAAATTGTGCAGGACTTGGGACTGGATATAGACATCATCAGTGAATTTTTCAAGAGACAATATGGAGGCTAGAATGGAATTAAGAAGACCGACTATAGCGGATAAGGAAACGATTTTGGAGATGCTGGCAGAATTGGAAAAAGCAGGCTCAGCTATGGACGGAGGATTTATCTCCAAAGATGTAAATTTCGAGGAATGGCTAGAGAAGCTAAAACTGGCTGAGCTAGGTTTGGAATTGCCAAAAGGCTTTGTTCCCTATGTTCAGTATGTATCATTTGACCCGACAGGTCGAGCACTTGGCTTTCTCAGTCTACGCCTACGGCTCAACGATTTCCTGCTCAATAAAGGCGGGCACATTGGTTATTCCATTCGCCCGACGGAGCGTGACAAGGGTTATGCCAAGGACCAGCTGCGACTTGGTTTGCAGGAGGCGGCTAGTAAAAATATTTCCAAAGTCCTTGTGACTTGCTCGACAGACAATCAAGCCAGCCGTCGCACGATTGTGGCTTGTGGTGGCGTTTTGGAAGATGTTCGAGACGGGGTAGAAAGATACTGGATTGGCTAAGAGAGGAGGTAGCTATGCGAGAGCAGACTTGGAATAATCCCAAGCCAGGTGAGTGGAAGAGTGAAGAACTCAGTCAGGGACGGATTATGGACTACAAGGCCTTTAACTTTGTGGACGGCGAAGGCGTGCGCTGTTCCCTCTATGTCAGCGGCTGCCTCTTTCACTGTCCAGGCTGCTACAATGTCGCCACCTGGTCCTTTAAGGCCGGCATTCCCTACACCAAGGAGCTGGAAGACCGCATTTTAGCAGATTTGGCCCAGCCCTATGTGCAGGGTCTGACCCTCTTGGGCGGAGAGCCCTTTCTCAATACAGGCACGGTCCTCCCACTTGTCAAGCGGGTGCGGGAGGAATTGCCAGACAAGGACATTTGGTCATGGACAGGTTACACATGGGAAGAATTGATGCTGGAAACGCCAGACAAATTAGAATTGCTCAGCCAGTTGGACATTCTCGTAGACGGTCGCTATGACAAAAGCAAACGCAATCTTATGTTGCAGTTTCGAGGCTCTTCTAACCAACGCATTATTGATGTACAGAAATCATTGCAGGAAAAACGAGTTGTCCTGTGGGATAAGTTAAAAAAATAGCCCTTCACAATGTGAAAGGGTTCTTTTTGACCAATTCACTCAAAAAACGAGAAAAAGCCTTGATAAATCAAGACTTTCCTCATATCAACCAATATCCTCCCTGTAGGGATCGAACCTACGACCCACGGATTAAGAGTCCGCTGCTCTGCCAGCTGAGCTAAGGAAGGTAAAAAATAAAAATGCTGTATTGGTACCGGTTATCCATGGATTGTATTGATCCCGCACGCTAGAAGCAGGTGGGTGACGTGTTTCTGACTTAGTTGCTTCTGGGTGTGCCAGCCTGCATACTGCCAAAAGATCTTTGTCTCCCTAGTAATACAAAAATAGTCGGTCAACACATAGGTATGAATTCGTATACCACAGCAGTTCTTATTTATGATTTAATATTACCACATTTTTTAAAAAAATCAAGAGAAAATTGGTAAAAAATGAAAACGTTATCAACTTTTTTTCTTGTTTTGTTTTAGATGCTTGATTTTTTCTTGTGTCATGCCCAAGGCACGCTCGTATTTGCCGGTGTCGTTGGCGGTGAAGTAGTCCGCAGCTAGTAACTTATCGGGCAGGTATTGTTGGTCCACCCATTTTTCAGGATAGGCATGGGGATACTGGTAACCAATGGCATTTCCCAGCTCCTTACTACCGGCATAGTGACCATCCCGAAGATGATTTGGAATGGGCAGATGGCCGTTTTTCCGCAAGTCAGCCAGAGCTGCATCGATAGCCAGATAGGCAGAATTGGACTTAGGAGAAAGAGCTAAATCAATCACCACATTGGCAATCAAAATCCGAGCTTCTGGAAAGCCGATTTTCTGCGCCGCTTCAAGGGCTGTCACCGTATGGATTTGTGCCTCTGGATTGGCCAAGCCGATGTCTTCATAGGCAATGACGGTCAAGCGACGGGCCAGACTAGGCAGGTCTTCCGCCTCAATCAAACGAGCGGCGTAGTGGAGGCTGGCATTGACATCGCTACCCCGAATAGATTTTTGCAGGGCGGAGAGGATGTCGTAGTGGGCATCGCCGTTCTTGTCCATGCTGATGTAAGATTTTTGCAGGCTATTTTCCACAGCGTCTAGGTCAATGTGGCGACTCCCCTCGCTTTCCTTGGTAGAAAGCACAGCTAATTCCAGCGAATTGTAGGCAGCACGGAGGTCGCCATTGGTCGCATTTGCCAGAAAATCCAGAGCCTCAGGCTCAATGGTAATGGGGAAGTCAAAACCGCGTTCGCTGTCTGTCAGAGCCAATTCCAAGGCCTGTCGGATATGGCTGGTTTCCAATGGCTGCAATTCAAAAATCTGCACCCGACTGCGAATGGCGGGCAGGATTGAGAAAAATGGATTTTCCGTCGTTGCCCCAATCATGATGATATTTCCATTTTCCAAAAGAGGGAGCAGGAAGTCCTGCTTGGTCTTGTTGAGGCGGTGAATCTCATCGAGCAGGAGAACCAGACCGCCAGAAAACTTAGCCTCTTCAGCGATTTCCTGCAGGCGTTTTTGGTTGTCGGTCGTGGCATTAAAGGTTCGAAAGGCATACTTGGTCGTACCAGCAATTGCGGACGCAATCGAGGTCTTGCCAATTCCCGGCGGACCGTAGAGAATCATGGACGACAGCATATTGGCATCAATCATGCGGCGGATAATCTTTCCAGAACCGACCAGGTGTTCCTGACCGATGACTTCATCAATGGATTTGGGGCGCATGCGAAGGGCGAGATTGGCTGGCATAGGCTTCCTTTCAGTACATTTATGGTATAATCATTATACTACAATTTTAAGATTTGGAGAGAAACGAAGATGGCGGAGTTGACGGTGAGTGTTTTGGAAGAATACTTGCGTGACCACTATGGGACGACAGTTCCCGAGCAAAGTCTCTTTATGAAATTAGTGGAAGAAATTGGTGAAGTGGCAGAGCTACTGAACAAGCGTGCAGGCCGCAAGATGATGGATGGCGAAGACGACAGCTCTGCTCGTTTGGCAGAAGAATTAGCTGACGTTATTCACTATGCTGTAGCCTTGGCAGCGGTAAATCAACTAGATTTAACCAAGTCCATTTTGGAGAAAGACAAGCGGGCTTCCGTCAAATACGGTCGAGAAATAAATCTATTGGAATTTATAGAAAAGAGGAAATAGAATGGCAAAACATGGCTTTTTAGATGTGCTGGAGGCGGCACTGGACAAACATTTTACTTACGATTATGAGCTTAACTGGGACAAGAAAAATCATGCTGTTGAGTTGGCTTTTATCTTGGAAGCGCAAAATGTGGCTGGGATCGAAACGGTGGACGACGAAGGCAATGCGTCTTCTGAGGATATTTTCTTGGAGGAGTATGTCCTTTTCTACAACCAGGATAAGTCCCGCTTTGACGCGGAAGACTATCTGGTCGCTCTGCCATTTGACGCCAAGAAGGGCTTTTCAGCGGAGTTTCTAACCTACTTCGCAAGCTTTCTCAAGGACACCGCTGACCAAGGCCTAGATGACCTCATGGACTTTTTGGCGGACCCAGAAGCCCAAGAATTTGCCATTGCTTGGGATAGCGAGGCTTTTGAAAAAGGCAGAGCAGACTTGGTGGAAGGGGAATTTTACCCATATCCGAGGTATTGAGATGGTTCATGAAATGTTACTGGCTCCAAAACCTTTTGAAATGATGAAGTTTGGTCAGAAGACCATTGAGCTACGACTTTATGATGAGAAGCGCAAGCATATACAAATTGGAGATCGCATCCGTTTTTATTGTACAGAAAATCAGACGCAAACAATCGACGTGGAAGTATTAGATCTTCACATATTTGATAATTTTGCTCAGTTATACAAAGAACTGGATTTATTGTCTTGTGGGTATACGCAAAGCAGTATCAGAGAGGCGAAACCAGAAGATATGGAAGTTTACTATTCGCGAGAACAATTAGAACAATATGGTGCAGTGGGTATAGAATTGAGGGTAATAGATTCTATTTGACATTCCGTCTTCTTTCTTGCTTGACTGCGTGTGAAACTTTTGCTATTATAAAAATAGAAAAGGCGTTGAGTTCCAGCTCAACGCCCTGACAGGACCATAACGATGGTTCAGCTTTTGGACAAAATAGACCGCCAGCTTGAAATCATGGGCGGTCTATTTTTTATCTAGCATGGTTACGATGATTGTAATGATCAAACCAAGCATATTTACAAGTAAGCTTGCAAAAGCTATGATGACCATTAGTTCATCTGCTGACAAATTAGGTTCTCCTTTCCGTTGGATTTTGTGTCTATTTGCATAGGCACCACCACCTTTCAGAAATCAGAACCACCGCTCAGATTTTCCTGTCATTTCATTTATTCGAAAATTATTTTGATTTTACTTACCTTATAACATTAGCTTGTAAAATGGGCTAGAAATCGGTACAATAATACAGTGATTGACACATAGAAAAGAAAAGGAAAACAAATATGAACTCATGGCAAGAATTAACGATTCACGTGCATCGTGATGCAGACGAAGCAGTTTCAAATCTCATGATTGAAACGGGCAGTCAAGGGGTGGCTATTAGCGACTCGGCTGACTATGTGGGGCAGGAGGACCGTTTTGGTGAACTCTATCCCGAGGTGGAGCAGTCAGACATGATTGCGATTACGGCTTACTATCCTGATACTGTAGATATTGAGGAAATCAAGGCAGACTTGGCGACTCGCTTGGCGGATTTGACAGGCTTTGGCTTGGAAACAGGTCAGATTAGCTTAGAAAGTCAGGAATTGGCAGAGGAAGATTGGGCAGACAACTGGAAGAAATACTATGAGCCAGCTCGCATTACCCACGATTTGACCATTGTGCCGTCTTGGACCGACTATGAGGCGACTGCTGGAGAGAAGATTATCCGCCTGGATCCAGGCATGGCTTTCGGGACGGGAACTCACCCGACGACTAAGATGAGCCTTTTTGCTCTTTCTCAGGTCCTGCGTGGTGGCGAAACGGTCATTGACGTCGGTACAGGCTCAGGCGTTCTCTCCATTGCAAGTTCTCTCTTGGGTGCCAAGGAGATTTACGCCTATGACTTGGATGAAGTGGCGGTGCGTGTGGCCCAGGAAAACATTGACCTCAATGCCAATACTAGCAATATTCATGTTGCGGCAGGCGATTTGCTTCGTGGCATTGATATGAAGGCGGAAGTCATCGTTGCCAACATCTTGGCGGACATTCTCATCCATCTGACTGAGGATGCCTACCGTCTGGTCAAGGACGAAGGCTACCTGATTATGAGCGGCATCATCGCGGATAAGTGGGACATGGTTCGAGCATCTGCGGAGGCGGCTGGCTTCTTCCTTGAGACTCACATGATGCAGGGCGAGTGGAATTGCTGCGTCTTTAAGAAGACGACTGACCGCTCAGGTGTGATTGGAGGCTAGGATGCAGCAGTATTTTGTCAATGGCAAAGCACCGCAGGGCGTGTTCCAGATTAGCGATAAGGATACTGCCAAACACATGTTTTCTGTCATGCGCTTGCAGGCAGATGAACAGATTGTCCTGGTCTTTGATGATGGTATCAAACGCTTGGCGCGTGTAGTGGATAGCCAGAACCAATCTGTTGAAATCATCGAAGAACTGGCAGACAATGTTGAATTGCCCGTTTCCGTTACTATTGCCATGGGCTTTCCAAAGGGAGATAAGTTAGAATTTGTCGCACAAAAGGCAACGGAATTAGGTATGGCAGCCCTCTGGGCCTTTCCAGCTGACTGGTCTGTGGTCAAATGGGACGGCAAAAAACTAGCTAAAAAGGCAGAGAAGTTAGAAAAAATTGCCCAAGGCGCAGCCGAACAAAGCAAACGCAATTGCATTCCAGCTGTTCGCTTGTTTGAAAAAAAAGCTGATTTCCTAGCTCAGCTGGCAGGATTTGACCAGATTATCTTAGCCTACGAAGAAGCTGCAAAAGAGGGCGAACAAGCCAATCTGGTGAAAATCTTGTCTGGCTTAGAAGCTGGACAATCAGTCCTTGTCATCGTCGGTCCAGAAGGCGGCGTATCGCCTGAGGAAGTAGCTGCTTTCGAAGGAGCAGGAGCGGTCAAGACAGGTCTAGGACCTCGCATCCTCCGAGCAGAAACAGCTCCCCTTTACACTCTTTCTGCCATTAGCTACGCGACGGAATTGTTGAGGTAACCCATGTTTGCCTTAGGAACCATTATCAACACGGTGGCCATTGCCCTAGCAGGTTTGCTAGGAGCTTGGTTTGGACATTTGCTGAAAGAACGCCATCAATCAGGACTAACGGTGGCGAGCGGGCTAGCTGTCTTATTTTTAGGAATTTCAGGTAGTTTAGAAGGACTGTTGACAGTAGTTGACGGTCAACTCAAAAGTCAAAATAGCATGCTTTTGGTTCTTAGTCTAGCCTTGGGGACCTTGATTGGGGAAGTACTGCATATCGAAGGTTGGTTTGAGCGCTTGGGTATCTGGCTCCGTGAAAAATCAGGAAACAGTCAAGATGGGCAATTCTTAGATGCTTTCCTGACAGCTTCTTTGACCGTTTGTATCGGCGCCATGGCCATACTAGGAGCCATACAAGATGGATTGACGGGTGATTATCGCTTGTTGGCCGTTAAGAGTATTTTGGACTTTGTTATCATTTTGATTATGACCTCGAGTTTGGGCAAGGGAGCAGGTTTTTCAGCAGTGCCAGTCTTTCTCTTTCAAGGGGCTATTACCCTCTTAGCACGTTTGATTGAACCTTTGATGACGGATCAGGCCCTTGCCAATCTCTCCTTTATCGGCTCCGCCCTCATCTTCTGTGTCGGTGTCAATATCATCTGGGACAAAAAGATTCGCGTTGCTAATATGTTGCCTGCGATTCTTATCGCGGTTGTTTGGAGCTACTTTGTATAAGAAAAACCAGGATTTCCCTGGTTTTTACTATTTTCGTTCAAATTTTAACAGACTGACTTGCCCCAAGCCCTTCCAGACCTCCTCGATTTGCCCACTCTGTTGAAAATCATTTTTCAGTAGCACCTTCTGAGAGGCTCGGTTTTCTGGCAGGACAAAGGCAACGATTGCTTTTATCTGACATTCTTCTATTAGGAAATGGCAGAGCAGGCTGACTGCCTGACTAGCTAGACCCTGATTCCAAAAGGCATGATGAATCCGATAGCCAATGGTTACCGACGCAGACCGTTTCTTGTGGTCGAAAACTTCTAAAACGCCAATCAATCTCCCTTGATGCTCCAAGCCCAAGAATAAGCATTTCTTCTTATTGAAATCCCTCTGGAAATGCCCAATGCGTTTTCGGAGGGTTTCTTTGTTTTGAGTGGAAGTGTTGGGTGTCATCTGAAAGTGAATGGGATTGGAATAGATTTCCCACAGGTCATCGAGGTCTGTTTCCTCGATTTTCCGCAGTTGGAAGGAGGTAGATTTTAGAGTAGGGAAGGTTTGAAACATGGTTTCCTCTTAAAAGAAGAGTTTGGATTAGCCAAACTCTTACACGTTTTTACTATTCTTTTTTCTTGCGGAAAGCACCGACAAGGCCCATCAAACTGATGCCAATCAGGCTAAGCATAGAGCTTGCCTCACCAGTTGCAGGGAGTGTTTTTTGTCCTGCTTGAGTTGTTGAGGAGGAAGTGCTTGTCTTAGCTGTAGTAGCAAGTTTGTGTTTTGGTGCGGGTGCTGTTACTTTTTCAGCTGGAAGAGTAATTCGTTGACCAGATTCGAGTACAATATCTTGACCTGTGTTACCTTGCTCTGACTGCTGTTCATCTGGAGTCGCTACTTTTGGCTCAGTGTAGACAAACTTGAACTCGCCAAATCCTTCGTTTTCAGCTGAGGCTTGGAGGTAAACCAGACCTTCTTGGTCAGCAACTAGAGATTTCGCACGATCTGCTGTCAAGAAGCGGAGGTCGAGTCCCTTGATGCTATCTGTAAAGGTCCAGTTATTGTCTGCTGTAGGGTTGATAACTTTCTCAGCGATAATATAATTGATGATGGCTTGGCGGTTTTCCAGGTTGAGCAAGTAATTGACAGAAGCTTCGCGGACACCCGGGAAGGTACCGCTAGCACGGTAGTTGTTGGTCACCACGATGAATTCTTGTTCAGCTGTCACATCTTGCCCATTGTATTGCAGATTCCGAACTCTGCTGGCAGTTTCGTTGACTACCTTACCGTTACGATCGTATTTATTTGGTTGCGTAATATCGTACTGATAAGTTACTCCGTCAATAACGTCAAAATTGTAAGTGCGGAAATCTGTGTTGACTAGGTTTTGTGGCTCTGTTGAGCTTGGGTCAACTTGGTTGAATTGCCCTGCGGACATTTCCAACCATTCTTTGAGTTGGGCACCGTTGACTTTTAAGATGGCTACAACGTTGTCGTAGAGGTAAAGGTCTGCTACGTTCTTGATGGCGATTGGGCCAGCAGGAATGTCTGTATAGGCTGAAGCATCGCCTCGAGTACCAGCCTTAAATGGTGCAGCCGCAGATAGGATTGGTAGATTAGCTTCTGAAGTACCCGCCAACTGTTGTTTTGCATACCAAATCTGTGCATTGTTAACAATCTGTACAGAAGGATCATCTTGAACAAGGGCAAAGAAGCTGTTGATTGGAGCAGTTGTTTCACCGACTTGTTGGCGCACATAGTTGATGGTTTCGTTATGGGCTTCTTTAGCAAGGTCGATGATGCGACTATCTGCTACAGATGATTTTGTATCGATTTTACGAATAGCCGCTTTGCTAGAAGTAGTTGTCCATTTGTCATCTTTAAAGACCAGATTGAGGTCGATGACGCCGAGGTGGTCACCGTATTTACCCGCCATGGTGACAGGAGTGCCGTTGATTTTACCATTTGTATCATCCACGCCAGAGTATTTAGCATAGAAGCTTGGTTTTTCGGCAGTTCCTGGGAATTCTGCGTGGGAGTGACCTGTGATAACCGCATCGACTCCTGACAGGCTGGCGATTTGGTAACCGACATTTTCCTCACCGACTTCATATTGGTCATCGCCGATACCTGAGTGGGAAAGGACCAGAACGATGTCTGCGCCATTTTCTCGCATGGTTGGGATAATATCGCGAACGGCTTCAACTGCATCACGAACAATCACTTTTCCTTCTAGATAAGCTTTGTCCCAGTTGAGAATTTGAGGGGGAACAATCCCTGTAACACCGACATTTAGTGTAACCTTTTTACCCTCGGTGTCTGTGAATGTCTTTTTCACAATGGTATAAGGGGTGTAGAGAAAGTTTTTCGTAGTCGGATCGAGGACATTGGCATTGACTAGAGGCATGTTGGCTGTACGAATTACTTTTTCGAGGTAGGCAAGGCCGTAGTTAAATTCGTGGTTGCCAAGTGTGCCGACATCAAATCCCAGAGTCTCTAAGGCGGCGTACATAGGATGTTGTTCATCTTCTTCAATAGGATCAACGATAGACTTGTAATTTCCAAGAGGAGTACCTTGAATGGTGTCTCCATTATCTACCAATACGACATTTGGATTTTCTTTTTTTGCTTCTTCGATAAGAACAGCTGTTTTTGCTAGACCCAGTGTCTCTACAGGTTTATCCTGGTAATAGTCATAGTTGACCAAGTTCGTATGGAGGTCAGTTGTTGCGAGAATGCGAACATCAATAGTTTGTCCTTCAACAGGCTGACTAGTTTCAGTTGCAGCAGGAGTGACTGTGCGTGCTTCTGAAGCAGTTGAGTCACTTGTCTCGCTTGTAGGATCACTAGTTTCAGCTGTCTCGGAAGAGCTTGGATTTTCAGCTTCGGTAGTGGCTGGAACAGGAGATTCTGTATTATCAGCTTCCTCTGTGGTGTCAGCTTCAACTGGTACAGCCTGACTTGCTTCTGTTGAAGAAGCTGGAGTTGTGTTGAGAATCTCTTCGGCTTGAGCTAATTTTGGATTGCTTGCAGCTAAGAGAGCTAGTGTGAGCGCTACGGCACACTTACTGAAACGAAAATTCATAAGAATCCTCCATTTTCTTTTTGTAATAATCTTCTACAATCATTATACAGCTAAGGAATGCAAAAATCAAGACTAATTCTGAACGTTTGATTGAAAAACAAGTGAAAATAGTAAGAAAAACAATAAAAAAAGGAACGTTCGCCGAATCTGAACTTGGTTTGGATTGTTTGTAATTAGTAGTCTTATGTTGTTAGATTCCTTTTTCTTTTCCAGTGAAAATGGTAAAATAATAGGAAATAGTTAGGGAGAGAAACAAATGAAAGAAATCAATTACACTGGCGAGGAAGTTGTTGCACTGACAGCAAGCTATCTTCCAGCTGATGATGTGGCCTTTGTTGAGAAAGCTTTGAACTATGCTACTGAAGCTCATAAACTTCAATTTCGTAAATCAGGTGAACCCTATATTGTCCACCCCATTCAAGTAGCAGGGATTTTGGCAGGGCTCAAGCTAGATGCGGTAACCGTAGCTTGCGGATTCTTGCATGACGTAGTAGAAGACACTGAGGTAACTCTGGATGATATGGAGGCTGAATTTGGACCAGAGGTTCGCCATATTGTCGGCGGTGTGACCAAACTGGGTAAGGTTGAGTATAAGTCACATGAGGAGCAGTTGGCTGAAAACCACCGCAACATGCTGATTGCCATGTCCCAAGATATGCGGGTCATTCTGGTTAAACTGGCAGACCGTCTTCACAACATGCGGACCCTTAAGCACTTGCGCAAGGACAAGCAGGAACGGATTTCACGTGAAACAATGGAAATCTATGCACCGCTTGCCCACCGCCTGGGTATTTCTTCGATCAAGTGGGAATTGGAAGACATGTCTTTCCGTTACCTCAATGAAGTTGAGTTCTACAAGATTACCCACATGATGAGGGAGAAACGACGTGAACGGGAAGAGTTGGTCAATGAAGTCGTCGACAAGTTAAGAGAATACACAGAGGAGCGCCATCTGATTGGACAGATTTACGGTCGTCCCAAGCATATCTACTCCATCTATCGAAAGATGCATGACAAGAAAAAGCGTTTTGACGAACTATATGATCTGACTGCTATTCGCTGCTTGATGGATACACCAAGTGATGTCTATGCCATGCTTGGCTACATCCATGAATTATGGAAGCCGATGCCGGGTCGTTTCAAGGACTACATTGCCAGTCCCAAAGCCAATGGCTACCAGTCCATCCATACGACAGTCTATGGACCAAAAGGTCCAATCGAGTTCCAAATCCGGACGGTGGAAATGCATCAGGTTGCGGAATACGGGGTGGCAGCTCATTGGGCCTACAAGCGTGGTGGCAAGGCAACTGCCAGCGAAAAAGAGTTGCGCTGGATCAACAACCTGATTGAACTCCAAGAAGGGGCTGGGGATGCGCAAACCTTTGTAAATTCTGTCAAGGATGATATTTTTACAGAACGTATTTACGTTTTCACGCCAGATGGTGCTGTGCGTGAGTTGCCAAAGGATTCTGTACCGATTGACTTCGCCTATGAGATTCATACCAAGGTCGGTGAGCGAGCAACAGGTGCCAAGGTCAACGGCCGCATGGTACCTCTGACGACCAAGCTTAAGACAGGCGATCAGGTGGAAATCATCACCTCTGCCAACTCTTTCGGTCCAAGTCGTGACTGGGTCAATCTTGTAAAGACTCACAAGGCTCGCAATAAAATCAAGCAGTTCTTCAAAAACCAGGACAAGGAACTTTCCGTCTCCAAGGGGCGTGAAATGCTCCAGAACCTACTCCAAGAAAATGGCTACGTTCCCAACCAATATCTGGACCGTCGCCACATGGACGAAGTCCTGCAAAAGACCAGCTACAAGACCGACGAATCCCTTTTTGCGGCAGTTGGTTTTGGAGAAATCTCTGCCGTGTCCGTCTTTAACCGTCTGACAGAAAAAGAGCGTCGCGAAGCTGAGCGGGCTAAGGCAAAGGCTGCCGCGGACGAATTGGTCAACGGTGGCGAAGTCAAACACGACAACAAAGATAGTTTGAAAATCCGTCACGAAGGTGGCGTGGTCATTGAAGGGGCGTCAGGCTTGCTGATTCGGATTGCCAAGTGTTGTAACCCAGTACCGGGTGATGAGATTGTGGGCTACATCACCAAGGGACGTGGGGTTGCGGTTCATCGTGTGGACTGTATGAACCTCAAGAGCCAGGAAAACTATGATGTCCGCCTGATTGATGTCGGTTGGGAGGATGAAAATTCGACCAAGGAATACATGGCAAATATTGATATTTACGGTCTTAACCGCTCAGGACTGCTCAACGATGTCCTTAAGGTCTTGACCAATGCCAGCAAGAACATTTCCTCGGTCAATGCCCAGCCAACCAAGGATATGAAGTTTGCGACCATCCACGTCTCCTTTGGTATTTCCAACCTGGCAACCTTGACCAGTCTGGTGGACAAGATCAAGTCTGTGCCAGAAGTTTATTCAGTGAAAAGGACCAACGGATAAGATGAAAATTGTACTACAACGTGTATCACAGGCCAGTGTGACCATCGAAGGAAGTATCCATGGGCAAATTGAACAAGGACTTTTGCTCCTAGTCGGTGTGGGACCAGATGACAGCCAGGAAGACCTGGACTATGCTGTTCGGAAAATTGTCAATATGCGGATTTTTTCAGATGAGGCAGGCAAGATGAACAAGTCTGTTCAAGATGTGGCGGGCAAGATTTTATCCATTTCCCAATTTACTCTTTTTGCGGATACAAAAAAAGGCAATCGCCCTGCCTTTACAGGAGCGGCAGCTCCTGCCCTAGCCAGCCAACTCTACGATGCCTTTAACCAGGCTTTGTCAGACTTTGTGCCCGTTGAAGTGGGCGTTTTTGGGGCGGATATGGCGGTTAGTCTGGTCAATGATGGGCCGGTGACCATTGTGTTAGATACCAAAAATCGCTAGACCTCTATACTTTTATAGGTTTATTTGATATACTAATATCAAGAAAATGTGGAGGTGTCGGATGAAAAAGTTATTAACCAATCATTTCTTTTATTTAATCCTTGCTTTTGTACTAATCTTAGCAATTTATTTCAGTGATTTGGATAAACGTTGGATTATCTTAGCAAGTTTTCTATATTTCATTCCTTCGCAGATTTTATACCGTCGCCGCCTCAAAGAGCGGCTACAAGAAGACCAGCCCAAGTAGGCTGGTTTTTTCGACAGTATTGGTTATTTGAAAACAATGTGCTATAATAATATTGTCACAAAGTGGTAGTCTATGCTTTGAAGTTAGGATGAGGTGAGCAAGAATATGAGAAAATTTTTTCAAGACCTTAATCAAGAGTATCTGGAAACCAGAAGTTCAGTTGGAGAAGATTGGCTGGAGTGGATTATCCAGAGAAAGATGACCTGGGGTATGCGGTGGGGCTTGGTAGGGATTCTCATGTTTGTCTTGCAGCCTTTAACCTATAACCCTCACTTTCTATTGGGCTGTTTTTATATAGGTTTCCTACTTGGGTTAGTGTATGTATGTGGGCAACTATTTTTTGCGGCCAGATTTATTTTCCGTAATGTGAGAAAAAAATAATCGCTCAGCTTGTTTAGGCTGGGCGATTGGTTTTTTCGATGAATAATTGTTGAGCGATGGCTGTTGGGACGGCGAGCTCTTTGTCCTTGTACTGGATGGTGATGGTTTGGGCAAAGTGGTCGAAGTCTGTGACGGTTAGTAAATCGCCGACAGCTAATTCATGTTGTTCCAAGTACTGAAGAAGTTGATAGAAGTCATGGATACGGACAAGCTGGTAGTTCCCTGTCTCAGTTAGCTGTGACAGCCGTGTCTGGTAGCGTTCGATGAGCGGTTGTCCTGCTTGAGGAATGCTTCCCCCGTGAGGACAAGTTTGAGGATAGCCCAGCAGTTTGTCCAGTTGATTGATAAAGTGATCTGAAACGGTGTGTTCTAAAATTTCAGCTTCTTCATGGACTTGCTCAGGGGAATAGCCTAGCTGTTCAACTAAAAAGACTTCTATCAGGCGGTGCTTGCGGTAGAGGCTGGCTACCATTTCAAGGGCAGTTTGGCTGAGGAGATAACCTGCCTTGGCATCCTTAGAAATGAGCTCTTCGGCTACCATTTTTTTGAGCATTTCGGAAACGGCTGGTGCGGAGAAGGCCATCTTCTCTGCGATGAGTTTATTGGTAATTTTTTGGTCTAATTGACCCAGTTCATAAATACATTTTAGGTAATCTTCTTTGTTTGGTGTCATGAGAACTCGCTTTCTACTGAAACTATTATATCAAAAAATTTAAAAATCAGTTGACAAAATGAATTTTTTAGCTTAATCTAATTATATAGTTAGGTATACTTAATAAAAATAAAAGGAGAACCTATATGAAGAAAATATTGTTCAGTTTTGCTCTGCTATTGTCCCTAATAGGGCTAGGAGCTTGTCGTCCATCGCAAATCACAGAAGGCTCTAGTAAGCCAAGAGTGGCTGTGACTACTTCCTTCCTCAATGACATGGTCTATCAGTTGGCGGGTGATGAGGTGGAGCGGGACCTGCTGATTCCAGCGGGAGAAGACCCTCATTTGTACGTAGCCAAATCTAGTGATTTATCAAAATTACAAAAGGCTGACCTCGTTCTCTACCACGGTTTGCACTTTGAAGGTAAAATGGTTGAAGCCTTGGAAAAGACTGGGGTAGCAGTATCTAAGAACTTTAATGCAAAAGACTTGAATACGATGGATGAGGATGGGGAAGAGATTGTCGATCCGCACTTCTGGTTTTCAATTCCCTTGTACAAGTCAGCTGTAGCTGTAGCTTCAGAGGAACTACAAAAACTCTTACCTGCGAAAGCTGAGATGATTCAGAAAAATGCAGAAAAATACCAAGCGCAGCTAGATGATTTGCATGCCTGGGTAGAAAAAGAATTAAGTGTGATTCCAAAAGAAAGTCGCTATTTGGTAACACCACATGATGCCTTTAATTACTTTGCTGCTAGTTATGACTTCACTCTCTATGCTCCTCAGGGCGTGAGCACCGACTCAGAAGTGGCTAATAGTGACATGATTGAGACAGTTAACCTAATCATTGACCATAATATCAAGGCTATCTTTACAGAGTCTACAACTAATCCAGAACGCATGGAGAAATTGCAAGAGGCAGTAAAAGCTAAAGGCGGTCAGGTTGAAGTTGTTACTGGCGAAGGTAAGGAGTTATTCTCAGATTCTTTGGCACCAGAAGGCGAGGAAGGTGATACCTTTATCGACATGTACAAACATAATGTTAAATTGATGGTTAAATATCTAAAATAGTACAGGTCGAACGGACTTGCTATTCAATGAAGACTAGAGATATTACCGAAGATAGAGTTGATAGGTACCAATATGAAGGATAATCAATTGTTTCGAGCACAAGCAGTATAGGACTCTTTCTATAGGAGGTGGCAACGCTTTGGGGAGGATAGGCGTTAGTAGCAAATCACACCAGTTATTGAGGTCCTTGACTAGAAATACTGTTTGTAGACCTCGATGATCTTGGTTCACAGCGGGACTTTATATATCAGTAGTCTGTGCGTGAATAGGGATTTCAAATGAGTAGTAAAAAGGACTCGGTCTAGGTCGAGTTCACCGTTTTTAACAGATTTATAAACATACGATTGAAGGAAGCATTGGTGCTCTACGAAAATCAAATTCATGTACTGATGTGTTGAAATAAGCGATGTATAGGATTTGCCAGCAATTTGTTGGTACGGTATCTTAATCTTATCGACTTTCTCAGCTTGGTAGGTTGGTCTGGTTTTGATTTTCATTGAGTATGAATGAGGTATATCATTTTTAAAAATAGGAGGAAATATGTCAGCAATCATTGAATTAAAAGATGTCAATTTAGCATATTCAGCCAGTCAGACCATGGCTTTAGAAAATGTCAATTTGGTGATTCCCAGAGGGAGTCGGACGGCTATTGTTGGACCAAATGGTGCTGGGAAGTCCAGTCTATTCAAGGTCATTTTGGGGTTGGAAAAACCTGACACAGGGCAGGTTCGCTTGCTTGGTCAGGAGGCAGGTCTAGAGAGGTTGATTGCTCAAAAAGTAGCCTATATTCCCCAATCCAGTCAAGTAAACTGGCAATTTCCTGCAACAGTTTTTGAAATTGTTCTGATGGGACGCTTCGCTCATAGTAAGGGAATGTTTAGAAGACCGACTAAGACTGATAGACAGATTGTTGAGCAGGCTCTAGAACGGTTAAAAATTGCGGATTTACGCCATCGTCAGATTGATCAGCTTTCAGGCGGGCAGCGTCAGCGGGTCTTTCTAGCCAGAGCCCTGGCACAAGAAGCAGAATTGTATCTTATGGATGAGCCTCTGGCAGGGATTGATCAGGCAACAGAAATCATGATCATGGATATGCTCAAGGAGTTCCAATGTGAAGGGAAAACTTCCATTGTCATTCATCATGACTTAACGACGCTGGATGCCTACTTTGATCACCTTGTCTGGCTTCATAAGCATGTGATTGACTCTGGTCCGATGGATGAGACTTTGACAAGTGAGAATTATCAGGCGACCTACAGCATAGGAAATGGACTGTTTCTAGGAAATGCCAAAGGAGGCAGTCATGTTTGAGGTTTTCAAAGAGTATTCTTTCTGGACAGTTGCTTTAGGGACCGTCAGCTTAGCTGTAGCAGCCAGCACTATCGGAAGTATATCTGTTCTTACTAAACAGAGTTTGCTTGGGGATGCTCTTGGGCATGCTTCTTATCCTGGAGTGATTGTCTCTTTCATGATTTTTCAGTCGCGACATCCTCTCTACTTGCTGTTAGGAGCAGTGTTGTCAGGCTACCTTTCTTATGCACTTGTCCATTGGCTGCGTCGAAAAGGTGGTCACAGCCTAGTCAATGCCCTTTCATTGGTGTCTGCTTCTTTCTTTGGTTTGGGAATGGTCTTGAAAAATGCTATTCAGGGAAATGAAGCCTTTGCAGGGGCTTCCCAAGCTGGATTGCAAACCTATCTATTTGGACAGGCAGCCTTTATTCAGCTGGATGATGTGATACTCATCGGAATTATTTCTCTATTGGCTTTGGTATTGTTTGCTTTCTTTTATCAAGACTATAAGCTGTATCTGTTTGATCAAACTTTTGCAAGGGTTATTGGTGTTCGTGTAAGGTACTTGCAGCAGTTGACGATGTTTTTGATGATTTGCCTAATTGCAGTAGGATTAAAGTTAGTCGGAGCTATTTTGATGAGTAGTTTTTTGATTGCACCAGCTGTCTTTGGCTTGATGCTGGGAAAATCGTATCACAAGAGTCTGTTACTGGCAGGAATCGTTGCAATTGGGTCGGCTTTCGTAGGGACCTGGATTAGCTCCAGTGTATCTGGCTTGTCGACTGGACCGACTATTATCGTCTGTCTGACAGGTCTGACCCTGTCTGCATTTGTGTATGTTACCTATGTCAGAAAGGAGAATGGTCGTGTTTGAAGTATTACTCATTTTGATGGTTATTGCTAGTTCTTGTGGCTTACTCGGCTCGATACTGGTTGTAAAAAATCAATCGATGTTGGCAGATGCGCTATCGCATTCTGTCTTGCTTGGGATTGTTCTGGGATTTTTTATTAGTCATAGTTTGGATTCGCCATTGCTAATAGTTGGTGCCAGTCTGTTTGGGTTATTATCGGTTCTTGCCATTGACCGTCTGCATAGTCGAAAGATAGCGCATGATGCCGCAACAGGTCTAGTTTTTTCTTTCTTTTTTGCGGTGGCGGTTTTGCTTATTTCTCTTTTTGCTCGCAATGTTCATTTGGATGTGGATCTGGTTTTGCAGGGGGAAGTACTTTTTGCTCCGCTCCATCGTATGGATGTTCTAGCCTGGTCACTCCCTGTTAGTCTGGTCAAGTCGAGTTTGGCTTGGTTGGTTATTGTTCTATTTTTTGTTTGGGCTTACCATCGTTTACAAGTGTATCTATTTGACAGCAACCATGCTCGTTTGTCTGGCTTACGAACAAGGATTTTAGAAATGGTTATTTTGATTCTAGTTTCCTTAACCACTGTTCTGGCCTTTGAAGCGATTGGCTCGATGACTGTTATTGTTTTCTTGGTGGCACCAAGTATGGCTGCCCTACGTTGGGTCAAATCCTTTTGGCAATTGCTTCTTTTAGGGCAAGGTATCGCTATTTTAACGGTTGTGCTAGTTTTTTTAGTGGCCAATCAACTGGATTTAACCATGTCAGGGACCTGTGCCGTTGTCAGCCTTCTTGTGGTTTGTTCGAGTATTATTCTAAAAAATACTTGGTCATGGTCACCTGATAAGTGAAATTGTCAGAATTTTTTGTTATTATAGTCATTAAGAAAGACAAAGGAGAAAATCAATGACACGTTTACAAGATGATTTTTACGAATACGTCAATGGTGAATGGGCAAAAACAGCCGTCATTCCAGATGATAAGCCAAGAACTGGAGGTTTTTCAGACCTGGCGGATGATATTGAAAAACTCATGATTGACACGACAAACGCATGGTTGGCGGGAGAAAATGTCCCAGAAGATAGCGTTTTGCAAAACTTTGTAGCCTTCCACAAGCAAGTGGCTGACTATGAAACCCGTGACCGTTTGGGTGCAGAACCTGCCCAGGCCTTGATTGCAGAGTACAAGTCTCTTAACTCTTTCGAAGAATTTACCAGCAAGCTGGCAGAATATGAGTTAGCTGGCAAGCCAAATCTTATGCCATTTGGCGTAGCACCTGACTTTATGGATGCGACCACCAATGTTCTCTGGGCAGATTCTCTAGGCATTATCCTGCCAGATACGACCTACTATGAGGAAGGGCATGAAAAAGGAGCAGAGTTGCTCAAAACGTGGAGAGAGAGCCAAGAAGCCCTCCTGCCTAAGTTCGGTTTCAGTGATGAGGAAATCAAGGACCTCCTAGATAAACGTTTGGAACTAGATGCCACGATTGCCAAGTATGTTCTGTCAAATGAAGAAGGTTCTGAGTACGCCAAACTCTACCACCCCTACGAGTGGGCAGATTTTACTGCCTTGGCACCAGAGTTGCCTTTGGATGCTTTCTTTACAGCGATTTTAAGACAAACGCCAGACAAGATTATCGTGCCTGAGGAGCGTTTCTGGCAGGCTGCCAAGGACATTTACAGTGCGGATAATTGGGAGCTTTTGAAGGCGACCTTGATTTTGAAAGCGGCAGGAGCTTATACAGCCTTCCTGTCGGATGAAATCCGCATTTTATCTGGTGCCTACAGCCGTGCCCTTTCTGGTACGCCACAGGCTCAAAACCAAGAAAAAGCAGCCTACAACTTGGCACAAGGCTACTTTAACCAAGCCCTCGGTCTTTGGTATGCTGGGGAGAAATTCTCACCAGAAGCAAAAGCTGATGTGGAAGCAAAAGTTACCAAGATGATCGAGGTCTACAAATCTCGTTTGGAAACGGCCGACTGGTTGGCTCAGGAAACGCGTGACAAGGCCATTGTCAAACTCAATGTCATCAAGCCTTACATCGGCTATCCAGAAGCCTTGCCAGAGCGTTATTATAAGAAGCTTGTTGACCCAGGCAAGTCCTTGGTGGAAAATGCTATCGAACTAAACAAGATTGACATTGCTCATGGTTGGAGCAAGTGGAACAAGCCTGTGGACATTAAGGAGTGGGGCATGCCGGCTCACATGGTCAATGCCTACTATAACCCACAGAAGAACTTGATTGTCTTCCCAGCAGCCATTTTGCAGGCGCCATTCTACTCGCTGGAGCAATCTTCATCAGCTAACTACGGCGGTATCGGTGCCGTCATTGCCCACGAGATTTCCCATGCCTTTGACTCAAATGGTGCCTCCTTTGATGAGCATGGTAGTCTTAATAACTGGTGGACAGAAGAAGACTATGCAGCCTTTGAGGCCCGTACCCAGCAGGTTATTGACCAGTTTGAAGGTCAGGATTCTTACGGTGCCAAAATCAATGGTAAATTGACAGTGTCAGAAAACATTGCTGACCTTGGTGGGATTGCAGCAGCTCTTGAAGCAGCCAAGTCGGAGGACGACTTCTCCGCAGAGGAATTCTTCACTAACTTTGCTCGCATCTGGCGAATGAAGGCCCGTCCTGAGTTCATGCAGATGTTGGCAAGTGTGGATGTCCACGCACCAGGTCACTTACGCACCAACATCCAGTTGCCAAACTTTGATGAATTCCATGAAACCTTTGGCGTTCAAGAAGGTGATGGCATGTGGCGTGCCAAAGAAGACCGTGTGATTATTTGGTAAAACAGACAAAGAAGCTGGGCATAAAGTCCAGCTTCGCTTCTTAGAGTTCGTGTCAACATCTCAGCGCAGTGGTTGATTGGCAGATTTGTTCGTGTTTCACACTCCAAATCTGACCTAATCAACTGTGCGGGGGTGGGAAGACGAACTCTTTTTTTGACTAGTCGAGTTCTTTCCCACTCCCTTTTTCTTGTGGGAAATAGCACTCTCTAGTCGGCATTGTTACAGAATATTAATTATGGTACAATAACAAAAAAACTTTTCGGAGGAGATATGAAAACAGGAAAGAAAGTTTCAACCAGCTGGGCCTTTCGTGGTCGGATCGTCTGGCTTTTCACCAAATACCAATTGCTTAGTAAGGGGCTATTGGCTCTGGTTATTTATCCCTTGTATTCCTTTGCCATTGATACTTTTTTAGCTTTATCAGGGCGGACGGGGATTTCCAGTGGGGATTATGTGTCCTTTCTTTTGAGCTTCCAAGGGATTGGCTTTCTTTTGGCGACCTTGGTCATGATGGTGATTTTGATTGGCCTAGATGTCAACACCTTTATCTTGACCAGCGCTCTTATAAAGGAAGAAAAGATTGAAATGACCGCACGTCACATGCTCTGGCTGGGCTTGACCTCTCTCAAGTCCCTCTTTAGTCCAGCAGGCCTTTTGCTCATGGTCTATGTGTCCTTGATTTTCCCGCTCTTGGGACTGGGTGTCACCATTGGCCCTATGCGGCAGTTCCAGATTCCCAACTTTATCACTTCGGTGATTTATGCCAACCCTCTTTATCTATCGCTTTATATAGGAGTTCTCCTGATATTGACCTATCTGAGCTATCGACTGATATTCACCTTCCACTATGTTCTCATTGGTGGGAAAACGATCGGTTCAGCTATTCGCTCCTCTCTTGGACTGACAAAGAAATACGGTCGAGCGCTAATCAAGCGTCTTGTCGGGATTTTTGTGAAAAATGGCCTTGTCTACTTTATCCCTCTCTTTGTTACCTTGATAGCCCTGCTTGTCTTTGTTTTGGTCAGTCAGGCAGAGCAGACAAATCAAAGTCGTTTGTATCTCTTGTTTATCCTCCTTGTAGTCGTGGATATTGTCAGCTTTCTGACCTTCCTCTTTCCGCCGATGATGATTTATCGAGTGACGGATGCCTTTTATGATTACGAAGCGGCTGAAGGACTGTCTCCTGCAGTCACTCTTTCGACCAAGGCCAGTAAGTGGCAGGAGGACATCTTGCCGACCATTCGCCTGCGTACCAAGTTTTTGGTGACCAGCTTGATTCTGCTCATCTTGGCAGGAAATTTTGTCTTTGCTTACTTGTTGGTGCAGCATTTTGACACGATTTTCCGTGTAAATCGTGAGATTGCCTTAGTCGCCCACCGTGGTGGAGGTGACCTGGGTGCTGAAAATACGATTGCAGGTATTTTAGCAGCTGCGGAGGAAGGGGTGGCCTGGTCTGAGATTGATATTCAACGGACCAAAGACGGTCACTATGTCCTCAACCATGACGGTGATTTCAAGCGTGTTGCTGGTGACAGCCGCAGTTCTAGTGAGATGACCCTGGCTGAAATCCAGGACTTGCAAGTTGCGGATGCTTTTGACAGTAGTCGTCCAGCCCAGCCTGTTCCTACGATTGAGGAGGTGATCGAAGCCAGCAAGGGTAAGATTGGCCTCTTTATCGAACTGAAGGGCAAAACAGCCGACAAGCAAATGGTGGACGACATTGTTGCCATAGTCAAGGCCTATGGTGTTGAAGAGGAAGTGGCTCTGCTGTCTTTGGACTACAAGCTGATTACCTACATCGAAGAAACCTATCCTGAGATGGTGTCTGGTTATCTCTATTACTTCTCTATCGGTCAGACAGAAGACCTGCAGGGCGATTATCTGATTATGGAAGAGGCAGAAGCAGGTCCAGAAAAGGTTGCTGACCTGAAAGCCCAAGGCAAGAAAGTCATCGTCTGGACAGTTAATACGGAAGAATCCATCCAACGCTTTGTCAATTCGGAAGTTGACGGCATCATCACGGACTACGTTCTGGATGTCAAGGCTGGCATCAAGGCGCGTGATGAACGGACAGATTTTGAAGTCATTGTGGATTCGGTTCTGGATGAATAATAATGTGAAAAAAGGATAAGCTGCAATCTGTTCGGTAGAATGCAATTTATCCTTTTTTGTGTTGGTTCTTGCGTAACTTTAGGAAGGTTTATCGTTAGAGAGAAGAATTTGCCTTGATATACTACGTATACCAAGTATTGACTTACCAGTCAATACTTAACCCATAGGTAAAGGAGAAACTGATGAACACTTTGACCTTAAAAGATTTATTTCATTTTTCTGATGAAGCCTTACCCAAAGTAAAGCTCCGTTTCCATGTCTGGGAAGGTAGTGTGGATTATACTAAGTCCTACTATCTAGCGGACAAGGAACAAGTAAATAATTGGAATATTTTTTACAATCCAGAAGGAAAAAACTATTTTCGTGTTGGAGAGATTGTGGTCAACTTTATTAAAGTCGGTCACAATAAATGGTTATTAACAACGGTGAAGGAAATAACAGAACAGCTACCGGTCACCTCTGGGAAGTCTTATGAAGGAAAGGTGCGGGAGGAGTTTGCTGCTTACTTCGATCGCCTGATTATTGATTTTAAAGTTGGGATTTCGACGGTACGTTATTTTGAACGTTCTGCAAAGGACATTGTTATTCGAGAACTGCTCCCTACGCCTTGGACGGGGGATGACTTTCCTGGTTATGACAATATCCGCCTTTCTTATTACCAACTGGAAAGCATTTTCCGCCTGCAAAAGCAGGATTGGTTAACAGCCCTTGGCAATCAAAAGGCCGTCTATTTATTGACAGATAGACAAACGGGCAAGCATTATGTTGGTTCTGCCACCAGTGATAGCGGCATGCTTTTGTCGCGTTGGCAATCCTATGTCAATAATGGTCACGGTGGCAACAAAGAATTGCGTCAGCTTGTCAAGGACGAAGGTTTTGACTATATCAAGACTAATTTTCAATATAGCCTTTTAGAAAATTACAATGGACGAGTAGATGACCACCTTATCTTAGCTCGTGAAGCTTGGTGGAAGGAAACCTTGCGGACGAGAGTTTTTGGTTACAATGCTAACTAGGGAGAAGCCATGAAGGTAACGAAAGTTGTTTTTACACCGCGTGTATCATTCGCGGATCAGGGAACGCTGAAATTTGTACTAAATAAATGGCGGCCAGAAGGATTTTTTGTCAGAGAGTTGGGAAAAGGAAATGGTAACTGGACGATTTATCGCCCAGGAAAAATAGAAGTAGAAATAGATGATGGTGGTGAAATCATCTGTTTAGATGTCACACGGCGGGTAAAAGAATTGTACAATCGTCAGCGTCTAACAGAGAAATTTGCTAAGGATATTGAATGTGATTTGCGAACAGGTAAACTATCTCTAGACGATTTATAAATGATGCGAAGGGAGGTGAGCATTATGCAAGAATGGATTGTGGTGGACCAATTTGGAAACCTTTATGCTGGACCATTTTTAGGACCAGAAGGAAAAAGATATGCGGAAGAATACGTTAAAAGCTTATATGGAAATTACCGTGTAGAACTCAAAAAATAATTTAATCTTCTCTTTTAGCAGGGTTTACAATCCTGCTTTTTTCTTTCCTGATTTCATGATATAATGGTAAAGATAATTTATTGACATGGAGAAATGACATGAGCTTCTACAATCACAAGGAAATCGAGCCCAAATGGCAGGAATTTTGGGCAAAAAATCATACTTTTAAAACGGGAACAGATGCAGAAAAGCCAAACTTTTATGCCCTAGACATGTTCCCTTATCCGTCTGGTGCAGGCTTGCACGTTGGTCACCCTGAGGGCTATACGGCGACGGACATTCTCAGCCGTTACAAGCGTGCCCAAGGCTATAACGTTCTTCACCCAATGGGTTGGGATGCCTTTGGTTTGCCAGCGGAGCAATACGCTATGGACACGGGCAATGACCCAGCTGACTTTACAGCGGAAAATATTGCTAACTTCAAACGTCAGATTAACGCCCTTGGCTTTTCTTATGACTGGGACCGCGAGGTCAATACGACAGACCCTAACTACTACAAGTGGACCCAGTGGATTTTCACCAAGTTGTATGAAAAAGGCCTAGCCTATGAGGCAGAAGTGCCTGTAAACTGGGTGGAAGAATTGGGAACGGCTATCGCCAACGAAGAGGTCCTTCCTGACGGAACGTCTGAACGTGGTGGCTACCCAGTTGTCCGCAAGCCAATGCGTCAATGGATGTTGAAAATCACTGCCTATGCAGAGCGTTTGCTTAATGACCTAGAAGAAGTTGATTGGCCAGAGTCTATCAAAGACATGCAACGCAACTGGATTGGCAAGTCAACTGGTGCCAATGTGACCTTCAAAATCAAGGACACAGACAAGGACTTCACTGTCTTTACTACCCGTCCTGACACCCTTTTCGGTGCCACCTACGCAGTTCTTGCTCCTGAGCATGACTTGGTAGATAGTATCACATCAGCTGAACAAGCAGAGGCTGTGGCAGAGTACAAACGCCAAGCCTCTCTCAAATCAGACCTAGCCCGTACAGACCTAGCAAAAGATAAGACAGGTGTTTGGACTGGTGCTTATGCTATCAACCCTGTCAATAACAAAGAAATTCCAATCTGGATTGCGGACTATGTGTTGGCAAGCTACGGAACAGGTGCTATCATGGCTGTTCCTGCCCACGATGAGCGTGACTGGGAATTTGCCAAGCAGTTTAATTTGGACATCATTCCAGTTCTGGAAGGTGGAAATGTAGAAGAAGCCCCTTATACAGAAGATGGTGCCCACATCAATTCTGATTTCCTAGATGGTCTTAACAAGGAAGAAGCTATTGCCCAAATGGTAGCTTGGTTGGAAGAAAATGGTGTTGGTCAAGAGAAAATTTCTTACCGCCTCCGCGACTGGCTCTTCAGCCGCCAGCGTTACTGGGGTGAGCCAATTCCAATCATCCACTGGGAAGACGGCACTTCCACAGCAGTACCAGAAAATGAGTTACCTCTGGTATTGCCAAAAACCTCAGACATCAAGCCTTCAGGTACAGGCGAATCACCGCTTGCTAACCTGACAGACTGGTTGGAAGTGGTGCGTGAAGACGGTGTCAAAGGCCGCCGTGAGACCAACACTATGCCACAATGGGCGGGTTCTAGCTGGTACTACCTCCGCTACATCGACCCACATAACGATGAAAAATTGGCAGATGAGGAGCTTCTCAAAGCTTGGTTGCCAGTGGATATCTACATCGGTGGTGCCGAGCACGCAGTCCTTCACCTGCTCTACGCTCGCTTCTGGCACAAGTTCCTTTACGACCTCGGTGTTGTGCCGACTAAAGAGCCATTCCAAAAACTCTTTAACCAAGGGATGATTTTGGGGACTAGCTACCGTGACTGCCGTGGTGCCCTTGTAGCGACAGATAAAGTTGAAAAACGCGACGGTTCCTTCTTCCACATCGAGACTGGTGAGGAGTTGGAGCAGGCACCTGCTAAGATGTCCAAATCCCTTAAAAACGTGGTCAACCCAGATGATGTAGTCGAGCAGTTTGGTGCGGATACCCTCCGTGTTTACGAGATGTTCATGGGCCCACTTGATGCGTCAATCGCCTGGTCAGAAGAAGGCCTCGAGGGTAGCCGTAAGTTCCTTGACCGTGTCTACCGCCTCTTGACGACTAAAGAGCTTGTGGCGGAAAATGGCGGAGCGCTTGATAAAGTTTACAATGAAACTGTGAAGACAGTGACTGAGCATATTGAAGACTTAAAATTCAACACGGCTATCGCCCAGCTCATGATTTTTGTCAACGCAGCCAACAAAGAAGATAAGATTTACATCGAATACGCCAAAGGCTTTGTCCAATTGATCGCCCCATTTGCACCACACTTGGCAGAAGAACTCTGGCAGGGTCTTGCAAATACAGGCCAGTCAATCAGCTATGTCGCATGGCCAACATATGACGAAAGTAAACTGGTAGAAAACGAAGTGGAAATCGTTGTCCAAATCAAAGGCAAAGTAAAAGCTCGCTTGACTGTAGCCAAAGACTTAGCACCAGATGAACTTGAAAAAATTGCCCTTGCAGACGAAAAAATCCAAGCTGAAATCGCTGGGCAAACAGTGGTCAAGGTGATTAGTGTTCCGAACAAACTGGTTAATATTGTTGTGAAGTAACTGGATGTATGGAAACTGAGTATGGCTGCTTTAGGATTGATTCGATAAAATAAATAATACTTCTTACAAAAAATATTCTCAGATTGAAGAAAAAGTCTAATTTGGACACATTTTCTTCAATCTTTTTCTTTGTGTTTTAAAGCAACTATTAGTAGTTCCTTGGAGTTATTAAGTCGTTACGTGTTTCCTAATATTTTCATCTGAAGTCATTGTTTCAGGTTATTTTTTAAGATATAAGAAGGTAATTTATGAAAATATATGACAAAAAATGAAGAAAAATAAAAAAATATGACAAAAAATGTTGAAAACGTTTTTTTGATGTGGTAAGATATAAATAAGAAAAGGAGGGTAATATGAAATTAGCAACAAGAATCAATTCTTACTTAAGAATAGAAGGGTATAATCTTAAAAAGACATTTCGAGATTTTGAAATAGCAGGGATGGATTATGTGGATTTGAATTATCCAGAGCATGTCCAGGGGATCTCTCCTAATGAAATGATTCATTTATTAGAGAGTTACAATTTAAAATTAAATGGCTTGGCTCTTCGTTTTCGTAGTGAATTTAACAATGGAGAACTTGGGAATGCAAACCCAGAGATTGCTGATAAAGCCTTACAACTTTGTAAAGAAGCGGTTGATTACTGTCGTGAAGCAGGTGGAAAAATAGTAACAATCTGGTTAGGTTTTGATGGATTTGATTATAATTTTCAAATCAACTATCGTAAGGTGTGGGAGCAATTAGTGAAAGCCTATCAAACGATTTGTGATTATGCACCTGATATGAAGATTAGTATCGAATACAAACCTTACGAAGAGAGAGCGTATGCTTTTGTTGATAGTATGGGGGTCACAGGTATGCTTCTTCATGAAATTGATCGCCCCAACATTGGAGTTACATTGGATTACTGTCATATGCTGATGAAGCATGAAAATCCAGCATTTGCTGCAGATATCTTTGCTAGTCGAGGACAGCTTTATGGTATTCATGCGAACGATGGTTACGGTGTCGTAGATGATGGTTTAATGATTGGAACCGCTTCTCCATTTAAAATGTTGGAACTGCTTTATTATTTGAAGAAACATCAATTTGATGGGGTGATTTATTTTGATACATTTCCCGTTATTGAGCCAGCAGTTGAAGAAGCAGAAATGAATGCTCAAATGATTCATTATATGGACAAACTCATTGATTCTGTTGGATTGGAAAAAATTCAATCTGTTATTGATTCAAATGATGCAATTGCAGCAAGTAAACTTATGTTAACATTCCTAAAAGGAAATCAATAAAATTAAAGAGAGGTTATTCATATGGCGGATTACAAACAAACTGCTAAGGACATTCTTGAACATGTTGGTGGTGTAGAAAATATTGCTGGGATGACACACTGTGCGACACGTCTTCGCTTGAATCTGAAAGACGACTCTAAGGCAGATGATGCAGCCGTAAGAGCGGTAGAAGGAGTAGTAGATGTTATCAATACAGCGGGTCAATATCAAATCCTAATCGGGATTGAAGTTCCGCATGTTTATGATGAATTTGAAGTATTGGTCAAAGGTGACCGCGGGGGAGAAGGCGTAGATACAACTAATCAAGATGGAAGTATATTGAGTAAAGTATTCTCAGCTATTTCAGGAATCTTTTCTCCTCTACTACCAGCATTAGCTGGTTCAGGGATTCTTCGTGGTCTATTAATTTTATGTGTACAATTAGGACTTATTTCAGAGTCAAGTGGCACATATTCTATCTTGTTTTCAGCTTCTATGGCAGTGTTTTATTTCCTTCCAGTGTTGTTAGCATTCTCTTCGGCTCGACGTTTTGGTGCCAGTCCTTATATTTCAGCTTTAATTGGTGGTGCCTTGCTCCATCCAAGTTTTCTAGCATTACTTGGTGACACTGGAAATGGGGCGATGAGTTCTTTCTTTGGTATTCCAGTCGTTTTAATGAATTATAATTCTACTGTCGTTCCGATTATCTTTGCAATCTGGGTGTATTCCTACCTGTATAAATGGTTGGATAAAAATGTGCCAGAAACATTAAAGTTAGTTATTGTTCCTCTTATTTCGCTACTTATCATGGTGCCATTAACGACGATTGTGATTGGTCCTCTAGGAGTCTATGGTGGGGAATTAATTGCGAATGGTGTAAATTGGTTAATTGAACGAAGTGGTATGTTAACAGGTGTTGTTATTGGTGGAGGATGGAGTGTCCTTGTTAGTTTTGGGATTCACTGGGCAGTCAATCCGATTATGATTAATAATATTTCTCAAGTTGGCTACGACTACATTTGTCCGTTAACATTTGCATGTAATTTTGCTGTAATTGGTACAGCTCTAGGTGTTTGGTTCAAAGCAAAGAACAAAGAGTTGAAAAATTTTGCATTAACTGGTGCTATTACGATTGCACTTTCAGCGATTATTGAGCCAACATTGTTCGGTCTTTTGATCAAGAATAAAAAACTTTTCTTGGCACAAATTATTGCTGGTGCAGTAGGTGGTGCTTACCTTGGTTTAACAAAGGTAGTCACGAATGCATTTGTGTTTGGTAGTGTGACAACCTTCCCTTCATTTATTGTTGATAATAGTAATATTATCAATGGTGTAATTGGTTTGGTACTTTCAGTTGTTGTGGGAGCTGTTTTAGGTTATCTATTTACAAATAAAGAAGATAAATTAGCTTAAGAATAATGAAAATAAGCAGGTAATATGGTATCATTATTGAAAAGTGAGGAAATTAAATAATGATTCCATATGAAAGACAACAAAAAATATTAGAGTTATTAAAACATACAGATATTTTAAAGATTGAAGAGTTACAAAAACAATTTCCAACAATTTCAGACTCGACACTTAGAAGAGATTTAAAGGAGTTGGAAAAAAAGAGAAAAATTGATTACCTGTCTGGTGGAGCCATAAAGTTGGTCTCAACAACAGGCGAAATCCCAATATCACAAAGAATTACCTTACATAGTCAAGAAAAAGATATTCTAGCAGAGCTGGCTACTCAGTTTGTTGAGACAGGGGATGTAATCTACCTTGATTCAGGGTCTAGTTGCACCTCTTTGTTTAAACAGATTATGCACCAAAAAATCACCATTTACACGACCAACACAGACATATTTTCTGTTATAACAGAGGAAGCACTTGCTGAGATTATTATCTTGGGAGGGCAATTCAATGTCATGACTTCGTCTATTAGTGGTCCGCTGACGGAAGAAAATTTGAAAAATATCTATTTTACAAAGGCTTTTCTTGGTGTGAATGGTATTGATGAGAAGTATGGGGTAACTACTCCAACTCTTGTTGAAGCTACTAAAAAACGGTTGGTAAAAGAACACTCTGATAATGTGTATCTGTTAGGTGATAGTTCAAAATTTCATAATTTATCAAATGTAAAGGCATTTGATCTAAAAGATGTTACGGTGATTTCAGATAGGTATGATGAAAAACTTAGTAAGATTATTCCTCTTGTTATTCCTAACTCTTAATAATCAATGAATTGTCCAGAAAAGAAGCTCTAAATAGGTATTTAGAGCTTCTTATAAATTTTAGGAGAATAAAGTTATGAAGTTACTGTGTCCAAGTATGATGTGTGCAGATTTTTCAAATCTAAAACAAGAGATGACCTCTTTAGAAGAAGCTAGTGTTGATATATATCACTGTGATATTATGGATGGTGTATTTGTTCCGAATTTTACAATGGGATTCAATGATGTTAAAGCCATTAGGGGGTTAACAAATAAGCTGGTTGACTGTCATTTAATGATTGAGAATCCATCTAGTAAAGTAGATTTATTTATTGATGCTGGAGCAGATTTGATTTATATACATCCAGAAAGTGAAAGATATGTTTCAAAAACATTACTACATATTAGAAGTCGAGAAAAACTGTCAGGTTTAGCAATTAATCCTGATACTAGTATAGAGAGTATTAAGGGATTACTAGGTTTAGTAGATTATGTTTTGATTATGACAGTTAACCCTGGATTTGCTGGGCAATCCTTTTTGAATTTTACAAAAAATAAGATTCGGCAATTAACTCAATTGAAGAGTGACTATTCCTATAAAGTTATTATTGATGGGGCTTGCAGCCCAAACGTTATAAAGGAGTTAGAGGGATTGGGGTGTGACGGATACATCTTGGGAACAAGTGCGTTATTTGGAAAGAATCAATCCTATAAACAATTAGTGAAGGAGTTAAGAGAGTTATGAAAATAGGAATCGGGAATGACCATGTAGCGATTGAGTATAAACAAATTATTTCAAAGTATATTACAGAAAAATATGGTTATGAAGTAATTAATTATGGAACGGATTCGACGGAGCGTTTTAATTATCCAGAAGCTGGTAAGAAAGTAGCGGAGGCTGTTGCTAGTGGTATGGTTGAAAGAGGAATTTTAATCTGTGGAACAGGTGTGGGAATTGGTATTACGGCAAATAAAATCAAAGGGATTCGTTGTGTGATTTGTAGTGAACCATATTCAGCACGATTATCGCGTCAACATAATGATACCAATGTACTGTCGTTTGGTGCTAGAGTTGTTGGAATTGAAATGGCAAAGATGATTGTAGATAACTGGCTGGATGCTGAATTTGAGTCTGGGAGACATCAGGATAGAGTAGAAATGATTGGAGAAATTGAAAAAGTAAGAGCAGATGACTAATTCGTTGGAATATGGTATAAAGCTGAAGTTCTTTATGTGTTTCATGTCATATTCATTGATGATGCTATTTTTATCTTTCGTTCTGAGAGAGTTTGTGATAGGATCTGCACTCTTCAATCTCTAGATTTAGGAATCCAGACTCATTTTGGATAAATCTTACTAATGAGAGTTTGGAGGCTTTATAAGCCACATGGAACTTTTTTCTACATTCAAAAAGGTTATACAATTGGTTTTACCCACTATAGTCTTATAGAGTTGGAAATATAGGAGATAAAAACGACTTCCGTGTTGGAGGTCGTTTTTGCTTGTCTTGAGGGGAGTTTCCTTTATATTACGGAAAAAGACAGGAAGTGTACGCGTTTACAAAAGGTAGAAACAGGAATATAATAAGAATATATGAACAAAGAAAGGAGAACAGGTCGTGAAATCAATCAAATTAGTCACACTCGGTGGTGGCTCGAGCTATACTCCTGAGCTAGTTGAAGGGATGATTTTGCGTGCCCAGCAACTACCCATTCGAGAATGGTGGTTTGTAGATGTTGAAGCCGGGGCTGAGAAGCAGAAGATAGTTGTTGATTTGGCACGTCGAATGGTCAGAAAGGCTGGATTAGACTGGAAAATAGAGGAGACACTGGATCGAAGGGCTGCTTTGAAGGGAGCAGACTTTGTGACATCTCAGTTCCGAGTTGGTCAATTACAGGCACGCTATATCGATGAGACAATTCCTTTGAGTCATGGTCTACTTGGACAGGAAACCAATGGGGCAGGTGGCATCTTTAAGGCATTTCGGACCATAGAGGCCTATAAGGGTATCATTGCAGACATGAAAGAGCTGTGTCCAGATGCTTGGTTGATTAATTTTACCAATCCTGCAGGCATAGTAACGGAAGCGATTGTTAATGAACTGCAGTGGAACAGGGTGATTGGCTTATGCAATATTCCGATTGGTCAGAAAAAGACGGCAGCTCAGATTTTGAATCTGCCTGAGGCGTCCATTCAAACCAATCATGTTGGATTAAACCATTTCCATTTTCATGAAGTTTGGGATCAGACTGGCCAGAATCGTACTGGTGAAGTCATGGAAGCTTTATACGGTGACTCAAGAGGGAATCAGGAGGTTGTTAAAAATATTACCAATTTAGATTTTTCATTCCCCTTCTTGCAGTCGATTGGTCTGTTGCCCTGTGATTACCACCGTTACTACTTTTTAGAAAAGGAGATGTTGGCAGATACCTTAGACCAGTATCGTCAAGGGAAGGTGCGGGCTCAGGTTGTTCAAGAGGTCGAAGAAGAGTTGTTTGAGCTCTACAGGGATTCAAATTTGGACCATAAGCCTAAGCAACTGGAGCAACGCGGTGGTGCTTATTATAGCGATGTTGCCTGTCAACTCATTTGTGCTATATACAACGACAGCAAGGAAATTATGACGGTTTCGACGGTTAATAGGGGAGTGATTTCTTATCTGCCAGAGGATTGCGTAGTTGAAGTCTCATCTGTCATTACTGCCCAGGGTGCGCTTCCTTTGGTATGTCCCAAAACACCGATGGTGGTCAGGGGATACTTGCAGCAAATGAAGCAAATGGAGTTGGCGACTGTTGGGGCTGCAATGACGGGAGACTACGCTTTGGCTTTACAGGCTTTTGCCCTCAATCCTCTGATTCCGAATGGAGAATTGGCAGAGCGTGTCTTACAAGAATTACTAGTGGCACATGAGGCGTACTTGCCACAATTTAGGAGTGTCATCGATCAGATAAAGAAGAAAGGAATTGGTTATGACAGAGGATAAGGTAGTTTATCATTTTCCAGAAGGTTTTTTGTGGGGGACTTCTACATCGGGTCCGCAGAGTGAAGGAACTGAGTTGGGCGATGGAAAAGGACAGAATAATTGGGACTACTGGTACAGCATTGAGCCAGAACGTTTCCATGGGAAAGTAGGTCCAGAGAGGACTTCCACTTTCTATAAGAATTTCAAAAAGGATATCGAGTTATTGGTTGAAACTGGACATACAGTATTTAGGACATCGATTCAGTGGTCACGGTTATTTCCAAAGGGTGTTGGAGAGGTTAATCAGGAGGCTGTGACTTTTTATCGTTCTGTATTTTCTTTGATAAAAGAAAAAGGGATTCAGCTGTTTGTTAATCTCTATCATTTTGATCTTCCTTATGCTTTACAGGAGCAAGGAGGCTGGGAGAACAAGGACATTGTTTGGGCATATGAAGCCTATGCTCGTACTTGTTTTGAATTGTTTGACGACCTAGTAGATCGTTGGATTACCTTTAATGAGCCGATTGTTCCAGTTGAGTGTGGCTATCTAGGGGATTATCATTATCCTTGCAAGGTAGATGCCAAGGCGGCGGTTGCTGTTGCCTACCATACTCAGTTGGCTAGTTCCTTGGCAGTAAAAGCCTGTCATGAAGTGAATTTGGAGAAGAAAATTGCAATTGTCCTGAATCTGACACCGGCCTATCCTCGAAGTGAGCATCCTGATGATGTCAAGGCAGCTAAAATAGCTGAGCTCTTCCAAACCAAGAGCTTCTTAGATCCTTCTGTATTGGGAGAATACCCGAGGGACTTGGTTGACTTGATTGAGGAATACGGATTGAGTCCTGAAACCAGCGAGGAAGAGCTGGCGATTATTAGGGAAAATCGGGTAGATTTTTTAGGAGTCAACTATTACCAACCTCTTCGTGTACAGGCACCGACAAAGCTCTGGAAAGAGGGAGAGGTTTTGACTCCAGAGCACTTCTTCGCACCTTACGATATGCCAGGGAAAAAAATCAATCCGCATCGAGGCTGGGAAATCTATGAAAAAGGAATCTACGATATCGCAATCAATATTCGGGACCAATACAACAATATTGAGTGGTTAGTCACTGAAAATGGCATGGGAGTAGAGGGTGAAGCGGCTTTCCGGCAAGATGAGGTCATTCAGGATGATTATCGGATTGAATTTATCGAAGATCACTTGATAGAGTTACATCGGGCTATTGAGGAAGGGGCTAACTGCAAGGGTTATATGTTGTGGACCTTTATTGATTGTTGGTCGTGGCTCAATGCCTACAAAAATCGTTATGGGCTGGTCGAGTTGGATTTGGAGAATCAGGAGCGTAGGATTAAAAAATCGGGTCGTTGGTTTAAGGCGCTGAGTGATGCCAATGGATTTAGTCGTTAGGAGGAGCAATGGTGCAGTTTGGTTTTTCAATCTATCCAGAAAACTATTCTCTGGAAGAGTCTAAGGCTTATATAGACTTGCTGGGGCGTTATGGAGCACGGCGAATGTTTATGAGCCTCTTGCAGCTTGGGGGAAATGCCCAAGAAGCCTTGCAACTCTATCGGGACTTGATTGCCTATGCTCGTCAGTTGGGGATAGTTGTGATTGCGGATCTTAGCCCGAGTTTTATAGAGGCACAGGGCTGGCAGAAATCACTCATTGAAGAAGCCCATGGTTTAGGGCTGACAGGGATTCGTCTGGATGAGGCCTTGCCTTTGGAGGAGATTGTCAGCTTGACACAGAATCCTTACGGGCTCAAGATTGAACTAAATCTGAGTACCGATAAGGTCTTACTGACGCAACTGCTAGCTAGTGAGGCAAATAGGGATAACATTGTTGCCTGTCATAATTTCTATCCTCATGCCTATACAGGACTATCAGAAGAGCATTTTTTAGAAATGTCTTCTTTCTATCACCAAGAAGGCATACAGACGGCAGCTTTTGTGACTGCCCAGTCTGCAACGGAAGGGCCGTGGCCTTTATCAGAAGGCCTGCCTACCTTGGAGGAGCATCGCAACCAGGTTTTACCTCTTCAGATTGCCTGGCTTAAGGCAACAGGTTTGATTGACTGTATTCTCATCTCTAATCAGTTCATCTCGGAGGAGGAGCTCCAGTCTATTCAATCTATCTTGGAAGAAGAGGACATTTGTTTACCTGTAGAACTTACTGGGCAAGTGACAGCTGTGGAGCGGGAAATCATTGAGTTTGATCATGTTTATCGTGGGGACATTTCAGCTTACCTACTTCGGTCGACCATGCCCCGTGTTGTCTACAAGGATGCGACCATTCCTGCACATACAGATAGGAAAACGCTTGTGCAGCGAGGGGATGTATTGATTGACAATGATCTATATGGTCGTTACAAGGGAGAGTTACAAATAGCTTTGAGGGAGTTCACCGTTAGTTCAAAAGTGAATCGGGTTGGACGAATTTGCCCTGACTATCTGCCCTTGCTCGCTTTTATCAAGCCTTGGCAATCCTTTCGATTGCGAATCGTTGCGTCCGATTCCTTTCATTAACAATACGGAAAAAAAGAGAATCCTTGTAGCCTGAGGATATGCTACAATAGAAATATAAAAATATGTTTTTATCAACAGGCTCTAGCTTACTAGTCTTGTTATATTTCGTATAAATCTTGCGGAGAGGAGGGAGTATGCTATCTAAAAAAGAAGTTCGTCTGGTAGATTATTTACTGGCAAAACAAGGGGACTTTGTATCTAGTATAGAACTGGCAAAAGCTTTGGGTGTCAGTGATCGAACAGCAAGAAAGTATGTCCAGCAACTCTCTCTTTCGCTAGAGGTTAGCGGTGCTTCTATTTTGTCCAAACAAAGTAAGGGCTACTGTTTGCTGGTAGAGAGACCGGTTGAGTTTGAAATGTTTTGGCAAGAACAGCTACGGTTGAAAAAGCAGGTGACGGACTTACGGCAACTGGAGGAAGCGACGGACCGACAACGGTATGTTTTAAGTAAGTTATTATTTGAAAATCCAATTCAGTCCATGGATCGTTTGCAACGAGAGCTGTTTATCGGAAAAACAACCCTGCATTCTATCATCGCGGATATTCGCAATTTATTTGTTCCTTACCAACTGGAACTGTTGTTCACACGGAGAGGTGTAGAATTAAGCGGGGAGGAGCCTGCTATTCGGCACTTCATCATGGATTACTTTTTTGGACAAGGGAATGGTCAGTCTCTTTATGGTTTGGTGGAAAATCAGCTCCTGCCAGACATTCGGTTTACAGACCTGATGTTGATTGTCTTGGATGAGTGCCGCGATGCCAAACTTCGCCTGTCTGATTTTGTGATGCAAAACCTGGTTCTTCATATCGCTCTGCTCTTACAACGAATGAAGGGAGGAGCTAGTTTAGAGCGATTTCCAATATCTGATCAGATTCAATCTTCCAAGGAGTATCAGGTTGCTGGACGAATTATCGAACGAATTGAAACAGAATTTCAAGTGGAGATTCCTGTAGAAGAAGCCAACTATATTGCTCTACACCTGAAGGTCAAGTTGACGGGGAATCCTAGTCAGCTTTCGGAGTTAGAGGACGGTTTGGAGGAAGAAGTTGAAACTTGTTTACAGACTCTCTCTCAGTTGACTGGTCTGGATTTGTTAAAAGATCGACAGCTTTTCAAGGGGATTGTCGCTCATTTGCTTCCCTTACGGACGCGGTTGGAGCACCAGATTCAGTTGGCTAATCCCTTGGTGGCTGATATCCAGAGGGATTATATAGAAGTATTTGAGCTGACCAAGCAAGCTTTTGCTTCTATGCCAACCTTGGCTGCCTATAGTATTTCGGATGACGAATGGGCCTATCTGACCCTGCATGTATTGGCTGCGATTGAGCGATACGAGGGTCGGAAAAAGTTGCGGGTATTGGTCGTCTGTGCGACCGGAATTGGAAGCGCTTTAATGTTGCGAAATCGTTTGGAAAAGGAATTTGCAACAAGCTTGGAAATTGCAGATGTTGTGAGTTACTACGAGGTAACAGAAGAACGTTTAAGAGATGTAGACCTGATTATTTCTTCAATTAGCTTGTCCAATTTAATTTTCCTGACACCCGTCATCACCGTCAGTGTTTTCCTGTCAGAGCAGGATATCGAGGCAATTCGGTCCTATCTTCAACAAGTGACACCTGTCCGAGTTGAGCAGAACGAGGCTTTACCTATGGAGGAAGAGCAGGCGAGACAGATTGCAGAGGCTGTATTTTCACCCTTGCGAATAGTCTCTTTGGACAAAAAGATGAGTCGAGATAGGACCTTGTTGCAACTAATAGCGTGCTTGGATGAAGCCAAGGAATCAGGCTTTGTGGAACAATTTAGGGAACAGGTAAATGTGAGAGAGTCCTATAGCTCGGTCGTTTTTGGAGAATTATTGGCCTTTCCGCATCCAGCTATTCCCCTGACCTTCTCTGAGCAGATTGTGGTCGGAGTTTGTAAGGAAGCAGTTGAATGGGAAGAGGGGAAGAAGGTGCAGTTTATCTTTCTTCTATCCCCGTCTAAAGGGCGGAATCCGCATCTGAAGTATATTTCACCTTGTCTGGTTGAATTTGTCCAAGACAGGTCTTTGCAAGAAAGGCTAGTGCAAAATCCTAGCTATCAGGAATTAGTCGATATATTTATTCCCTTGATTCAGAAACAGGGGTAGGAGGAGTTTTTTATGAAACAAATTATGTTAGTGTGCAATGCTGGTATGTCTACTAGTATGTTGGTGACCAAGATGCAGAAAGCCGCAGAAGAAAAGGGGATAGAGGCAACGATTTGGGCAGTCCCTGTGTCAGAAGCTGATAGTGAAGTTAGTCAAAAGGAGATTGATGTCCTTTTGCTAGGTCCACAGGTTAAATTTTTGCTAAATGACTATAAGGCTAAGTTCGAGCCTGCAATCAAGGTTGATGCAATCAATATGATGGATTATGGAGTGATGAACGGTGCCAAGGTGCTTGATGCTGCTTTGGCACTAATGGAGGACTAGTATGAACTCTCCGGAATACTTAGAAGCGATTATGGGGCTTATTATGTATGGGGGAGAAGCAAAGGGCTATGCTGTTCAGGCGATTCAAGCGGCCAAGCAGGAGGATTTCCAGACGGCAGAGCACTTGCTTCAAGAAGCAAACACCTCCCTAAATATTGCCCATAAGTCACAAACAGGTCTACTAGCCCAAGAGGCTGGTGGGCAAACGGTGGAAGTGACCTTGCTAATGGTGCATGGACAGGACCACTTGATGAATGCCTTGACATTTATTGATATGGCCAAGGAAGTAGTGGAGCTCTATAAGCGTTTAGCTGAACAGAAGAATTGTGGCTAGGTCACCTTGTTGGATAACGGAGATAGGAGGACAGGTATGAAAATCAAAAAAATAGGACAGGTTCCAATTGAACAATTATTTGCTGCGATTGGTCGGTCCTTGAAAGAGGATTATCAGCAAAATACTGGACGTCCTCTTCTTGATCAAGATATCCAGGAGGGTTTGACCTATGTAAAAACATTTGGAGACAAAGGAGAGCATAGTGTCAAGGTGTGTGTAGAGGAATTTCTTGCTCCCTATCGTTATGCTGTTTGCTTTCATTCCAATCGAGGAAAAGAGCATATCTGCTATGATTTGCACGCTTTGGGGGACAATCAAACAGAGATTGAATACTCTTATGAAATGGAAGCGGCAGACTTATTTATGAGAGGGAACTACTTTTTAATGGAGAAAGTCTTCTCTAAGAGTTTGAAACGGCAGACAGATGCTCAATTAGAAGCACTGATTCGGTATTCTAAAGAAGGTGCTTCGACATCGTGATTTTGTTTATACAACAATAAAAAAATAGAAAAGGAGACAGATTATGTCAAATATTTCTGAAAAGTTCATGGAAATATCAGGAAAAATCGGCTCGCAACGTCATTTGATTGCTATACGTGATTCCTTTATCTCCATGATGCCGATTACAATGGCTGGTACGGTGGCCGTCCTGCTCAATGTCTTTTTGAGGGATATTCCAAACAATATGGGTTGGACAGGCTTTGCAGAAGCTATGCAGCCAATTATTAACATCAACGGCTATGTTTATTTTGGAACCATTGGAATTATGGCGCTTGTCTTTGCCTTTACCTTTGGTTACAACTTGTCTCTGATGTACAAGGTCAATCCTCTTGCAGGCGGTTTGATTTCCTTCGCATCCTTCATTTCAACCATTCCTCAAAGCCTTACCATTTCAACTGCTTTGGAAGGGGTGGATAAATCGGTTATTACTGCTCTGGAAGGGCTTGGTTTGACCATTGTCACTACTGATGGTGTTTCTATATTGGAAACCAGTGAATGGGGAGCGATTGCGCTGAAATATGGTGGAGCAACAGGTCTCTTCACAGCCATGTTTATTGGCTTCCTGGCGACTTTTGTCTATGCAAGCCTAGTGAAACGCAACATCATCATCAAGCTACCAGACACTGTTCCACCAGCAGTCAACAAGGCTTTTGCGGCTATTATTCCTGGTACAGCAGCTATCTACGCATCTTCAATTGTGGCTTATCTCGTATTTTCTGTATCTGGTCAGTCCTTGAGTGATGTGGTGTCAACCTATATTCAGATGCCTTTACTTGGTTTATCGCAAGGACTTGGCTCAGTCGTACTCCTAACCTTCCTCGTTCAACTTTTCTGGTTCTTTGGTTTGCATGGACACAATGTCTTGGCACCGGTCATGGATGGAATTTACCTCATCGCCCTGAATGAGAATACTGCTGCCTATGAAGCAACAAGAAGTGTTGCAGATTTGCCTTGGCTTTGGACACGTGGATCCTTTGACGCCTATGCTCAAATGGGGGGATCAGGCGTGACCCTGGCTCTGATTATTGCAATTTTCATCTTCTCTAAACGGGAAGAATACAAGATGGTTGCCAAGCTATCAGCTCCGATGGGAGTCTTTAACATCAACGAGCCGATTACCTTTGGTATTCCGATGGTCTTAAATCCGCTCTTTGTTATTCCATGGCTTATTGTACCACCGATTTGTGCAGCGATTGCTTATTTAGCGACTGCTGCTGGACTCATTCCTCCTGTCTTTCTAGCTGTACCTTGGATTACCCCGCCAGGTCTATACGCTTATTTGGCAACAGGTGGTAACATTATGGCGGCCCTGGTTTCGCTCTTCAACCTCTTTGTTGCCTTCTTGATTTGGACACCATTTGTCATTGCGGCCAACAAGGTTAAGGCTGGTGAGGACTAATGTTTTCCAAGAACAAATCTCCTTTCTTATTGGCGCTAGGATTTTTCCTTATCGCGACTAGTCCGCTTTATGGGAATAAATATCTAAACATTATATCTGGTTTGGTGTTCATTTTACTCAGTGTACTTAGAAGTAGGAGAAAATAATTACGCTAAATAGAAAACGACTTCCGTATTGGAGGTCGTTTTTTGACAAAAAGTCCGAACACTGTAATTGTTAAGAGATTGCAAGTTGTCTGTAATATTTGTTACATTTCTTTAAGCTCTCTGCAAGGATTATCCCTTAGGATAGATAGGGCAGAAAAACACGAAGGAATTAAATATTATGAGTTATCAAATGATAAAAAAACAATTCAAATTGGGACTGTTTACAGCCCTCATAGGAAATCTTTTATGGTCGGGAATGGTGAATGTCAGTGCAGATGACACAGTTATAAGCGATAGTCCGACAGTATCAGCGTTAACAAAAAAGGTTGAAGCTGCAAAAAAAGCAGCCAAAGCTGCTGCCGCTGCAAAGGCTGCTTTGGCTACCAATATGGTGTCAGAGGTTGCTGTGGAATATACGGCTAATACCTATCCAGCGGGTCAGTGTACTTGGGGTGCCAAAGAAATGGCTCCTTGGGTTGGAAACTATTGGGGTAATGGTGGAGATTGGGCAGCTAGTGCGACAGCGCTTGGATATGAAGTGGGAACTATTCCAAAAGTTGGCGCTATTGCTGTATGGACAGATGGAGGCTACGGTCATGTTGCCTATGTAACAGATGTGGCAGCTAACGGTCACATTCAAGTTAAGGAATCAAACTATGGTGGAGTATACTACCCAAGTAATGTCCGAGGTTTCTTTGATCCAACAACGACTAGCGAAGGAACAGTCAGCTATATTTACCCACCAGCTGGAGTATAATTATAGTCATTTGAATTAACTTTGATACATCGTCACTTTCGTCTTGCCGTACTCTACGAAAGTGACTTGCTTCGCAGGTCTTATTTCCAACCTAGAACAGCCTTTATGCTGTTCTAGCAACCTGCACCTCAGTTCCTTGTCTGAAAGCTAATTCATTCGACTATAATATGAGATATAAAGACCGAGTAGGTCTCAGATTGAAGAAAAAGTCCATTTTGGACAATTTTCTTCAATCTTTTTTCTTTATGTTGAAAATAAAAAAACTCTCAGAAACACCAGAATATAAATGTTTCTAAGAGTTTAATGACTTGCTATCTTTCGCAAACTTCTTCAATTTTTTATATTGTTAGGAGTTTGTCTACGTTCTGAGACCGAGATCATCTATTTTGATGAACCAACCTCGGCCTTGGATCCTGAGTTAATCGGTGAAGTCCTGGCTGTCATGATGCAGTTGGCAAAAGAAGGTATGACCATGGTGGTTGTGACGCACGAGATGGGCTTTGCGCGTGCGGTAGCTGATCGAGTCATATTTATGGATGGTGGTCGGATTATCGAAGAAGGTCGACCAGAAGACATTTTTGACCAGCCAAAAGAAGAACGTACTAAGCAATTCTTAGCTCGCATTCAAAAGGTAGACGTTGAGTAAGCTAAGCAAATTAATTTATCTTATTCATTTCCATAATCGTACAGAAAATGGACAGAATTTGACAAAGATACTTCAATTGTTAGACATTGATTGGTCTAGCGGTTGGAGTATTTTTTGTTTAGAGGGAATGGGTATTCTTATATAGTACTTTTAGCACGAGGTGATGAGCCGCAGGCATAGATGAAGTTAGGCAAGGTGAACTAAGGAAGTAATAGAAGGAAAACTAAATGACGATAAATGTATTCGAAAGGTCTTTACTTTTTAGTAATAAATAGTATATAATAACCTAAAGAAAACGTTTGCACAATTTTGACTGTTTGCTTGCTAAAAGATAAGCAACAGAAATAGAATTAGGGAGGAGTTCTATGACGACATTAGCCGATGTGGCTAGGTTAGCCAACGTATCAAAGATGACTGTTTCGCGTGTCATCAACCATCCAGAACAAGTTACACAAGAGCTGCGGACGCTCGTAACAGCTGCGATGGAAGAATTAAACTATAAGCCAAATGTGGCGGCCAAGGCCTTGGCCCAGCAACGGACGCTGATTGTTCAGGCTGTCATTCTCGAAAAGATGGATGTGGTAGAGCCGTACTATATCGACCTTCTTGCAGGAATCGCTGATGAGCTCAATCATCGAAATTATACCTTGCAGTTGGTGACCAATCCAAGTCAGATTACTGATCAATGTGATGGTTACATTGTGACTGGCGCTCGCAAGGATGACTACCCTTGGTTGAAAGGGCTGCGGAAGCCATTGATTTTATTTGGGGAGAATCAAGAAGGCCTTCCTTTTGTAGATTCAGACAATCGTTTGGCGACTAGGTCCGCAACCCAGTTTGCTTTATCAAAAGGTTATGAGAGGATTGTTTTTGTAGGGATTGACTTGCCAGAAGCCTTTGAAAAAGGGAGAGAAGAAGGCTACAAAGATGCGATGCAGGGCCGAGAAACTCATCTCTATCGATTGGAAAATCGTTCTCGTGTTGCGGAAGAATTTGTGAAAAATCTTGATTATTTACCAGAAAACACCTGCTTTATCTGCGCATCGGATCGTCTCGCACTTGGGGTTACAAGAGGTTTACAAGCTCTAGGAAAGTCTATTCCGAATGACGTTGGGGTGATTGGTTTTGACGGCTTCTTTTTAGATCGGATGTCCAGACCAGCCTTGACGACGATGAAGCAGCCGATTCGTCAAATGGGGGCTCTTAGCGTCAAACATTTAATGACGATATTGGATGGCAAGTCTCTGGCTAGACAGGGGCATTACTGTCAGGCGACGTTAATTGAAAGGGAGACTACACCTCAGTAGTCTCTTTTTTGGGTCAGTGGGCGGTCTAGGAGCAAAAGAAGGGGGAGCTATTTATTCTATTTTTGTTAGATAGTAGATTAAAACTTGTTACCGCTAACATTCAAGAAAACGTTTGCAAAAACTCCTTGAAATTGTATATACTGGTAGTGTACAATACAAACTTATTTATACTCTTCGAAAATCAAAATCAGACGTTGTTGACTTGATTTGATGAACTTCAGTTCTATCTGCATCTGCGTCGCCTAGTCTGTTTTTGATTTTCATTGAGTATTATGTGGAGGAGCCTATGAAAAAGAAATCCATTCGTGAGATGAGATCAAGTGGCATGTTTGAGAAAAAACAATTTTTTAGCATTCGTAAATTTAATATTGGAGTAGCCTCTGTTGGTATTGCGACAGCTTTTTTGATGTCTGGGACAGGTCATGTGGTCCATGCTGAAGAGGTGATGGCGACTACTGTTACAAGTGTTTCAGAGCAACCGGTTGAAACAGCCAGGACTGGTGTTACTACACATCCTACTGGAGTATCTGAAACAGTTGAGGCTCCAGCAGTCACTGAGCTTGTTGAAACAACAACAGATACTGTAACAGCGAATCCACTGGCAACTACCAAAACACCTGTGGAAGAAAGAGCAGCCGTAGCAGATACGACAACTGCAACAGAAGTTCCTATCGAAGAAGGTAGCATTCGTCTGCACTTTGAAAATGTGGATGAAACAGCGCCAGAAAGTCAAGGACTGTGGACTTGGGGAGGAGTGGCAGAGCCGTCCGATGGGAATCAATGGCCAACGGATACAGCGAATTTTTCAAGCAGTCAGGTAGATGACTATGGTCATTACGTTGATATTAAAAAATCTGAGACACCAGGAACGATTGGCTATTTGGTTCTCAAGAATGGGGAAAAAATAACAGAATCGGACCAAAAAGTGGAGCTACTGGTCCCAGAGCAGAATGAAGCTTGGGTTGCGAGCGATTATAGCGTGTCTAGCTATGAGCCTCTCAAAGATGAAAATGTCCTCCGTATCAACTACACCCGTGAAGATAACAATTATGAGGGTTGGGGCGTTTGGACTTGGGGGGATACAACGGAAGCAAGTGACGGTTGGCCAACAGGTGCTGTTGATTTTCAAATTGGGAAATACGGTGCTTATGTTGACATTCCTCTTTCAAATGGTTTAGATTCTAAACTTGGTTTTCTGCTCATCAATCAGAATAATCCAGATCTTGCTGGCAATAAAACAATTGATTTAGCCTTTGCAGATCGTAAACGGCATAGCCAAATTTTCCTTCGAAACGGTGACGACAAAGTTTACACAAATCCATACTTTATCGAAGAAAAAGTAGAATTAGATACAAGTAAAGCTACTCCTGGTACAAAAAATGTGACACTTGAGGCTAGTAGCAAAGCGCCATTCAACTACAATGAAAGTGGCTTGGTATCTGTAACTGTCACCAATCCGGAAAATGCTGAGATTGTCAAAATGGAAGTCGATACAAGTGCCATCGGCGGAGGCCTTGTGCCAATCTCTACTGAGCTCAATCGTGTGACCATTAAAGCGACGTCTAGCACAGCGCCAGGTACATATAGTCTTCCTGTAAAAGTCTATGATAAAGACAATGGTTACTACGAAACTAGCCTAGATGTGACCATTACAGAGCGTATCAAGGCAGATGGTGAAAAAGACTGGGACGAGCAAGTTATCTATTTTATGATGACAGACCGTTTCTACAATGGAGACACCAGCAATGACAAGCTAGTGGAAGGAACAGCCTCCAACCCACGCGGTCTTTACCAAGGCGGAGACTTCAAAGGAGTGACAGCCAAGCTGGACTACTTGAAAGAACTGGGTGTGGACTCTATCTGGTTGACTCCGATTGTGGAAAATATTCCACAGAATGTTGGTAGCGCAACAGATGGAGAGTACTATGCTTACCATGGTTATTGGGCATCCAATTTTGAGAAACTCAATCCGCATTTGGGAAGTTTAGCCGACTTCCACGAATTGATTGATGCCGCGGCAGAAAAAGGAATAAACATTGTTGTTGACGTGGTGCTTAACCATGCTGGCTATGGGACAGAAGAAACCTTTGCAGGTATGGTACGGACTAAGGAAGAAGACAAGCAGGGAGATGACCAATTAGGCGCATTATCTGGATTACCAGACTTCAAGACAGAAGAAGCAACTGTTCGCAATCAGTTGGTTGCTTGGCAGGCATCTTGGTTGGAACGCTCAACAACTGCCAAGGGCAACTCAATCTATGGCTTCCGTGTCGATACAGTCAAACACGTTGATGATACCACATGGCAACATTTCAAAAATGAATTGGTGGATAGAGATCCTGACTTCCACTTGATTGGGGAAACTTGGGGAGCGAATTATAAGGATACCAAGGGTGACTTGGGTATCGGTACTATGGACAGCTTGTTGGACTTTGGCTTCAAGGATATTGCCAAATATCTGGTCAATGGTCAACTAAAAGCAGCTGGGAAAGAGCTGGAAGAACGTAGCAAGGTTCTGACTAGTGCAGCTTCTCTGGGTCAATTCTTGGGCAGTCACGACGAAGATGGTTTCCTCTACAGTCTTGGTGGCGCAGAAAAAGAAGGCAATCTGGACAAACTGAAATTGGCTGCCAGTCTTTTGATTACTGCTAAAGGTCAGCCAGTCATTTACTACGGTGAAGAAGTGGGGCAATCTGGACAAAACAACTGGCCAGTTTATGACAACCGATACGATTTCGATTGGAGTAAGGTAGAGACAAGTGACATCACAGATCACTATCAGAAATTGTTGGCTTTCCGCAATGCCAATTCAACACTGCTCTCACGTGGTGATACAAGCACCCTTGCTGGAAATGATAGCCAAGGTTGGCTTATCAGCAAACGCAGTTACCAAGATCAAGCTGCCTATCTTGTCTTCTCAACCAATACCGAGAGCAAGGAAATGGCGATTGAAGTATCTGGTCAGGATGTAGTTGTCACAGATGCCTACACAGGAAAATCTTATCAAGCTATCGAGAAAGATGGTAAATGGGTTGTTCAAGTCGAACTTCCAACAATCGGTCAAGGTGGCACCATGCTCCTTCAGACAGAAGCAGGTGACATCGTCAATGCAAGTGTGCAAGGAGCGACTGAAGAGCCAATTGAAGCTGGCTACTTCCGTGTTCACTTTAAAACTCTACCATCTGAAAATTTATCTAGCCTAGGTTTATGGACATGGGATGATGTCGAAAAACCATCGTCAGATGTTGGTGCTTGGCCAACAGGTGCAACCAATTTCAGTACTGCTAAGCAGGATGACTATGGCTATTATCTTGATATCAAGATGAAAGGTGAAACAGCTAGCAAAATCAGTCTTCTGATTAATAATACATCTGGGGAAAATATAACCGGCGATAAAGTTATTGAGCGAATTAGCACCAAGATGAATGAAGCTTGGTTTGATGAGAATTATCAACTCAGCCTCTATCAACCACTTAAAGAAGGCTACATCCGTATCAATTACTTCCGTACAGATGGCGATTATGACCAAAAAGGTCTCTGGATCTGGGGTGATGTGACTGACGTTACCTTGGGTGACTGGCCAAATGGTATTGATTTTGAAAACCAAGGCAAGTATGGTGCCTATATCGATGTCAAATTGACAGATTTACCAAGTTCAATTGGCTTCCTGCTATTGGATGAAAGCAAGTCAGGAGATGATGTGAAGATTCAGCAGAAAGATTATAGCTTTACAGATTTGAAAAACCAGACACAAATCTTCCTCAAAGATGATGATGCGACTATTTACACCAACCCTTATTTTGTCAATAATGTCCGTGTGACAGGTGTTTCTCATGTTAGCCTAACAGCCTTAGAAGCAGCCTTTACAACATTGGAAGGTGCTGATAAGGATAGCATCTTGGAGAAATTGTCTGTAACAGATAAAAATGGTCAGACAGTTGCTGTGACGGACCTTGTCTTGGACCTTACAAGCAACAAGGTGCGAGTCCTCGGGGATTTCAACCAAGAAAATGCGGGCTATACCCTCAAATATGGCAATGATAGCTTCACAACAACTATGAGCTGGCAGTTGAAGGATGAGCTCTATGCTTATGATGGAGAGCTTGGTGCGCGTGTGCGTCAGGCTGGTAGTGTCGTTGATATGACCCTATGGTCTCCAAGTGCAGACAGTGTAGCAGTTGTTCTTTATGATAAGGATGACCAGTCTAAGGTGGTCGGTAAATTAGCCATGACCAAGGGCGATAAGGGACAATGGGACCTCGAATTGAACAGTCAATCAGGTCTTGGTATCGCGGACTATCGTGGGTACTACTACCATTATGAAATCACTCGTGGGGATCAATCTGTTCTTGTTTTAGATCCATATGCTAAGTCTTTAGCGGAGTGGAATAGTGATTTGGCCGATACAGGTCCATCTTATCGGATTGCCAAAGCTGCGATTGTGGACCCAGCAGAAGTTGGTCCAAGTGATTTGAACTATGCCACAATTCCTAACTTCAATCAGCGTGAAGATGCAATTATCTATGAAGCACATGTTCGTGACTTCACATCCGATCCTGCTATTTCCGATGAATTGACTGCTCAGTTTGGTACCTTTGCTGCCTTTGCAGAACGTCTCAGCTACCTCAAGGAATTGGGCGTGACTCATATTCAATTATTGCCTGTTATGAGCTACTATTTTGTCAATGAATTGAAAAATGCAGAGCGGATGAGTGAGTACGCGTCAAGCAACAGTAACTACAACTGGGGTTATGATCCACAGAGCTACTTTGCCTTTACAGGTATGTATTCTACAGATCCGACGGATCCAATGAAACGCATCGAAGAGTTCAAAAACCTGGTCAATGAAATTCACAAACATGGCATGGGTGTGATTTTGGATGTGGTCTATAACCACACTTCTAAGACTTTCTTGTTTGAAGATTTAGAGCCAAACTATTATCACTTTATGGAGGCAGATGGTACGGCTAAATCAAGCTTTGGTGGTGGTCGTCTGGGAACCACTCACTACATGAGCCGCCGTGTCCTCGTTGATTCTATCACCTATCTTGTGGACGAGTTTAAGGTAGATGGTTTCCGCTTCGATATGATGGGGGACCATGATGCCGAAGCGATTGAGCTGGCCTTTACCGAGGCTCAAAAACTCAATCCAAACATCATTATGCTTGGTGAGGGTTGGAGAACCTTTACAGGTGATGCCAATCAGCCTGTTCAGCCAGCGGACCAAGACTGGATGAGTTCAACAGATACGGTTGCGGTATTCTCAGATGACATTCGCAATACACTTAAATCTGGTTATCCAAACGAAGGTCAACCTGCCTTTATCACAGGCGGTGCTAAGAGTGTGGAGTCTGTCTTCAATAACATCAAGGCACAACCAGGCAATTTCTTGGCAGATGATCCAGGTGATGTGATCCAATATATTGCTGCGCATGATAACTTGACGCTCTTTGATATTATCGCTCAGTCCATCAAGAAGGATCCGTCAGTTGCTGAAAACTATACTGAAATTCATCAACGTCAACGCTTGGGTAATTTGCTAGTCTTGACTGCTCAAGGGACACCGTTTATCCATTCTGGTCAGGAGTATGGACGGACCAAACAGTTCCGCCATCCTGATTATCAGTACCCTGTAGCAGAAGATCAAGTGCCGAACAAAGCTCATTTGTTGACAAATGCTGATGGTACACCATTTGATTATCCATACTACATTCATGATTCTTATGATTCATCTGATGCGGTCAACAAGTTTGACTGGACCAAAGCGACAGATGAGACCCTCTATCCAGAGAATACCCGTACTCAGGCTTTTACAAAAGGTTTGATTGCCTTGCGCAAATCTACAGATGCCTTCCGTTTAGGAACAAAAGAAGAAGTTGAACAGAAGGTTAGCTTGATTTCAATTCCAGGTCAAAATGATATTGCTACAAACGATGTGGTTATTGCCTATCAAACCATTGCAAGCAACGGTGATCGCTATGCTGTCTTTGTCAATGCTGACAGTAAGGAACGTAGCTTTGTTCTTTCTGATAGCTACAAAGAATTGCTTAAGGGTCAAGTGCTGGTCGATGGTAAGCGTGCAGGTGTAGAAGCATTGTCTGATTTAGTGGGTGTCGAATTGACTGATAGCGCAGTTGTTCTTGCACCTTTGACTGCAACGGTGATTCGCTTGCCTTACATCACTACGGCAGTTCCAGATACAGCGCCTACTGCTGAAGAAAAACCAACCCTAGACTTTACTACGAAAGAACGTACAGAAGAATCTGTCCTTCCGATTGCAGAGGAAGTTCGCTATGATGAAACTCTTGCTAAGGGTCAATCCTATGTCCTACAAGAAGGTAAGGCAGGCAAGAAAGTTGTGAATTATCAAGATGTCTTGGTTGATGGTAAGGTGGTCGCTACTAACTTGTTATCAGAAACAGTAGTAGATGGTGAAGCACGTATTCTGGTAAAAGGTAGCAAGGAAGTGATAAAAGAAGTAGCGAAATCAGACGCAGTTGAGAAGCAAGAGGTATTGAAACCAAGTCTTTCTACTCCAACGGCTCAAGTGTCTGGACAAGCTACAAGTACATCAACCAAAGAAAGTCTGCCAGCTACTGGTGACCGACAAAGTGATTTGGCACTTCTAGGTCTCGGACTTGCTGGACTTGGTTTGACAGTTGCTGCACAAGGAAGAACTAAAAAATCAGAAGAATAGTATGCTTTCCTCCCAAGAGGTTAGGGACCCTATGGTTCTTGACCTCTTTTTTATTTTGTGGGCAGAAACCAAATCGTCTTTTAAATTTTACGATTTAGAAGTAGTCAATAGAAACTTTGGTAAATAGTCCAAGAGTGAACACAAGCCTGTGCTTTATTTGGTCTTTTTGTTTCCGCTTACATAACTTATAATAAAACCATAAAAATCATTTCAAAAAAGGAGAATGAAAAATGGATTTCCTTCAAACCCCATTAAACTGGTTCTCACAGAATATCCTGCAGAATCCAGCCTTCTTCGTAGGTCTTTTGGTATTGGTGGGCTATGCCCTCTTAAAGAAAAAGCCTCATGATGTTTTTGCAGGGTTTATCAAAGCGACGGTTGGCTACATGATTTTGAACGTAGCTGCTGGAGGCTTGGTAACAACCTTCCGTCCAATCTTGGCAGCCTTGAACCACAAGTTCCAAATCGATGCGGCAGTTATTGACCCTTACTTCGGTCTTGCGGCAGCAAACGGAAAAATCGCTGAAGAGTTTCCTGATTTCGTATCAGCAGCCACTACAGCACTATTGATTGGTTTCGGTGTCAACATCCTCTTGGTGGCACTACGTAAGGTTACCAAAGTACGTACTCTGTTCATCACTGGACACATCATGGTACAACAAGCGGCAACAGTCTCATTGATGGTGCTCTTCCTTATCCCGGCTCTTCGCAACCAATTCGGTACAGCAGCGATTGGTATCATCTGTGGTATTTACTGGGCAGTCAGCTCAAACATGACAGTTGAGCCAACCCAACGATTGACAGGTGGCGGTGGATTTGCCATCGGTCACCAACAACAATTTGCAATCTGGTTTGTAGATAAGATTGCTCCAAAACTTGGTAAAAAAGAAGAAAACTTGGACAACTTGAAGTTGCCTAGTTTCCTCAACATCTTCCACGATACAGTAGTTGCATCTGCAACCTTGATGTTGGTCTTCTTCGGTGTCATCTTGTTCATCTTGGGTCCAGAAATCATGGCAAACCCAGAAGTTATCACTTCAGGCACTCCATACAACCCAGCTAAACAAGCATTCTTCATGTACGTTGTACAAACAGCCTTCACTTTCTCAGTATATCTCTTCATCTTGATGCAGGGTGTCCGCATGTTCGTAGCAGAATTGACAAATGCCTTCCAAGGTATCTCAAGCAAACTGCTTCCAGGTTCATTCCCAGCGGTGGACGTTGCGGCTTCTTATGGCTTCGGTTCATCTAATGCAGTTCTTTCAGGTTTTGCCTTTGGTTTAATCGGTCAGTTGATTACAATCGTTCTCTTGATTGTCTTCAAGAGTCCAATCCTCATCATCACTGGTTTCGTACCTGTATTCTTCGATAACGCAGCTATCGCAGTGTACGCTGACAAACGTGGTGGTTGGAAAGCAGCAGCAATCCTTTCCTTCCTCTCAGGTGTCCTTCAAGTTGCTCTTGGTGCAGTCTGCGTTGGTTTGCTTGAATTGAGCGGTGGTTACCACGGAAACATCGACTTCGAAATCCCATGGTTGCCATTTGGATTTGCATTTAAGTACCTCGGTATTGCTGGTTATGTTCTTGTTTGCTTATTCTTATTGGCTATTCCGCAACTTCAATTTGCGAAAGCAAAAGATAAGGAAGCTTACTACCGCGGTGAGGCGCAAGCGGACTAACACTCTTCGAAAATCAAAAGGATACGTCGTCAACTTGCCTTGGTGAACTCTAGTTCTACCGTCGGCTGCGTTTCCTAGTCTGCTTCTGATTTTCATTGAGTGCCTGTTCTTCAGTAAGACGAGAGATATTCGAAAATCAACAGAACAAAACTTCGTTTATTACTTGGTTCATTAACAAAAACAACAAAATATATTTTATAAAAAACAAGGAGAAAATAAGATGGTTAAAGTTTTAACAGCCTGTGGAAACGGCATGGGTTCATCTATGGTCATCAAGATGAAGGTAGAAAATGCCCTTCGTCAACTCGGCGTAACAGATTTTCAATCAGCTTCTTGCTCAGTCGGTGAAGCAAAAGGTTTAGCGGCAGGATATGATATCGTAGTTGCTTCAAATCACTTGATTTCTGAGTTGGAAGGTCGCACGAAAGGTCATTTGGTTGGTCTTGACAACCTGATGGACGACAACGAAATCAAAACAAAATTACAAGCAGTGCTATAAATAGCCGTTAGGGGTAGGGAGTCTCCCTCCCCCTTTCATATAGCGTGTAGAAGGGAAAAACTATGAATTTACAAAAATCATTTACGGAAAATAATTCCATTCGCTTGGGATTGACAGCGGAAACCTGGCAGGAAGCTGTTCACAAGGCTGTTGAGCCCTTGATTGAAAGTGGTGCTGCGACAGAAGAATACTATGATGCCATCATTGCATCGACAGAAGAATATGGTCCCTATTATGTGCTCATGCCAGGTATGGCTATGCCACATGCCCAGGCTGGTGTCGGTGTTTTGAAAGATTCCTTTGCCTTGATTACCTTGACAAAACCAGTAGCCTTTTCAGACGGTAAGGAAGTTTCCGTCCTCTTGACCTTGGCTGCGACAGATCCAAAAATCCATACTTCAGTAGCTATTCCGCAGATTATCGCCCTCTTTGAATTGGAAAATTCAATCGAACGTTTGATTGCCTGCAAAACTCCAGAAGAAGTATTGGCAATGGTTGAAGAGTCTAAAAACAGCCCTTACTTAGAAGGTTTAGACTTGGAAAGCTAGGAGGAAGAAAAGATGACAAAACATATCCCAAATTTACAGGTTGCATTGGATCACTCAGATTTGCAGGGAGCGATTAAGGCAGCTGTGTCTGTTGGTCATGAAGTTGACGTGATTGAAGCAGGTACGGTTTGCTTGCTCCAAGTTGGTAGCGAATTGGTGGAAGTTCTTCGCAGCCTCTTCCCAGACAAGATTATCGTTGCAGATACCAAGTGTGCGGATGCTGGTGGTACGGTGGCTAAAAACAATGCCGTTCGTGGTGCGGACTGGATGACATGTATCTGTTCTGCGACCATTCCAACCATGGAAGCTGCTTTGAAGGCTATCAAGGAAGTGCGTGGTGACAAGGGCGAAATCCAAATCGAACTCTATGGTGACTGGACTTATGAACAGGCTCAACTTTGGTTGGACGCAGGTATTTCCCAAGCGATTTACCACCAATCTCGTGACGCCCTTCTTGCTGGCGAAACGTGGGGCGAAAAAGACCTCAATAAAGTGAAAAAATTGGTTGATATGGGCTTCCGTGTTTCTGTAACAGGAGGTCTTGATGTGGACACACTTAAATTGTTCGAGGGTGTAGATGTCTTCACCTTTATCGCAGGTCGCGGTATTACAGAAGCAGCAGATCCAGCAGCTGCGGCGCGTGAATTCAAAGACGAAATCCGTCGTATCTGGGGGTAAAGCCTATGGTACGACCAATCGGAATATATGAAAAGGCAACGCCCAAGCATTTCACATGGAAGGAGCGTTTGGAGTTTGCAAAGGAATTAGGTTTCGACTTTGTGGAGATGTCGGTGGATGAGAGCGATGCACGCTTGGCTCGTTTGGAATGGACCAAGGAAGAACGTTTGGAGCTGGTCAAGGCCATCTATGAAACAGGTGTCCGTATTCCGACAATCTGCTTCTCAGGCCATCGTCGTTATCCGCTTGGTTCTAATGACCCTGCTCTTGAAGCTAAGTCTTTAGAAACCATGAAACAGTGTATCGAACTGGCTCAGGACTTGGGTGTCCGTGTCATCCAGTTGGCTGGTTACGATGTTTACTATGAGGAAAAATCACCTGAAACTAGAGAGCGTTTCATCAAGAATCTCCGCAAGGCTTGCGACTGGGCAGAACAGGCTCAGGTCATGTTGGCTATCGAGATTATGGATGATCCATTTATCAACTCTATTGAAAAATACCTAGCCGTTGAAAAAGAAATCGACTCGCCTTATCTCTTTGTCTATCCAGATACTGGAAACGTCTCTGCTTGGCACAATGACATTTACAGCGAATTTTACCTAGGACATCGCTCTATTGCAGCCCTTCACTTGAAAGACACTTATGCGGTAACCGAGAACTCCAAAGGTCAATTCCGCGATGTACCATTCGGTCAGGGCTGTGTGGACTGGGATAATATGTTTGCAGTATTGAAAAAGACCAACTACCAAGGTCCATTCTTGATTGAAATGTGGTCAGAGAATTGTGAAACGGTTGAGGAAACACGAGCAGCGATTAAAGAGGCACAGGATTTCCTCTATCCATTGATTGAGAAAGCGGGGTTGAACTAATGCCAAAAGATTTACAGGAAATGCGCCAACGGGTCTATGAAGCCAATATCGCCCTACCTGCTCATGGACTTGTCAAATTCACCTGGGGAAATGTATCAGAAGTCTGCCGTGAACTTGGTCGCATTGTTATCAAGCCTTCTGGTGTGGATTATGAAAAATTGTCACCAGAAAACATGGTCGTTACGGACTTAGACGGAAATGTAGTGGAAGGAGACCTCAACCCATCTTCTGACTTGGCGACCCACGTTGCCCTCTATAAGGCTTGGCCAAACGTACATGCTGTCGTGCATACCCATTCGACAGAAGCAGTGGGTTGGGCTCAGGCTGGTCGTGACATTCCATTTTATGGAACAACGCACGCAGACTATTTCTACGGTCCGGTACCATGTGCCCGTTCTTTGACGGCTGAGGAAGTGAATTCTGCCTATGAAAAAGAAACAGGCTCAGTCATCATTGAGGAATTTGAGCGCCGTGGCATTGACCCAGTTGCTGTTCCGGGTATTGTTGTCCGAAACCATGGGCCATTTACTTGGGGCAAGGATCCTGCTCAGGCAGTTTACCACAGCGTTGTCTTAGAGGAGGTGGCTAGGATGAACCGCTACACAGAGCAAATCAATCCACGGGTGGAACCAGCACCAAGCTATATCATGGACAAGCACTATCTCCGTAAGCACGGTCCAAATGCCTACTACGGACAAAAGGGTGATGAACATTAAGTTCTTGTGTGAAAAAAAAGTAGGGAAAAGTAGCAGACTCCCCAAAAAGGAGAACTGCTTTTTCTCTTTTGATGAGGAGAAAGATGAGAAAGTTTTTACAAGATAGTCTGACAGAGGTTGCCTACTATCTGGAGTTGATTTTATCAGCCATTTTAGGATTAGCCCTCCTAGCACTGTCAGGATTGTTGTTGGCGGATTTAGTTGGTTCACTGACGGGTGGTATTCAAGCGGATACGTTTATTCAAAATTTTCTGAGTCGTGCAATGACCTTGGCAGTCGGGGTCGAATTCATCAAAATGCTCTGCAAACAATCCCCTAGTACTGTCATCGAGGTGCTCTTGGTTGCTATTGCCCGCCAATTGATTGTGGAACATGGCTCCAGCATGGATTACCTGATTGGTATTGTGTCGGTTGCCATCTTATTTGCTGTGAGAAAGTACCTCTTTACCCAGTTTGATGACTCTAATAATATCATCATGCGGGCCAGCCAGAAGGTTAAGGTTGCCAACATCATTGCACGGGTAAAAATTCCTAGTGAAGGCAGTGAAACCCTGCGTGAATTTGTGACCCGCAAACTCAATGAAGAAGAAAAAACCATTGCCATCGGTGCCTGCGTCTATCTGAAAAATGTAGCACTACGGATTGACAATATGCATGGAGATTTGATTACACGGGTGGAGATTATCAAGAGTATCTATTGACTGGAAAAATAATACCTATTTATATTATTGTTAGAATTTGTGTTATAAATATGTTAAAATAGTAAGAGAGGAGGGAGAAACGGTGTTACTAGATAAAAGTAGTTGTGCCTTATTGCGTCATTTGATTGGTATCCAAGAGCCAGAAACCATTATGGCTATTTCCAAGGGCTTGCAACAATCGCGTAGAAAAATCTATTATCATTTAGAAAAAATCAATGCTGCCTTTCCAGACCATGTTGAGCCAATCGAAAGTCTACCTCGGATCGGAATCCGTTTGTCCGAAGAGCAAAAGCAGGCCTGTCGTCAACTCTTAGATTCCATTGATTCCTATAGCTATATTATGAATATGGATGAGCGGATGCAGTTGATGCTCCTTTATATCTGCATTGCACACGAACGAATTACCTTGGAAAAATTGATGGATCTGACAGAGGTTTCGCGAAATACCGTTCTCAACGATCTAAATGAAATCCGTAGTCGATTGAGTAAGGAACAGTATCAGATGACCCTCTATGTTTCTAAGTCACAAGGGTACGATCTGGCCTGTCATCCCTTGACAAAAATCCAGTATATCCACTCTCTACTCTATAGTTTGTTCACAGAAGCGAGCAAGAGTTTTGTCAGCATTTTGGAAGACAAGGTTAGTCTTTTCAGTGGTTGCCAGTCCCTTTTTTCAAAAGATTTAGCCCAGTTTTTGTCTCAGCAGGTTTATGGAATTGAAAAAGACTTAGGCAAGAAAATCAACCGTTCTGAAATTGAACTGATGCTCAAGATTCTACCTTATATGTTGCTAACTTATCGCAATATGAGTTTGGAGCAAGAGGAAAAGGATGCGATTGTCCGTGAATTCGCCTTGGTCTATGAACGGATTGAGTACGGTGTTGCTCAAAAAATTAGCCAGTCCCTAGAAGAGCAGTTTGGTCTTGATTTAGACGAGATAGAGGTGTCGCTAATCGCCGTCTTGCTCTTATCTTATCGAAAGGATCGGGATGCCCATGTTACTAGCCAGGATTTTGCGGATTTGAAGAAGGTGGTCGATGCCTTTATCCGTCATTTTGAGTTGCATTCAGATTTTGAATTGGAGAAAAAAGAGGAGCTAGCCCATGATTTGCTGGCTCACTGCAAGGCCATGCTATTTCGAAAAACCTATGGGATCTTATCGCGCAATCCCTTGGTTGACCAGATTCGCTACAAGTATGATACCCTCTTTCGATTGACAAAATCTTCTAGCCATATCTTGGAAGAGGCCTGGCAAATCCAGTTGACAGATGAGGACATTGCCTATCTGACGGTGCATTTGGGTGGAGCCCTTCGTCGAAGCAGTAGTCGAAAGCTGACCAGTCCGACTGTCTTTCTTATCTGTGATGAGGGAGTTTCTGTGCAGAAATTGTTGATGAAACAATGCCAGCACCACCTACCTGAAAAAACCATCTCTGCCGTCTTTACAACAGAGCAATTTAAGAGTGTGGAAGACCTGTTGGAGGTGGACTTCTTGATTTCGACCAATGAAGTGACGGATACGGATTTACCTGTGATTCAGGTCCATCCGATTCTGGATTTTGATGATGTCTTGCGTTTGATTCATTTTGCCAAATACCGCAGTCTGACAGACAGTCAAAAAGGTTTTGCTATGGAATTGGACAAACTCCTAGCGTCATATGTTGAAAATGGCCAGGAAGCCTTGGAATTGAAGCAGCGTTTGCAAAATCTGATTGCCAATGAATTATTGGCAAGCTTAGCTAGTTCCGATCTGGAAACAGATTTGTATTAGCCATCTACGTGCAAAAGTCCAAATGTGAACACAAGCCTGTGTTTTATTTGGTCTTTTTTTTGTGACCTTTTGCGCATATACTAGAAGCATAGAAACACAATCAGCCTTATAGGAGGAATGAAAAATGGCTAAAGTTCAAGATATTACAAGAGAATCCTGGATTCTTTCAACCTTCCCAGAATGGGGAACTTGGCTCAATGAAGAAATTGAAGAAGAAGTAGTGCCAGAAGGCAACTTTGCTATGTGGTGGCTTGGAAACTGTGGTGTTTGGATTAAGACACCAGGTGGTGCGAACGTGGTCATGGACCTTTGGTCATCACGTGGAAAATCCACTAAAAAAGTGAAAGATATGGTTTGGGGACACCAGATGGCTAACATGGCCGGTGTGCGCAAATTGCAACCAAACTTGCGTGTGCAGCCAATGGTTATCGATCCATTTGCCATCAATGAATTGGACTACTACCTAGTATCGCACGTCCACAGTGACCACATGGACATCAGCACAGCCGCTGCCATCATCAACAATCCAAAGTTGGACCACGTCAAATTTGTAGGACCAGTTGAAAGTGGCGACATCTGGGAAAAATGGGGCGTTCCAGCAGACCGTATCATCCGTATCGCACCAGGTGATAGCTTTGAGTTCAAAGACATCAAGGTCCACGCTGTAGAATCCTTCGACCGTACTTGCTTGGTGACACTTCCAATCGAAGGCTACGAAGAAAACGGTGGCAAACTAGCAGGACTTCCTGTGACAGATGAACTCATGGCTCGCAAGGCAGTCAACTATGTCTTTGAAACACCAGGTGGAACCATCTACCACGGTGCAGACTCACACTTCTCTAACTACTTTGCAAAACACGGTCGTGACTTCAACATTGACGTTGCTATTAACAACTATGGTGACAACCCAATCGGTATCCAAGACAAGATGACATCAATCGACCTTCTTCGTATGGCAGAAAACTTGCGTGCTAAGGTTATTATCCCTGTTCACTATGACATCTGGTCTAACTTCATGGCGTCAACAGATGAAATCTTGCAACTATGGAAAATGCGTAAAGAACGCTTGCAATACGACTTCCATCCATTCATCTGGGAAGTTGGTGGCAAGTACACCTATCCACTTGACAAAGACCGCATTGAATACCATCACCCACGTGGCTTTGATGATTGCTTCTTGGAAGATTCAAATATTCAATTCAAGGCCTTGCTATAATAGATCACTCCGAGGGCGGGACGCAAGTCCTGCCTTTTGAAACAGACATAGAAAACGCTTTATGGTATAATGAAACCATGACTTTATTAAAGGAGAATAAGATGTCACAACTTTCAGTAAATGCAATTCGTTTCCTTGGTATCGACGCCATTGAAAAATCAAAATCAGGTCACCCAGGTGTTGTTATGGGTGCAGCTCCAATGGCTTACAGCCTCTTTACCAAAGAGCTCCGCATCAACCCAGATCAACCAAACTGGATTAACCGTGACCGCTTTATCTTGTCAGCAGGACACGGCTCTATGTTGCTTTACGGACTTCTTCACCTTTCAGGTTTTGAAGAAGTAAGCATGGACGAGATCAAGAACTTCCGTCAGTGGGGTTCAAAAACACCAGGTCACCCAGAATTTGGTCACACAGCAGGTGTAGATGCAACAACAGGTCCTCTTGGACAAGGTATCTCAACTGCGACAGGTTTTGCGCAAGCAGAGCGTTTCCTTGCAGCTAAGTACAACCGCGATGGTTTCCCAATCTTTGACCACTATACTTACGTAATCTGTGGTGATGGCGACTTGATGGAGGGTGTTTCAGCAGAAGCGGCTTCTTACGCAGGTCTTCAAAAATTAGAAAAACTCATCGTTCTTTACGATTCAAATGACATCAACTTGGATGGCGAAACAAAAGACTCCTTCACAGAAGATGTGCGTGCTCGCTACAATGCTTATGGCTGGCATACAGACCTCGTAACAGACGGTACAGATGTAGATGCCATCTTTGCTGCTATTGAAAAGGCAAAAGTAGCTGGTAAGCCATCTCTTATCGAAATCAAGACTGTTATCGGTCATGGTTCGCCAAACAAACAAGGTACAAATGCTGTTCATGGTGCTCCACTTGGTGCAGAAGAAACAGAAGCAACTCGTAAGGCGCTTGATTGGAACTACGCTCCATTTGAAATTCCAGCTGAAGTCTATGCGGACTTCAAAGCTAATGTAGCTGATCGCGGTGCAGCAGCCTACGATGCTTGGGTGAAATTAGTTGAGGACTACAAAGTAGCTCATCCAGAATTAGCAGCTGAAGTAACAGCTATCTTGGAAGGTCGTGACGTAGTTGAAATCAAGCCAGAAGACTTCCCGGTTTACGAAAATGGCTTCTCACAAGCAACTCGTAACTCATCACAAGATGCGCTCAACGCAGCGGCTAAGGTCTTGCCAACTTTCCTCGGTGGTTCAGCTGACTTGGCTCACTCAAACATGACCTATATCAAGGAAGATGGTTTGCAAGATTCAGTAAATCCACTCAACCGCAATATTCAGTTCGGTGTGCGTGAATTTGCCATGGGTACAATCTTGAACGGTATGGCAGCCCACGGCGGACTTCGTGTCTATGGTGGTACCTTCTTCGTCTTCTCAGACTATGTGAAGGCAGCAGTTCGTTTGTCAGCTCTTCAAGGACTTCCTGTGACTTATGTCTTCACTCATGACTCTATCGCAGTTGGTGAAGATGGACCAACTCACGAACCAATCGAGCACTTGGCAGGACTTCGTGCTATGCCAAACCTCAATGTCTTCCGTCCAGCAGATGCGCGTGAAACACAGGCAGCTTGGTACTTGTCATTGACTAGCAAGTCTACACCATCAGCCCTTGTTCTCACTCGTCAAAACTTGACAGTTGAAGAAGGAACAGACTTTGACAAGGTTGCAAAAGGGGCTTATGTTGTCTATGAAGCAGCAGGCTTTGATACAATCCTTCTTGCATCAGGTTCAGAAGTGAACTTGGCTGTTAAAGCTGCCAAAGAACTAGAAGCAGCAGGCACTAAGGTTCGTGTGGTTTCTGTACCATCAACTGAACTCTTCGATGCACAAGATGCTGCCTACAAGGAAGAAATCCTACCAAATGCCATCCGTCGTCGCTTGGCAATTGAAATGGGTGCGACTCAAGGTTGGTACAAGTATGTCGGCCTTGACGGTAAAGTTCTCGGTATCGACACATTCGGTGCATCAGCTCCAGCCCAAACTGTTATTGACAACTACGGCTTCACTGTAGAAAATGTTGTGAAATTGGTTGGCGAATTGTAATAGAAAATGTCAGAGACAGCCCTTCGAGGCTGTTTTTGAATTTTTTTAAAAATTTTCTTGACAATATCGACAATAGATGATATATTAATATCTGTAAACATCAATATTGCTCCCCCTACCTTCTCGACTGAGGAGGTATTTTTATATTTTTAAGTAAATAGAAGGGCAGAATTTTGAAAGAAATGTGTGACAAGGAAGAAGTAGTGTTAGATTGATTTTGATAGCAGAGAATAAAGAAGTGATTTTGAACTGTTATCAGGGCTGTGCTATAATAGATTTATGAACTATACACAAGAAGAAAAAGAATATTTTATGAAACAGGCCTTGGCAGAGGCTGAAAAATCACTGGACAAGGAAGAAATTCCTATCGGCTGTGTCATTGTCAAGGATGGACAGATTATTGGTCGTGGACACAATGCCCGTGAAGAGCTCAATCAGGCCATTATGCACGCAGAAATCATGGCCATCCAGGAAGCCAATCAGCAGGAGGGCAATTGGCGTTTGTTGGATACAACTCTCTTTGTGACCATTGAGCCTTGTGTTATGTGTAGCGGTGCTATTGGCTTGGCTCGTATTCCCCAGGTGGTCTATGGGGCTGCCAATCAAAAGTTTGGAGCGGCAGGCAGTCTCTATGACATTCTGACAGACGAGCGGCTCAACCATCGTGTGGCAGTTGAGACGGGCATTTTGGAAGAGGCTTGTGCTAAGATTATGCAAGACTTTTTTAGGCAGAGAAGAGAAAAGCAAAAGGCTGAGAAAGAGGCCTTGAAAGCTCAGCAAGGGACAGTTTCGGATAGCTAGTTTACACTCTAAACTTGCACTTTCATCAATTTGTGTTATAATAATAAACGGAGCAACATTCGTGCGTGAAGCGGGTCAGGGGAGGAATCCAGCAGCCCTAAGCGAGGTCGAGTGTGTGCTCTTTTTGCGTATAATCTAAAAACCCTTTGAAATCAAGTTTTCAGAGGGTTTTCTTTGGCTTGTTTTTAGAAATAGGGGTAAAATAGGGGCAACTACTTTAGCAAGTATTTTTCTCTCCGTCTGGGGACTGATTTTTTGGGTTTTCTATTGATTTATAGGGAAAAAGGAGTAAAATAGATTTCCTCTTAAGAAAACTTTTTGTTAGCTCTGCTATTCTACAGAGGAAAAGGAGGAAAGTCTATGTTTGTATTTGCATTTCCTGGTATGGGGAAAACGACACTTGCCAAGCAATCTTCACAAATTGTAGATTTAGAAATGTCGGACATCAAATATGATAATTCCAGTGTTCGTCATTTGAATAAGGAAGAAAGAAAATCAACTCCACGTCCGATTAAAGATAAGAATTATAAAAACATCTACGTGGACAAAGCCTATGCCTTGCATGAGGAGGGGAAGACGGTCCTTGTCGCGATGAATTTTCTAGTAAGGATGCTGTTGGTTATGCTTGTACATGGCGCTGTCCCGTTTCACATTTACATTCCTCATCCATCTTTAAAAGAAGAATACAGACAACGCTATATTCAGAGAGGGAATAATAGCAAATTTATTTTTGAAGTGATGACAATCTGGTATGTGAGCCTGGTCCCGCTATATATATTGTCAAAAATAGTGCCAAATATGATAACAGTGACACAGTCGGGTCAAGTCTTAGCAGACTATAAAACTCCTCATTACGACACTATGTTTGTGAAAAATAAACAAGTTACGCAAACCATTTCATGAAAATAAATGAAAATTCACAAATCCCTTGAAAAAAAACTGATAAAGCGTTATCATATTATGGTATATAATGGAGGAAGAAAATGACACATATTACATTTGATTATTCAAAAGTTTTGGGACAATTTGTTGCCCCACATGAAGTAGACTATATGCAACCACAAGTTACCCTTGCAGACCAAATGCTCCGTCAAGGAACAGGTCCTGGTAGCGACTTTATCGGCTGGTTGGATTTGCCAGAAAACTACGACAAAGAAGAATTTGCGCGTATCAAGGAAGCTGCAGCTAAGATCCAAAATGAAAGTGAAGTTTTGGTAGTTATCGGTATCGGTGGTTCTTACCTCGGTGCTAAAGCAGCTATTGATTTCTTGAGCAACTCTTTTGTTAACTTGCAAACTCGTGAAGAGCGCAAAGCTCCACAAATCCTTTACGCTGGAAACTCTATCTCATCAAGCTACCTTGCTGACTTGGTGGACTACGTTGCTGACAAGGACTTCTCAGTAAACGTGATTTCAAAATCAGGTACAACAACTGAGCCGGCTATTGCCTTCCGTGTCTTTAAAGAATTGCTTGTCAAGAAATACGGTCAAGAAGAAGCTAACAAGCGTATCTATGCGACAACTGACAAGGCAAAAGGTGCTGTTAAGGTTGAAGCAGACGCAAATGGTTGGGAAACCTTTGTTGTTCCAGATGATGTCGGTGGCCGTTTCTCTGTCTTGACAGCAGTTGGTCTTTTGCCAATCGCGGCAGCTGGTGCAGATATTGATGCCCTTATGGAAGGTGCAAACGCAGCTCGTACGACTTACACATCAGATAAGATTGCCGAAAATGAGGCTTACCAATATGCAGCTGTTCGTAACATCCTTTACAGAAAAGGCTATGTAACAGAAATCTTGGCAAACTACGAGCCATCACTTCAATACTTCAGCGAGTGGTGGAAACAGTTGGCGGGTGAGTCAGAAGGCAAGGACCAAAAAGGTATCAACCCAACATCTGCTAACTTCTCAACAGACTTGCACTCACTTGGACAATTTATCCAAGAAGGAAACCGCAACATCTTTGAAACAGTGGTTCGTGTTGACAAACCAAGAAAAAATATCCTCATTCCTGACATGGCAGAAGACCTTGATGGTCTTGGCTATTTGCAAGGTAAGGATGTTGACTTTGTAAACAAAAAAGCAACGGATGGCGTACTTCTTGCCCACACAGATGGTGGCGTACCAAACATGTTTGTCACTCTTCCACAACAAGATGAGTTCACACTTGGTTACACCTTCTACTTCTTCGAGTTGGCGATTGCGATTTCTGGTTACCTCAATGCAATCAACCCATTTGACCAACCAGGTGTAGAAGCCTACAAGAAAAACATGTTCGCTCTTCTTGGTAAACCAGGATTTGAAGAACTCGGTGCAGAATTGAACGCACGTTTGTAAGAAAATAAAACTGACCGGAAACGGCCAGTTTTTCTTTCCTTTGAATTTATGGTAGAATATTCTCTATGAAAAAAGAATTTTTTGTAGTAGGAGATGTTCATGGTAAGTTTGAACTCCTGCTTGATATTTTAAAGAAATGGAACGAAGAGCGACAACAGTTGATTTTCCTAGGGGATTTGATTGACCGTGGAGAAAACTCAAAGGCCTGTCTAGAGTTGGTTTGGCAATTAGTCCGGGAAAAAGATGCTATCTGTCTGACTGGGAATCATGAACGAATGTTTTTGGCTTGGTTGCGGGATCCCTTGGAACGCTATGACCATTACCGGAGGAATGGTGGAGATACGACCATCAATTCCTTACTGGGGCGTCCCTTGGACGCACCAGTTGATGGTCTGGTGGATGCTAATGCAGTGATGGAACAATATGGAGACCTGATTGATTTTGTCAAATCTTGTCCCTATCATCTGGAAACGGAAGGATATATCTTTGTCCATGCTGGTGTGGACTTGACCTTACCAGACTGGCGCGAAACCAGCAATCATGATAAAGTCTGGCTTAGAACTCCTTTCCATGAAGCTGAAAATACCACAGGGAAAATGATTGTCTTTGGGCATACTCCTGTTTATAACCTCTACCAAACTAAGCTCCGCATTAGCCAAATCTGGACCAGTTCAGATGGGAAAATGGGGATTGACGGTGGAGCTGTTTACGGCGGAGTTTTACATGGGATTGTACTGGATGACACAGGTTTAGTTCAAGATTATATCGTTGGAGCTGTTAATCCCAGAAAAGAAATTGAAGATTAAGATAATACATG
>ALKQ01000002.1 GCA_000440235.1 Streptococcus suis 10581 | reverse complement strand
ATATATATATATATATATAATGGAATTGTAAAATTTTTTGGAGGATTATATGAAAAAAATTACATTCCTAGCACTAACTGCTTTATCGGTGCTAACCCTTGCTGCATGTTCAACTACAGAACCAAGTAAAAAAGAAACTACCGATGCTTCTAGTAGTGTTGCCCAGTCAAGCTCTGAACAAGCATCCGATACAAGCTATAAGGTGGGAGATACCATTGTTTTTAAAGATGTAGCGGAAATTACAATTACGAATATTGCATGGACTGACGAACGGAATACAGTAAGTGATATTGTTGCTAATAAGGTACTTTTAGTAACTTATAATGTGACAAACTTGACTGATGAAGATTACGTTGTCGGTGAAGATTACGTTGTCGGTGAAGATATGGACCTATATATCAACAACAAAGTGACAGAAAGTTATCCAGTTGGTACCATTCTCGAAACAATCGCACCGGGTCGAAGTATTGAAGGAGCGACGACTGCTTTTGCAGTTAATGAAGAGGGAGCTGCTGAGTTAGAGGTTGAACCAGGATTCCAGTTTAGTACAGACATGAAACCAGCTATTGTAAAATTCGATTTACCACAATAACTTCGGGGAGGCTAACTTAGCCTCTTTTTCAATTTTTTTATTTTTCATCATCAAATTTTCAGAAAATTTTGATATAATAGTAAAAATATTATTTTTAGATTGGAAACATTATGACTGCACAAAAAATGACTGCGCAAGAAATCATTGCTTTTATCGGTAATGCTGTGAAGAAGACCACTGTTAAAGTGACCTTTGAGGGAGAATTGGCAGGAGCTGTTCCTGCTGAAGTGACAAAGCTTGGCAATGTCCTCTTCGGTGACTGGAAGGATGTCGAGCCACTTTTGGCAAACTTGACTGAAAATGTAGACTACGTGGTGGAGCAAGACGGCCGCAATTCAGCTGTGCCGTTGCTGGACAAACGCAACATTAACGCCCGTATCGAGCCAGGTGCGATTATCCGTGACCAAGTGACCATTGGTGATAATGCCGTTATCATGATGGGGGCGGTGATTAACATCGGTGCGGAAATCGGTCCAGGTACCATGATTGACATGGGTGCTATTCTCGGTGGTCGTGCGACGGTTGGTAAAAACAGCCACATCGGAGCAGGTGCGGTCCTTGCGGGTGTCATCGAGCCAGCTTCTGCCGAGCCAGTTCGTGTCGGCGACAATGTCTTGGTCGGTGCCAATGCTGTTGTCATCGAGGGCGTTCAAATTGGTAGTGGCTCTGTAGTGGCAGCAGGTGCCATTGTGACCCAAGATGTCCCTGAAAACGTAGTGGTGGCAGGTGTGCCAGCCCGCATTATCAAGGAAATCGACGCTCAAACCCAACAAAAAACAGCCTTGGAAGAGGCTTTGCGGACACTCTAAGAGGTAGCTATGTTAGATTTAATTGCGACACGCCGGTCCCTCCACCAGATTCCAGAGCTGGGTATGGAGGAGTTCAAGACCCACGCCTTTCTTATGGAAACGATTGAAGGTTTACTTCAAAATTGTACTTTTGCTCAAATTCGCACCTGGAAGACAGGAATCTTGGTTTATTTGACAGGCTCTGCTCCTGAAAAGACTATCGGCTGGCGGGCGGATATTGACGGTCTTCCGATCGTGGAGGAGACGGACCTGGACTTCAAGTCCCTCCACCCAGACAGGATGCACGCCTGTGGACATGATTTCCACATGACCATTGCCTTGGGGCTTTTGGAGAAAATGGCAGAGCAGCAACCGAAAAATAATCTTCTCTTCTTGTTTCAGCCTGCGGAAGAAAATCTAGCAGGTGGCATGCTTATGTATGAAGCGGGTGCATTTGGGGATTGGTTGCCAGATGAATTTTATGGACTCCATGTCCGACCAGACCTCAAAGTCGGTCAAATGGCCACCAACCGTGTGACCCTCTTTGCTGGGACCTGTGAAGTCAAGATACGGTTTACAGGAAAGGGTGGGCACGCAGCATTTCCTCATACCGCCAATGACGCCTTGGTGGCAGCAAGCTACTTTGTGACTCAGGTGCAGTCGGTGGTCAGCCGTAACGTTGATCCGATTGAGGGAGCGGTGGTGACCTTCGGCTCCATGCACGCGGGTACGACCAACAATGTCATTGCGGAAACCGCCTTCTTGCACGGCACCATTCGGGCTTTGACCCAGAACATGAGTCTTCTGGTGCAAAAGCGGGTGCGGGAAGTGGCAGAGGGAATCGCCCTGTCCTTTGGAGTGGATCTGGACATCGAGCTCAATCCAAGCGGCTATCTGCCTGTGGAAAATAATCCTCAGTTGGCGGATGAACTCATGACCTACTTTGAACAGGTTGATGGTGTGGAGATGATTGATTGTCCACCTGCTATGACGGGAGAGGACTTCGGCTACCTGCTCAACAAGGTTCCAGGTGTTATGTTCTGGTTGGGTGTGGATACACCTTATCCCCTCCACAACCCTCGTCTCAGTCCCAAAGAGGAAGTGCTTCCCTTTGCTGTGGATAAGTTGAGTGATTTTTTGAAAATGAAAGCAAACTAGACTGGTTTTTCCAGTCTTTTTCTGAAAAGAAAGGAGTTTCTGTGGATAAAAAGAGCATTCGGCAAGAGGTCTTGCAGAGCTTGAAAGACCTGACTAGTAGCCAGCGAGCAAGATGGAGCCAGCAGCTAACAGAAAGGCTCCTTTCATCTGACATCTATAAGTGCTCAAAGTCGCTTGGGACCTACCTTTCCATGCCCCATGAGTTTAATACCTCTTACTTGATTGAACAGGCTCAAAAGGATGGCAAGCAGATTTTCATTCCTAAGACCTATTCACAAGGGCGTATGGATTTTGTAGAATATAATCCTGATGATTTGGTGAAATCTAGGTTTGGAGTTTGGGAACCTGGGACTTATTCACAACCTGTGGATAAGTCTGTGGTTAAGTTGATCCATGTTCCTGGTTTGGCTTGGAACCATGCGGGTTTTCGAGTGGGCTATGGAGGTGGTTTTTATGATCGCTATCTAGTAGATTATCAGGGGGAGACGGTATCGACCTTGGCAGAATTTCAAGTCTATGATTTCGAACCAGATGTATTTGATATTCCAGTAAAGGAGTTGTTGATTTTTGAAGAACTTTTTTGATAAGCGCTACCCTGTAACCAATGGCCTGTTGGCGGTTACGGCTCTTGTTTTCCTATTGATACAGGTATTTCGCTTCGGACAGACGACGGCTGCCTATACGATTTATGAATTCGGTGGCATGTATGGTCAAGTTGTGCGGTATGATCCGACTCAGTTGTGGCGGTTGATTTCCCCCATCTTTGTCCACATTGGTTGGGAACATTTCTTGTTTAACAGCATTACCTTGCTTGGTTTGGGTTACCAATTAGAAGGACTGTTTGGGTCAAGGCGTTTCTTCCTGCTGTATATCTTGTCTGGGATAATGGGCAACCTGTTTGTTCTATTTTTTACACCAGATGTGGTTGGTGCAGGTGCCTCGACCTCGCTCTTTGGACTTTTTGCAGCTATGGCACTTTTGAGGAAATTTAGTCGCAGCCCTTATCTACAGGTTCTTGGTCAGCGCTACATGGTCCTTTTGGGATTGAACTTGGTCTTGGGACTTTTTAATCCAACCATTAGCATGGCAGGACATATTGGAGGAGCTGTTGGAGGTTGCTTGGTCGTGATGTTCCTTCCACCTCTTGTGGAAAAAGATCTCTTTACAGGAAAACAGATTTTTTTCAGTTTCATTGGCTATGTGGGTTTGATCGCTTTGCTACTAGGTATATTTTATGTGACATAAAAAAACTAGCGATTGCTAGTTTTTCTTTGTATCTAATTTTTTACCAAGATCGATTAAGTACTGTTTCAAATCATCTTTTACTTGAGGGTGTTGGAGGGCGTAGTCGATAGAAGTTTTCATGAAACCGAACTTATCCCCAACATCGTAACGGCTGCCTTTGAATTCACGAGCGAACACGCGTTGTGTTTTATTGAGTGTATCGATAGCATCTGTCAATTGAATCTCGTTCCCAGCACCTGGTTTTTGGTTTTCTAAAATCTCAAAGATTTCAGGAGTGAGTAAGTAGCGTCCGATAATAGCAAGGTCAGAAGGAGCATCTTCTGGTTTTGGTTTTTCCACAAAGGTTTCCACACTATAGAGACCGTTGACACCTTCACCTTGTGGAGCGATAACACCGTATGCAGAAACTTCTTCATGTGGAACTGGCATAACAGCAATGGTTGAAGCATGTGTTTTTTCATAGTCGTTCATGAGTTGCTTGGTCAATGGGACAGCTTTTGTATCTGTGATGTCCATGAGGTCATCGCCGAGCATGACAACAAATGGCTCGTTCCCGACAAATGCTTTAGCTTGAAGAACGGCATCACCAAGTCCACGTGGGTGGCTTTGACGAATGAAGTGTAGGCGAATACCTGTTGTCTCATCAACAAGTTTCAATAAATCATTTTTGCCTTTTTCTTTGAGGTTGTACTCCAACTCAAAGTTTGAATCAAAGTGGTCTTCGATAGAACGTTTTGATTTACCAGTGACCACCAAAATATCTTCGATACCAGAGCGAAGGGCTTCTTCAACGATAAATTGAATAGTCGGTTTATCAACAATTGGCAACATTTCTTTGGCAAGGGCCTTAGTAGCAGGCAAGAAACGTGTTCCCAAGCCAGCTGCAGGGATAACGGCTTTTCTAACTTTTTTTGTCATGGTGCAATCTCCTTATTATTTTGTTAATGATTACTTTATTAAGACCATTCGTTTTCCTGACGGAATTCACCAGACATGATACCCTTGATAGCATCTTCGATGCTTGCCCCTTGGTAAATCACGCTATAAATGGCTTGAGTAATGGGCATGTAAACACCTAATTCCTGTGCCAGTTCATAGGCAGCCTTGGTGGTCGAAATCCCCTCAATAACCATGCCCATGTTGGCTTCGATGTCTTCGAGTTTTTCACCTTTACCGAGTAGGTCACCAGCCCGCCAGTTGCGAGAGTGGACGGAAGTACCAGTTACAATCAGGTCACCGACACCAGAAAGTCCGCTATAGGTCAGTGGGTTGGCTCCCATTTCTACACCGAGGCGGGTGATTTCAGTCAAACCGCGGGCAATAATAGCAGCCTTGGCATTGTCACCATATCCCAGACCGTGAAGGGCGCCAGCACCTACAGCGATGATGTTTTTCAAAGCTCCTGCTGTTTCCACGCCGATCACATCGTTATTAGTGTAGAGACGGAAGTAGCGGTTGCTAAAGAGATTTTGGACGTAGGTTGCAGTTGCCAAGTCCTTAGAAGCTGCAGAAATCAAAGTCAAATCACGGACGATAGTCTCTTCTGCATGGCTTGGTCCTGAAACCACAACGATTTCTGAACGGAGTTCCGCAGGAATTTCTTCTTCTAAGACCTCTGACAAGCGTTTGTGGCTATCTGGTTCCAACCCTTTGGAAGCGTGCATGACAACTACCTTGTGTTTGAGAGCTTGAGCAACTTGCTTTGCAACCAAGCGAGTCACCTTGGTTGGTACAACGAAGAGAACGGCATCGACCCCTTCAAGAGTCTCTGTCAAATCCTTATAGCCTTTGATATTTTCGTCTAGGACAATATCTTTGAAGTAGCGCGTGTTGGTATGATGTTCATTGATTTCGTCAATTTGCTCAGGAATATTTCCCCAGATACGAACAGAATGTCCGTTATCGTTGAGGACCTGGGCAAGGGCTGTTCCCCAAGACCCTGGTCCTAGAACAGCAATGGTTTGTTTCTCCATACGATTCCCCTGTGTAAGTATTTTCTATTATTATAACATAGTTGTATTTTTTTGGAAAATAGCAGAGCCAAAACTTGACAATAGTTCCCAAGAGAACTATAATAGTTCTCATGCTAATTAATTGATTGGAAAGGAACTATCTTGGGACATACTATTGCAGATTTTCGGAACTTGCTCAATCAGATTGAACAAATCAGTGAAACCATTGCTAAAGAATACGATGTAGAGCACCTAGCTGGTCCACAGGGCTGGGCCTTGAGTTTCATAGCGGAGCGGTCAGACATTGAAACCTTTGTCAAAGATATAGAAACAGAATTGAAGATTTCTAAATCGGTTGCCAGCAATCTGGTCAAGCGAATGGAAAGAAATGGCTTTATCCAGGTCCTACCTTCTCAGCTTGACAAACGCTACAAGCAGTTGGTTTTGACGGAAAAAGGACAGAGTAAAATTTGTCATCTGAAAGCCTTCCATGAAGAAATGCACTACTCACTTTTTGGGGGCATTCAAAAAGAGGACTTTGATTTGGTTAAACAGGTGGCTAATCAATTAAAAGAAAATATTCTACACTATAAGGAGAAGAAACATGTTTAAAGAAGCCATTTTACGTTATAAATGGTACGCCTTAGCATCGGTCTTGCTGACGTCAATTGTCGTAGCAACGACCTTGATGCAACCAAGTTATTTACAGGATGTCTTGACTGCTGTCTTGGCCAATGATAAGGAAGAAATTGTCCGTGTGGGCAAATTACTCCTGATTATTGCTGGAATTGGTCTTTTGGCAGGGCTTGTCAATACCATTTCAGCAGCTAAGATTTCACAAGGGGTATCTGCGGATATTCGTGAGAAGACCTTTCGGAAGATTCAAAGTTTTTCTTATGCCAATATCGAAGAGTTTAACGCAGGGAACTTGGTTGTTCGGATGACTAACGATGTCAATCAAATCCAGAACCTTGTCATGATGCTCTTCACAGTGTTGATGCGGGTTCCATTGCTGTTTGTCGGAGCCTTCATCATGGCGGTGCGGACCATGCCAGAACTCTGGTGGATGATTATTCTCATGGTGGTCTTGATTATGGCCATTATGGCAGTTGTCATGGGGCAAATGGGACCACGTTTTGGGAAATTCCAGTCCCTTATGGACAAGATGAACAGTATTGCCAAGGAAAATTTGCGTGGAATCCGTGTGGTCAAATCCTTTGTTCAGGAGAAAAACCAGTACAAGAAATTCAAGGATGTATCCAATGAACTCTTGGATCTCAATCTCTTTATCGGCTATGGTTTTGCTATCTTGCAACCCTTGATGATGTTTATCTCTTATATGGCAATTTTTGCATCGCTCTACTTGGTGTCCGGGATGTTGGAAACCAATATGGAAGCAGTTGGTGGCTTTACTTCCTTTATGAGCTACCTCATGCAAATCATGTTTGCCATTATCATGACTAGCTTCATGGGCATGCAGGCTTCACGTGCTGCCATTTCTATTAAGCGGATCAGCGAGGTGTTGGATACGGAGCCTGCTATGACCTTCAAGGATGTGCCGGATGAAGAATTGACTGGTAAGATTGTCTTTGACAATGTTAGCTTTACCTATCCACACGATACCGAGCCGACGTTGAAAAATATCTCTTTTGAGATTGAGCCAGGGCAAATGGTTGGTGTGGTTGGTGCAACTGGTGCGGGTAAATCCACTCTTGCTCAACTGATTCCGCGTTTGTTTGACCCGCAAGAAGGAACGGTATCCATCGGTGGTCGGGACTTGAAAGAAGTCAGCAAGAACACCCTGCGTGATACGGTATCGATTGTCTTGCAAAAGGCTATTCTCTTCTCGGGAACCATTGCGGACAACCTGCGTCAAGGCTCTCCTGGTGCTGATTTGCAACGCTTGGAGCGGGCCGCAGGTATTGCCCAAGCAAAAGAATTTATCGACCGCTTGGATGATACCTATGAGAGCCAAGTAGAAGAACGTGGAAATAACTTCTCTGGTGGTCAGAAGCAGCGGATGTCCATTGCTCGTGGGGTGATTGGCGAGCCGAAAGTCTTGGTCTTGGATGATTCAACTTCTGCCCTGGATGCCAAGTCTGAGAAACTAGTTCAAGAGGCTCTCAACCATGATTTGAAGGGGACAACCACTGTCATCGTTGCCCAGAAGATTTCTTCTGTTGTCAAAGCTGATAAGATTTTGGTTCTTGATGAAGGTCGTCTGATCGGCCAAGGTACCCACGCCGAGCTGGTAGCGACAAATGACGTTTACCGTGAAATCTACGAAACACAGAAAGGGAGGGAGGAATAGATGAAAACACTTAGATTTTTCTGGTTTTATTTCAAACGCTATAAACTGTCCTTTGCTGTGATTTTTCTAGCCATTGTGACAGCGACCTACTTGCAGGTTAAGACACCTGTTTTCCTTGGAAATGCCATTGCGGAGATGGGGAAAATTGGACAGGCTTACTTTGCTTCGGTGCAAATGGGTCAGTCAGATTTCAAACCTGACCTGTCTGATTTTAACGGGGTTATGCTCAACCTTTTCTTCGCTTATGCGGCGACGGTCGTGGCAACCTTGATTTACACCCTCCTCTTCACGCGTATCGTGGCTCATTCGACCAACCGTATGCGTAAGGGCTTGTTTGGCAAACTGGAACGTTTGACAGTTGCCTTCTTTGATAGTCACAAGGACGGGGACATTCTTTCTCGCTTTACCAGTGATTTGGACAATATCCAAAACGCTTTTAACCAGTCCTTGACCCAAGTGGTGACCAACATCGCTCTTTATGTCGGTATGGTTATTATGATGTTCCGTCAGGATACTCGCTTGGCCTTGGTGACCATTGCTTCTACGCCAGTTGCCTTGATTGCCTTGGTCGTTATCATCCGCCTATCACGAAAATATACAGATAAGCAACAGGCTGCGGTATCTAAGCTCAATGCCTACATGGACGAGAAAATTTCTGGACAAAAAGCGATTATTGTACAGGGAGTGCAGGAAGAGACGATTGATGGTTTCTTGGAGCTCAATGAAGAAGTTCGTCGCACGACTTTCAAGGGACGTTTATTTGGTGGGATTCTCTTTCCATTTATGAATGGGATGAGCTTGGTCAATACGGCTATTGTTATCTTTGCGGGTTCCAGCATTGTCCTCAATGATAGTTCGCTGGAAACAGCTGCCGCACTTGGTCTGGTGGTGACTTTTGTTCAGTATTCGCAACAGTATTACCAGCCAATCATGCAGGTTGCTGCCAGTTGGGCAGAATTGCAGCTAGCTTTCACAGGAGCTCATCGTATTCAGGAAATGTTTGATGAGCCAGAAGAAGTTCGCCCTCAAAACGCTCCGCTATTTACCGAATTAAAAGAAGGCGTTGAAATCAAGGACATTGACTTTGGCTACCTGCCAGGTCAGAAGGTCTTGGACAAGGTGTCCATTTCAGCTCCTAAGGGCAAAATGGTGGCGGTCGTTGGTCCGACGGGATCTGGTAAGACTACCATTATGAACTTGATTAACCGCTTCTACGATGTCAATGGTGGTAGTGTGGCCTTTGATAGTCGTGATATTCGGGAATATGATCTGGACAGCTTGCGGGATAAGGTCGGTATTGTCTTGCAGGAGTCAGTCCTTTTCTCAGGTACTATTGCGGACAATATTCGCTTCGGTGATGAGAGTATTTCGCAGGAAATGGTGGAAACCGCAGCTCGTGCCACCCATATCCACGACTTTATCATGAGCTTGCCAGACGGCTATGAAACCTTTGTGACCGATGATGAGAATGTCTTCTCGACAGGTCAGAAACAGCTGATTTCCATTGCCCGTACGCTCTTGACAGATCCACAAGTCTTGATTTTGGACGAAGCAACCTCAAACGTTGATACGGTGACGGAAGCCAAAATCCAGAAAGCTATGGAGGCTATTATCGCAGGACGGACCAGCTTCGTCATTGCCCACCGCCTCAAAACCATTCTCAATGCGGACGAAATTATCGTCCTTAAGGATGGAAAAGTGATTGAGCAAGGCAACCACAGCCAACTCCTCAAACTCAATGGCTTCTACGCCGAACTCTACCACAACCAGTTTGTGTTTGAATAATATATAGAAAAATAAACAGCCAAGATAAGCAGACCACAATCCTTAAACGTTTAGGACGTGGTTTATCTTGGCTGTTTTTGTGGTAGGCTTACTGCTCAATATGGTTGGTTTTGGTTTGATTGAGCCAAGCGTAGGCGATACCGATAAAGAGACCGGCTCCGAGCCAATTTCCAAAAAAGACCACAATCCATTGACGAAGGATATTGATCATATTGAAGGCTTCGACATTGCTTCGAGTAGCGTTAAAAGCTAGGAGCATGAAAGATGCGAAATTGGCGACCAGATGCTCATTGATGAGGAAAACGAACATAAAAATGGAGGAAATGATGACAAAGAACTTAGCAGACTGTTCTTTGATGAGCATGAAGCCAAGTATTGCCATATTTACAAACATATTAGCCGTGATCCCTTCAATAAAATTACTCCAGTCAGATTTTCCAAGTTTGATGGTAACGGCATTGACGACAAAGCTCTTATCAGAGAGATTGAGGTAGGAGAAGGACTGATTGAAGAGCCAGGCTAGAATAGTAGCGCCTACAAAGTTAAAGAAAGTACAGTATAGCAGCATCAGTGTCACTTTTTTCCAGCTAATTTGCTTATAGTAGGCACCAGTTGTGAGATACATCATGTTAGAAGTGGCTAATTCACCACCAAAAATAAGAACAAAAACCAGCCCAATAGCAAAGATGAAGGTAAAGACAAAGCGTGACAAACTTGGAAATTGACTGGCAATAACGTCTGCTCCGATAATACCGACAGCTGTTGACATAGTCAGGTAGGCTCCTGCATACATAGAACGCAAGGCATAGCGGCCTAGACTTTCGTCAAAAAGGGCTTCTTTTTTTGAAACTGCAGCTGAAATTTTTTCTTGAAATGGTGACATAGGAACTCCTTGTGAAATCATGATCAATGTTTTGTTTGAAAAATAAAGTGGGAAGAGTTCTTCCCACTATATGTGAACGATTAGTGAGCGGATGCACCAGAATCTGCATCTGTCGGTGTGGAAGTAGCAGGGGCACTACCAGCATCTGATGCACCAGAGGTTGCGTCAACATGTGCAGGAGCTGCGGCAGTTCCCGAACCACCAACCAAGCGTTGACCAGTAGCTTCAAGATACCAATCTAGCCATGGTTTGAAATTAAAGATAATTTCATTGATACCAGCGTAGGATCCGTCAGGATAGTACATAGCTTGGTAGTTGTGGGTGTTGATAATTTCAGCAGGGGTACCGGGTACAATGGTACGAACATATTCCTGGTTACCATTACGCAAGGTACCGACAACCCATTCAACATTCTTCATGCGGGCAGGAGGTAGCGTACCGTGGACAGTTGACAGGCGATTTCCTACTTGAGCAAGTACTCGTTTACCCAACATGGTATCAGGTTCTTGGTGACTATTGTTGTAGTAGAGGAACTGGTTATTATCATCTGCATAGGTCAATTCAAATGGCATCGCATTGAGGAACATATTGAGTTGGTTAACGGTCAACAGACCATTGTCCAGTTTAACATAGGTATCTCCCTCAACTGCGTTAACCAATTTAGAAGCCTTTTCTAGCCAATCTGGATCATCGGGATCCACACCAGTGATGGTCGTTGCGATCGGCTTTCCACAGTCCAAATCTTCTGGTGCGATTGGTTTTGGTTTTTTCAATTTGGATACAACACCGACATACTTGATAAAGTTGTCTAGACAGCTTTCTAAGAATTTAACGGTGCCTTCATTGATGATATTGCCCTTATCGTCAAAAGCTTCTTTGGCCTTACCAAGGAGGAATTCATTACCTGGTAGTGTGTAAGCATTGACACCTGGTGCATCTAAAATTTTCCGTAGGTGAACTTGGGCACGAGAAGTTCCTTGATCGTAGTAAGATGCCCCGATAATCATAACTGGTTTATTTTCGAATGGGTGCAAATTAAAGCTGAGCCATTCCAGAGTACTCTTAAGGGCAGGGGTAATGGTATGATTGTGCTCAGGGGTAGCAATAATGACCCCGTCAGCACGGGTGATTTTGTTGTAAAGGTATTGAATTGCAAAACAATCAGACTGGTCTTCGTCCTGATTGAACATTGGAACATCTTTGATTTCCAAAAGTTCTAGTTCAAACTTCACTTTAAAGTGGCGTTGAATGAATTGCAATAGCATGCGGTTATAAGATTGATCTGCATTTGATCCAACAATTCCGACAAATTTCATAGTATATTCCTCTCTTACAGGTTTTCCCAATCGAAGTTTTCAGCTTCTTTTTGGAGTAATTTTTTTGCGTTAGACAGCTTGCCAGTCATGGTGACAAAGAGGCGGAAGTCATCAAAGATGGCATCCAGTTTTTGACTAGTTTCTAAATCAATGAGCTCCCCATTGGCATCAAAGGCTTGCAAGGAATGTGACAATAAAAATTCATCTGGCAAGACAGTGGCCTTGAGTTCAGGAGCGTTGAGAATTTGACGTAGCTGTAGTTGGGCACGAGAGGAACCAAGTGTTCCATAAGAAGCACCAGTAATCATAACTGGTTTGTTTAATAGTGGATAGACACCGTATGATACCCAAGCAAGGGCATTCATAAGGACAGCTGGAATAGAGTGGTCATATTCGGGAGTTCCGATGATGACTCCGTCAGCAGCCTCAATTTTTGCGACCAATTCTTTGACAATTTCTGGTAATTCTCGATTGGCTGGTTTATTGAATATTGGGAGTTCCTTGATTTCAACCAGTTCGATATCTGCCTTATCAGCGAAGTGCTGTTCAATGTACTGCAAGAGTTTGCGGTTGGTTGAGCGAGCGGAGTTTGTTCCGATCAGTCCTAGAAGTTTCATAGCGTCTTCTCTCTTTCCTAAATTTGCTACCTTTATCATACCGTTTATCCGATAAAATGCAAGCGTTTTCTGAAAATGTAATAAAATTGTTCAAAAATTCACGAGTTTTTTGGTATAATATTAGTATGCAAAGAATATTCTATCTAGTATTTGGTTTTGTTAGTTTGGTGGTTGGTGTCATTGGGATTGTTTTGCCGATAGTTCCGACAACTCCTCTTTTACTTTTGGCTGGTTTTTGCTTTGCGAGAAGTTCAAAAAGGTTTGAAAAATGGCTACGCAATACAAAAATTTATCAATTTTACGTAGCTGATTACGTTGAGACCAAATCCATTTCCCGTAAACGAAAAAAGCAAATCATCTGGCAAATTTACTTACTCATGGCAATTTCTATCTGGCTGGCTCCTATTTTATTGGTCAAAATGGGACTGGGACTATTAACAATCTTCATCACTTACTATTTGTTTTGGGTCATACCGGAGAAATAAAGTCAGATTTGAGGGCTGAACATCGTCCTCAAAGACGAGCAAGGCAACCATAGCCAACTCCTCAAACAGGGCGGATTCTACGCCGAACTCTACCACAACCAGTTTGTGTTTGAATATAGAAAAAGGTCTCAACAGGCCTTTTTTTGTTTCTGACTTTTCCAGTCTTGACATCAGCCTAACGACAGATTATACTGAAATAAACTTATATTTTGAAGGAGCTACTTATGACTCAATTAGAAATATTTGATACGATTGTAAGCATCATGCAGGAAGATTCGTCTACTAAAAAGGACAAAAAGGGGGCGGATCCGACTCCTTATCGTGACCAGTTACTGACAGACTTGCCCAAAGAAGACTTTATCTATCTGGTTCGGACTTACTTAGCTAGCTTTGGTGTGCTGGGTCATATCTGGTACCATTCCCCTGCCGCACCAAGATTGGGTGCCTTCCTGCGTCGGCATGAAGATTCCCTCTATGTGCTAGACAGTGATAGTGGCAACGGTCTTGAGGTGGGCGACCGCATTATCGCCATAGGTGGTCAACCTCTTGACCAAGTTTATCAGGAGCACCAAGCCTTTTTTGTCAGTCCGACGCCTGAGCGACAGTACATGGAGTGGGCTTATTTGGTCAAAAAAGCAGAGCAGGTCAGTCTTTTTCGTAATGGTCAGTTCTTGCAAGTAGAGATTGGAGATTGTCAAGATTCAGCAGAGCAGGAAGCATTTGCTTGGAACTGGCTAGACGACCACACTCTCTATATGAAAATGGAGAACTTTTATGACGAAGAGAAAATTGGACAGCTCTATACCCAGATAGAGCCTCTGTTGCCCATGGTAAAAAACTTGATTATTGATGTCCGTGTCAACAGTGGTGGCAGTGATTCACTCTATTGGCCCGTGCTCAAATATGCCTTGCCAGCAGGGAAATCCTACAAAGATATGGTGACGGATGAGGTAGGCATGGAGATTCTCTATACACCGACAAATGTTGCTCACCGACGTAAGTTGTTCGAGCAGGATTTGCGGGATCCTCATCTTTCAGCAGAAAGTAGAGCCTTTACAGAAAGTTTACTGGCAGACTTGGAAGTACATCAGGGTGCTGGTTATGTCTGTGCAGATGACGAGGAAGATTACTTGGCAGACTACAGAGGACTGGAAGGTGGACCAGATAAAATCTACATTCTGTCAGATGTTCGTTGTGCCTCTTCAGGAGATAATTTTGTCCAAACCTTTAAACCACTTCCAAAAGTCACAGTGGTTGGGCGGGCGACCTTGGGTATCTTAGATTATTCCAACTGCTGTTTTGCAGAATTTGGCGACGATTACCTGATGTATCCGACCTCACGTAGTTTGGAAATTGACAAGGGAAATGGGATGACAGATAGAGGCGTTGAACCAGATATTTATATTCCCTGGACACCTGAGCATTTGGAAAGAGATGTAGACTTGGACTATGTTTTGAAACTGATTCAAACCAGCGAGATCTTCTAGTTTACTAGTAGGTCTTTGTTTTACCCTGTATTTCCTGTATAATAGACCTATGAAAAGACAGAGCCTTCAAGTTGAATTATTTCCCCTGAAAAAAGAAGAAATCCTTGCCTACTTAGATGACAAGGGGATTTTGGTAAATGATTATTTCAAGACCTACCTAGCTCATCCTGCTTATCAAGAAGTGGTGGAGAAACAGAAGTGCTTGGTTGAGATTGTCAGCCTAGCCGACATGGGATTTGATAGGGAAGCAACTGCTCCTCAGATAGGGGCGAGAGCCGTGGAGATGGGTTATCAATTACCACCAGCTCCTCTGGGAGTTTATCTTCGCCTTACCTTGTTGGAACAGGAAGTCAGTCAAGATACTGTACTCTCCCAAGGAAAATCACCAGACGGAGCCATTTGTCTGCTGTCGCCTCAGTTGGAGAAAGAGTTTACCTTCCCTCGTAGTGTCTATCTTCGCAAGGTTGACCAAGACTTGTGGCTACGTGCAGCCCGCTTTGATGACGAGTATGCCTTTCCCTTAACAACACTTTTTGCATTTGTGACGAAAAATGCGAATGAATCTGTAGTAGGGAGTGAGCCCTAAATAACCAAAGAGGCAAATTATGAAGGAATTACAATTTTTAATTTACCGAGCAGAAAATGATCAAGAAAAGGCTAGTGTCATTGTCAGCGATGAGACGATTTGGGCTAGTCAGAAGGAAATGGCAAGATTGTTTGATGTTGGTGTACCAGCTATCAGCAAACATTTGAAAAATATTTTTGAAGAAGGCGAATTAGATGAGCATTCAGTTATTTCCAAAATGGAAACAACTGCAAGTGATGGTAAAAATTATCTAACTAGTTATTACAATCTCGATGCCATCATTTCCGTCGGTTATCGTGTCAATTCTCAAAAGGCTACTAAGTTTAGGCAGTGGGCAACGACTGTACTTCGAGAATACATGATTAAAGGTTTTGCCATGGATGATGAGCGTTTGAAGCAAGGCGAAAACTTGTTGGAAAAAGACTATTTCCGTGAGCTTTTAGAACGAGTTCGTTCGATCCGTGCTAGTGAACGACGAATCTGGTTACAAATCACAGATATTTTTGCGGAGATTGCGATTGATTACGATGTTAATAGCTTGGTGACCAAACAATTCTATGCTCATGTGCAAAATAAATTTCATTATGCGATTACAGGTAAAACAGCTGCAGAAATTATTTATGAAAAGGCGGACCACACCAAAGTAAACATGGGGTTGGTAACCTGGAAACACTCTCCTGATGGACGTATTTTGCAATCGGATGCTCTTGTGGCTAAAAATTATCTGAACGAAAAGGAAATTCGTTCGCTGGAACGTAGTATTTCGGGCTACTTTGACTATCTGGAGCGACAAATTGAGCAAGGAAAGACCCAGACCATGCAAGATTTGGCAGATAGCATTGACCGATTTTTAGCCTTTCAAGACTATGAACTCTTAGAGGGACATGGTCAAATTACAAGGCAGGTAGCCAAGGAAAAAGCTCGGTCAGAATATGCAATTTTTAATAAGACCCAAAAGATAAATTCTGACTTTGAAAAATTACTAGAAGATTTATCTTCAAAATAAGCACTCGAAAGGAAAAATATGAAAATCCGTGGATTCGAACTGGTCAGCCAGTTTACAGATGAAAATTTATTGCCAAAACGTGAGACAGCCCACGCAGCAGGTTATGACCTGAAAGCTGCGGAGACCGTTAGCTTGGAGCCAGGCGAGATTAAGCTGGTGCCGACAGGTGTAAAGGCCTATATGCAGGCCAATGAGGTCCTCTATCTCTACGACCGCTCGTCCAATCCTCGCAAGAAAGGCTTGGTTCTGATTAACTCGGTTGGAGTTATCGACGGCGACTATTACGGCAATCCAGCCAACGAAGGTCATATCTTTGCCCAGATGCGAAATATCACCGAGGAAACCGTCGTGGTAGAAGCTGGCGAGCGAATTGTGCAGGCTGTTTTTGCCCCCTTCCTTTTGGCTGACGGCGACCAGGCCGACGGCGTTCGGACAGGTGGATTTGGCTCAACAGGGAAATAGGCTACTATGCAGATTCTCTTTGTACGGCATTCCGAACCCGACTACAGTATGTTTGACCGGCATGACAACCCTCGGCTGTATGCAGGTTTTGGACGGGATCTGGCTCCTTTAACTGAAAAGGGGCGGACTTTAGCTCAGGAAATTGCTAGTGATCCTATCTTTTCCCAAGCTCAAGTAGTCATTGCTTCAAGCGTCACACGGGCCTTGGAAACTGCAACCTACATTGCTCAGGCCCAGCAACTACCTCTTCTGGTCGAACCCTTTTTTCATGAGTGGCGACCAGACCTGACGGGACAAAATGCCAGTCAAGATGAGGCTGTCTTAGCTCATCGATTATTTTTGGAAAATGGCGGAGCGGTGCCCGAGTCTTCACCTGTTCGCTACGAGACTGCTGCGGAGATGAGAGAGCGATTTTTACAGGCCCTTGAAAAATACAAAGCCTATGACCGAATCGTTATCGTCTGTCACGGTATGCTGATACGCCAGTTTGTCCCCAAAGAAACTATAGCCTACTGCGAAATCCTAGAATACACTCTATAGGAGGAAATGACCATCGCTAAGAAAAAAACAACCTTTGTCTGTCAATCCTGCGAGTACCACTCGCCCAAGTATCTGGGTCGTTGCCCCAACTGTGGCTCCTGGTCTAGCTTTGTCGAGGAAGTGGAAGTTGCGGAAGTCAAAAATGAGCGGATCAGCCTGACAGGTGAGAAAACCCGACCTATGAAGCTCAATGAAGTGTCGTCCATTCAAGTGGCCCGCACTAAGACCAATATGGAGGAGTTTAACCGCGTCTTAGGTGGTGGAGTGGTGCCGGGCAGTCTGGTCCTGATCGGAGGCGATCCAGGGATTGGTAAGTCTACCTTGCTCCTGCAAGTATCCACTCAGCTGTCTACCATTGGCACCGTCCTCTATGTGTCGGGGGAAGAGTCTGCCCAGCAGATTAAGCTCCGTGCCGAGCGTTTGGGCGACATCGACAGCGAGTTCTATCTCTATGCGGAGACCAATATGCAGAGCATTCGGACCGAGATTGAGAAGATAAAACCAGATTTCCTGATTATCGACTCTATCCAGACCATCATGAGTCCTGACATCTCTAGCGTGCAAGGCTCTGTCAGTCAGGTCCGTGAAGTGACTAATGAGCTTATGCAGATTGCCAAGACCAACAATATCGCAACCTTTATCGTCGGCCACATGACCAAGGAAGGTACTCTGGCTGGACCTCGGACCTTGGAGCATATGGTAGACACCGTTCTTTATTTTGAGGGCGAGCGGCAGCACACCTTCCGTATCTTGAGGGCGGTCAAAAATCGCTTTGGCTCCACCAACGAAATCGGTATTTTTGAAATGCAGTCGCAGGGCTTGGTCGAAGTTCTCAATCCAAGTGAGGTCTTTCTGGAAGAGCGTCTGGACGGAGCGACTGGCTCTGCTATTGTCGTGACCATGGAGGGCACCCGCCCTATCCTTGCCGAAGTGCAGGCTCTGGTGACGCCGACCATGTTTGGCAATGCCAAGCGGACCACGACAGGCTTGGATTTCAACCGTGCCAGCTTGATTATGGCAGTTTTGGAAAAACGGGCAGGTCTGCTCCTCCAAAACCAAGATGCCTACCTCAAATCAGCAGGCGGTGTCAAACTGGATGAGCCAGCTATTGACCTAGCGGTCGCAGTTGCCCTTGCCTCCAGTTACAAGGATAAGCCAACCAACCCACAAGAGTGCTTTATAGGAGAAATCGGTCTGACAGGTGAAATCCGCCGTGTCAATCGGATTGAACAACGGATTAACGAAGCCGCCAAATTGGGCTTTACCAAGGTCTATGCCCCAAAAAATTCCCTGACAGGTATCAAGGTGCCCAAGGAAATCACTGTTATCGGCGTGACCACCATTGGCGAAGTCTTACAGAAAGTATTCAACTGATAAAATCATTCGGGAGTGACAGCTAGTCGCTCCTCTTTTTGCGACAAATAGTCGGGAATGTGATAAGCTAGGTCTAACCTATTTCTGAAAATTTCAGAATTTCTCAACAGACAAGGAGGTCCTATGTCCTATTTTCAAAACTTTATGAAGGCCAACAAGGCCTATGTTGACCTACATGGTGATTACCATTTGCCTCTTCGTCCAAAGACCAAGGTGGCTATCGTGACCTGTATGGACTCACGGCTTCACGTGGCGCAGGCTTTGGGCTTGGCTCTGGGTGATGCCCACATTTTGCGGAACGCAGGTGGGCGTGTGACGGAGGACATGATTCGTTCGCTAGTCATTTCCCAACAGCAACTCGGTACACGGGAAATCATGGTGCTCCACCATACAGACTGCGGTGCCCAGACCTTTACCAATGAGGACTTTGCGGCCCAACTCAAGCGGGATTTGGGAGTGGATGTGGCCGGTCAGGACTTTCTTCCTTTTACAGACATTGAAGAAAGCGTGCGGGCAGATATTGCTCTCTTGAAGCAATCTCCGCTCATCCCCGACGATGTTGAAATTTCAGGGGCTATTTATGATGTGGATACGGGTCGTATGACAGAAGTTATCTAGTCATTCAGTTTATCTTTTATTACGTCGTTAACTCGCTTTGCTGTACTCTACGAACGTTACTTACTGTCGTAAGTATGATTTCCAACCTTCAACAGTCCGCTGGACTATTGAAGCAACCTGCAGCTCACTTCCTAGTGCTGAAAGACTATGTAATAAAAATGGGGGAACAGATAGTGCGGTTTCCCGTATTTTTTATAAAAATACTTGACAGGGTTTTGTTTTAGTTGTAGAATTGTGTTATAGAAACAACACAAAACAAGGAGACCTTCTCATGTCAGATAACCGTATGAAATACACGATTGATAGCAATATGCAATTTCCTTTGGTGGAAATCGCTTTGGAGGCTGGGGAGTCAGCTTATATTCAACAGGGAAGCATGGTTTATCATACACCGAGTGTGACCTTGAATACCAAGCTCAATGCGCGTGGTGGTTCAGGTTTTGGTAAATTGATGGGGGCCATCGGTCGGTCAATGGTATCAGGCGAATCTATGTTTATCACGCAAGCCATTTCCAATAGTGACGATGGAAAAATTGCACTTGCGCCTTCAACGCCAGGTCAGGTTATTGCTTTGGAACTTGGTGCAGAGCAATATCGACTAAATGATGGCGCCTTCCTTGCCCTTGACGGTTCTGCCCAGTATAAAATGGAACGCCAGAGTGTTGGGAAAGCTTTCTTTGGTGGTCAGGGTGGACTCTTTGTGATGACTACAGAGGGGCATGGCACACTTTTGGCGAATGCCTTTGGTTCTATTAAGAAGCTAACTTTGGATGGTGGAAGTATCACCATTGACAATGCTCATGTGGTTGCTTGGAGTCGTGATTTGGACTACAATATCCATATGGAAAATGGTTTTCTCCAATCCATCGGTACTGGGGAAGGAATTGTTAATACCTTTACTGGTTATGGGGAAATTTACGTTCAAAGCTTGAATATTGAAACCTTTGCCCAAGTGATCGGCAATCATATTGTCGGTGCAGGTGGTGATGGCGGTGGTGGAAGCACATCATTGCTGGATGCGATTTTTTAAGAAGAAAAACTCTGCAATTTTCAAAATTATATAATAAAAATAAAGTCCCTCGCGTAATGCAAGGGACTTTTCTTAGTTTATTTCTACCACTTAATAGCACATTTTTACCACTTACTGAAATGCCCTTGTAATTGTGGTTGGAATTGGTATAATAGAGCTATCAAAAAGGAGGGAGCTATGAAAGTTAGGATTGAATTTGATGACAGCTTAGATCAGGTTGAAGTTGTTATTCGAACCAGTCAGTTGGGACCAGAGATTGAACAGATTCAGCGGGCTCTGCAACAAGTTAGCCGTCCCTCGCTTGTCTTTTACAAGGGGAGTAGTGAGTATTTTCTTTCATTGGGTGACATACTTTTCTTTGAAACGGACGGAACCAAGATTTTTGCTCATACAGGCGACGATGCCTATGAGGTCAAGATGAAGCTCTATGAGCTGGAAGAATACTTGCCAATCTACTTTTGTCGAGTGGCCAAGTCAACCATTGTTAACAGTAAGGCGGTCTATTCGCTGGACAAGTCCTTCTCAGGCACTAGTCGGATTGCCTTCTACAAGACCCACAAGGAAGTCCATGTGTCGCGGCACTATTACCACTTGCTTAAAGAAAAGTTACAGGAAATGAGGTAGGAAGATGAAAAAATATGGTTTAGGGATTGCTCTGCTGGTCTTGGCAGGATTGGTCTTGTTTAGGGATTCACTGGGCTTGCATTTGGCTCTGCCATTTTGGACAACAGTCTGGTTTGTTTTAACCTTTGTGACTGGTTTTCACCGCTTGGTGAAGCTGGATTGGCTTGCCAGTATCTTTTGTTTCGGTCTGGCTTTTATAGCGGTGAACTCAGTTTATGATTGGGTGAAGTTCGGGACCTGGAATATGGTTCTGTCACTTGTCCTGCTGTGCCTTGGCCTGAAACTAATTTTTAAACCAAGGAAGCGCAGACTGACTCATGGAGCTGTCACAGGCGTGATTGGCGACAAGGGACGGGAAACGGCTTTTGGCTCTTCTACTCGCTATATTCACGACGATAATTTTCTCCATGATAGTGTAGAAGTGGTCTTTGGCTCCAGTATGGTTTACTTTGATCAGGCGATTATTCTGGGAGATAAGGCTGAATTTCATATCGATGCAGCTTTCTCATCGGTTGATCTTTATCTGCCAGCAAATTGGCAGGCGGTCGTGGAGCTAGATAGTTCCATGTCTGCTGTCAATAACTATGCAACTGGTATGGGAGAAAAGATGCTACATATCACAGGAGATATGGCCTTCTCCACTTTGAATATCTATTACACCTAGAGTGAACAGAGAGCAGTCTATTCAGGCTCCTCTGTAGGACAAAAAGTCAGAATATTCCGAAAATTAACTAAAAGAAAGGGATTATCATGAAAAAGATTTTGAAAAATGCTACTTACCTATGGGTACTGACTGCGGATATGTTGTCCAATTTTGGTGATGTGGTCTATTATCTGGCCTTGATGAACTATGTTTTGCTGGTGCCCAACAGCCGTCTGGCTCTGGCGATCGTGACCTTCTCGGAAATTTTCCCTAGCTTTATGGGGCTCTTTACAGGCTATCTGGCAGACAAGACGGTCAACAAAATCAGCACTATCAAGCTGACCCTGCTCTTCCGTGTCCTTCTATACCTCATCCTCGGCTTCTGCATGGGCTTTGAGCCAGCCCTCTGGATTGTCGTGGTGGCTGCAACTTTCAATGTCTTTGCAGACTTCGCTGGCTTCTATGAAAACGGCCTCTATACACCTCTGGGATTACGCGTAGCGCCCAAGGAAGAGCGGGAGCAGTACTCGGCCTTTCGCCAGACCGTGACCAGCCTCCTCAACATCGCCTTTCAGGCCCTCTCTGCCCTCTTGGTCGGCCTCCTATCCTACCAAAACCTAGCCTTTCTCAACGCCGGCACCTTTTTAGCCTCCCTCCTCATCATGCAGCTACTGACGCCAGTCTTTCGCAAACTCCTGACGGAGCAGCCTTTGAAAATAGCAGAGCAGCCGAGCCAGCCTGAGCAAAAAACCAAGGGACCAGGTATTATAGCTTCCTTCAAGCAAGCCATCGTGGAGCTGCGCAAGATACCCGAGTTCCGCCTGGTCTTGATTACCAACCCTCTTATCAACGCCTGTGGAGCGATTCTCTATCCTATTCTGGTCCTGCTGATTAGCGAAGACCCAGGCCTCGTCTTCCTCAATGTTGAAACAACCCTTGCCCTGACCATTCTGATTTTCTTTGTTGGCAATATCTTGGGATCGACCTTGGTATTTAGCCTCTTCAAAAAGACCAGCATGGTGACGCTTGAAGTGGCAGCCACTTTCTCTCTTCTTGGCGTGTTTGTCGGAATGTTGCTACATCAACTGCCAATTATTTTCTTCTTCCTTACTACAATGGGAATTAGTTCTGGAGCTAGTGGACCTAAGTTTAACGCTAAGTTTGTCAATTCTATGCCAGAGGAGCAGTTGGCGACCATTGGCGGAGCGGTATCAACCTACTTCATGTTGGGTCAAGCCTTTACTCGACTATTGGTTTCGGGATTGGTCTTGGTGCTAACAGTGGATCAGATTAGCGGATTTTTCCTAACAGCTACTGGTTTGTTAGTCCTCTATGTCTTCTACTGGCTGGCACGCAACCAAAAAACACCTCAAAATCAGTCTGTTTAGGCTGATTTTTCTGTTTTCTTAGGCCTATCTATGCTATAATGTTCTTGATTGAAATTTTACAGGAGAGAAACATGACTAAACCAATTCGTGTGCGTTACGCACCAAGTCCAACGGGACTTTTGCATATCGGAAATGCTCGTACAGCATTATTTAACTATCTTTTTGCCCGTCATCACGGCGGTACTTTCCTTATTCGTATCGAGGACACAGACCGCAAACGCCATGTGGAAGACGGCGAGCGTTCTCAGCTGGAAAACCTGCGTTGGTTGGGGATTGACTGGGATGAGAGTCCAGAAACTCATGAGCAATACCGTCAGTCTGAGCGTTTGGATATTTACCAGAAGTATGTTGATCAGCTCTTGGCAGAAGGCAAGGCCTACAAGTCTTACGTGACAGAAGAGGAATTGGCGGCGGAGCGTGAGCGTCAGGAAGCTGCAGGCGAAACACCTCGCTATGTCAATGAATACCTTGGTATGTCTGAAGCTGAAAAAGTAGCCTACATCGCAGAGCGTGAGGCGGCTGGTATTGTCCCAACTGTTCGCTTGGCTGTCAACGAAGCTGGTATCTACAAGTGGAATGACATGGTTAAGGGCGAAATCGAGTTTGAAGGTGGCAACATCGGTGGTGACTGGGTTATCCAGAAACGCGATGGTTACCCAACCTACAACTTTGCCGTGGTTATTGACGATCATTTGATGGAGATTTCTCACGTTATCCGTGGGGACGACCACATTGCCAACACACCTAAGCAACTTATGGTTTATGAGGCACTAGGATGGGAAGCGCCAGAATTTGGGCACATGACTTTGATTATCAACTCTGAGACTGGTAAAAAACTGTCTAAACGTGACACCAATACTCTTGCCTTTATCGAAGATTACCGCAAAAAAGGCTACCTGCCAGAAGCTGTTTTCAACTTTATCACGCTTTTGGGTTGGACTCCTGGTGGTGAAGAAGAAATCTTCTCCAAAGAGGAGATTATCCAACTCTTTGACGAAAAACGCCTCAGCAAATCTCCAGCTTCCTTCGATCCGAAAAAGTTGGCTTGGATGGGCAATGAGTACATCAAAAAAGCTGATTTGGAAACTATTTTCAATCTTGCCAAACCATTCTTGGAAGAGGCTGGTCGCCTGACAGACAAGGCAGAAAAATTGGTGGAACTTTACAAGCCACAACTATCATCTGCGGATGAAATCGTTGGTTTGACAGACCTTTTCTTCTCAGATTTCCCAGAATTGACAGAAGAGGAAAAAGAAGTCATGGCAGGTGAGACTGTTCCGACTGTCCTCAATGCTCTCAAGGAAAAATTGGAAGCCATGACGGACGAAGATTTCCAACCAGATAATATCTTCCCGCAAATCAAGGCTGTTCAAAAAGAAACAGGTATCAAGGGCAAAAACCTCTTCATGCCAATCCGTATCGCCGTTTCAGGCGAAATGCACGGACCAGAGTTGCCAAATACCATTTACCTGCTCGGCCGTGAAAAATCAATTCAGCATATTGAGAATATGTTGAAGAGTTTGTAAAAAATAAGTAATAAGGAAGTTGGATAAAAATTCAACTCCTTTTATTGTGCTTTTAAAAAATTACAGTTTAGGTTATAATGGGAAATAAATGTAATAAAGAGATAGGAAAGATGAAGAAAATAACAATAGTTTCCCAATAGTTTACTAGAATTTTTAAGACTTTTTAAAAGAGAAGGATTGTATTTTTCAGTGTCGGATGTTTTATTTTATTTGAGATATTCAGTTTTGAGTTTGAAGGAGATTATTTATGGAAATCGTTAGGTTAGAAAGTATTTCACATGCTTATCAAGTTGGTAAAACTACTTTTAAAAGCTTTTTCAAAAGAGAAAGCACTCAAAAATACGTCCTAAAGGATGTATCTTTAACGCTTAACCAAGGAGATTGTGTCAGCCTAATTGGACTAAATGGTGCAGGAAAATCGACACTCATCAAGATAATGACTGGGTTAATTAGACCAACAAATGGCACTGCTTATCTTTTTGGACAGGATTCTTTCTTGTATCGCAAACAGAATGTTCATGATATTGGAGTTGTTTTCGGTCAAAAAACACAATTATGGTGGGATTTGAGTCTGTTAGAATCCTTTGAAATGCTCTGCCGTATTTATGGTAATAATCCCAAAAATAATCAATGGTTGGATTATTTAATAGATTTGATGGAAGTAAGGGATTTTTGTAGTCGTCCAATTAGAGAACTTTCTTTCGGTCAGAGAATGAGAGGCGAATTTATTGCTTGTTTTCTACATAAACCAAAGATTGTATTTCTAGATGAGCCAACAGTAGGTCTTGATATTGTTTCTAAACGAATTATTGTTCATTTTTTAAGAGAAATCAATCAAACAGAGGGTACAACTATTCTTCTTGCCTCGCATGAACTTGATGATGTTGAAAAAATAACTCGCCAAATGTATCTAATAGATGGGCAGAGATTGAAATACCAAGGGACTATTTCTGATTTTAAGGAGGGGAGAAAACTTAGAAAAGTGATAATACCTGGTTTTCTTGCACAAGATGAGGCAAGAGAGTTTGCTGTCAGTATCCAGCAAAATGCTTCAATGACTGAAATGTTGATTGAAGAAGAGAAATTAGATTTACTTCAAGAGTTTGTCAAAGACCAAAAAATCAGAGATTATCATATTACAGATGCAAGTTTAGCGGATATATTATTATTGGATAAGGAGACATCAAGGTGAATGTATTAGCTTATACAATAGCAGAATTTAAGAGACGGAAATCATATAGGGTGAGTACTATTTTGACAATTCTTGGTGCCTTTTTGGTTGTAGCCATTCAGATTTCGGTTTGGACCAGTGTAGTCACTGAAAACACATCATCTCAACTCGTTCTATATGCAGTAATTTCTAGGATGATGTTCATTCTTTTTCCAGATCATCGTACCGCCTCCATTATTTCAGAGATGATTCAAAAAGGTGATACGGCAGTCTATTTTTTAAGACCCCATAGTTTTATGGGGATGCATTTTTTTAGACAAGTAGGTTCATTTGTTTATGATTTGATTTTTGTAGTCACTCCCTTGACGTTTGCTCTTGTCTTTTATTCATTCGTTACAGGAATATCTCTTGTTCCTGAAATGGTGCTATCATTTATCATGTCGGCTCTATTAGGTCTATTGATTTCGTTTTTATTTGGCTATCTCTTAGGGCTTTTATCTATCCGTTTTAATCAGATTTTAGGTGTTTTAGAATTTTACGATGCCTTGTTGATGCTTTTTGGTGGATCAGTATTACCTATTAGCTTTTTTCCAGAAATGTTGCAAAAACTTATTGTTTTAACTCCTTTCTATGCTATGTTATCAGTTCCTTCATCTATTTTATCGGCTTTATTACCAGCCCAATATGTTTTACAACAATTGTGCTTACAGATGTTTTGGGTTCTCCTTCTGGCTTTATTTATTTCTATGTATCAGAAGAAGCTATTTAAAGTGATGAACTATTATGGAGGTTAGTGATGACAAGATATTTTTACTTGTATATTCATTTTATGAAACTTCAATGGAAGAGGTATATCCAATATAGAGAAGATGCCGTCATTGGAATAATAGGCTATAGCGTGAACACTGTTATCTCAATCTATGTTTTAAAAGTATTTTTAGATAATCTATCAAATTTTCCTGGATGGTCTACAAATGAGTTAGTACTCTTGTTTGGATTTGTAACAATGGCCAGAGCTGGCTGGAATTTCATTTTCATTAACACCTTATTTATTGGAGATTATGTCAGAGAAGGAACATTTGATGTCTTATTACTTAGGCCAGTAAACACCCTATTACTCATCATTTTTTCAAAGATAGATTTTGAAAGTATTGGCGAATTTTGTATTGGTCTGATAATATTTTGGATGGCACTGCTTACAGAATTTGAAACGTTATCTGCTTGGTTTATACTGAAAATCATCCTTTTACTAATAGGTAGTATTTTATGTTACGCAGCAATCCACCTCTTCATTAACTCATTAACATTTTTTATCAAAGATGTGTATTCCATTAACTTTATTGTTTGGAGACTGGATGAAACAACTCGCTATCCAAATAGTATTTATCCTGGCTGGTTATCAAAATTATTATGGTTCATTCCATATGCATTTATTGGATATTTCCCACTAATGTCAATAACAAAATCGTTACCTCTCTTAGCAGATTTAGGGACTATTTCTGCTGGCTATATCATCTTTTTACTTGTTTATAAGATTGTTTGGAAATTTAGTATTAGTCGTTATCATAGTTATAGGCAGTAAATTTAGGGATTTATTTTGGTTAATTCGGACTATTAGGTAAAATAAGAATAGTTTATGTTAGAAGTTTGTAGGAACTATATAATTTGGAACTGTAATTCAGCTACTTCTAAGCAAAGAATTGTTAACAATCAAATATAACACTTGACTCAGAAAAGCTAGTTTCAATGTTTCGACTTTTAGCTAAACATTTTTTTGTTATGACATCAGCATATCCGTATTTTGAGAAAGTTGAGATTTAATTCCTTATCAACTTTAAGTATAAACATGACTAGACTTGATTCATCAGATTTATTTGACAATGCAACGTGTTGCAATCAGGCCGTCTTGCCAGGTTCCAAAGGGGCACTGCAATGGAGTATAATTATCCCAAACAGATGACGAGATAGATAGAATGATTTATGGTGATGTGATTTTTGAAGAGGATATAAAAAATGTATCTCTTGGAAAATTCCGAAAGGACATATATCAAGAAATTAAAAAGTTACGGGATTATTAAATTCTCTATCTCGGCCGTGAAAAATCCATCCAGCATATTGAGAATATGTTGAAGAGTTTGTAATGAAAAAATCCCCGCTGTCCTGTGACAGCGGGGATTTTGCTATAACTGATAACTATAACAGTTGTATTGAAAACGGTATAACGATTTTCTGAAAAACTGTGTTATCATAAATAAATCATTACTATTTAGGAGAGTTTATGGAAAATCATAATTTTGAAAATCAGGGTACTTTTAATCGAGAGATGAACAGTCGTCATTTGCAGATGTTGTCTATCGGTGGGGTTATCGGGACAGGTTTGTTCTTGAGTTCAGGCTATACCATTGCACAGGCTGGACCTTTCGGAGCTGTTGCAGCCTATCTTTTTGGTGCAGTTATGGTCTATTTGGTTATGTTTTCTTTGGGTGAGCTTTCGGTAGCCATGCCAGTAACAGGCTCTTTCCATACCTATGCCACCAAGTTTATCAGCCCTGGTACTGGTTTTATGGTGGCCTGGATGTATTGGCTTTGTTGGGTAGTTGCTCTGGCCTCGCAGTTTGTTGGGGCAGCCCAGCTCATGCAACGCTGGTTTCCTAGTGTACCGATTTGGATTTTTGCGACGATTTTTGCAGTGATTGTCTTTGGTTTGAACACCCTATCTGTTGGTTGGTTTGCCAAGGCGGAGGATGCACTCTCGTCTATCAAGGTCTATGCCATAGCAGCCTTTATCGTGCTTGGGACTTTGGCTATTTTTGGTATTTTGCCATTTGAGGGAACCAATGCTGCGCCGCTCTTTACTAATATTACAGCACAAGGCTTACTTCCTAACGGCTTAGTTGGGTTGATTTCAGTTATGCTGTCGGTTAACTATGCCTTTTCAGGTGTAGAAATGATCGGAATTGCGGCAGGGGAGACAGATAATCCCCAAAAAGCTGTACCGCAAGCTATTAAATCAACAATTGGTCTTTTGGTCATCTTCTTCGTCTTGACCATCGTGGTCTTAGCAGCTTTGCTTCCCATGTCAGAGGCAGGTGTGACAGAAGCACCGTTTGTGCTTGTCTTGGACAAGATCGGTTTTCCGTACGCTGCTGACATTATGAACTTCATCATCTTGACAGCAATCTTATCTGCATCGACTTCTGGTCTCTATGCCTCAAGCCGTATGCTTTGGTCTTTGGCTAATGAAGGCATGATCAGCAAGGAATTGGTAAAAATCAACAAGCACGGTGTGCCTATGCGTGGCATGATTTTGTCCATGATTGGTGTTGTTATCGCCTTGATTGCGTCAATTTATGCAGAAGATACCATCTTCCTGGCCCTGGTTTCTATCGCTGGTTTTGCAGTTGTCATTGCTTGGTTGGCCATTCCATTGGCACAAATCGGTTTCCGTCGTGAATTTTTGAAAACTCACAGTGAAGATGAATTGGAATACAAGACGCCCTTCTCACCGACCTTGCCATGGATTACTGTCATTTTGCTAGTTATTTCTATCATCGGAATAGGTTGGGATCCTTCTCAGCGTGCTGGTCTATATTTCGGTGTTCCTTTCATGATTGGCTGCTATATTTATCACTATATCCGCTTTAAAAAGTGGTAGGAGGGTTCGAGTATGGGTCGTTTTAAAGAACTATTAGAACAAAAGGAATATATCATTTTGCACGGTGCTCTCGGAACAGAGTTGGAGTTTCGAGGTCATGATGTATCGGGCAAGCTCTGGTCTGCCAAGTATCTTTTGGAGAATCCTCAGCTAATCAAGGACATTCACAAAGATTATATCCGTGCAGGTGCGGACTTGGTGACAACCTCCACCTATCAGGCGACCTTTGAAGGATTAGCAGAAGTTGGTTTGTCACAAGCAGAGGCTGAAGAACTCATTCGCTTGACCGTTGATTTGACCAAGGAAGCGCGTGATGAGGTCTGGGCAGAATTGTCTGAAGCTGAAAAAGTACAACGAACCTATCCTCTCATCTCAGGTGACGTGGGTCCCTACGCAGCCTATTTGGCCAACGGTGCGGAATATACAGGCGATTATGGCTCGATTAGTTTGACAGAACTAAAAGATTTTCACCGCCGCCGGATTGAGCTTCTCTTAGAACAGGGAGCTGAACTCTTAGCCTTGGAGACTATTCCAAATGTTCTTGAAGCACAAGCTTTAGTAGAGCTGCTAGTAGATGATTTCCCAAATGTCGAAGCCTATATCAGTTTCACCTCACAGTACGGTCAGTCGATTTCTGACGGAACGGCTATTGAAAAAATAGCAGAGCTGGTCAACAGCAGTGAGCAGATTTTGGCGGTTGGTCTTAACTGTACGGCTCCCTCGCTCTATCCAGCCTTTCTCAGTCAGTTGAGAGAAAAAACGGATAAACCATTTGTGACTTATCCGAATTCTGGGGAAGTCTATGATGGAGCCACTCAAACTTGGAAGGAAAAAGCAGACGACAGCCATTCTCTTCTGGACAACACACTTGAATGGCACAAACTGGGTGCCAAGGTAGTTGGAGGCTGCTGCCGCACCCGACCAGCCGATATTGCTGACCTAGTTGCAGGTTTGAAATAAAAGTATCCCCACTGTCCTGTGACGGTGGGGATTTGTCTGTTAGGGGAATTTAGCTTTCTAAAAACAATCTCTCCACATAGTCCTTCTGCCTTGGAATGACCAGTTCTGTTCCAAGAAAATCTTTCAACTTTTCTTGTGGGACCCAGATGTAGTTGCTGGTTTCTTCGGCTTGGAGTTGGATGGTCGATTTGTCCCAGTCGGTTTCGGCCCAGTAGCAGTGGAAAATGCACTGGTCATCATAGGCAACAAAATGTGTATGGTGGCGGAGTTGGTCAGCTGTTAGTTCAATTCCTGTCTCTTCGCGGACTTCGCGTAAAATAGCCTGCTCTGCTATTTCCCCAAACAATGCCGAACCTCCTGCTGTCGCTTCATAATAGTCAGGGTAGGAGGGCTTGGTGCTGTCGCGTTTCATGAAGAGGGTGCTGCCGTCGTGGTGGCGGATGATGCACTCGACGACCAGGTGGTAGAGGCCGTGGGGAATGGGTTCTCCGCGTGTGAGGGTGTGGTCGGTCAGCTGACCGTCGGCTGTGTAGGCGTTCCAGATTTCCATATTTTGCTCCTTTTCTAGATTGGTTATTCATTATAGCAAATATGGAAGTGTTAGACAAGTATCTTGCGGGTGTTTGCGTATTGGAATGATTGGAGGATTGATTGGAGGATTGATTGGAGGATTACTGAGCTAGAAAGCTGACGTCAGTCGCCTCTTTCATTTGCTTATTTTCAAATTAATATTGAAAATATACAAAAAAAATTCAATTTTTTGTATATTTATGTTGCAAAAAGTATAAATATACACTATAATAGTCACTAAGTTTTATAAAAATAAAAAGAAATGAGATTGCTTATGACAAAAGAAAAATTGATTTTAGCCTATTCTGGTGGATTAGACACTTCAGTTGCGATTGCTTGGTTGAAAAAAGATTATGATGTGATTGCGGTTTGTATGGATGTAGGTGAGGGGAAAGATCTTGACTTCATTCATGATAAAGCACTGTCCATTGGTGCCATTGAGTCCCATGTATTGGATGTAAAAGAAGAATTCGCTCAAGAATATGTCCTACCAGCCCTGCAAGCTCATGCCTATTATGAGCAAAAATATCCGCTGGTATCGGCTCTCAGTCGTCCCTTGATTTCCAAAAAGTTGGTGGAAATGGCCCATAAGACAGGAGCAACCACTATCGCCCACGGTTGTACTGGTAAGGGCAATGACCAGGTGCGGTTTGAGGTAGCCATTGCAGCCCTGGACCCAACTTTGAAAGTTGTAGCCCCTGTTCGGGAATGGAAATGGGCGCGTGAAGAAGAAATCATCTTCGCTAAAGAAAATGGTGTACCAGTCCCAGCAGATTTGGATAGCCCTTATTCCGTTGACCAAAATCTTTGGGGCCGTGCCAATGAGTGCGGAGTCTTGGAAAATCCATGGAATGAAGCGCCAGAAGATGCTTTTGGTATTACAACTGCACCAGAAAATGCACCAGATACTCCTGAGTATGTCGATATTGAGTTTCAGGCGGGTGTACCCGTTGCTGTAAATGGTGAAGAGCTAAGTCTTGCTAATCTCATTCAAAAACTCAATGTCATTGCTGGTAAGCATGGTGTAGGCCGGATTGACCATGTGGAAAATCGTTTGGTCGGAATCAAATCGCGTGAAATTTATGAGTGTCCAGGAGCCATTACCCTTTTGACTGCTCATAAGGAAATTGAAGATTTGACCTTGGTGCGCGAAGTATCGCATTTCAAACCGATTGTTTCAAATGAACTCTCTAACTTGATTTACAATGGTTTGTGGTTCAATCCAGCAACAGATGCCTTGAAAGCTTATTTGCAAGCAACTCAATCGGTCGTGAATGGTACAGCAAAAGTGAAATTGTATAAGGGAACAGCTAAAGTTGTCGCTCGGAAATCTCCAAATTCACTTTATGACGAAGACTTAGCAACTTATACCAGTGCAGATACTTTTGATCAAGACGCGGCAGTCGGATTTATCAAGCTTTGGGGCTTGCCAACCAAGGTCAATGCAGAAATTCATAAGAAAGACTAGAAAGTAGGAGTGTATGGAAGCAAAGAAATTATGGGGCGGTCGCTTTGAAGCCAGTCTTGAGGAATGGGTAGAAGAATTCGGAGCCTCCATTCGATTTGATCAAAAACTGGCCAAGTATGATATTCAGGGTTCTTTAGCCCATGTCAAGATGATCGGAGCCACAGGGATTATCAATCAAGAAGAAGCTCAGGCTATTCAAATTGGTTTGGAAGAATTGCTAGAGGAACATGAGGCTGGTAAGCTGGTCTTTGATATTCGAAATGAAGACATTCACATGAATATTGAAAGTCTATTGACGGAGAAAATAGGCTCAGTTGCAGGTAAACTCCACACAGCTCGTTCTCGTAACGACCAAGTGGCTACGGATATGCACCTTTATTTGAAAGATACCTTGTTCCAGGTTATCAGCAAGTTGACTAACTTGCAGGAGGTCTTGCTGGACGTGGCGGAGCAACATGTGGAAACAATCATGCCCGGCTATACTCACTTGCAACATGCCCAGCCTATCAGTTTTGCCCAGCATTTATTGGCCTACTATAATATGTTCAGCCGCGACAGTGAGCGCTTTGTATTCAACATGCAGCATACAGATGTATCCCCACTTGGTGCGGCGGCCTTGGCAGGGACGACCTTTCCGATTGACCGTCAGATGACGTCGGATTTAATGGGTTTTGCCAAGCCGTACAGTAATTCCCTTGATGCTGTGTCTGACCGTGATTTTATCCTAGAATTTCTCTCAAATGCCAGCATTCTCATGATGCACATGTCGCGTTTGTGTGAAGAAATCATCAACTGGTGTTCACATGAATACCAATTTGTCACCTTATCTGATACCTTTTCAACAGGTTCTTCCATCATGCCTCAGAAGAAAAATCCAGATATGGCTGAGCTGATTCGGGGGAAAACTGGTAGAGTTTATGGGAACTTAGTTGGCCTACTGACAGTCATGAAATCCCTGCCTTTAACCTATAACAAGGACTTACAGGAAGACAAGGAAGGCGTGTTTGATAGTGCGGAAACGATTTTAGTATCTATCGATATTTTGGCAGGGATGTTGCAATCTATGACAGTCCATAAGGAAAGGATGGCTCAATCGACAGAGAAGGACTTTTCAAATGCGACAGAGTTGGCAGATTATCTGGCCAGCAAGGGCCTACCTTTCCGCCAGGCGCATGAGATTGTAGGTAAATTGGTATTAGAATGCAGCAAGGCAGGCTATTATTTACAAGATGTTCCTTTGGAACGTTATCAAGAGCTGTCGCCTGTCATTGGACCGGATATTTATACAGCTTTAGAATCGGAAACAGCCGTTTCACGCAGAAATTCGCTAGGTGGAACTGGATTTGAATCCATTCGCCAGCAAATTCAGCAAGCAAAAGCACAAATAATCGCTTCGAAAGGCCTCTAAACGGTATGTTTATTGGCTTTTTTGAATTTTATGGTATAATAGAAGTAATTTTGAAAGATGGAGTGGCAGTTTGAAAAAAAGCTATCGTGTCAAGCGTGAACGAGATTTTAATGACATTTTTACAAAAGGAAACAATGTCGCCAATCGGAGGTTTGTTGTCTACCGATTACCTAAAGAGCAAAAGCATTTCCGAGTAGGTTTATCTGTCAGCAAAAAATTGGGAAACGCTGTCATGCGAAATAAGATTAAGCGCAGGATTCGTCACATCTTAATTGAATGCCAACATCAACTGGTAGCAGATGACTTTGTTATCATTGCTCGAAAAGGTGTAGAGGAATTGTCCTATCAAGAAATGAAGCAAAACCTCATCCATGTTTTGAAACTAGCTAAACTATACCAGGAAGGTGTTGTGATTGAAAAAGAAAGTTAAATGGGCAGGTCTACTGGTAGCATCTCTAATTGTTTTAACAGCCTGCGGAACAGGGCCAGTGACCAGTCAATCTACAGATGCGTGGGATAGATTAATTTACTGGTTTGCCAGCATTATTCAGTTCCTATCTATCAACGGTCAAATTGGAATCGGTATTATACTTTTTACCATTTTAATTCGAACCCTTCTGTTGCCATTGTTCCAAATACAGATGAATTCCTCACGGAAGATGCAGGAGCTTCAACCTCAGCTGAAAAAGTTGCAAGCGGAGTATCCAGGAACGGATATGGAAAGTCGCCAGCAGCTTTATGAAGCAACGCAAGCTCTCTACAAAGAGAATGGCGTCAGCATGAGAGCGTCTATGATTCCGCTCTTTATTCAAATGCCAATTCTTTTGGCCCTCTTTCAAGCTCTGACACGTGTTGAAGCCTTGAAAGTAGGTCACTTCCTTTGGTTAAATCTTGGGGAGCCGGATCCGCTCTTTATTTTGCCGATTATGGCTGCAGTGTTTACATTCCTCAGCTCATGGTTGACCAATAAATCAGCAATTGAGAAGAATATGGCTATGACAATTATGACCTATGCCATGCCCGTGGTGATTTTTTTCTTTGCTGTGGCAGCTGCTAGTGGGGTGGCTTTGTATTGGACAGTGTCAAATGCCTATCAGGTTGCTCAAACCTTGGTGTTCAATAATCCGTTTAAAATAATAGCAGAGCGTCAAGCGAAAATTGATGCGGAAAAAGAGCGTCAGGCAAAAATCCGACGGGCACAGAAAAAAGCACAGAAAAAGAAATAGGAAAACTAGGAGAGAGAAGATGAAATTTACAGGAGCAAGTGTTGAAGAGGCCATCCAGAATGGCTTGGTAGAGCTAAATATTCCTCGAAAAAAAGCACATATTACTGTGGTTGCGCGTGAGAAAAAAGGTTTCCTTGGTTTCGGTAAAAAGCCAGCGATTGTGGATATTGATGTCATCAATGAAACAACGGTTGTTAAGGCTAATCAGAAAGCGGTTCGTGGCGTTCCAAGTGAAATTAATGACCTCAATGAACCAGTAAAAAGTGTTTCAGAGGCTACAATTGACCTAGGAAAAGTTGTTGCAGCGGTGAAAGAATTTGAAAAGTCTGGTCAAACGCTTGATGATGATATTAAAGCGCAGATTTTGAAAAATGAAAAAGAAGCGACAACGATTTTGGAAGAAACAGGTCGGATTGAAATTCTTTCAGAGGATTTACTAACTACTACAGATGCAACAACATCTGCTAAGGAAGACCTAAATCAAGAAGTCGTCTCAGAAAATCAAGCAGATAATTTTGCTGATTTAGATATTAAGATTGAGCCCCAGTATGATATTGAACAAGTTGTTTCAGAAGTGACAGCTTATGTACAAGAAATTCTGGATGATATGGATGTTGAGGCGCGTATTGATACAAGTCATAATCGCCGTACAATCAATATTCAAGTGGATACCAATGAACCAGGTCGTGTCATCGGTTATCACGGAAAAGTTTTGAAAGCCTTGCAACTTTTGGCTCAGAACTTCTTATACAACCGTTATGAGCGTAATTTCTATATCACAATCAATGTGAATGATTATGTAGAACACCGCGCAGAGGTTCTTCAAGGCTACGCACAAAAATTGGCAGAACGTGTCTTGACTGAGCAGGAAGCCTACCATACAGACCCGATGTCAAGTAGCGAACGTAAAATTATCCACCGCATTATCTCTAAAATGGATGGTTTGACAAGCTATTCAGAAGGTAGCGAGCCGAACCGCTATGTCGTTGTAGATATTGAAGGAAATCATGATTAAAAAGAGGCTAGTCCTCTTTTTTCAATGATTTTCTGATTCTTTCCTAAAAGTATGGTAGAATAGCTTGACAAACGAACAGAATTTATATAAAATAGTTTGGTATGTTTAGTAACTGATCAAAACTAGCCGGCTAAACGAATACAAGAATCTAAGAGGAGGTATTCATCGTGAAACGTACTTTTCAACCAAGTAAAATCCGTCGCGCACGTAAACACGGTTTCCGTAGCCGTATGGCAACTAAAAACGGCCGTCGCGTGTTAGCAGCTCGTCGCCGTAAGGGACGTAAAGTTCTTACAGTAGCATAAGAATACAACTAAAACCAGCAGAAACTCGAGTCTGCTGGTTTTTTCGTTGGAAAAGAATAGCTTGAAATATGGTACAATAGAACCATGATAGAAATTTTTGATACTCACACCCACCTCAACGTCGAGCAGTTTGACGGTCGGGTCCAAGAAGAATTAGACTTTGCCAAGGAGATGGGGGTCACCCTCCACAATGTGGTCGGTTTTGACCGAACAACCATTGACAAGGCTATGGAACTAGCAGATCAGCATCCCGAAATCTATCTGACACTGGGCTGGCATCCGACAGAGGCTGGCACCTATGACGAGGAAGTAGAAAGCTACTTGCTTGAGGCACTCAAACATCCTAAGGTCATTGCGTTGGGCGAGATTGGACTGGATTACTACTGGATGACGGCAGATAAGGAAACCCAGGCCCGTGTTTTCAAGCGACAGATGGAGCTAGCCAAGCAGTTGGATTTGCCCTTTGTGGTTCACACCCGTGATGCCTTGGAAGATACTTACCAGATCATCAAGGAAGTCGGCGTCGGTCCACGCGGAGGCATCATGCATTCCTTCTCTGGCACGCTGGAGGAGGCTCAGGCCTTCATGGACTTGGGTATGCACATCTCCTTCTCGGGAGTAGTGACCTTCAAAAAAGCCGTTGAACTTCAGGAAGCGGCGCAAGCATTGCCCCTAGAAAAAATCTTGGTCGAGACGGATGCGCCCTACTTAGCGCCTGTTCCCAAGCGTGGTCGGGAAAATCGCACCGGCTACACCAGATATGTGGTGGATATGCTGGCCCAGCTTCGCAACCAGTCGGTCGAAGAGGTGGCGAGAGCGACCTACGAGAATGCAAGGAGTTTGTTCAGAATTGACTCAGAAAATTAAGATACAAGAAGTCCTCGTTGTCGAGGGCAAGGATGATACGGTAAACTTGAAGCGGTTTTACGAGGTGGATACCTACGAAACCAGAGGCTCTGCCATATCAGACGATGACTTGGAACGCATCGAGAAACTCCATGACCTGCGTGGCGTCATTGTCTTTACTGACCCAGACTACAATGGTGAGCGGATTCGGAAAATCATTATGCAGGCCATTCCCACGGTCAAACACGCTTTTTTACAGCGGGACGAGGCTACACCTAAGTCCAAGACAAAAGGGCGGTCCTTGGGCATTGAGCACGCCAGCTTTGAGGACTTGGAAAAGGCCCTAGCAGGCGTGCGTGGCTACTATGATGATGAACATAACTTTGATATCAGCAAGTCAGACCTGATGCGCCTAGGACTCCTTATGGGTGGCGACAGCCGCAGGCGGAGGGAGTATCTGGGAGAACAGCTCCGTATCGGCTACTGCAACGGTAAGCAACTCCTCAAACGCTTGGAACTGTTTGGGATAAGTTTGGTGGAAGTGGAAGAGGCTATGGGGAGCTATCATGGATAGAGTCTACGTTGTTAAGTGCTTGGTTAAAAACGAGTTTGAACCTTCTTATGAAAATTATTCATCTTATGAAGAAGTGACCTACTTGCTGCCGGCTGATGTCCTTGTTTGGGAGGATGAGCAGGTTGATAAGAACAAACTAGCAGACTATTTGCGTGGTTTAGTTGAAGATGGCTATGTCAATGCGGATGGGATTTGGAAGCAGAGCCGTGTGTTTCATATTGCCGGTGTGCAAGAAATGGACGACAGGATAGAGTTTGATGGATCAGCCGTGGAAGTCTATCGCTGGTTTTACAATTTTGAACGTCCAGTTACTGAGGAAGAATTTTTGAATCTCTATTATTTTGATGATTTGGGGAGATAGACAATCTAGAGCGGAAATGTTACTATTTCTGCTTTTTTGAAGATTGCTACAGAGATATATTCATGTTACAATATAGAAAACTAGGAGGTGGACTAGATTGATAACTATAAAAAAAGATGCCCAAGTAAATTTCAAAACTGACTCCAGACTTTTGGAAAAAGCCAAGGAAATATTTGCTATGAACCAGTTGGATTTGACTGCTGGTTTTAACCTCTTTTTACAAAACATCGCTGTAAAAAATGAGTTGCCAATTCTGACTGAAGAAGAGTTGGAAAGAGAAGAGTTGTTTTTACAGTTACAGAAGGAAATCCAGGAAAACCAACAGGCGATTGAGGCAGGTCAAGGGATCAGCCTAGAAAGTGTCAAAGAGAAGTATGGAATTTGAGTCATATTCAGTGATACTTGCTCCAGCAGTGGAGAAGGAATTGGCAGCTATTTACGCCTATTTCTCGGAACAGTTCTCAGAAGAAATTGCCAAAAGACGAATTGGGATGATTGTTGAAGCATTGGAGAGTTTGCAAATTTTTCCTGAACGTGGCTTTAATGCCGATAACCGTTTTGGTAAGCAGATAGACCCGCCACATCTAACCCGAGGTTACGTTATTGGAAAAGACTACATCGCCCTCTATCGCGTGGTAGAAAATGAAGTTCGAGTTGGTCACCTTTTTGCGACCAAGAGTGATTATGTGAAGTTGTTGAAGTGAGAGAGTATGAGTAGAACAGAGCAAGTCATCCTAACCAATATGTGTATGATTACAGACGGTCAGCAGGTATTGGTCCAGAATAGGAAGTCAGTCAAGTGGCCTGGTGTGACTTTTCCTGGGGGTCATGTCGAATGTGGAGAGAGTATTATTTCCTCCGTCATTCGTGAGGTCAAGGAAGAAACGGGTTTAACTGTATCCACTCTCGAACTCTGTGGTATTCAAAACTGGACGGATCCTACTGACCACTATCGCTATTTGGTATTTTGCTATAAAACCAGTCAGTTTTCAGGAGTTCTCCAATCCTCGGATGAGGGAGATATCTTCTGGATTGACCGTGCGGACCTGAAGAATGTTCAGCTGGCAGACGGTTTTGAAGCTATGTTGGAAATCTTTGAACAGCCACAGCTGACGGAGAATTTTTACTGGTTTGAAGACGGAGAATGGAAGGTGGAGAATAAGTGAGTTTAGCGAAGCAAACTGCCGATTGACTTGACAATCTCACTTAAAAAGCCTACAATAAAAACAGAAAGGTCACCAAGTTTTCACCTGATGACCCATAGGACCGTTTTAAAGACGGGACGGATTTGTAGATAACAGAAAAACCGCTACTTACAGACCTGTCAAAGTTGGAAGTGCGGTTTTACTGTTTATTTTTTTCGTTGAAATGTTAAAATAGCCAGTAAAAGAATGCCAAAGTTTATCATTAGCTCAATTGCCTCATAAACTGACATCGACGGTCACCTTTCTAAGGAGTTGTGCCATGGCCTCACCTCCTGCATCAGATTTCCGTCCCGCCTTCGGAACTTCCCTACACTAGATTAATTCGGAAAACAACAAGTATTTTGTTCCGCTTTTTTAAAATAAAAGGTAAAAAATGAGAAACACGCATAAGAATTGATGAAGAGTTGTACAATAAGTTTGACAACTCTTTTTTTCTATGCTATAGTAAGCCTAGAAATGATGAGAGGTATTGCTTATGGAAGCTATTGTATATTCCCATTTTCGAAACCACTTAAAGGACTATATGAAAAAGGTTAATGACGAGTTTGAGCCTTTGGTCGTGGTTAATAAAAATCCAGAGGAAGATATTGTTGTACTCTCAAAGAGTGAGTGGGATAGTTTACAAGAAACCCTTGCTGTTGCTCGGAACGCCTACCTATCTCAGAAAGTCTTGCGTGGTATGGCTCAAGTCAAAGCGGGACAAACCCAAGAACGAAACCTGATAGAGGCTGACTAGCATGGGAATTCATTTCACAGAGGATGCCTGGGAAGACTATCTTTATTGGCAGGGTCAGGATAAGAAAACACTGAAGAGAATCAATAAGATTATCAAGGATATGCAACGACATCCTTTTGAAGGAATTGCCAAGCCAGAACCTTTGAAATATGACTATCAAGGGGCCTGGTCTCGGAGAATTGATGCCGAAAATCGGCTGATATATATGGTGGAATCCGATCGGTTGTGCATCCTGTCGCTAAAGGACCATTATGGGTGAGGATAGAATGGAGCCTATCTAGTAACCGTTGGTAAAATCAAGATTATGAACTCAGAATAATGTGAAGATACGATAGGAGATGTATATGAGTAATACTATAGACAAGGCATGGGAGTATTTTTTTGAAGGGAAGGTGGTAGAGGCTAAGCAGTTACTTGAGAAAGAGTATCAAGTTGAAACTTGTTTGGATTATGCTGGTCTCAATTTATTTGCTTACCTTTATCTTGACGAACAAAACTTCGATAAAGCCTTACTAGCCTGCCAAGGCTATGTTCAATTAGCTCGAAAGGAACAGAACGCTGAACAAGAACATATTGGACTACATCAGCTAGCCATGGTCTATCGGAGTCAAGGCAACTTTAAGAAGGCTTTGGAGTTAATCGAGGAAGAGGCTACGTTGCTAGAAACTGATTTTTCAGAAGACAAATTGAAATGGTCGGTTAATGAGTATGAACAAGGTTATTTACGATTACAACTAGGAGAGCTAGACTCTGCTCTGTATTTCATGAAACGAAGTTTAGAGAATGCTTTAATGACAGATGACCTCATTGCCCAAGCTTGTGCCTATCGAGGTTTGGGGGAAATCTATGCTACAAGCAGAATAACTGATTTAGCTGAACAAGCATTCATGCAATCCATTACTGCTTTTGAGGAAGTAGGAGATGATATTGGGGCGAACGAAGTTAGAGAATTGATGGCTACCTATCAAATAATTTAGAAAGAACACACATGAGAATCGCAGACAAAAACGTTACTCGTGCCGTCCTTGAACGCCACGGGTTTACCTTTAAGAAATCCTTCGGTCAGAACTTTTTGACCGATACCAATATTTTACAGAAAATTGTGGACACGGCTGAGATTGACCAGAATGTCAATGTCATCGAAATCGGTCCTGGAATCGGGGCCTTGACCGAGTTTTTGGCGGAAAATGCCGCCGAAGTCATGGCCTTTGAGATTGACGACCGCCTGATTCCGATTTTGGCGGACACCTTGGGTCGCTTTGACAATGTGACCGTGGTCAACCAAGACATCTTGAAGACTGACCTGCAGACCCAGATTCAGAACTTTAAGAACCCTGACCTGCCTATCAAGGTCGTGGCCAACCTGCCCTACTACATCACCACCCCTATCCTCATGCACCTGATTGAGAGCAAAATTCCCTTCAGCGAGTTTGTGGTCATGATGCAGCGGGAGGTGGCCGACCGCATTTCTGCTGAGCCAAACACCAAGGCCTATGGCAGCCTGTCCATTGCGGTCCAGTACTACATGACTGCCAAGGTGGCCTTCATCGTGCCTCGCACCGTCTTTGTACCCGCTCCAAACGTGGACTCCGCCATTCTCAAAATGGTCCGTCGCGAGCAACCCTTGGTGAGTGTCAAGGACGAAGATTTCTTCTTCCGGGTGTCCAAGGCCAGCTTTGTTCACCGCCGCAAGACCCTGTGGAACAACCTGACCAACCATTTCGGCAAGTCCGAAGAGGTCAAGGACAAGCTGATGCAGGCACTTGGCATGGCAGAGCTGGAAGCCAGTGTCCGTGGAGAAGCACTTTCTATGGCTGACTTCGCACGTTTGTCTGACAGCCTCCAGGAAGTTGGTTTATAAGCAAGTATTGATTGCGGAGAAATCTGCAATCAATATTTATTTTGTGATAAATCACTTTCCCGCCTTCCTTGTTCGTTGACAGTGGGGAGAAAGCTTGCTATACTGAAAAGTGACTAACTTTTGAAAAATATTGTCTGCAAATTGGCAGAATATTTACAAAAACAAGAGAGGGTTTCCCTCTTTTTTTATGAAGGTATCTATATGTTAAAAACTATGCTGAAAAAGCATCCCCATTTAGTAGCCCTAGGCCTATTTGTGGGCTTTTCTTTATTATTATTAGTTCCCCACTTGCTGACCAAGGGCATGGTGACAGGTGCGGACTTGATTTTCCACTACAATCGTTTCTATGATGCGGCTATGCAGATGAAGGAGGGCAATTTCTCCTATATCATAAGTTTGTATGGCTACCAACAGTCAGGACGGATTGTCAATGCTCTCTATGGGCCTTATTTTGCCTATCTACAGGGAGCGCTAGTTCTTTTAAGTGGGACCTGGTTCCGCTATCAGATTTTATCCAATCTTCTCTTGGGAACTCTGAGTGCCACCTCCCTCTACCTGCTCATGCGCGAGGTCAAGGTCAAGTATGTTCACTCCGTTCTCTTGTCCCTCTTCTTTGTGACGACCTACTCCATTCAGTATTGGTGGGCGACCCAAGGATTTACCAGCTGGGGAGTGGTTCTCTTTCCGCTTTGTTTAATCCCTGCAGTCCGTTTCCTACAGACTAAAAAAGTACCGATATTCCTCATGGCAGGAGCGGTAGGGCTCATGTTGCAGGTTCACATGCTATCGACCTTGTTCTTGGTCATTGCCTATGGTGTACTCTTCCTTATTGGTTGGTGGAAATCAGACCAAAAAATGAAGATTATTGGGCAAGTAGCTCTATCGGTAGGAATTTTTTTGCTTCTGACCATCAACATCTGGTTGCCGCTTATTTATATCAACACGACCAACACTTTGGTGCCACCATTTGTTAACAAAAAATTTGTCCTAAATACGGTGACATGGTTAAAAACGGCCTTTCTCTACTATCCATATCCATTGCCAATTTTCTTTGGAATCTATCTCTATTTCTTGGTGAAAAATTGGAAGAAACAATCGCTGGTTCTGGCTGGTCTTGCTTTGACCTACGCAGTATTTCTAATCTTGTCAACCAACCTCTTCCCTTGGCAGTTGTTTGCAGGTAAAGGAATTACACTTGTCGAATTGATTCAATTTCCATTTCGCTTTTTCCTCTACGCCAATGCTCTTTTACTGGCAGTCGTAGGGGTCCAGGTGTCTGGCTTGTCTAACAAACTGCAGCAAATCTTTTCAGGTGTGGCTCTTGCTTCTTTGCTTGTTTCGGTTGGTTTCCTCTGGAATCAGAGTTGTAAGGAAATCAACGGGCATTATTACAGTGATACTTTCCTGCAAAAGCGAATTCATACGACTCTGTACGGTACAACGGAAGAGTTACGGGCTTCTTTCCATTCCAAAGACTTGGGCGAATTTATCCACATTGCTCAGAAATCAACGCCAGACTACGTACCAGACTTGTCAGATAGCACAGGTCACATCACCAATGAAGAGTCGGATAATACCTACTTTACCTATCGTGACCAAGTGATTTTACCAAATCAAGAATTTACCAAAGAAGTTGATGGTGATCAGCTGGTGGTGACTTGGACGGCGTCAGAAGCAGAAGAAACTGCGGTACCAGTTATTGTTTACCAAGATAGTCAGCTTGTTTTGAATGATACCGTTTTAGATAGAGAAGATATGATTCTTTCCACTATCGGTGTGCCAACAGTTACCAGCCAACCGGGGCAAAATACCCTAATTCTATCCTACAAGCAACAGTGGTGGTTATTGCCAGTTATCGCGATTAGCTTGACTGGATGGCTAGTCTGGTCGATGTACTACATCTTTATTTACAGAAAATCAAACCTTTCCTAAGAGAGAAATGTTATGAAACAAATCAATCCAAAGGCAAGCAAGCAATTTATTCTAGTCATGATTATGACCATTTTGCTTGCGATGGGTCGGGCTCTATTGCTAAGTGGAGTATCTTTCCCGCTCTGGTTTATCCCCCTGCCCCTGCTTGCCTATTCTATTTTTACGTTTTATGTATTGGTCTTGCTTGATACATACGAGAAGTTTGTAAAGACAAAAACCTTTGCCAAGTATGTCGGCTGTTTTCTAGGCTTTCTGTATCTTGTCAACCTAGTCTATCGGCTCAATGCCAAGAAGTATCAACCCTGGAATATTTTCCGTAATAATCTCTTTCAGTTTGAACTTCTATTGATGTTGCTTCTTCCAGTATTGTTGGCATTTTTGTGGCGGAAGAATGCAGGAATCAGAGAAAAATTAAGCCAGTGGTCAGCCAATCACTTGGTACCAGATGGCTATCTGTTCTTGACCAGCTTACTCTCGCTCAGTCCTCTCGCCATATCTTACTGGAAAGATAGCCATTATGAGAGTTTGGTTGAGAAAGGTTCTTACATAGAGTTTTTCAGCCAGACACCGCTGTTTGTACCTATTCATTTTATAGGGACCTACATTTTTCTTCGCTATCTTCATAAGGCATTTGTAGAGTTTAAGGCCAATCGGACCAACGTTCACAGTATGCTCTTTATCAGTCTGGCTCTGGCTATGTTGTCGCATATCGGTTATCAGGCTTCTATGGCTGGCGGAACGGGTTCTTATTTCACACGCCACCTCTTTCCAGGGGCTATTGTCTTCCAAATTGCCTGTCTCTTTTTCCTAAACATTATCATTAGCTTGGTCATCAACCGTCAAATCTTGTCGGTTGCTGTCATTGCTGGTCTAAATGTGACCTTGATAGCGGCTAATTTCCTAAAATTCCGCTATCGTTCGGAGCCATTGACCCCCAATGATTTCAAGTGGGTCGGGAACTTGGGGATGATTCTCAGCTTTATCAGTCTACGTGTTGTCTTGGTATCGCTCGTCTTTATAGTCCTCCTTGTGTTTATCTACCGACGTATTCACAAGAAGTACTTCCAAGGAAGGATTGTCGCTTCTATCTGGAAAAGGCTGGCAGGAGTTTCAGTTATCGTATCCTTGATTTTAGGAATGGGTTGGGCTATTCGAAATGAAAAAGACCACAAGATTGCTGGCTGGATTCCTATTCTTTCTCAGGTTAATAACTGGCGGAACGTAGACTGGAAGGGCTACGCCTTTGTGGCTCGTTATCGCACTCTTTCATTCCTCTGGTTGCAGCAACTCAGCAAGACCAGTATGGAAATGCCTGAGAATTACTCTGAGAAGACCATGAAGGCCATTGTGAAGAAATACACCGCCTTGGCTGAGGAAATCAATGCAGAACGGACAGGTCAATTGACTGACCAGACGGTAATCTACATCCTCAGCGAGAGTTTGGCTGACCCGCGTCGGATTCCCGGTGTAACCCTTAGCCAGAATGTCCTTCCAAATATTGAGTACATCATGAGTCAGACTACCAGTGGCTTGATGAAGAGTGACCACTATGGTGGTGGTACGGCTAATATCGAGTTTCAGGTTTATAGTGGTTTGCCATTTTACAATTATAATTCTTCTATTTCGTCAGTCTATCTGGATGTAGCACCGAATATGAAGAAGTTGCCAAGTATCAGCGACCTCTATCCAGCAGATAATCGTATCGCCATCCATCCTTACTACGATACCAGTTACAACCGAAATTCTATCTATAAGCAGCTGGGGATTGAGCAATTCTACACTCTCAATAGTGCCAAGTATCCTCTTACTGTGACGGCTGAGGATTATCAGGGGAATTTTGTCAGTGACAAGAAGACCTATGACTTGATTTTGGATCAGGTACGTTCTGCCGATACCAGCTTTGTGTCGGCTATTACCATGCAGAACCATGTGCAGTGGAATTCTCTAGAGCCTGCAGGTATAACAGCATCGGGTGAGGGCTTCACGGCTGAGGAAAATGAAAACTTGACCAGCTATGTTCGTCTTCTATCCTTTACGGATCAGGCAACCAGAGATTTTCTAGACCAGCTTAAGACCTTGGATAAAAAGGTGACCGTTGTCTTTTACGGCGACCATCTGCCAGGTCTTTACCCAGAGTCAGCTTTCGTGACGGACCCAAGTGCGCAGTACAAGACAGATTATTTCGTTTGGAGCAATTTTGATACAGCGAAATACAATTATGAGCTAGTTAACTCTAGCGACATGAATGCACTGATGCTGGAGACGACCAATAACAAGGTCAGTCCTTACTATGCCCTCTTGACAGAGGTGCTCCATAAGGACCGAGTAGGACAGGCTGAGCGGGATGCGAAAGTTGCAGAAGAACTCAAACTGGTCCAATATGACCTATCCACAGGAAAAGGCTACCTTTTGAAATACAAAGATTTTTTCAAAGTAGCGACTGAAACGACAGAATAAAAATAAACCAAGTCAGATAGCTGGCTTGGTTTCTTCTTTATGTGAAAACATACACAAACATGGGAAGTTGTGGTATAATAACGGTGTTTATACTCTTCAAAAATCAAAATTATCCGTTGTCAAGAGTCTTGATGAATGGAAAACTTTTCAGCCTGTTACCTTAAAATAAGAAAGTAACAGTGTTCTATCGTCGGCTTGAAGACGCAAACATTGTTTTGTATTTTCCACCTTCAACTATCTGGAAGATAGTTGAAGGTGGTCTACTTTTGATTTTCGTTGAGTATTATTATTTTATAACAATGATTGGTGGAATGTCTTTTAGGATACTAATAAGTAAAATTAAAACGATAGTAATGTTTGCAATTAGATAATTTTGTTTCATTGATATTCCCCATTGTTGAATATAGATAATATTTATTTTAAAATCATGATAACATCTATTAAGTTATGCTTTAAACAAATCCCTTATATACAAAAGGAGGTCTGGAAATGAGTTGTTTTGGGAAAACGTTGAAATTTATCAGAGAGGGAAAGGGGAAGAGTTTGGCGGAGGTCGCCAAGGGACATATTTCTACTTCTCAACTTTCTCGGTTTGAAAATGGGGAATCCGACATTACTGTTAGTAAATTATTTGGTGTGCTGGCAGAAATGAATGTGGATGTGGACGAGTTCGTGTATGCCAGTCAGGATTTCAAAAAAGATGAGCTGACTAGAATTTTGGAACAACTAAAACAATCCATCTATATCAGAGATGTTGTAACCATAAAGAAAATCTTGTCTGAACAATTAGCAAAAGCAGAAAGAGATTCTCGTAGGGAGTTTCATCGGTTGAATGCTATTTTAATCGCGTATAAACTGAGCGACTTAGATAAGACAGTAGTTGTTTCGAAAGAAGATACAGCCTTTTTAACGGATTACTTATTTCGAGTGGACAACTGGAGTTATTACGAGCTCTTGCTATTTGCCAATACCATGGATGAATTAGAACACCAGACTATGATGCTTTTTTGCAGGGAACTAGTTGGTCGTACACAGTTTTACCGTGAAATGAAACAACATCGATTGGCAGTTTCTCAAATTTTACTTAGTGCTTATCTAGTCAGCGTTCAACATAAGGAACTTGCCGACGCAATCTTTCTTGAAAAGACTATCGAAGGTTTGCTTTTCGACGAGACAGAAATTTTTGAACGGATTTTGTTTAAATTTGGTAAGGCTTTTTATGATTATCGAAAAACAGGAAGTGCCAATGCTGTCTTAGAGATGAGAAAGTGTATTGGACTTTTACGAGCGGTTGATAGCCAGAATATAGCAGATTGGTATGAAACGATACTTGAAAAAATAGTGAACGAGAAATAGTTGCATATAGGGGACGAATAAAATCGTCTCCAATTCCTATTCTATAATATAGATGAAAGCGACCAAATGTTTGCTCAGAAATCTATAAAATGGTGGAGAAGAAATGAAAAAGAGGAATTTTTGGTTAACCTTATCTTGTATTTTTGCAGTAGCCCTGCTCAATGTTGGCTTTCTGTACCAATATCGCTATATTATTGATGCTATTGCGGCTGGAGATAGGCAGGCTTTTGTGTCTTATTTTGTGCTGATGGGGCTAACTGTCCTTATCATGCTGGTCTTTGAATACATCCGTCAAATTGCCAATGTCAGCTATCTTAATCAAGTAGGTTTCCAATTGCAGGCAACCTTTATTGGGAAAATTTTTGATTTGCCTTTTAGGCAGTTCGTTGAGCAGGGGGCAGGGGCCTATATTTCCCAGCTCAATAATGATTTGGAGACGGTGAAAGAAGATTATTACGACGCTTTCTTTACGATTTTTCAAGGTGCTTGTACCTTTGGCATTGCCAGTCTAGCCTTGCTTAGCTTGGATGGTCTGACCGCTATTTTCTTGATTCTGATCTCATTCTTGCCAGTTGTGATTCCCTATCTGTTTAAAAAGCGGAGAAGGCTTAATCAGGAGGCGATTTCGGAAAGTCAGCAGGTCTATAATACAAGGGTTTCAGATGTCTTTCTAGGTTATTTGCAAGTGAAAAATAGCCGCCAAAGACAGCAGGTTTTAGATGGGCTGAACGATCGCTATCAAGCAGTCAATGACAAGGTCGATCAGGCTAATCGAACGACAGTAACCATGCGGCTCTTAGTCGGTTTCGTCTTTTATCTGACCACTCTTTCGATTATCTTCATCGGTGGTTTGCAAGTCTTTTCTGGGGTCTTGACCATCGGTGGCTTGACAGCTATTCTGACCATTTCAGAGCAGTTGGTGGATCCTATTAACAGCATTGCGGCAGCTTTTTTGGACAGGCATGCCGTTAAGGAATTGAAGCAAGAGTTTGAGCTACCTACTTTGGGTCAAGAAACGAAGGGGCAGGAACTAGCTTCAACTTTCCAGAGCATGCAACTGGTCAAGGCTAGTTATACCATCGGTGAGAAGCAGGTCTTTGAAGACCTGACCGTAACGTTTGAACGTGGCAAGAAGTATTTAATTCTTGGGGAAAGTGGTTCTGGCAAATCCTCCTTGGCTCTTATTTTGACCAAGAATAGCCAATTGCAAGCAGGGGATATTTACGTTGATAAAACCTCTCTTGCAGACTTGTCTTACCAAGCCATTCAAGACAAGATTGCCTATCTGCCACAAGAGGGGGCCATTTTCCATGATACGGTTCTCTACAACTTGACCATGGGACGGGAGGTTTCAGAAGATAGGATGATGTCCCTCATTAAGACCATGAATCTTGACAGTCGTTTTCCAAGTTATGCTTCTTTGAGCGAGGAGATTAGTGATGATAGCGGACTGTCTGGTGGACAAAAGCAACGCCTGCTCTTGATTCGTGCCTTGCTACAAGATAAGGACATCTTGTTGCTGGATGAAAGTCTGTCTGCCTTGGATCAGGAAACCTATGCAGTGATTGAAGATTATCTCATCTCACTAGCAGATAAGACGCTCATTCATATTTCCCACCGTGTGTCCGATGAGGTCCTTTCTCGCTATGATGGGGTGGTACGGATTGGGGAGAGCAATTAATTTTTGACAAATTGTTCCTATCTAGGAGGAGTTATGAAAAAAATCATCTATCAATTGCGGTTTGTTATTGCCATTCAGTTGATTTTCCATATCTTATATAGTTTGACCAATGTCGTTTTGCCCGAGTTAAACAAGTATCTTTTTGACCATATTTTTCAGATGGGCTGGACAGGACTTGTCTGGCTCTTGTTGGCCTATGCCTTGACCATCATTGCCAATTCAGTCTTTCAGTACATTTCCCAGGTTTATGAGTGGAAGGTGTCTCAGGGCTTCTATGTCAATGCCAAAAAAGGCCTAGCAAACAGCTTGTTATCGCAGCCTTTAGCCAAATTTTCAGAGAAGAATGTCTCTGCCTATTTGTCCATTTTTGACAACGATTTGGAAACCATTGAGGAGAGTTATCTGAGTCCCCTCATGGACATTATCCGCTCTAGTTTGAGCATGGTCATCTATGCGGTTTCCCTCTTTCTCTTTGTTCATCCGCTGGTTGCGGTAGGCATTATTTTGTCCTCTGCCTTGGCGGTTTTCATTCCCAAGTGGATTTCGGGTCCTCTTTCTCAGCGTCAGCGGGCATTTTTACAGAGTTTGGAAAGCTATTTTCAGGTGGTGACTGACCTCTTTTCTGCTAAGAACCGCGTTAATAGTGAAACCTTCGGTTCTATCAGCCGTGTCCACCATCGGTCAGTAGAAGAAAGTGAGCAGGCCCGTTTTCGCTTTGGTCAATTCAAGACCCTGGCCAATGTTGTCAATGGATTTTCCATGTTTTTGGTGCAATTAACGGCTTTTGGCTTGGTCGGCTATCTCTTGCTGCAAAAAGAGTTGACCATCGGTGCTGCCATTGCGACTTTTAGCTATGTTGAAAATTTCATCTATCCCATGAAATACATCCTCTTGGATGTCAATTCTATCCATTCGACCAAGGAAACGGTTGCCAACCTAGAAGGCTATCTTGCTGGTCAGGTCTTGTCTGAGCAAGTACCAAGCTATCCCAATGTGACAGCTTTAGAAGTCAGGGACGTGGCCTATCATGTGGGAGAATTAGCGGTAGCAGATTTTTCCTATCGGTTTGACAAGGGGAAAAAGTATGCCATCATTGGTCCGTCAGCCAGCGGAAAATCCACTTTTCTACGAGTGTTGGCAGGAGAACTGGCTCTGGACAAGGGAAGTGTTTCCTATCTGGAAAATGATGTTTCGCATGAAACAGAATCTTCTACAGTCTTCTATCTCAGCCAGTTTGAGCATCTTTACCATACCGATTTTGAAAACAATGTGTCTGTTTTTGGAACCTATGAGAAGGGAAGAGATGTCATGCTTGGCTTGTTAAGGAGCTTGCCAACGAGTTTACAGGACACCTTGCGTACAACAACAGACCCCAGTCTCTTGAGTGGTGGCGAGAAAAATGTCCTATGCCTGCTCCGTGCCCTAATGAGTGGTAAGGAAATCTTGCTTTTGGATGAACCGACCGCTCATTTAGATCCTGCCCTGACCAAGCAGGTTTTGACCAAGCTCTTGCAGCTGGAGGACAAACTTATCATCACCATCTTGCATGAATCAGACTCTGCCATCCTAGACATGTTTGATGTGGTTTTGGAAATGCGTGATGGGAAACTGAGTGAGAAAATATAAAAATACCCCCAAATCATCAATTCTGACTTGGGGGTATTTAGCGAATATCTTGACCAACTTCTGAAAAAGGGGTAAACTGTATGTACAAAACGTCTATACAAAGGAGTTGGGAATAATGGGAGCAACACAACAGGTAAACTTTAGGGCAGATTCATTTTATTATCAGCAGACAAAGGAGCTATTAGCAGGAGAAAGCATGACAGTTTCAGATGTGCTGAATGCGACCTTGAGAAAAATTGCGACAGGTACTATTGATGCCCAAGAATTTGTCACAAAAGACAGTAGGGAGGATAGCAACAAGATTGCTTTTGAAGAGTTAAAGAAAGAAATCTTGTTAGGGCATCAGGATATTCTAGCAGGTAAGACAAGTTCTCTCGTGGCTGTCAGAAAGGAATTTGGTCTTGACTGATAAGAAAAAATATGAGCTTGTTATTTCTGATAGAGCCAAACAGGATTTGCAGGCTATATATGATTACATTCAGCTCAATTTTTACAGCCAACAAGCAGCGGATAGCAAAATTGATTTGATATTGACGGCTTTGGAAATGTTAGAGCTATTCCCTGAAGCCTGTCCCTTGGTATCTAGCAGAGGATTTGGCAACCTAACTGCCGATGGAAAGTCCTACCGTTATATGCCGATAGAACATTATCTCGTTTTTTATTTCATAGAGGGCTATCAGGTTTTTGTAGCCCGTATCTTGCATTCAAAGCAAAACTGGATAACCTTACTTAAATGATTTGAAGCCAAATAACTAGCATAAAGTTTCACCCCAAGCCAATAATTTTGACTTGGGGCTTCTCGTTTATCATGCGGAGGAAGGGATTTGAACCCTCACACCCGATGGGCACATGCGCCTGAAGCATGCGTGTCTGCCGTTCCACCACCTCCGCTTGCTTTTTATTATACTATTTTTTTCTTGACTTGGCTAGGGGAAAATGGAATGATTATCAAACCATGATCACATGTTCATCAGACCATTTATACCAACCCCGCTACAATAGTAGAACAAGGAGGAAAATATGAAGAAAATCATCAAGCAGTACCAAGAAAAAGGCACTGTCGTCATTGGCTACGCTCGTGTGAGTTCGAGGGACAATCGTCAAGAACTGGGGCTAGAAGTTCAAAAAGAAGCCCTACACTTCTGTGACAGACTCTATATGGAAAAGGAATCGGGAGGTCATCAAGACCGCCCACAACTTCAAAAAGCTATCAGGCTAGCCAAAGCCTGTGCTGAAAGCGGTATAGAAACCAGTTTTGTAGTCTATAAGCTAGACCGCCTGACTAGAAAGATGCTCCACCTATCCGCTATCATCTCGGAGCTAACCAGTAATAACATCCGCCTTCAGTCCATTCATGAACAAATCGAAACCAACTCGCTGACAGGCAGGTTCTTCTGCCTCATGCTGGGCTATGTGGCAGAGTGGGAACTCCAAGCCATTTCGGAACGCACCAAAGATGGTCTGCGTAAGGCCAGAGAACGTGGTGTAAAATTGGGCAATAAGGGTATTTCAAAATCAAAAGAAAAACAAGTGATTCAGAGCTATGTGGCACAAGAAACAACCATCCGAGACATGGTCAACCAGTTGAATATTTCAACAGCGACCATCTATCAGGTCTTAAAACGAAATAATATCACATTTCGTCGTCAAAAAGCACATAATTCTTTGACAAAAACAGGAGAAGATGATAGACTGTAGGCGAATATATTTGTTTTAGCAGACGGTCGTTTGTTAAAACAATTAAAGTCATCAATAGAAAACATTCAAAATGCTGATTTGACAAGGTTTTTGAACTCTTGTCAGATTGGCATTTTTTGATTTTTTGATGTTTTAGTTAACGACCGTTAACTAAAACAGGGACAAACCCTATTGTAGCAGGGGATTATAAGGTGAAAAAGAAAGGAAAGGTCGATAAGACCTTGGGAAAATAGAATGCAGGTAAAAAGATTTGCTAAATGGGGTCTTGCTCTTACTTCAACCCTTGTTTTGAGTGGTGTGGTTGCTCAGGTGGGTGGCAATTTGGTGAACAACTCCACAGTTGTTCATGCGGAGGAGATACAGTCAAGAGTTGCCGTTCATGCGGGATATTACTTTAATGGCGAATTGGTGTTTGCTGCATTTGACCTGGAGGAGTTTTGGGTTAGTCCTGGAGAGAGTAGATCCATAGTAGTTCCGGCGGTTGATGGGTATGTTTATGAAGGTAAATACCTCCTTTCCAATAGAAATGGAGAGAGATTACTTCAGGGTAGCCCAAGCGCTCGATATGAAGATACTGTTGGCAGTAGGTTTGTGGACGTCATCTTGATCTATGCTCCAGTCGACAAACCAGTTGACACTCCAACTGAACAACCAGCCGAACAACCAACTGACCAACCAGTTGAACAACCAGTTGACCAACCAGCCGACCAGCCAGTTGAAACTCCAGCTGAACAACCAGCCGACCAGCCAGTTGAAACTCCAGCTGACCAACCAACTGAACAGCCAGTTGAGAATCCAGCCGACCAGCCAACTGACCAACCAGCCGACCAGCCAGTTGAAACTCCAGCTGACCAACCAGCTGACCAACCAACTGAACAGCCAGCTGACCAACCAGCTGACCAACCAGCCGACCAGCCAGCTGAAGTTCCAACTGAACAATCAGCTGAACAACCAACTGAACAACCAACTGAACAACCAGTTGAACAATTAGCAGAACAAGTAGTTGACACTCCGACAGACAAACCAGTTGAACAGCTAACAGATGCCTCATCCTTAACTGATCAGACAGCTGGCAAGGCTCAACCAGTGGCAGCAACCGACAAGAAAAAGGTAGACAAGTCCGCTCCAAGCACTCCTGCTGTTAAACCAGAGGAAGGCTCTCAGACTACTGCCAAAACCTTGCCAAAAACAGGTGATAGCAGCTCTATGCTCCTAGTTTTAGGAGGCATCTTGTCCGGTCTTTCTGGTCTCGGACTAGCTGCCACATCACGCAAAAGAGACTAGTCCATCTATGTATACCAAGAAAGCTCTCGTTTGAGGGCTTTTCTAGTGCACATATTTCCATTGGCAAGAAAATACTGGCTGTGCAGGACTTGGCTTTACTCCCTTTTTCCTAGGAAATTTGGTATAATGGTAGCAAGTACACACAAAGGAGTCTTCATTGCAAGGAAGAATTATCAAGGCCTTGGCTGGTTTTTACTATGTCGAGGCAGATGGACAGATTTATCAAACCAGAGCCAGAGGAAATTTTCGTAAGAAAGGTCAAACGCCCTACGTGGGTGATTTTGTGGACTTTTCTGCGGAGGAAAACTCAGAAGGCTATATTTTAAAAATCCACGAGAGAAAGAATAGTTTGGTTCGACCTCCAATTGTCAATATCGATCAGGCGGTGGTTATCATGTCGGCTAAGGAACCTGATTTTAATGCCAATCTACTGGATCGTTTCCTAGTTCTCCTCGAACAAAAGGACATGGATCCCATTATTTATATCTCTAAGATGGACTTGGTAGAAGACAGGACAGAAATGGATGACTTCAAGGCTATCTATGAGAAAATTGGCTATCCTTTTGTCTATAGTTTGGAGGAATTGACGCCATTATTGCAGGATAAGGTGACAGTCTTTATGGGGCAAACTGGGGTTGGCAAGTCAACTCTTCTCAATCGCATTGCGCCAGAATTAGCCTTGGAAACAGGGGCTATTTCAGATAGTCTGGGGCGTGGTCGCCATACCACTCGTGCGGTCAGCTTCTACAATGTCTTCGGTGGGAAAATTGCGGATACGCCAGGTTTTTCATCCCTAGACTATGAAGTCAAGGAGGCTGAGGCTCTGACAGATTGTTTCCCAGAGATTGCGGAAAGTAGCCAGGATTGCAAATTTAGGACCTGTACCCATACCCATGAGCCGGATTGTGCGGTCAAGGAAGCTGTTGCCAGCTCTGCCATTTCCCAAAGTCGCTTTGACAATTATCTCCAATTCCTCAGCGAAATCCAAAATCAGCGTGAAACCTATACTAAAGTCAGTAAAAAATTCAAATAGAAAGTTGGTTCTGTATGTCACATTATAAGATTGCACCGTCCATTTTGGCGGCAGATTATGCAAATTTTGAAAAAGAGCTCAAGCGTCTAGAAAAGACAGGTGTGGAGTATGTGCACATTGATGTCATGGACGGTCACTTTGTGCCAAATATTAGCTTTGGAGCGGATGTGGTTGCGGCTATGCGTCCTCATAGCAAGCTGGTTTTCGATTGCCATCTCATGGTGTCCAATCCTGAAAATCATATCGAGACCTTTGCACGTGCGGGTGCGGATATCTTGACTATTCACGCAGAAGCAACGGTTCATCTACATGGAACCCTACAAAAAATTCGTGCGGCTGGTATGAAGGTGGGTGTGGTCATCAATCCAGGTACGCCGCTTGTGACCATTGAGCCTGTGCTCAACTTGGTGGATCAGGTGCTTCTCATGACGGTCAACCCAGGTTTTGGTGGACAAGCCTACATTCCAGAAGTGGCTGAGAAGATTGAGGCCTTGGTCAAACTTCGTGAAGACAAAGGCTTTACCTTTGACATCGAAGTGGACGGCGGGATTGACGATAAGACCATTCATTCAGCCAAAAATGCGGGTGCCAATGTCTTTGTGGCAGGATCCTATCTCTTCAAAGGTGATTTGGATGCCAACGTTGCCAAATTGAGAGCAGCCCTCAATGATTAAGGTTGCTGTTATTGCAGGCGGTTCCTTTGACTGCCTTCCTGAGCCTGCCGACCTCTATGTGGGGGTAGATGCAGGCTCTCTTCGTCTATTGGACCATTCCCTGCCTCTTGACTGGGCCATCGGTGATTTTGACTCGGTGACCTCGGAGGAGTTGGGGCGGATAAGGGAGATGGCAGAGCGGTTTCTGCAAGCTCCTGCTGAAAAAGATGATACAGATTTGGAGCTGGCTTTAAAGGAAATCTTCAAGGCCTATCCGCAGGCTCAGGTCCGTATCTACGGAGCCTTGGGTGGACGCATGGATCACATGATGGCCAATCTCTTTTTGCCAGCTGAGCCAGACTTGGCTGCCTTTATGGAGCAGATTGAATTGGTGGACAGTCAGAACGTCGTCCGCTTTCGACCTGCAGGTCAGCACCGTTTGTCACCGATTGCTGGTATGAAGTACATTTCCTTTATGCCGTCAGACCAAAGCCGCCTGACCATTCGCCATGCCAAGTACCCGCTGGATGCCAGCAATTATTTTTTCAAAAAATGCTATTCCTCTAACGAATTTATAGATAGGGACATAGACATTCAACTGGATCAGGGCTACGTGGTCCTGATCTACAGTAAGGACAGGGATTAGATGGATATTGTATTACTTATTTTGCTGATACTGGTCTTGCTTGCCTTGGTTTTTCTTTATGGAAAATGGCAGAGCTTGGCCCTGCTTTTGCAAGATCAAGCCGAAGATACAGCAGACAACTTGTCTGATCAGCTCAGCTATCAACTAGAAAATGCTACCCTCAAACAGCAGCAGGCCATTCATCAGGAGGTAGAAAGACTCCGCACGGAGCTTTACCAACAGCTAACCGACATCCGTCAAGAGCTGAATAAGAGCCACTTGGAAACGCGAGATGCTACCGACCGCCGTTTGCAGGCCATTCAGGAGTCCAATGAAAAACGCCTGGAAGAAATGCGGCAGACGGTTGAGGAAAAGCTGGAGAAAACCCTGCAAACCCGCCTACAAGCCTCCTTTGAAACAGTGTCCAAGCAGTTGGAATCGGTCAATCGTGGTCTGGGTGAAATGCAGACGGTGGCGCGTGATGTGGGCAGTCTTAACAAGGTTCTGTCTGGTACCAAAACCCGTGGCATCATGGGTGAGTTGCAGCTGGGACAGATTATCGAGGATATTTTGACACCTAGCCAATATGAGCGAGAGTTTGCCACGGTTTCAGGCTCGAATGAGCGCGTAGAGTATGCGGTCAAGCTACCAGGACGGACCGAGGGAGACTATATCTATCTGCCAATCGACTCCAAGTTTCCGCTGGCAGATTACTACCGCCTAGAAGAAGCCTATGAGAGCGGGGACAAGGACCAGATTGACCTCCACCGCAAAAATCTCTTAGCGGCTATCAAGCGCTTTGCCAAGGATATTCAGAGCAAGTACCTCAATCCGCCTGAAACCACTAACTTTGGCGTCTTGTTTTTGCCAACCGAGGGACTCTATTCAGAAGTGGTCCGCAATCCCATTTTCTTTGATGAGCTTCGCCGTCAGGAAAATATCGTAGTAGCAGGACCGACCACACTTTCTGCCCTGCTCAACTCTCTCTCCGTCGGCTTTAAGACCCTCAACATTCAACGGTCAGCCGATGATATTTCCAAGGTCTTGGGCAATGTCAAGCTGGAATTTGGCAAGTTTTCTGACCTCTTGCTTAAGGCTCAGAAACAACTCAATCAAGCCAGCAGCAATATTGACAAACTCCTAACCACTCGCACTAACGCCATCGAGCGTAGTCTTCGTACCATTGACCTGTACGAAGATGACCAAACCAAGGGACTGCTTGGCCTGTCCCCATTAGATGAGGAAGATAATGAAAATTAACCAAATGAAAAAAGATGAATTCTTCGAAGGATTCTATCTGATCAAGACTGCTGAAGTCCGTCAAACACGGGCTGGAAAAGACTACCTAGCTCTGACCTTCCAGGATGATACTGGTGAGATTGAAGGCAAGGTCTGGGATGCCCAACCAGGGAAAATCAAGGACTTTACTGCTGGGACAGTTGTTCACATGCAGGGTCGCCGTGAGGTTTACAACAACACCCCCCAGGTCAATCAACTGGTTCTGCGTTTGCCAAAGGCAGGCGAGCCCAACGACCCTGCTGATTTCAAGGAAAAACCACCTGTGGATGTCAAGGACACCAAGGAATACTTGAGCCAAATGATTTTCCGGATTGAAAATGCGACTTGGCAGCGGATTGTCCGTGCTCTCTACAGCAAGTACGACAAGGAATTTTATTCCTACCCAGCTGCCAAGACCAACCACCACGCCTTCTATTCAGGCCTGTCCTATCACACGGCGACTATGGTGCGTTTGGCGGATGCTATCGGAGATATTTATCCCCAACTCAACAAGAGCCTGCTCTTTGCAGGAATTATGCTCCATGACCTAGCCAAGGTGATTGAACTGACAGGCCCTGATAACACAGGCTACACTGTCCGTGGCAATCTGATTGGGCATATTTCCCTGATTGATGAAGAGATTACCAAGATCCTGATGGAATTGGGTATCGACGACAGTCTGGAGGAAGTGACTGTTCTTCGCCACGTTATCCTCAGCCACCACGGTTTGCTGGAGTATGGCAGTCCCGTCCGTCCGCAGATTATGGAGGCGGAAATCCTCCACATGATTGACAATATCGATGCAGAAATGATGATGATGTTGACCGCTTTGGACAAGGTTGGTCCAGGCGAGATGACCAACCGTATCTTTGCCATGGATAACCGCGCTTTCTATAGGCCAAATATCGACTGATGGCAGTTAGGATAGTGTCTCGACAGCCCCTCACCAAAGGCTGGTCCACGGACCAAAAGTACAAGGTCCAGCTAGAAGATGGTCGCCTTGGTCTGTTGAGAATAGCAGAGCGGCCAGCCTATGAGGCTAAGCGATTAGAGTTTCAGTTAGTTGAAAACCTGTTTGGTCTAGGTTTGCCTGTGGCAGAGCCAATCGCCTTTTGGACGGATGACTTGTCAGTCTACACCCTCTATGAATGGGTGGAAGGTCAGGATATGAATGAAGTGGCTTCTAGTTTGTCTGATTCTGTCTTATACGATTTGGGCTGTCAGTCAGGGAAGTTTTTGCGAATCTTGCATGCCCTACCGATTGATCAAAGTCTGCGCGACTGGAACAGTTTTTATCAGGCTAAGATTGACAGTAAATTAGCTGCCTACCAAGTAGCTAGTCATTCCTATCCAAATGGTCAAACCATGATAGACTTTGTCCAGGCCAACCGTCACTTGCTTGAAGGGAGACCGATTGCCTACCATCATGGAGATTTTCACACAGGTAACTTCCTGCTAGGTGCGGATGGGAAACTGAAAATATTAGACTTTGATCGCTACGACATAGGAGACCCCTGGGAAGAATTCAACCGTTTGATTTTCACGGCAGATTTGTCTCCAGCCTTTGCGCGTGGTCAGGTAGATGCCTATTTTGACGGCGCTATTCCAGAGGAATTTTGGAGACTCATGGCTCTTTATGTAACAGTAAATAGTCTAGGCGCTCTTTCTTGGGCAGAGCGCGTAGATCCCCTCCAAATCCCCTTGATGCAGGAACAGGCGGCCACCATCTCAGAATGGTATGCGGACTTTACTCGCTGGATTCCAACGTGGTATCTACAAGTTTATAGCTAAATACGAAAAAGCGAACTTTTTCAAGAAAAAAGGTTCGCTTTTTGTGTTTTTATGTGCTATAATAGGAAAAAGCCAAAAAGGAGAACAATATGAAATTAAGAAGAAGTGAGCGTATGGTTGTCATTTCCAATTACCTCATCAACCACCCTTATGAATTAACTAGTTTGAATACCTTTGCGGAAAAGTATGAATCTGCCAAGTCATCTATCTCAGAGGATATTGCCATCATTAAAAAGGCTTTTGAGGAAAGCTCTATCGGGCATATTGAAACTATTACAGGTGCCAGTGGAGGAGTTGTTTTTACTCCATCGATCTCTAAGGCAGAGTCTGTCGAAATTGCACAGGCCCTTCGTGATCAGATGGCCGAAAGTAATCGTATCTTGCCAGGCGGTTATATCTATTCATCTGACTTGCTGTCTACACCACATATTTTGAAAAATGTCGGTCGTATTATTGCTAATGCTTTTAAGGAAGAAAAGATTGATGCTGTCATGACAGTTGCGACAAAGGGGGTCCCTTTGGCCAATGCTGTTGCCAATGTCCTTAATGTACCGTTTGTGATTGTGCGTCGTGATTTGAAAATCACAGAAGGTTCAACCGTTTCTGTCAACTATGTGTCAGGATCGAGCGACCGTATCGAAAAGATGTTCCTGTCTAAGCGTAGTTTGAAGGCAGGAAGCCGTGTCTTAATCGTCGATGATTTCTTGAAAAATGGTGGCACCATCAATGGTATGATTAGCCTCTTGTCTGAGTTTGACTCAACCTTGGTAGGCGTGGCTGTCTTTGCAGAAAACCAAAAAGGGGACCGTAGCGTAGCTAACTACAAGTCTTTGCTCGCTGTGACCGACATCAATGTCAAAGAAAACCGAGTTGATGTAGAGTTGGGGAATATTTTTGAGTAATGGATATGAAGAAAAGAGCTGGTTTTCAGCTCTTTTTTACTATTCTTTCAAAACTCTCCGACCGTGCTTCTACACTGATTTCTTCGAGTGTCAGCGGGTGCGTTAAGCTGAGTTTTCTTGCGTGGAGCATGAGGCGGGGGGCTGCGACTTGACTGTAAAGAGGGTCACCGATTAGAGCATGACCGTGGTGGGCTAAATGAACTCGGATTTGGTGAGTCCTTCCTGTCTGGAGACGACAGGAAACTAGACTATTTTTACCAAGGGTCTTCAAGAGGCGGACCTGGGTCAAAGCAGCCTGTCCCTTGCGGTTATCGACCACCCGCTTTCTACGGTCGTGTCGGTCCCGTCCGATTTTATCAGTAATGGTCCAGTCTGTCTTTTTTAGCTGGCCTTGGCAGAGAGCTAGATAGTCACGATAGATGACTTTGTCCTCCAAAAGCCGATTGAGAATGGGTAGGATAAAGGGATTTTTAGCAAAGAGAATGGCTCCGCTGGTTTCCATATCCAGCCTGTGGACCACATAGCAGGTCTGTCCCACATAGGCGGATACATGGTTGAGCAGGGCAATCTCCGTTGGTTCATTACCGTGGGTTTTCATGCCCTCTGGCTTGTTGACGATAATCAAATGCTCATCCTGATAGAGTTCCTCCACCAAGTCCGCCTGTCCCAAAGGAATGCTTTTTTCAGGATAATCTTCCTGGTCAAAGGTCAATTCTAACAAGTCGCCTGCGGCAATCGGACTCTGCCAGTTAATCAGCTCACCGTTGACACGGACGTGTTTCTTGGTGCGGAGGAAGTGGCGGATTTTTCTGGGAATGAGAAAATAATCTTCCAAGACTTCCTTGACAGTCAGTTGGGGAAAGGCTTGGGGAATGCGAATGTCAATTTTCATCTTATAGGCTGGTCGAGTGCTTGGGTTGCACTTTTTCGTTTGGATTGAGGTAGTTCATGGCATTGTTGACTGCGGTTGGGGCTTCGCCAAGACCAGTCGCAATCAGGTCAATCTTGCCCTCGTAGAAGCAACAGTCACCGATGGCATAGATACCAGGGACGGAGGTTTCTTGCTTACTGTTGACGGTAATGCGGTGGCGATTGAGTTCCAATCCCCATTCTTTTAGCGTGCCGATAGATGATTTGAAACCGTAGTTGACAAAGAGGTGGTCAAAAGACAGGGTGAGCTTGTCCTCGCTTTTTACCTTATCGAAATCAATGGCAGAAGCTCTGCCATTTTCCCCAGAAAGCCCTTTAGGGATAAAAGGTGTGTGGATGGTGACGCTGGACTGCTTGAGTTCCTCTACGCTGTGTTCAAGGGCGCGGAAGTTGTCGCGACGGTGGACAATGTGAGTAGTCTTAGCAATTTTTTCAAAGGCCAGGGACCAATCGACCGCAGAATCACCACCACCCAAGACGACGATGTCCTTGTCGGCATACTGCTGGATATTAGACACGTGGTAATGGACGTTGTCAAAGCTGTCAGCACCATCAATCTCCAGCGGACGTGGCTTGAAGGCCCCGCCACCCATGGCGATAATCAGAGTCTTGGTCTGGTGGCAGCCCTTGTTGGTTGTTAGGGTAATGGTTTCCCCAGGTTTGATAGCAGTCAGGGTTTCATTGAGGCAGATGGTAGTATCAAATGGAGCCAGTTGAGCGAGGAGGTTGTCGGTCAACTCTTGTCCTGTCAGACTTGGGAAGGCAGGAATGTCCAAAATGGCCTTTTCAGGATAGAGAATGGCAGGCTGGCCACCCAGTTGGGGCAGGGAGTCAATGATTTTGACCTTGGCTTGACGGAGGTGGGCGTAGAAAGCGGCGAATAAACCGACTGGACCGCCGCCGATGATAGTAATGTCATATACTTGTGTCATGGGAATCCTCTTCTTTGTTCAGAATGACCCTATTTTATCATATTTTTGGAAAATTTTCTCTGTCTGTTGTCACAAGTTATCGCAGGCTTTTTTCTGCTAGTTTTTAGGAAATGGTGTATAATGGTACAAAATTCACTAGAAAGAGGTAAAGTATGGACGATTTGCAATACCAGCCAATCGAAGTTCCAGAAGATTTCCAAATTGATCATGAAGACCGACCTAGCCGTCGCCGCAGGGGAAATCGTGGCTCTGTTGATAAACCAAAGAAAAAATCACGTATTCCAGAGCCGATTCGTAAATTTTGGCGCCGTTATCAACTGACTAAAATTTTAATCATTTTAATGGTCCTGACAGTTCTTACAGTAGGTGGCTATCTATTTTTCCTTGCAAAGACAGCTAATGTTGGTGATTTACAACAGGCGCTAAAAGCCACAACGATTATTTACGATAAAGATGGTGCGGAAGCTGGGACATTGTCTGGTCAGAAGGGGACCTATGTAGAGCTGGATGCTGTCTCTGATAATTTAGAGAATGCCGTTATCGCTACAGAAGATCGGAGCTTCTACAAAAATTCAGGCATTAATTACCAGCGTACAATTTTGGCTGCCTTGACGTTAGGTCGGTCTGGAGGTGGTTCAACTATTACCCAGCAATTGGCAAAAAATGCCTTTCTAACTCAGGATCAGACCATCAGTCGAAAGGCTCGAGAATTCTTTTTGGCTCTGGAAATCAATAAAAAGTACAGCAAGCAAGAAATTTTGACCATGTATCTCAATAACGCCTATTTTGGGAACGGGGTCTGGGGAGTGGAAGATGCAAGCCAAAAATACTTCGGTATTCCAGCCAGTGATCTTACTCTTGAGCAAGCGGCCGTCATAGCAGGTATGCTCAAGGGACCTGAGATTTATAATCCTTATTATTCTCTAGAAAATGCAGTTAATCGTCGGGATACAGTCCTGCAAAACATGGTCAATGCTGGTTATATTGATCAAGCGACTGCAGATGCAGGTTTCCAAGTAGACCTAGCCAGTCAGCTTTCAGATACCTATACAGGGAAACAAAGCAATTATTCCTATCCATCCTATTTTGATGCTGTGATTGCTGAGGCGATTGAGCGATACGGACTGAAAGAATCAGACATTATTAATAACGGCTATAGGATTTACACAGAGATGGATCAAAATTCTCAAGCCAGCATGCAGGTGATTTTTAATGATGAGACTATGTTCCCAACATCAAGTTTTGATGGTACCCATGCTCAGGCTGCCAGCGTAGCTCTTGACCCTAGGACTGGTGGAGTTCGCGCCTTGGTTGGTCGAGTTAACAGTTCAGAGGATGCGGTCTTTCGGACTTTCAACTTTGCAACACAAGCCAAGCGCAGTCCTGGTTCAACAATCAAGCCTCTGGTTGCCTATGCTCCAGCAGTAGCGGCGGGCTGGTCGATTGATATGGCTCTGGATAACCATACAGAAACCTACGGCGATTACACCTTGCATAACTATGATTATTCGACTTCTGATACCATTCCAATGTATCAAGCTTTGGCTCTCTCTTACAATTTACCAGTAGCTTATATAGTGAACACCTTGGGGATTGACAAAGCCTTCGAGTATGGACAAAAGTTTGGACTTGATATGGAAAATGTCGAGAAAGTTTTGGGTGTTTCAATTGGTTCTGGAGTGGAGACTAATCCTCTGCAAATGGCCCAGGCCTACGCTACTTTTGCAAATAAGGGTGTGATGAAGGATGCCCACCTCATCACTCGTATTGAAACAGCTAGTGGAAAGGTTTTAGCAGAGCATCGAGAAACAAGTACCAAGGTGATTGACCGCCCTGTCGCAGATAAGATGACAGCAATGATGCTTGGAACCTATACCAATGGTACGGGAGTGACAGCAGATGCGGCCAATTATTATATTGCTGGGAAAACAGGAACAACCGAAACGAGTTTTGATGTCAATCTTGTCAATGATCAGTGGCATATTGCCTACACACCTGATTTGGTCATCAGTCAGTGGGTTGGTTTTGAGCAGACAGATGAAAATCATTATATAGATAGCAGTAGCTACTGGATGGCTCCATCGGTCTTCCAGACTGTAGCCAATTCAATCTTGCCATATACTGCAGGAACTCAGTTCGAAGTAGAAAATGCCTATGCACAAAATGGTATTGTAGAAGTAGCTCCAGATGAAGCTGCGCAAACTGAATCAAGCCTTGGTCAAGAACAGGTACAAGAAATTTCAGATCAGGCGAGAAACTTGATTGAGCAAACCAAACAAAATCTAATCGATGCCCAGTTACCAGAACGAGCAAAAACCTTGTGGGATAACATCACGTCTTGGTTTGGAGAGTTGTCAAATCCATAAAAACATGGTAGAATGAAAAAGATGGAGGGCTTTATGGCACTAAAAAAAGCAAGCCTAGCCTGTACTGTTTGTGGTTCTCGAAACTATTCAATCAGCCTTTCGAGCAATCCCAAGCCAACACGGTTAGAAGTAAATAAATTTTGTAAACACTGTGGACAATACACTGTTCACAAGGAAACCAGATAGGAGTCACGCATGAAATTTATCAAAGACATTATCCGCATTTTAAAAGATACGTCTTGGCCAACTCGTAAGCAGAGCTGGACGGATTTCGTGTCTGTAGTGGAATATACTGCCTTTTTCGTAGCGGTGGTTTACCTCTTTGACTTGATTTTGTCACGAGGAATCATGAGCTTGATCAATCTTTTCTAGAAAATACTTGCCATTTGTAAAATGGAAGTGATATAATAAAGAAAAGCGAAAGCCTTCGGGCTTTTTTTAGCGTCTAAAAATTCCGTGTTTCCAAAGAAAGGAAGTAACAATGTACGATAGTTTTGATAAAGGCTGGTTTGTTTTACAGACCTACTCAGGATATGAAAATAAAGTGAAGGAAAACTTGCTCCAACGTGCCCACACTTATAACATGTTGGAAAACATCCTTCGTGTAGAAATTCCAACTCAGACTGTTCAGGTTGAAAAGAACGGTGAGGTCAAGGAAGTGGAAGAAAACCGTTTCCCTGGTTATGTTTTGGTTGAAATGGTTATGACGGATGAAGCTTGGTTTGTGGTTCGTAACACGCCAAACGTTACAGGTTTCGTGGGTTCACACGGTAACCGTTCAAAACCAACTCCACTTTTGGAAGAAGAAATTCGTCAAATCTTGGTGTCTATGGGACAAACCGTTCAAGAATTTGATATTGATGTCAAAGTTGGCGACACTGTTCGTATCATTGACGGTGCCTTCACCGACTACACAGGTAAAATCACAGAAATCGACAACAACAAGGTTAAGATGGTTATCTCTATGTTTGGTAATGATACCATTGCTGAAGTTAACTTGAGCCAGATTGCTGAGTTGTAATATATCCATGCTCCTCATAGCGACAAGCTATGGGGAGTTTGTTGATATTTTGGGTGTCCAAAATTTGTCCAAAATCTTTTTTTGTTTTAACCGAATTTTACCAAATAACAAATCAAAAAAGCCCGAAAAATCGGGCTTTTGACTTGTATAAATTCGGATAAATTCCTATAATAAAGGCGGTAGACGGATTTGAAACCGTTGGTATATCAAGGGTTTAGGGCTATTTGTCCACCGTTTGCCCACCAACTAATGAATGTCTGCTAAGATACCTCGCACTTCTGCATGGTGTTTCTCTTTCATCTTTTCAAACTGGTGGGCATAGACTTTCAAAGTTATCAAAATAGTTTTATGTCCTAACAGTTTAGAGATACTTGCAACTGGTACTTCCTTGAAAATGAGATAAGAAGCGTATGTGTGTCTTAAAGTATGTGGATGGACATCTCTTTTTACCATTCTTTTCAGAGCAGTATTTGTGGCTCTATTTGACGCACCGAATAAGATACGACCCTCTTCATTCTCTTTCCAGTAATGCTCTTTAAAATTGAGTAAATGCTTAGCGACGTTATCATTAAAGGGGATCTCTCTTACAGATTGTTCATTTTTTGTAGCACTAAAATCTTGTGAGTCAGAATAGTCCCAGGTGTTAACAACTATAAAGACTTGTCTTTCAAAGTCAATATCATCCCAAGTCAACCCCATAGCTTCAGCAAACCTCATTCCACTAACCGCCAAAATATAGAGTGTCATGTGTGAAATATATTGAGGGTTCTCTTGCGTTTTTGAGATGACGTAGAGGTATTCATCCTCTTCAAGATAACTTTCAGCCTCTGGCTTTTTTTCTTTCTGAGATTTAACCACAGCCCCTTCCGTGAAATTCGATGGAATGAGCTGATCACGGACAGCGATTTTGACAGCTGATTTAATATGATAGTGTGTCCGCTCAATAGTGTCTTGTGCGTACTTAGAGCCAAACTGGTTTAAAAATTCTTGGTAGCGTACAGGGGACATCTCTTTCAGTTTAATGTGACCAAAATACTTGCTGATGTGCTTTCGGGTTTGTTCGTAGGAATTCCATGTTTTTTTAACAACGTGTGGTTTTTTATATAGCTCTGCCCAAGCCATGTAGTAGTCAAGCAGTGTGACATCATTATTTGACATGGGAGAAGTTCGAAGCTCGACTTCTCTTTCTTGTCCAGCTGCTCTTGCTTGTGCTTTGGTCTTGAAGCCACCACAAGTCGCCTCATGTCTCTCCCCTAAACTATCGCGGTAAACAACGCGGTACTCATAATATTTACCCCTTTTTCTAACTGATGCCATTTGTTTTTTACCTCATTTTCTGATAAAATGGGTACAAGAAAAGACTTGCCAGATTGGCAATTTTTCTTATACGATTCGCCTTACGCTCTTGGTCGCCAAACTGTCGAGCGTAGGGCTTTTTTTATTTTTTGAAAATCAATTTATAAACAGTTACTGGAGCAAAAAACAATACTCCAATGACTAATCCAACAAAAAATTCTAATATTTTTTGCTTAAGCAAGAAACTAAATGCTACTAAGACAAATAATATCCCAATTAATATTGACAAAAACGACAGAATTAGAAAAAGATTTTGCCAGAAACTGTTGGTAGTTTGAACTGGTGAAGCAAGACTATCCACTGAAGATGCAGATTTTTTCGGAATTGGAACCTTGTTTACTACTAAATCCAGTCTAAACGATATTTCTTTTTCATCCGAAATTACTTTGGTCAAAGTGTCATCTAAGGTTTTGAACTTTCCACCTCTACCATGTAAGGTTGCCTTGATATTGTAATCAGATTTGCCAACGTACCGATTTACTTTTTTAGCAATATCTGCAGGAAGATAACCGGCAAACAGCCCTCCAGCTAAGACTTTCACAGCATTCGGATCATGTGGATTTTTTGGCTCTCGTACCAAAATAATATCATTTGTCTCAAGATACTTATATTCATACACATTTGAGTATGTTTTTAAAATGTATTCTTTGATGCCTTCATCTGACATTGTCAGATAGTTATTTTTCTTAGAGAGCTTCTTCATGATCTCAAGGGCTTCTTTTTGATGATAATTGGTACCCATAAGTCTAAATGAGTCGTTATAAATCTCTGTCATGTAATCTCCTTAACTAACCAATTTATAAAATTCTTCTTGTATCATTCGCTCGCCCCAGCTGGTTGCGATTTTGTTAGTTTTTGCAAAGTACAACCAGTTAAAATCATTCGGGTCGTACTTACTAAGATATTCCTTGAGAAGTTCTCTAACCATAAATCTGTCAGCTTGATTCTCATACTGCAGTAAGCATCGAGAGTAATTGACAGGATTGTGGTTGATGTGTCCAAGTTCGTGTAATATTACCCGTTCTCGCTCAGCTTTAGTGAGTGCGGCGGATATATAGATGGTTCGTAAGTCTGGAAAATAAAGTCCAGGCCTATTCCACATATCGTCTGGATAAACAAATAATTTAACTTTGTATTCTTCTAACAGTTCATCTATCTTCACTAGCACTAACCTCCAAGGATAGTTCAATGATCTTGGTGATTTTCTCTACATCTTCATCCGAGAGTGGTTTGCCGTCGAATAAGACAACACGCTCGCGTAGGTTTGAGAGGTCGATTGTGGGAGTAGGTTCTTTTGTGGGTGTCACTTCCATACCAAGTAAGTACTCAGTTGTAATACCTAATACTTTTGCAAAAGTATCGGCACGGTTTAGCGGGAACTCTCTTGTTTTATTAAAATATCTAGAAAGTGTTGATTTGGCAATTCCTGTACGACGGGCCAACTCACTCATTGAGATATTCTTTTCTCCCAATTTATCCATCAATATTTGGATTATTTCTTCATTGGTCCTCATATTTTTACTCCTTTTTCAATTTGAATTCATTATAACACCGTTCCCAAAAAAACACAAACAAAAGCAAAAAAATAATATTTTTATTTTTTTTTGCAAAAAATGTTGACAAAACGGAACGAAAGGCATATACTAAAAATGTTCCACAACGGGAACGATAAAGTTATCAAGAAAGGAGTACGAATGAAAATAAATTTAAAACGTCTAAAAGCAGAACGTATAGCAAAAGGTCTAACCCAAGATGAAGTGGCAAACCGTATGGGCTGGAAAGACCGTGCTTTATACGCTAAACGAGAGAATGGTTTGGTAGATATCGGCGTAAATGAGTTCGCGAATATTGCCGCAATCCTTGGATTTTCAAGAGATGAATTAGGAATTTTTTTTGAAGATAGCGTTCCCGAACGGAAACTGCCCAACTAACAAACTAGAAAGGAAGAAAAAGATGTCAGGAATTGAACTCATAAGAAAACGCAATAAAACAACAAACTCTCTGAAAGAGAAAGGTTTTCTAACAGTCTACGACTGTAACGAAAAAAGAACGCTCATCTTAAAAGAAGTGATGCGGTTTCCAAGGGTTAACCCACGATGTGGCTATGCAAACAGCCATACAGTCATTGGCTACTTGGACAAACAAGGTAATGCGGTGTTTACTGCGTAGAAAGGAGAGAGAACATGGAAAGTAAATTGATCGCCAACTGGCAAAAGAAAAACTACCAGCTCAGTCAACTGATAGTTGATAGCCTCGAGGGGCTAGATGTTTGGGAGACTGTGGTGGCACTGGGAAAAATCAGAAAGGAAATGGCATGACAGTATCTAGGGAAATGAATGACTTGGAAATCAAAGTTCTCAATGCTATCAAGAATAATGCTAGTTACGACTTGCCAATCCAAGCAAGTGAACTACGGCTAATATTCAGCATTTCAAAGCGTAGCTTGGAAGAAGTGATTGAAAGCTTGCGGGTTAATTTTAATCATCCGATAGTAGCAAAGAAGACTAAGCCAAATGGATATTACCTGCCTAAGTCAGAGCATGAGAGATTGGATGGGTTGGCACCATACAGGCGACAGATTGAAACCGAGAAGAAGAATCTAGCAGCGATCATGTCGGTTAACTTGGAAAACTACTGGAATACAACACAAAAAGCCTGACGGCAATCAGGCTCAAATCTAAAGATACAAGAGGATTATACCATGAAATCAAATGAAACATCAAATGAAATATTAATAACAACAGACTATAGCATTTTTAGTAAATTAAGTAATCGAAAAATCACAGAGAATAGTAAGTTAGAGGATGAACTTCTTTCACAGGGGCAACGTCAACCAATTTTGGTAAATGATAAGTTACAAGTGATTGATGGTCAACATCGCTTGTATTATCTCCAAAAACATCGTAAGCCAGTTCGCTACATCATTGATCCGACCGCAGACTTCAAGACGGTTATTTCAATGAATACCTCCGCAGTGAATTGGGGGTTACGTGATTATGTCTATTCTTACTCATTAGAGGGTGATACCGAATTCATAAAACTAATGAATTTTTTAGAAGAAAATGATTTATTGAGCGATAAGATGGTAATTACTGCGGGTGCTGGTCGTAGAGACGGAACAGGTACTCAAGTTATTACAAGACTAAAAGATGGTGACTACATTTTTTCAAATGAGAAACAGCTAAGAAGTTTTTGCAAATTTTATGAAAGGGTATTATCTGAAACAAAATTACCAAATAAACCATTTCTACAATCTGTGCTTTGGACTCTTTATACAACTTCAGTATTTTCTGAAGATAGAATGCTATCCCAACTAAAAAAATCAAATGTGAATAGTGAAACTATTGAAGGATATTCTAAAAAACGACTCTTATTACTCTTTTTAGAAACATATAACGGTCGATGGAGTGATGATCATCCTTCTGTTATTCAATATTTCATTAATCGAAAGGGTGCATTAGTGATTCCAAGTTTGCCTAAACAAGATTAGGTTGGAGGACTGCATGAATGATCTAATGATTCAAATGTTGGACCAGTTTGAAGCTGGGCTAATGGATAGAGCGTTAAAGGTCATGCACGTTGTCATGGACGAAAAACGACGATATCCAATGGAACTCAACAAGTCGCAATGTGCCGAGATGCTCTTAGGAACAAAGGATACAGGGAGTTTTGATGCACGATTTAATTGTCACAAAGATTTTCCACGTATTCCGAATGCTCGCGAGAAGTACCCTCGTGATGCAGTAATTGAATGGTACCACAATAATTGGCAGAGGACAGTGATATGACAGAAGAATTGATGTTGACAACTGAACAAGGTTTGGCACTTATTGCTATTTTGACCATAATCTTAATCTGGCTGATCCGTAAGCCGATGAAGATTGAGATTGAAGTCAAAGAGCCTGTCGTGGAAGAAAAGCAACCAGAGAGGAATTTGAGATATCTTCAAATCCACAGATATTACGGAGGATAGAATGAAATTTTGGGACATGATGAAAAAGTTTTTGAGTGTGGATGAAGAGGAATATACCCCTCAAAGCCAACATGAGTTGGAGCGGGAGCTAGCATACGAAAGGTATAGGGTCAAGGAATTTAAGAAATTGGCAGACCTGAAAGAACAGGAATGTATCGGTAAAGCTAAGCTAATCAAAGAACTATATAGACGGATTGAGTATTTAGAGAAGGTTAACAGATGCCAAGCCGAGCTATTAGCAGATCGTGAGGTCTAGCTATGGTCTGGATTGTGGCGAAGAAAACCAAGACCAAGCGTGGTTATAGATTTTACCAAAAACGGTCATTTGATACCTGGCAGAAGGCTAGAATTTATCAGCAGGACTTGTTTAATAAAGGTGTAAATGCTGAGATGTGGGAGGAGAGAGAATGAAAAAGAAGAAAAAAGTGTTTTTTTGGTTAAAACTTGACCAAAACTTCTTCAAAAACCTAGCTATTAAGCATGCATTGAAAAGAGTGCCAGGAGGAAAAGATATTGTATTGATTTACCAAATACTCATGCTTGAATCTCTATCGACAGAAGGGGTCTTATACTACGAGGGAACTTTGCCAAGCTTGGAAAAAGAGCTTGCTGTCAAATTGGATGTCGAGGAAGAAGAAATCCAGATGACAATCGGTTATTTTAAACAAGCAGGATTGATTCAAGTAGATGACGAGCATAACGCTGAAATGTTGCAAGTTCCAGCTTTGATGGAGCAGGAAACAGATTGGGCTAGGTACAAACGCGAACAAAGAAAAGCTCTAAAATTGGACAATGTCCAACAGGTGTCCAACAGGTGTCCAACAGAGTTAGAGATAGAGATAGAGTTAGAACAAGAGATAGATATAGAGAAAGAGATAAAGTCAGAAGTAGATATTGTTAAAACTGCTACTGAATTAAATATTTACGAATATTATCAACAAAGAATTGGTTCCTTGGACGGCTATCAGTATGAGAAACTAAAAGATTACTTAGATATTGATAGGCTTGAGCCTGAACTTGTCAAGAGAGCTATTGATAGAGCAGCAGATAATGCTAAGCGCAACTTTGGTTATGTCAATGCGATTTTGAAGAACTGGGCCCAGAATGATATTAAGACCATTGTCCAACAGGACGAGGAGCAAAGGAATTTTGTCGATAGGAAAAGCAGTTCTTTTCAAAATGGAAATACTTCACAGCCTAGAAAGACCAACATTCCTGACTGGGCCTTGGAAGAAATTGAGCAAGACAATTCAGAAGAAGCTATGCAACGGATGCAGGCTTTGAAGGCTAGAATGTTAGCTAACGAAAAAGATGAACCTGTGCCAGAATGGGCTGAAAAAGTTTTAGCAAGCCAACAAACTGCCGAGGGGCAGGCTAAGTTGTCAGATATTTATGCGGAACTGGAGGCTATGGAAAATGGTGAAACTTAAACATGGTTCAAAGCAGGATAGCCCTTTCATTCGAGAAGTACGGGTCAACTGTACAGGAATTGATATTTTTTATGGCAATGAGCGACAGGCTATGCGGTTTGCTAGTCGTGCGGCTGCTATCCATGTTTCAAGAGCCTTGAAAGATTATGGGAATTTTTACTTGATTGAGGAGGACTGAATGTACAAGCTGGATTTCGTTGTGAATGGCGGCTGGATCTTTCCGATAGGTGTATACGAAACCAAGGAAGATATCAAGCAGGCTATCTACTGGCACATCTATTCCTACTCGGCTATTCAACGCCCAGTCTTTCGGACTAGTGGTTCGGATGATGTGAATCGGGTGGATTATGGTGCTTGTGATTGTTATTTTTTGGTGAAGGAGGTTGAGAGCTGATGGATGGATTTTCGAGATTGAAGATGCTGGAGGAGTGGCAGGTGGCGAACTATCCGCTACGGATGTCTGAAAAGGCTCGGTTGATGGCTCTGTCTGATGATGAGTTTGTGGCGGAGTTGGATTGTATGGCAGTGGAGTATCATCGGACCAGATATGGAGGTAGTTGATGGCTCATGACGAAGAAATTGAAATCGGGCAGGAGATGCCTGAGTATTTGAAAGGACGGGGGAGTTGAGAGAAGCTATTTTAGAAATATGTGGGGTCAAAGAGGTTTTTGAAGTTCCACAGACACTAATGACCAAACTGTTCAGCCCTGAGCAGTCTGACCTGCTGGATCGTATCGCTGCCATCTATGGCGATAGGCAACTGGATCAGTTTCGTGACTTCTTTCAAGAAGAGGGGGCTGACCGCAAAAAGCTGAAGCAGGACTACACGCCCGATGGTGTGGCGGAATTGCTGGCAAGAGTGTCCAGAAGTGGCAAGAGCCTAGCAGACATCTGTGCAGGGACGGGCAGTCTGACCATCCAATATCTGAACTATCATCCAGATGTGGAGTTTGTGAGGTGTGAGGAATTTTCTACTAAGGTTATCCCGTTTTTGCTGATTAACTTAGCCATTCGCAAGATTGATGCTGAAGTTATCCACGGCGATAGCCTGACACGGGAATGTTTCAATGTCTATGCTATCCAGGACGGTGTTATCAGTCAGATAGATAGTCCAAGCGACAGGAAGGTTGATGCAGTCATCTCGAACCCACCTTACTCAATGCCATGGACACCAATCAGTGATGAACGGTTTGACCTCTATGGGCTAGCACCCAGAACCAAGGCAGACTTTGCTTTTCTCTTGCATGGTTTTCATCAACTGGAAGACGGTGGCAGTATGTCGCTCATCCTTCCGCATGGGGTTCTCTTCCGTGCAAGCAGTGAGGGGGCTATTCGCCAGCAGTTACTGGAACATGGGGTAATTGATACCATTATCGGTCTAGCACCCAACCTGTTTTTGAATACAGGTATCCCAGTTGCGATTTTGCTCTTGAGAAAGGGGCGAAGTCAGAAAGATGTATTCTTTGTGGATGCCAAGGATGAATTTACCAAGGGCAAGGCACAGAACAGTTTGGATGTGGAGCATATCAAGAAGATTGCTGCAGTAGTGTCCTTGAGAATGACAACAGAGCGGTTTTCTTACCTAGCTGACTGGGAGAAGCTTGTCGAGAATGGTTTCAACTTGAATATTCCCCGCTATGTCGATACTTTCATCCCTGAAGAAGTCCAACCCTTAGGGGTCATCTTGAGGGAGTTGATAGAGATTGACAGGGAAATTGCTGAAACAGAGCGAGAGTTTGCAAGATTGTTTGGGCAACTGGTGGCGACAGATCCAACCGAGCAGGAAGAACTGGAAAGCGACCAGCAGTTACTGTCTAAGTATGTGGACAAGCCTAGCTCTTCCGAGTTAATCAAAGAAGAAAGCGAGCAATTAACATTATGGTGATGAAATTAACCAAAATCACAGAACTAGCAAGCATAGAGCGGGCGAGTGGCAAGGTTTATCCTGCTGGCTGTACCTTGATACAGGTCAATGCAACCAATGGACAAGTGCTTTACCATGCTGAAGAGGCAGAAGTGCCTGCGAAGTATGCAGTCGTCACTGCAAATGACACGGTGTTGCCTAAGTATCTCTATCACATGATTTCTTTCCAAGCTGATGCCTTCTTCCATGCTATCCAGACAGGGCTGAATATCCAGATGGATACCCTGAACGAGATGAAACTGAAAATTCATACGGACTTGGAGAAGCAAGCGGAAATTGTGAAGCATCTAGATGTGATTGAGAAGATGGAAGCCAAGGAAGAGGCAACCATAGAATTATTAAAACAAGCAAAGCAGACGCATCTGAGTGAGATGTTTGCAGGGTAGGAGGAAACAGATGAATAAACAAGAAGTAATTGAAAAATACAGAGCTGGGTTTGTCGTACACAGCGATAAGCACCGTATTTGCGCCGAAGAGTGGATTTTGGATAAGGACAACACTACAGAATCTGAGCTGAGATTTCTGGGCTATGATGCGAATCTTTATCCGTTCCCCGAATGGACAAAATTTAACCCTGAAAAAGACTTCGAAGTTAACCGAGTCCGAATTGCTAAGAGGGTCACAGCTGATTTTAAAGGAAAGGTGTATTTGGATAGCGTTTGTATTAGTGATATTGAATTGGAGGAAGCATCTTGAAATTCCTAGACCTATTTGCTGGCATAGGTGGTTTCCGTCTTGGTATGGAACGTGCCGGTCACGAATGTGTCGGATTTTGTGAGATAGACCAATTTGCCAGAAAGAGCTACAAGGCGATACATGATACGGAAGGAGAATTTGAATTCCATGACATTACAAGAGTCACAGATGAGTCTATTCGAGGAATCGGACGTGTGGATGTTATCTGTGGAGGATTTCCGTGCCAGGCTTTCAGCATTGCTGGAAAGCGAGCAGGATTTGAGGATACTAAAGGGACTTTATTCTTTGAGATTGCTAGGTTCGCATCTATTCTCAGACCTAAATATCTATTCCTTGAGAACGTCACAGGACTTCTCAACCACGACAACGGAAATACATTCGAGACCATCCTCGGAGCGTTGGATGATTTGGGGTATGATGCGGAATGGCAAGTGTTCAACAGCAAGAATTTTGGAGTCCCCCAAAACAGAGAGCGGGTGTTTATTATCGGACATCTTAGAGGAGCAGGTGGACGAGCGATATTTCCTTTCGGAGGAGATGGTCCAGCGATTGTACAAGACAAGCAAGGCGTAGTCGTTCAAGTTGGAAATTTGCTTGATACAGATAGTTTTGGAGGCAATCCGCAAGTAGGTCGTGTCTATGATCCAAACGGCATCTCTCCTTGTCTCAATACGATGCAAGGTGGTGATAGAGAGCCTAAAATCATCCAACGAGGCCACGGATACAATCAAGGTGGAGAACACGATACAGCACCTACATTAACTAGCAATAGCTGGCAGGAAAACAATCATTTGTTAGACGGCTATCGTATCCGCAAACTAACCCCTCGCGAGTGTTGGAGGTTGCAAGGTTTTCCAGATTGGGCCTTTGATAAAGCCCAGGCGGTAAATAGTAATAGCCAGTTGTACAAGCAGGCTGGCAACTCGGTCACGGTTAATGTGATTGAGGCGATAGCAAAACGATTGGAGGATACAGATGAATAATAAAATGAGCACAAGAGAACAATTACTGGCAGTATTGTTTGTATTCCCATTAAGCTTTATCTTATCGGGATTGGTAATACAATATGGATGGAATAACATCTTAACAACTTTAGACGGAGTACCAAGTATAACACTAGCACAAGCGATAGGCCTTGATATACTGGTCAGCTATATTATTGTTAGCGGTGGACGAAAGGAAAATGATTATGACTTTGGCGAATTATTGTCAAAAGTAATCGGTACACCTATTTTTACATTCGTTCTACTTTGGATTGTCACACTATTTTTGTAGAGGGAAAAAAAATATGAACAAACAGGAAGCGATTGAGAAGTTAACAAACATAGCAAATGGTACTGGTTGGGTTACTTGCACGTCAGCATGTAACATCATCTCCCAAATCCACGAACCACAAACGGTTGTGGTGCCGAAGTTTGTGGCGGAGTGGATTGAAAAAACTAAGTCCTTGGGTTGGTCGTTTAAAGTCGCTTTAAATAACCCAATAGATAGTGTTTATGGATGGTTAGCCAATAGAAATAATCAAGAAACCTTCGCCCGTGCCTGGCTGGATGGATGGTTACGAGATTGAACGGGAGAAGTTGTACACAGTGGAGATACCTGACCCAAATTGCCTAGATGTTGTCACATTCTTGTGTAAAGAAAATGGAAAGGTATTTATTGGAGGTGATATCTTTTGGGATGAGCTACCCAATTATAACTGGAAAAAAGAACCAGAAAATCAACTCACCGAATCCGAAATCAAACAGGATTTTGAGTGGGCGTGGCAGTTTAGGGAAGAGGTGTAGTGATGAAAGAAAAAAAGAGCCGTTTAGCTCTAGTCGAAAATGTAGTTGTAAAGTTGGACGACTTTTTGAAAAGTCCAAGTGTCTAGTTGGGTGATTTTACTAGCATTTCGTGCCCTGAAATCAAAGGTATAGAGCTGCATTGGATTGACAGCCCCATCTACCTTGTCAGAATGGATAGGGACAGATAAGCCACGGCTTTCCAAAGCTTTTGCCCCGTGAGTGATGGGGCAGACGGCAACAAATCCTGTCATCTGGCTGTACTTGTGACTGGAAACGACAAGGGCAGGTCTGCGTTTCTGGATTTCTTTTCCAAGTGATGGGTCAAAGTCAATCCAGATGATGTCTTGTTTTTGTGGTATGTAATTATCCTTCATTGTCAAGCAAGACCACTCCTTCAAAGTCGTTGTCCATGATGAATGGCTCCATAGTATCAAATGGATTTGGTATTTTAGGTGCAAGCACGATAACATCATCAATGCCCTTGTAGACAATGAATTCCTTGCCTTCATCAACGTTCAATTCTTTGGGGATGGTGATGGCAAGCGAGTTACCAACTTTACGTGTTTTAACAGTATTCATGATATGTCCTCCTGTTTGTGTATACTAAGTATATACAAAATAAAGAAGGAAGTCAAATAGAAAGAGGTAACTAATGATTAAACAAACACTTGCAGAATGGAAAGCTGAAGGCGTAAAGCTTTTTGGTGAAGATGTAGAGAAACATATGTTTAAATGCCCAAAATGTGGCAGAGAAAACAAAGTCAGCGAGTTTAAAAAGTACACTGCCAGTCCAGATGATGCAGTATTTAATTGCATTGGCAGATATAACCCGAAAATTGGATGCAACTGGGCAGCTTATGGCTTATTTGGAACGTTAGGAAAAGGCAGAGTCGTTATTCTGCCAAATGGAAAAGAAACAGAAGTATTTGATTTTGGGAGAGGAGGAATTTATGACTGAAAAACTAGGCGTGCTACTGGTCGATGTGCCAGAGCCGAAGCGATTTTACTATATGTACGTAATGGATATAGAAATTGGCGGAAAGACTGTATACACAACAGACGAATCAGATGACCGGGAAGATGTAATAGACGACGCTTATAAATGCATCCAAGAAGAAGCTAAAAAATACCCGCAATTCCGTTGGGTAGCGTTGGAGGATTTGGAATGACCACAGCAGATAAAATCAAATACATCCTACAAAAGACAGGATGGACGAGGGACCAATTTGCGACCGAGATGGGTGTGACGACTCTATCTGTTTACAAATGACTAGACGGACGACCACCGCGACAACGCATGTTGGATAAAATAGACGAGCTATACGAGCAAACTAAAGATACAAAATCTAAAGTACTAGCACAACGTGGCAAGATACGTATTTTGTACCCGTATTATAGCCATCAGCGACAGCCGTGGGAGAGGAGATAATAGATGATCAACAATGTTGTTTTAGTCGGTAGATTGACGAGGGACGTAGAGCTACGTTATACACCGTCTAATCAAGCCGTTGCGACTTTTACTTTGGCGGTTAACCGCAATTTTAAAAATCAATCGACAGGAGAGCGGGAAGCTGACTTTATCAATTGCGTTATTTGGAACAAGCAGGCTGAAAATTTAGCCAACTGGACCAAGAAAGGTCACTTGATTGGTATTACTGGACGAATCCAGACCAGAAGCTACGATAACCAGCAAGGGCAACGTGTTTACGTTACTGAGGTAGTTGCTGAGAGCTTCCAGTTATTGGAAAAGCGTGATAATACGGCAAATTATTCAAGCATCGAAGAGCAGATGCCACCAGGGCTCAGTGGTCAGCCGATGGATATTGACGATGACGGATTGCCGTTTTAGGAGGATATGATGAAGAAACGGATTAAAATGAAAAAGCAAAAAGCAGCATATAAAATTCCAAAACAAATCATTCGCTTGGCAAGAAGATGGACGGAATTGGACAGCGAGATAGTTTTCATGGCTGAGTTTCGAGATATTGAAAATGGTCATTATCCGAAAAAGCTTGTGGAAAATTGCATTCGTAAATACAAAAGAATAAACGTTTTTCTGGATAACATTGAAGGCGATGATATGTTCCGATCTAATTTTTTTATTTGCCATGGTGCTTACGGAGATGAGCAATTTGACGGAGAATACTGTGATCAATCTTGTGGTTATTCTGGAGATGATTACCACGGTGTCTATTACTATCCGATAGGCGAAAATCTATATTTTGCCCATAATTACGAATGTTAGGAGAAAACAATGAACACTGAATTAATGAATGAACTAAAAGAACTGCTCGGCTTATTTCCAAGGTCATTTATAAATGCGAATCTGGAAGTGATACTGATTCCAAAAACAAACACGTATTTTAGTTTGGAAGGAGTACAATCACGAAGAGACATCACCGCAAAATTATTGATGTGGTGCAGTAGGACAATAGTAAAAGGTCAACCGTTTCGTAGTCAGAAAAGGAATAACATATTTAGGGAAGTTATCAAAAAAACTTTCAATTATTATTTAGGCACACATTTTTCAGATGAAGATATAGCTTTGATTTATCAAAGACTAGGCAATGGAATCAATCCAGAATTGGCTTATAGATTTATTGATAGCGGTTTTGATATGGAGGTGTTGGATGACGACCAACGTTGTTCAATTCATTCCAAAGTATGATATATGTCACGAATGCTACAAGAGAAGAGCAACAAAGTTGTGTGATTTTATAATTGGTCAGACAGGAATAACATTCTATCGAAGTTTCAGTTTATTTAAAAATCAGCAACCAAGGTTTCTTACTTGTGACAAGCCGCTCTGCGACAGATGTTCCAACAGATTTCACGGTATGGATTTATGCAGGAGTCACAATAAAAAAATTACAGGAGGTATTAAATGAGTTTTAATGGAATTAGATTGTTACCAGACTATGGATGTAAGCTTGAAATTGATGTAGTTCAGTTGCTCAAAGAAAATGAGTTCCTGAAAGATGAACTTTACAACCGTGCATACAAAGACATCGAGCGACAAGAAATTGAAATCGAGACCCTAAAAGACAAATGCGTGGACCTCATGCTTGAAAATGCAGACTATGTCTGGGATGAGATGGCTAGAGAAACAGCCAAGAAAAGGGCTAATAATAGAAAATGGAGGGCGAAATGATTACAATTCAGCTTGATGAAGAGTTATTGACAGCACTTATTTTTACAGCAGCTCAAAGCTCATGCGGTTTCAATCGAAACACTTTGCAGGAGAATCAGTTGTGGCATTTACATTGTTGTGACTATAACGAGCCAGTCTATGAAGTGGCAAAGCAAATCAACCTTGATGACATTCAAGACGAAAGCTACAGAGCCTATTTTCAAGAAGTAAGGGCGAAAGGTGATAAATATTATTCGGAGGAACTATGATTTTACTTGAAATTATTAAATTCTTGTTAGCAATGATTGTGATTGCATTCCTGTTGGTTGTGTTAATCGCAATCATCATGGGAGCTTGGGAGACTTATAAGAAGCATGAACAAAAGAATCAAGAAAAAGAAAGCTAAGCAGGAAGAGTTGAGAAGACAGAAAGAATTTGAACAGCTGAGTCGATTTTTGAATGAAAATGATATTTTTCTTGAACAGATTGCCCGAAATGTCGCTATCTGTTGTGCACAAGTGATTGATGGATTATCCAAAGCAGTCATTACATTTGCAGAGGGAGTAGGAAGGTTGGTAAATTCTATTGATTGTAGCAGAATTGGACACGAAGAAGACGATAGAGAAAGCAGAGAGTACTCTTGAAAAGTACAAAATGTGGCGAAATATTGCTAACGATTTTCAGGAACAAAAGATTACTCAGCAATACACTTTTGAGCCTAGACAAAGTGTTTCAAAACCAAATCAACAAGTTGAGAAATTGGCCCTTAATCATGTCGAGGCAGTTAATGAGCTAGAAGCCATAGAATATTCGGTTTCACATATTTTACAGCCAGAACTAAGATTGATACTGATTTTTAAATACCTCAAACCATATCCAACACCCAGGGAAGAAATCATGAAAAAAATCGGTTATGAGGAAACTCGCTATCATGAATTGCTCAATTTAGCATTGATTTCATTTGCAGAGATTTATCGTAAGGGCATCTTACTAGTTGAAAAACGGAGTTTGGGCGGAGTTTGAGCGAAGTTTAAACGGATTAAGACCGCAGGAAATATACAATTTTCAATGCTAAAATAGTAGTATGAGACAACAGGAACTAGGCAGGCATTGACCTGTCTTTTTTATGATTGGAGGTGAGCAAGTGCGGTCTGTTGAACCTATTCGGAACGTTGATGATATCGAACGTATCAAAGATTATCTGAAAGAGAGAAACGAGCGAGATTATATCTTGTTCATGTTTGGGATTTACTCTGGTATTCGGATCAGTGACTTCCTTGGCCTTAAAGTCAAAGATGTTAAAGGGGATAGGGTGTTTGTGGTCGAGAAGAAGACCAAGAAAGCCAAGCCATTTGCCATCAATCCAAAGCTAAGAAAAGCCCTAAATCAATACATAGAAAATAAAGAACTGAAAGATTATGACTTTCTATTTCCAAGTAGAAAACGCGACAAACGTAATGGTGTTCAGTTCGCCCCAATCCAACGGAAGACAGCGTGGGAGATTGTCAAGAAAGCTGGTCAACATATCGGGCTGGAAAACCTTGGTAGTCATTCCATGAGGAAAACATTTGGATATCATTACTATATCCAGACACATGATGTGGTCACATTACAAAAAATATTCAACCACTCAACTCCAACAATAACCCTGATTTACATTGGTTATCAGCAGGATGAATTGGATGAGGCAATACTGACGTTTGACTATTGAATGTAACAAAATAAAAGCATGTTACTTTCATTTTTTTAGAATGCGGTTGAAGTCTTGAAGTATCTAGCTTAGAGTAGATTATAGCGAACGTAACAGAATATAAGATATGTTACTTTCAACAGGCGTTTCAGGAGGTGAAAAATGGCTGAAACTAGACCAGACAGAAGCGGTCCGCATCGGGTAGCTTTTGAGAAAAACAAGAAGATAATTCTTAAGACAAGAAACACATGTGGAATCTGCGGAAACCTTGTTGATAAGTCATTAAGTTATCCGCATCCATTAAGTCCTGTGATTGACCATATCATCCCTGTCAATCGCAACGGACATCCATCAGATATTAACAATCTTCAGCTTGCTCATTGGCAATGCAATCGGCAGAAGTCCGATAAACTATTTGCTGACGATAAGGTAAATGGAGCGAAAGTTGTTGGCAATCGAAATTTACCACAAAGTATGAATTGGACGAAGTACCGAGGTTGAGAACATAGGGGGGTACCACCCTCCCCACCGCCTCGGCAGAGCTTCACGCCGTCACTGTGCATTTTTTCTCGTGCCAAAATCGAAAGGAGACCAGATTGGAATACAAAGGTATTGGATACCTCAGACGAAAACTAAACGAGGTTAAACCTCGAGTGGAGATGAGGTACAAGCAGTATGCTATGCAGCATAGAGATAGTTCGTTTGGAATTACCATTCCACCAAATATCCGTCAACAGTATCGGTCGGTCTTGGGCTGGTGTGCGAAAGGTGTGGATAGTTTAGCAGACAGATTGGTTTTCCGTGAATTTGACAATGACCAGTTCCAAGTCAATGATATTTTTCAGCAAAACAATCCAGATGTGTTCTTCGATTCGGTGGTCTTGTCGTCCTTGATAGGTTCATGTAGTTTTGTCTATCTGTCAAAAGTCGAGGATAAGGTGCGTCTGCAAGTCATTGAGTCCAGCAATGCGACAGGGATACTTGATCCAATTACAGGGCTACTGACTGAGGGCTATGCGGTCTTGCAACGAGATGATAATGGGAATCCAAAACTCGAAGCCTACTTTACGGCAGAGCAAACAATCTACATTTCGGGTGGAACTTTCACTCCGATTGCCAACCCAACAGGTCGTCCGTTACTGGTACCGGTCATTCATAGGCCAGATGCGGTTCGTCCGTTTGGTCGTAGTCGGATAACTCGTGCCGGGATGTACTATCAGTCGTATGCCAAAAGGACTTTGGAACGTGCCGATGTGACGGCGGAGTTCTATTCATTCCCACAGAAATATGTTTTGGGCACAAGTCAAGATGCGGAACCAATGGATAAATGGAAAGCGACTGTGACAAGTCTCTTGGAATTTACTAAGGATGACGATGGCGACGTCCCAAGCATTGGGCAATTTACCACGGCTAGCATGAGCCCGTTTACAGAGCAGTTACGGACTGCAGCAGCAGGATTTGCTGGGGAAATGGGTTTGACATTAGATGACCTTGGTTTTGTGTCGGACAATCCGTCATCGGTAGAGGCAATCAAAGCAAGCCATGAGAACTTGCGATTAGCCAGTCGGAAAGCTCAGCGCAGTTTGGGCAGTGGCTTGCTGAATGTCGCCTATGTGGCTGCCTGCTTACGTGACGAATTTGTCTATCTCAGAGAACAGTTTGTCAAGACTGTTCCAAAGTGGGAGCCGTTGTTTGAGGCTGATGCTACGACATTAACAATGTTAGGCGACGGAGCTATCAAAATCAATCAGGCTTTGCCAGGTTACATCACCGCAGACACTATTCGCGATTTGACAGGCATTGTTGGAGATAGTGCGGCTAAACCTGTGATTCCAGAGGTGACGGCGAATGGAACGTGATATGTTACCAGACTTGCTAAAGGAAGTGCAGGAGAAATTTGAAGTTTCCTATGGGAAGAGTGAAAAGGTCAGAAATGCTTTTGAGGAGTTGAAAAAGAAGAGGGCGACCTATGCCACAGTAAATGATTTTGCTCTGGAGGTTGGGGACATTCTAGCAGAGGCTCTCAGTTCGTCTGTGACGGGCGATAGGTTGCCAGACGGTAAAATGTACTACAACATAGCCCAAAGGCTACTGACGGACACGCTAGGGCACAATTTCGAGCTTGTGAGTGGTTATGCTGGTCAAGTTCAGGAGGATTTGAATAGGTCTGCCAAGATTGGTCTACAGGTGCAGGTGCCTGAGGTCAATCAGGACAGGATTGATGGTCTTGTTAATCGTTTGTCGTCTGAGGATGAGTTTGATAAGGTGGCTTGGTTGTTGCAGGAGCCAATTGTTAATTTCACGCAGTCGATTGTGGACGATAGCATAAAAGCGAATGCAGAGTTTCATTACGATTCGGGGCTATCCCCACAAATTATCCGCAAAGAAGGTGGCAAATGTTGTGGCTGGTGTCGCGAAGTTGTTGGAATCTACCAGTATCCAAAAGTTCCGAAAGATGTGTATCGCAGACATCAACGGTGCAGATGTACGGTGGACTATGATCCAAAAAATGGGAAGATACAAGATGTATGGAGAAAGTTGTGGAAAAAAATAGAACAGAGTAGTAAAATTGAGGAGAGAAAAGAAATTGACAACTTTCAAAATATGAGTCAGACACGGCAAGATGCACTTAAGAAAGGCATTGATATCAATCCAATCAAACAAAAACTGCTTCCCAAGACTGAGAGCAGAATTATTAAGGATTTGGCTGGTGGAGATTTGACCAAGGGGTCGTGTTCCTCTCTTGCGTTTGCTTATATTGGAAATAAAGCTGGGTACAATGTTTTAGATTTCCGTGGTGGTGATAGTTGTAACCTATTCGCAAGAGACAGAGCAATACTTGATATCGCAAAATTAGATGGCGTAATAAGTCATATTGCATATCACACTAGCGATTTCAGAGCAATCCGTTCTTTAATTAAGGAAATGGAAATTGGGAAAGAGTATTATTTGGCAACAGGCGGACACGCTGCTATTATAAAAAAGAATGATGGTCTATTCAGCTATCTTGAATTACAAGATCCTAAAAATAACGGATATAAAACTTTAACGGATTCGGTATTGAGACAAAGATTCGGATGTAAGGCAAGTCACACCTTTTATGGACGTAAAATCGAAGTACCTAGCATGTTAATTGATATAGATACACTTGGAAGCAACGAGGAATTTCACAAGATTCTAGGATTTATTAATACGGATAAGGATTATCAACAGAAAGGAGATGGCGGAAGTGTTAGATAACTTACAAGAATTAGATATTGACAAGCGTGTTTTTTCGGCATCCACAATACCAGGTTTTAGCGACTGGTATAAAGAAGATGAGAATTATCAAGTTTGGTGGGTTGAAGAGTTAGGTACTAGAGGTCGTCATCTCTTTAGCTTTGACAAAAAGAAAATCTACAACCTCTTTGCTGACTATCCACACAATATGACAGCGGAAGAAGTTGCAATCTTTGATCAAGAAAATCCGTATTGGGCAGATTTTTTTAGTGATAGAAAATAAAAGCATTCGAGATATCGAGTGCTTTTTTGTTGCAGAAAAACAGAAAGGAGGCCCCCCGATGTTACATCACTACATCACTAAATACAAAGAAGGCGACCGCTACTATGCTGAGAGTTGGTTACAACTCGAATTATTTGGCAAGGTCTGGTGTTTTAGTTGTAAAAAAATCGATGTCACGCTGAGATTTTAACTGGAAAGGAGATGCCATGAATAAACGAATAAGAAAGAAGCGTGAACTTGAGGGCAAGGTCAAGCAACTTGAGACTATGCTTGATTATGCTATCCGTGAAGCAATCAGGCAAGACAAAGAGATTGAGGAGCTGAAACAGGTTAGCTCACGCAATGCACAGGCTACGAATTCAAGATTTGATTATCTTGAGAAGAAAGTAGCTGACAAGTTGTCCAAGAAGTCTTGGTTCAGTAGAAAGTAGGAGAAAAATGGAAAAACAAGTTATTATCTTTTTGAAAAATGGTGAAACATTATTGTTTCAGGGTGTTAATGAAATTGATTTGACCGATGAGCGCATTGCATTTGATTACTTTGGCAAGAGTACAAACCAAGAAAAAGGCGGGATGTTCTATTTTGACAATATTGCAGGTTGGTCTGTATCAGCAGAACTTTTTCGATAGGAGGTGGTCCCACATCTTGACAGCAGGAAAGACTGCAATAATCGTATCATCTAACCGTGTGGAAGTCCATGCGGTTTTCTTTTTGTCCTGTCGCATGACAGAAAACTAGGCAGACGATTGAAAGGACGGAAATATGGCAAGGAAAAAGCTTGGCAATCAAAATCCTACTCAATCGGTAATACTCAAATACGTTAAACGAAATTCTAAAGCCAAAGAAGCGATAGAACTCTATGAGCGAACAGGTCTGTCTTGTTATGCTTGGCAGGTCAATTTGCTTAATCCTATCATGGCTGTCGACAAGAATGGTCTATGGGTACATCAAAAGTTTGGCTACTCTATCCCACGTCGGAATGGTAAGTCGGAAATCCTCTATATGCTTGAGATTTGGGGCTTACACAATGGTTTGAATATCCTGCACACAGCCCATCGTATTTCTACATCGCATTCGTCCTTTGAGAAGGTCAAGCGTTATCTGGAAAAGATGGGCTATGTGGACGGTGAGGATTTTAATTCCATTCGAGCCAAGGGGCAGGAGCGAATCGAACTCTATGAGACTGGCGGTGTGGTCCAGTTCCGTACTCGGACAGGTACTGGTGGTCTCGGTGAGGGATTTGACCTGCTTATCATTGACGAAGCTCAGGAATACACTACGGAGCAAGAGTCAGCTCTTAAGTACACTGTGACGGATTCGGATAATCCGATGACGGTCATGTGTGGAACGCCACCGACTCCTGTTTCAAGCGGTACGGTCTTTACCAAGTATCGCGAGACTTGTCTGTTTGGCAAGGGTAAGTATTCAGGTTGGGCTGAATGGTCTGTGAATCAGGAGAAAGAGATTGACGATGTAGCAGCGTGGTACAATTCCAATCCGTCAATGGGGTATCATTTGAACGAACGCAAGATTGAGGCTGAACTTGGCGAAGACAAGTTAGACCATAATGTACAGCGTTTGGGTTTCTGGCCGACTTACAATCAGAAATCAGCTATATCTGAGACCGAGTGGAACGCACTCAAGATTGACGATATGCCGAAGCTGACTGGCAAGCTATTTGCTGGCATCAAGTTCGGGCAAGACGGTACCAACGTTGCTTTGTCTATTGCTGTTCGGACAGAAGACGGTCAATTCTTTGTGGAAACCATTGACTGTCAATCAGTGCGGAATGGTAGTGCCTGGCTGGTTGCCTTTTTGAAACAGGCAGATGTGGCTCAAATTGTCATAGACGGAGCTAGTGGACAGAAGATGTTGGAGGAGGAGTTGAAAGACTCTAAAATCCGCAATGTCATCTTGCCAACCGTCAAAGAAATTATCATTGCTAACTCGATGTGGGAACAGGGCATCTACCAGCACACGATTTGTCACAATGGGCAACCGTCGCTGTCTAAAGTCGTGACCAACTGCGACAAGCGGAATATTGGGTCCAATGGTGGTTTTGGCTATCGCTCACATTTTGACGATATGGATATTAGTTTAATGGACAGTGCTTTGCTAGCACATTGGGCTTGTGCTACAACCAAGCCTAAGAAAAAGCAACAAATTAGGTATTAAGTGGACAGGGGCGACCTGTCTTTTTTAATGCAAAAAATATTACCGAACTGCCGGGAAAGCAGGAGAAAGGAGACATTGATATGTCTGAATTTAAAGCAATCGAAACACAGGAAGAGCTAGATATGATTATCAAGGCTCGTTTGAATCGTCTGAAGGAGCAATATGCAGATTATGATGAGCTGAAATCTCGTGTTTCAACATTGGAAGCGGAGAACGCTGGGCTCAAAGAAACGGTCGCACAATCAAATCAGACTGCAGCTGATTTTGAAAGCCAAATTGAAGGGTATAAGTCAACTATTGCAGGTTATGAAACTGCGAAAACGAAGACGGCTATTGCTCTTAAATATGGCTTGCCTATTGAATTTGCTGATCGTTTGCAAGGCGAAGATGAAGCAAGTCTGACAGCAGATGCGGAACGCTTTGCAAGTCTCATGAAACCAAAAGCCCCAATCCCACCACTCAAGGATATTGAGCCAGAAGTAAAAGGTGAAGATGCCGCATGGCGAGACGTTATAAAAGATCTAAATAAAGGAGAATAATTTATGCCAACATCTATGAAAGCTGGAACACTTTTTAAACCAGAATTAGTAAAAGAAATTATGTCGAAGGTTCAAGGTCATTCGACTCTTGCTAAACTATCGACTCAAACTCCAATTCCATTCAATGGTACTGAGCAATTTATCTTTAATCTGGATGGTAATGCACAGATTGTTGGTGAAGGGGAGTTAAAGGGAGCTGGTTCAGCTACGGTCACATCAAAAGTAATCAAACCACTTAAGTTTGTCTATCAAGCCCGTTTGACTGATGAATTTAAATACGCATCAGAAGAGAAGCAGTTGGACTTTTTGAAACACTATGCCGATGGATTCGCCAAAAAGATGGCAGAGGCTTTTGACATCGCTGCATTACATGGTCTTGAACCAAAATCTTTAACAGATGCATCGTTTAAAGCGACTAATTCTTTTGATGGTGTAGTTACAGGGAATGTTATTACCTATAGCGCAGATAAAATCGATGACAACATTGATGCAGCTGTTCAAACTATTGTTATTAACGGAAACGAAGTGACCGGTATTGCCATGTCACCAGTTGCAGGTCAGGCTATGTCTAAAATCAAGGATAAATTTGATGGTATTATGTACCCAGAATTCCGATTTGGTCAGCGACCAAATAACTTCTTCAACATGGACCTTGACATCAACAAGACGCTAACCGTGACTGGCGGTACTGCCAAGACTGACCATGCCATTGTGGGCGACTTTAAAAATAAATTTAAGTGGGGGTATGCTGAAAATATCCCGATGGAAATTATTGAGTATGGTGATCCAGATGGCTCAGGTCGTGATTTAAAAGCTTACAATGAGATTTTGCTACGTACAGAGGCGTTTATCGGTTGGGGTATCCTTGATGAAACTGCCTTTGCTCGTGTTGAACAAGCGTAAGGAGGTCCCTTATGGCGATTTATAAGCACAAAGAAACAGGAGCAGTCGTAGTCACGGATAGCGAACTAAAAGGTGATTGGGAAATCGTTAAGGAACCTAAGACTAAGACCAAAGCAAAGGAGTAGCCTATGACTCCTTTTGCAACTAAATCCGACTTAGAGACCTTGTGGAGACCGTTGAAGTTTGACGAAACGGACCGTGCTGAAGCTTTACTAGATGTTGTATCCAATTCTTTACGTCATGAAGCTCAAAAAGTCGGGAAGGATTTGGATGAGATGATTGCTGATAGTCCGGTGTTTGCCTCGGTGGTCAAATCCGTTACAGTCGATGTAGTTGCTCGCACTCTCATGACATCAACAGACCAAGAGCCTATGACCCAATTTAATGAGTCGGCTCTTGGTTATTCGGTGTCAGGGTCATTTTTGGTCCCTGGTGGAGGGCTCTTTATCAAAGATAGCGAGCTGAAGCGATTGGGATTGAAGAAACAACGTTTTGGAGCGAGGGACATTTATGGGACGGATTAAAGGTGTACCGATTATCTTAATTGACAAACAGATTATTGGCAAGGATTCGTTCGGTCATCCAAAGACTGCAGATGTGGAAATGGTGGTTGAGAATGTCTTGATTGCTCCTGCATCAACTGAGGATATCACCAATCAAATCAATCTGACTGGTAAAAAAGTTGACTATACTCTTGCAATTCCTAAAGGTGATGTTCACAACTGGACGAACAAGGAAGTTCGTTTTTTCGGTCAGCGTTGGCGAACGGTTGGTGAGCCGCTGGAAGGTCTTGACCATCTGATCCCGCTTGAATGGAATAAGAAAGTGCAGGTGGAACGGTATGGCTAGAATGAAATTTAAGTTGAACCGTTCTGGTGTCCGTGACTTGTTAAAGTCGCCTGAGATGCAGGCAGTTTTGAATGACAAGGCAAATGCTATCCGAAACCGTGCAGGCGATGGGTATGAATCGGATATCTATGTTGGTAAGACTCGTGCCAATGCTATAGTTTATGCGGATAGCATTAAAGCTAAGCGGGACAACAAGAAGCACAATACCTTGTTAAAGGCGGTAAAATCATGATTGAAGTTATCACGTTGAACTTTTTGACCGAACATCTTTCTGTACCTGTCTATACAGAGCACGAGGAAGAGATGCCGGATAGCTTTGTGGTCTTTGAAAAGACCAGCGGTGGCAAGAAGAACTATCTGTATCAAGCGACTTTGGCGATACAATCTTATGGGCAGTCTTTGGAAGAGGCTGCCTTTTTGAATGAAGAGGTCAAAACGGTGGTTGAGAAGATGATTGAGCTACCGAGTATCAGCAAGGTAGAACTCAACTCGGACTATAATTTTACAGATACGGAAACCAAACGCTATCGCTATCAAGCGGTGGTGGATTTTATTTATTTTTGAAAAGGAGACTGTTAAATGGCAGATGCAAAACTTGTGTCATCGGCAAAGCCTGATATTGCTGGGGCGATTTCCTCAGCTCCAACGGGAACGAGCTTGCCGACCAATGCGACTACTAAGCTAAACACAGCTTTTAAAAATTTAGGCTACATTTCAGAGGATGGGTTGACCAACGAGGACACTCGTGAATCGGAAGAACTGAAAGCCTGGGGCGGTGATGTGGTTGATACTCCTCAAACAGGTAAATCAGACAAATTTACCTACAAACTCATTGAGGTGTTAAATGTGGATGTCTTAAAAGAGGTCTATGGTCCTGAAAATGTGAAAGGCGACCTTGAATCAGGGATTACTGTGGAGGTCAACTCTAAGGAATTGCCTACGCATCCATTGGTAGTGGATATGCTGCTGAAAAATGGTGCGAAGAAGCGGATTGTCATCCCAAATGCTAAGGTGATGGAAGTTGGGGAAATTACCTACGCCGACAGTGACTTGGCTGGTTATGAAACAACTATCCAAGCTCTGCCAGATAGCAAAGGCAATACACACTATGAGTACATTAAGGGAGCTAGCGAGTCAACAGGAACAAGCTCGCCATCGTCATCGTAAGGAGGTTTGAATGTTTGAAGTAAAAACTAGTACAGGTCTTGTGCTTAGCATTGACCAAGACCGTTTGGAAAACTATGAGCTTTTTGAGGCAATCGCTGCTGAAGAATCTGGAGACAGTGGTGCCATGATTCGGATTGTCAATTTGTTACTCGGTGACGAAGCGAAGAAACTCAAGGACCATGTCCGCACAGAAAAAGGGCTGGTGCCTATTTCTGCTCTTGGTGCTGAAATCAAGGATGTCTTTGAACAAGTCAAAGACTTAAAAAACTCGCAATCCTCGCCAGAATGATTGCGGCAGATGAGGATGCTCTTGTCTGTGATTTGGCTGAAACCTATGGCATATATGATTATCGACAGCTACCTATAACTCGGGTAGCTGTTTTTGCTTGTGGTTTAAGTGAGTCATCACGGATTAAGAAGGTCTTGTCTGGTCAGAAGGAAGACTTGGATACTCTGCTGCTTGCAGGTATCTATGATACGGTTCGCTTGCTCTTTTGGGCTAAAACTAAGGACGGGCAGGCTGGACGGAATCGTCCAAACTCTGTCACTCAAGCCTTGGAAGGGTCGAAAGTGGAACGTGAGGAGAGGGTCTTCTCATCTGGTGAGGAGTTTGAACGTGCTATGCGTGCACTAGAAATAGAGATTGGAGGTGAGGAGCATGGCGACTGATTTGGGTTCTGCTTATGTGCAGATAGTCCCGTCTGCAAAAGGCATTAGCGGGTCGATTTCAAAATTATTGGGTGGCGAAGTTGATAGCGCTGGTAGGTCAGCTGGGTCAAGTCTTGGCGCCTCGCTCGTCTCTGCTTTAAGCGGAGCACTTGCGGCTGCAGGAATCGGAAAAATAATTGGTTCTGCTTTGAGTGCTGGTGCTGATTTGCAACAATCTTTCGGTGGTCTGGATACTATCTATGATGGTGCACAGGATTCGGCGAAACGTTTTGCACAAGAGGCCTACAAGGCAGGTGTTTCTGCAAATACATACGCAGAGCAAGCTGTATCCATGGGTGCGAGCTTAAAGCAATCACTTGGTGGTGATTCAACCAAAGCGATTAACATGGCTAACAAAGCTATCATGGACATGACAGACAACGCCGCGAAAATGGGAACGGACATAGGTGTTATTCAGCAGACCTATCAAAGTCTTTCTCGCGGAAACTATGCCATGCTGGATAATCTTAAACTCGGCTTTGGTGGTACAAAGTCAGAAATGGAACGATTATTGAAGACTGCTGAAGGTTTGCCGTCTGCGATGGGGCGTAAATTTGACATCAGCAACTATGCGGATGTTGTCGAAGCTATCCACCTTGTGCAAGAAAGCATGGGGATAGCTGGAGTTGCAGCTGCAGAAGCTCAGAATACTTATTCAGGATCCTTAGCTGCTATGAAAGCGAGTTGGGAAAATACACTGGCAGGCTTGTCCTTGGGCGAGAATATTGCTCCGCAATTACAAGCCTTAGCGTCGACAACGTCTAATTTTTTATTCGGTAACCTTATTCCGATGGTTGGAAATATTTTCAAAGGGTTGCCATCTGCGATTGGAACGTTTATCGCTGAGGCAATGCCTCTGATTTTGGAGCAAGGAAAGGCACTGTTGTCTGGTCTTGTGATTGGAGTTGAGACAGGGTTACCAGAGTTTGAAATGTTGGTTACAGGTCTGACAGCGAACGTTCGTCAGTGGTTTATCGAAGAGTTTCCAACACTTATGCAAACAGGCGTAGAATTACTTTCTAATCTCGGACAAGGGATTATCAGTGCTATTCCAGACCTGTTGATAACATTTAGCTATATTTTTCTTGATCTTGTTGTTGCATTTGCGAACTTTTTACCTACGATGTTACAAGCGGGTTCTGACTTGCTTTTAAATCTCATTGATGGAATTATCTTAAATATTCCAAACTTGCTGTTATCGGCGCAGGAAATTTTTAGGTCTTTTACGGAAGTTATTCAAGGCTCGTTGCCTCAAATGTTGGAAAAAGGTTCCGAAATTCTTGTTAATTTGGTGCAGGGCATTGTTGAGCGTTTGCCTGAAATCGGTAGTGCAGCGATTGAATTGGTCGGAATGTTTATAGATTTTTTGACACAAAATCTTCCAGATATTTTACGGATGGGTGTTGAATTTGTCGTCAATATTGTGAATGGATTAGTTCAAGAATTACCCCAACTCACTTCCACAGCGTTAGAGCTTGCGGGAGAGTTTTTATCGATGCTTTTATCGAAATTACCAGATATATTGTCTGCTGGTGTGGAAATTTTAACAACTCTAATCAGTGGAATTCTGAGCATTTTAGGGAATGTTGGTCAAGCAGCACTCGATATTGGTGCTGAGTTGCTAGGCGGTGTTGAGGACATCGACCTATTTGCTGCTGGTGCTGCAATTTTAAGCGGTTTCGTTGACGGATTACGCTCCATGTGGGGAGAAGTAACAAGTTTTGTCGGCGGTATCGCTGGATGGATTGCTGAAAACAAGGGTCCTATCTCATACGACCGTGTACTGTTGAAACCTGCGGGTCTTGCTATCATGCAAGGTTTAAATACCAACTTACAAGTGGGATTCAAGGATGTCATGGGAACGGTATCTGGCATGGCTGGAGCGATTGCCAAGCCTTTTGAAAATCAGTCTTTGGCCTATGATATGAGTTCGAGTGCATCGGTTGATGTCCGTCGAAACTTGCTGTCTTCTACTGGCGATTTGGCTGGAAGTGATGGAGGCAGTAGCTTGAGTGCACGTTTGGCCAATATCGAGAGATTTTTATCTGCTTTGGTGGATAAGGAGTTGGCAGTCTATTTGGACGGTGAGAAATTGGCTCAGAATAGTTACATGCATCAAGGAGCGATTATGGCAAGGGAGGGGATTTAATGGATTATATGATAATCAATGATTTAAACACCTCCACTCTTGCAGATTGCCATGTCCTTGACTTTGGTAAGGCCCAGGCGTCGATTGAGAGGTCTGAACAAGTCGAGGTCTTTGGTGCCAATGGTCAACTACATGTCAGCGAGGGTGCGTACGATGGCTACAACAGGACATTTATCATCACGCTACGGCATTTGACAGATGCTATGCGCTTGATTGAGGTTTTTCAGTCGGAAAATAATACGGTGGAATTCGGCTATCTGAGGGATAGCCTTTTCTACTGTGATTTGGTGTCTAGTAGCTATATGCCACTCGGGCCACATCGTTGGAAGGTGGAAGTTACTGTGTCTATGCATCCGTTTCGTTATGTTAAAAATCCAGCTGATGTCGTTTTGACTTCATCTGGTTCAATTCAAAATCCTGGAACGGTCTATTCTGAGCCTATCATCATCATAGAGGGTTCGGGACGGGTGACCTTGACCATTGGGCAACAATTGATGGAGTTGGAATTGGATACTCGAGCGACCATTGACTGTCGGCATAAGCGACAAAATATCTATGACAAGAATGGTGCTGTAAAGAACACCATTCGCAAGCGTGGTCCGTTTTTTGAGATACCTGTAGGAAGAAGCGGTATTTCAACAAGTGGAACGGTCTCAAAAATAACAATCACAGGGAATTGGAGGTACAAGGTTTGATCTATCTTAAAGACGGGAACATCCCGCTCAATCTTGCTTATGATGATGACATCGTGCAGGAAGCCAATAGTACCTACCAACTTTCCTTTAAATTTCCCTTGACTGACGGGAAGTGGAATCTACTTAGACGAGAAGTCTTTCTGCTGGCTGATGATCTGCACGGCGAGCAAGAGTTTTTCATTTTTGAAGTAAAGAAAGCCAACGGCTATGTGCAGGTCTATGCTAAGCAGGTTGCAACTCTATTGAATTACTACTCTATCAACTCCATCTCGGTTGACAGGGTTCCAGGGCAGACGGTTATGACTGCTTTGGCAGGTAGCGTTAAGCGACCATGTCCATTTACGTTTTTTAGTGACATTTTAGACCGTCATACGTTTAATGAGTTCAATGTATCTGTAATGGATGCTTTAGTAAAAGAGAAACACTCTATTCTTGGTCAATGGGGTGGTGACTTGGTACGAGATAAGTACCAGGTCAAGTTGTTAAAAAATGGCGGTATCGAGAACGAGTCACTGTTCATGTACAAAAAGAATCTCAGTAGCTACGAAGAATCTGAGAACATTAACAACTTAAAGACACGACTGCATCTCAAAAAGACAATCCAAGGACAGTCTGAGGGTGAGGCAGACCGTGTTATTGCTGTGACAGTGGACAGTCCGTTGATTGGGCAATATCGTCAAATATACGAAGCCGACATTGAGGTCAATGACCAAGATGTAACAGATGAAGCTAGCCTTTTAGCTTATGGGCAGAGGTATTTTGGCTCAACTCTTTGTGATTTGGTAGAAAACTCTATCAATCTGGATGTCAAAGGCAAGTCTGATGTATCTGTTAAGATGTTCGACACGGTAAGTGTATTCCACGAGCGATTCGATGTTGATTTGCGTTTGAAAATTACTAGCTACCATTTTGCACCGATGTCCAAGCGATTGAAATCCATAGGATTTGGTAAGGTGTCGCAATCTGTCAAGTCTACAGTGGCAAGCATGGTCGCTGGCAGTGTTGACAAAGCAACTGGAAGATTGTCAGCATCCTTTGAACAGAAACTGCAGAAGGAGATTGATAATGCAAACCGTCATTTCGACGCCGAATTTGAAAAGCGAGTCGAGGAAATCAACGACGGTATCGAGCAGTCAAAGGCGGAGGCTGAGAGGCATGCAGACAATATCAAGAGAAGTATTGATACTGAAATCGCCCAAGTCGAACAATCCATGCAATCCCAGGCACAGGAACACGACAGACAGGTCGCAGATATTTTGTCCAAGACTCAATCTGTCGAATCGCTTGCCAACCAAGCCAAATCGGATGCGGCTAGTGCTATTACGCAAGCGTTGCAGTTTAAAAACGAAGCTATCGCAGATGCAAGGGCGCAGGTTGCGACGGTCAGTCAAGCCTTAAACACTGCCAAGTCCGAACTGCAGACGGCAATCGCTAGTGCAGACCAAAAGGCTAGGGATAGTCAAGCGAGTGCTACAGCTTTGCGAAACGACCTCAACTTGCAAGCTAGCAAGATTTTGGCACAAGCACGAGCACAGACGGCTTTGACCAATCGTGTGTCGACAGTCGAGACTTTGGCAGATGGCACGAGGTTAACAGTCGCAGAACTGTCTAAAACCGTATCTAAAGCAACTGGAGACATCACTAATGTTACCAGTCGAACCAAGACCGTAGAAGACACTCTGAGCCAAACCAGGACCCAATATGAGGCTCTGACGCAGACTGTCAATACCCAGACAGGACAGATTGATAGTATCAATCGTAAGACTGCTGACTTGCAGAGTGGAATCGACGGCGTGACGGAGCGGTTTGAGAGTTTAAGGGTTGGTGGCAGGAATTTGATTCCAGGCTCCAAAACATTTACCGGGTCACATTGGGAAAAAGAGGGTACGTGGCAATTAGAGGAATCGCTTTACAAAGGTGCAGGTATACTCACATGGGTTAGTGGGAAAAAAGCATCACCTCTGGGTAGGATTATGGTCCAAGCTGGGGAAATATATACTTTTAGCGCCTACATCAAAAAAGAGAATCTCGGGACAGTATATTTTTACTTGTATGACTCGAATAATACACAGTATGCGACTGCAGATGCACCTCGTGAGACTTTAATACGTAATGTTGGAGATAGCTTCCAGCGGTTTACAATCACTTTTAAAGTTACTCGGTCAGGAATGCTAAGACCTCGATTTGCTATTCTGGATGCTGATACGGGTGGCTTTAGTGTAGCAGGCTATCAACTTGAAAACGGAAGCTTGGCATCAAACTACATCGAGGCCCCTGAAGATATCCACTCAGAAATCGCAACATACAAGCGCACTGCTGAGGAATCTAGCGCAGAGTTGTCTCGTCAAATCCAACTGGCAGATGGCAAGGCTGTCGAAGCTAAGACCTACGCCCAGCAGACGGCTGATGCAATCAATACTCGACTAGAGAGCCTCGAAACGTACAAAGATGCGGAAGGCACACGAGCCAACCAATATCTGACGGCCAGTCGGACTGAAACTGCCAAACAGTTATCTGCCGAGCGTGCCGCGATTGCTACTAACTATGTGGCCAAGTCTACCTATGACGAAAATGTCCGTGGAACAACACTAAAACTCAACGAGATTAAGTCTACCGCAGACAATGCCAAGCAAAACCTAGCGACTTATCAAAATACAGTTGATGGGAAGTTGGAAGAATTGACCTCAAGTACACAGACGCTTGATGGGAAAATCAACACTGCAAGTGCCAAAATCACTCAAAATGCACAAGAGATTAGCAAACGTCTGACAAGTACACAGGTTGATAAAGCAATCACTGATAAGGGATATCAGACCAAGTCACAAGTTGATAACAACATTACAGGGCGTGGTTATATTACAAGTAGTTCTCTGCAACCGTATGCTCTATCGACGACTGTGCAAAATCTTGTCAAAGAGACTGCGGATAGTTTCAGTCGGACGATTAGCGAGACTAAGGCGTTGATACCGACCGAAAACGGTGGCACTAACCTAATCATCGGAAGCATGACTAGATTACCGACGCCTTACCAACAAGCTAGCCTTATCTTTACCAAAAACCAAAGCGTGCAAGAGTGGCAGGCAACTGATGCTGTCAGGGTACAAGGAACTAAAGGTAGCGATAATGTTTTTTGCTACCTAAATACTGGACGATCAGCTTACAAATCAATTAGTGGCGTTAAATACGTGCACAGCATCTATATCAAAAACACAGGCGCACCTTTCCAGATATCAAATAACTTGCGCAAGACAATTGATATTGCGACAGGCGAAACTAAGAGAGTGGTTATATTTGGTGTTGGTACTGGCACTAGCTACTTGCAGATTGATTTTCGGCAGTCAGGGACCGGTCAATTAGATTTTTACTATTGGCACCCACAGATTGAAACTGGAGCTATTGTAAATGATTGGTCACCAGCTCTGGAAGACCTTGCCACTGTCACAGCTCTACACAATGTCAGCGACACAGTCGACAGCCACACACGTACTATCGGGGCGGTCGGCACGACTGGAAGTATCCTCGATAATGTCAGCAAGGTTACTCAGACGGCTAATGGGCTGGTCCAAGAGGTGTCTGGTGCTAACGGGCTTAAAACACAGGTCAGCACACTTGCTGGGTCTTATGCTGTTAAGAATCTGAACAGTTCTGGTGATATCTTATCGCAAGCCAACCTGTCATCCGCTCAATTCTTGCTTGAAGCGGCTAAAATACGTTTAAAGGGCAAGACCTTGGCGGATGAAATTCAGGCTATCGATGGTAAATTCGGCACGCTATTTGTTGCAGACGGTACATTTGCCAAGCTTAATGCCACCGTCATCGGCTCGCAGGCTATCACAGCCGACAAACTGAAGGTGGACCAGGCATTTTTTGACAAGCTAATGGCCAATGATGCCTACTTGAGACAGCTTTTTGCCAAGTCAGTTTTTACCACTCGGGTTCAAGCTGTCACATTGTCGGCAAGTAAGATTTCAGGCGGAATCCTGACCGCAACTAATAGGGCTATGGAAGTCAATTTGAACGCTGGCCAAATTCTGTACTATACCGACCAAGCAGCCCTCAAACGTGTTTTGAGTGGCTATCCTACCCAGTTTGTCAAATTCGCAACTGGTACGGTTGCTGGCAAGGGGAATGCGGGGGTTACTGTAATTGGCTCAAACAGATGGAATTCAGAATCATCAAATGATGGCGGTTTCGTCGGTATTCGTGCCTGGAACGGCTCTAATATAGACTCATTGGACTTGGTTGGAGATGATATCCGACTAGCAAGTTCAGCATATGAAAATCCAGACGGCTGGGATGTTAATACCTTGCCTGGTAAGCTGTCGATTGATGCTCACAATGCAGGCGATAGGCCTAGCTCACGGTTGAGTATTGGAGATGTTCAGCTATTCAGGAATGCGAGCAACTATGTCAGTCTGATGGATGTGCTGCAACAATTTAACCAAAACTTTAAGCATCTCATTAATATCACTGGTCGGGGTGATGTCATCTTGACTTGGGATACAATCAAATAAAGGAGAATCAGATGAACTCAGAACAACAACTTATTCAGGCTTTACGCTTGACCATCAATGGTTTGACAGAACAGTTGACTAGTGAATCAACCACAAAAAACTTATTGGCTATCCAGCTGACAGATGCTGAACAGAGCAATAAGGTACTCACTCAGCAAAATGCAGAGCTTCAAGCACGAGTATCCGAACTGGAAGCTCTACTCGATGAACAAACCAAACCAGAAATTATTGAACAAGAAGGAGAATAATCATGACTGAAACTACTAAAAATACTTTACTCGACTTATCAACTATTACAGAACCATTTGACCTTGCGACTGCACTCGTCTACATGAAAGAGCACGGAGAATTTATCCGTTGTAAGTCAGCGACACAAGACTTCTATATGTACCGTGACGTGCAGAAACGTCCTGCAATCGTAAACGGTCGTCGCAAGTTTGTGGACGTGGAAACTATCTGGGCTTTTAACCAATGGGGCGGGACCGCTGCGACAATTAATATTGCCGACATGCTCAATGAGGAATATTGGATTATGAAATTTGATGAAAACGGAAATCCAGACTGGACAGACCCACAAGGGGCAGAATCAAACGAGGTCTAGCCTATGCCTAACGAAATTTTGCACATCATCGGAGCGGTGGCGCCTACTATTGGTGTCATCGCAACTGGTGGCTTTGGCTATCTTGCAGCACGGTCTAACAACCTCAATAAGGCTCAGTTTGGCGAGCTTAAACAGGGTATGGAAGACATCAAGGATGATGTGTCCAACTTAAAAAGAGTCGCCGATGACAACCAAGTCAGTTTGGTCGCTGTCCAAGAGGAAATGGACACTTTGAAAAACAGCGGTAGAAGTAGCCGTCGTTATACACTTTACAAGGATTTGGACGCAGCGATTGCCCGTGGCTGGACAACACTTGAGGAACGCCGTGAGATTGCCAAACTCTTTGATAGTTACAAGATTTTGGGCGGCAATGGCGAGATTGAAACCATGTATCAAATCTATATTCAATTGCCTATGAAGGAGGGGTAGAATGAATCATTTAACAGAGCTTATTTTAGGCACAGCAACTGGGATTTTCGGCATTGTTGCTGGTGTAATAATCCACGAAATCAAGAAGTATCTGATTGCCAAAGGCGGTAAACGAGCCATTGAAATCACAGAGATTTTGGCACGGAATGCCGTTAACGCAGTTGAACAGATTACCAAATTAGACCAAGATAAGCACGTCGATAAGTTAGACATGGCTAAGCGTCGTATAAATAGCCAGCTTGCCAAATACAACATTTACATGACCGAAACACAGTTGGAAACCTTTATTGAATCAGCTGTAAAACAGATGAATGATAGTTGGAAGGGAGAAGAAAATGACAACAGTAAATGAAGTAGTTAATTTTGCCAAAGACCTAGCCAACCGTGGACAAGGTGTAGACTATGATGGTTGGTACGGTAAGCAGTGTGTAGACCTACCTAACTGGATTTGCGGAAAATTCTTCGGCAAGCCTTTGTGGGGCAATGCCATTGATTTGATAAAGTCAGCCAAGCAACACGGCTTTGATGTGCATTACATGCCTACTTCAGAACGTCCACGTCCAGGGGCCATCTTTGTCAAAAACTACTGGGCTAACGACGGTATCAACTATGGGCATACTGGTCTGATTATCGGTGTTAGTGGCAATACTGTCCAGACAATCGAGCAAAATCTTGTTGGTAATCTGTCTGTCGGTGGTCCTGCTCAATATGCTAGCCAGCAAATCAGCAACCTTGTCGGCTGGTTTTATCCACCTTACAGCGACTCTACTGCAGTGGTAACACAGGCAAGCAGTGGCAATCTTGGTAAGATTAAAGACGAGAAGGGGACAATGACCGTTAAAGCATCTCTACTCAATGTCCGAGACAAGCCTGGTCTAGACGGTAAAGTTGTGGCAACGTACACGCATGGCGAGCAGTTTAATTATGATTCGGTCTATATTGCCGATGGATACATTTGGGTATCGTATATTAGCCGTAGCGGTGTACGTCGCTATGTAGCAGCAGGCGAGGAGTCAAATCGGCGCAACGTGGTGCCTTACGGTACGTTTAAATAGTATTTTCACCCCAGCGTTTGCTGGGCTTTTTTGTTTGCCCAAAACACAGTAAAGTACAGTAGTCTCTTCGTTCAAAAATAGCCATTTTGTCAATAATGGTTGCCGGAATTGATTTCTTTTTTTGACAAAATGGGCAAAATGAGAGAATAGCAAAACCCCTCAGCGATTGCTGGGGGCTTGTTTTGTGTTATAACGGACTTTATTTTTTTAGACTATTATAGTATTCTGTTATCTTGATAACTTTATCAAAAGACATGCCGCCAATGTCAGTTCGACCTTTGACATAGTTTGCCAAGGTTTGCTCTGAAATGCCTGTGGCTTGTGCAATTTGATAGCGCGAATGTGTCTGGAAGAAGTTCATCATTTCTTCTTTGGATAATACTTGGATCATAGATACTCCTTATTTGAAAACCAACCAGAGTAGCAATGCAATCAGCAATGACCACACCAAGAAGGCTTTCCAGTCAAAACCATGTTTGTTTACTTTGTATTTTACTTTCATAGCATTTTTTGATAATATTTAAGTACACCCCCGAAGGGGTGGATAGTGATTACTCACTATCCAATTCGAAGTGCCATTCAAGAGTTAGAATGATAAGATTGAGTTTGACGACTACTTTATTATTCTTTATCTTGATTGGCTTTTTTAAGTACCTAAACATTTAGTACTCCTTTCTGTTAGTTTCCTTGTCTAAGGTAACCTCCCCTTACCTTATGTATCTATTATACTATTATTTATAATAGTAGCCAAGTATTTTTACAAACTTTTTTCGATTTCTTTTATATTTTTCGCCTTTAGTTTGTAGATAGAAATTTGCCCACCATTTGCCCACCAACTTTACCAAACTTAACCGAATTTAACCGAATGAAAAATCAAAAAAAGCCCGAAAAATCGGGCTTTTGACTTGTATAAATTTGGATAAAATCCTATAATAAAGGCGGTAGACGGATTTGAACCGACGATCAAGCTTTTGCAGAGCCGTGCCTTACCACTTGGCTATACCGCCATAACAAAGAATATTGTACCGAAAAAAAAGCTGAAAGTCAAGAAAAATCTAGTGACTGTTTGTGACTAATAACAAATGCTAAATTCCCAAAGTAAGTTCTAGTCTGTCTTAAAAACTGGAAATTAGACTGAGACAAAGAAATAA
>ALKQ01000001.1 GCA_000440235.1 Streptococcus suis 10581 | reverse complement strand
TTGTGCAGTTTTCTCAAAGTAACTTCTGGAAGGACGGGAACTAGAACTTACTTTGAGAATTTACCATTTTCTTTTTTTCTCTTCGTAGCACTTTTTATACTTTGCGATTTTTTCTTGACGGTAAGTACTATTACCAATAAACCGAAGAAGATTGAGCAATGGAGTTCTATTAATACCAAAGATGCCAATCAATTCACAGAGAATCTCAATCCCCAGTCCCATGGTCACCAATAGGAGAATTCCCCCTATTCTACTCGAAACATTGAGCAAGAGAGAGGTCAGGGAGAATAAGAAAGAAATGGCGTAAATCACCAATACTGTGCCACGATGAGTAAGTCCCAGAGAGAGCAATCTATGATGCAGATGCATCTTATCTGCTTCATAGATTTTTTGCCCAGACAATTTTCGACGAATGATGGCTACTACAGTATCCGTAATAGGCACTCCAAGAATAATCATCGGAGTAACCACTGCAACAGCTGTCGAATTTTTCAGTCCTTGAAGCGACAAGACTCCAATCATAAACCCAATGAAAAGGGCTCCTGTATCGCCAAGATAAATGATGGCGGGATTATAGTTATAGGGTAAAAATCCTACAATCGCCGCAACCAAAACAAAGATGGTTAAGGTCAAAAAAATATTGCTATCATGCAAAAAGAAATAAGACACAATTCCCATCGTTGTCAAGGAAATAATCGATACTCCCGAAACCAGACCATCCAGACCATCAATCAAGTTGACTGCATTCGTAATGGAAACAATCCAAAGGACCGTTAATAGAAAAGAGAGCCAGACAGGAAATTGAAGGAAAGGTCCTCCAAAAGGAATTTTAAAGCTATCAAAACGAAATTCCGTAAAAATCCAAATGATCGTCGCTGCAGCTAGAATACCAAACATTTTAGGAGCAGGCTTTAGCTCCTTGACATCATCAATGAATCCCGTAAGAACGATAATGCTGGATGCTAGGACCAGGGGCCAGATATAATGCAAGTAAGTGCCATGGTAATTGACACGGGTAACAATTCCTGGTAAAAAACATAAAACAGAAATGGTAAATGCCACAAAGATAGCCAGCCCTCCCGCTGAAGGCATGGGCACCTTATTTATCCGCCGCGCATTGGGATTATCGACTGCTCCAACCTTCAGGGACATAAAACGAACCAAGGGGGTCGCAATGGCTGATATGACCATGGTTGTAATAATGACCATTATGTATTTTAGAGCAAAAGGAATCATACTGTCGGAACCTTCCTAAGCTCCTCGATTGCCGCAAGCGGAAGCATCAAAGTTCCGTGTTCTTGTAAAGCAGGTCTGGTCAACTTAGTATCATTGGTAAATTCCAACATTCGTGAAAGAATGTAGCCTGGATAATGCTTGGAACGATTTTCTACATTGATAAGAACGGTCAAGTAGTAGTGACCATCCATTTTATATAATTCCGATTCTTCTACTGGATAATCAACCGTACCAACAAAAGTAAACAGATCCTCTATCGTTGGAAATTCCAAAATATAGTAAATATAGCGCTCCTGCTCCTCTTCATCTGCTTCTTCCTCTTGCTCTACCTCTTCCAAATGACGAACGGCTGTTGCATCCGGTGCACTTTTCTCACGAACGGTTTGCTCCAAACTCTTGAAAAACTCATCTGGAGTCATACTTGCAACATCACCAAGTTCCGAAAAATCTGTAAATTCATCAAAATTCAAGTTCTGATCCAAATCAGATTTGGTAACAAAGATGTCCACCCGATCTGGCTTCGGAGTCACACGAAAACTCAGCATACCGCTTTCTCGGAAAGTCATTGGTAAATCCAATTCATCCAAAACAGTGTAGAAGAACTCCTCTGTCTTTTCTTGCGGAATGAGAAAGTCCGAAAGTTCCATTCCTCTCTCTTCCAAATCATCTAATTTTATAGTGATTTTCAAGGTTGAATCACTAATTTGCTTTACTTTCATAACTACCTCATTCACTGATTCATCAATTTCCTAAAATTGATTGATCATTTTCAATACTCATACATATCTTCCACCATTATACTAAAACCAAGCTCGAAAGACAAAAGAAAAGCAGGTCCCCCTGCTCTTAAAATAAAAATGTGATAAAGGCATAAACCAATAAAATCGCTCCTAAAATGATGCGGTAGTAACCAAAGACCGTGAAATCATGTTTTTTAACAAAATCTGTCAAGAAACGAATAACAACTAAGGATACCAAGTAAGCCGTCACACTAGCGACTAGCAAGATCCATACCTGCTCCATATTCAGGCTATTGCCATCAAAGAAATATTTAACAGCCTTCAAGCCACTATAACCAAACATGGTTGGAATTCCAAGGAAGAAGGTAAAATCTGCCGCCACAGATCGGCTGGTCCCCAAAATAATCGCTCCCAGAATGGTCGCACCTGATCGACTAGTCCCCGGAACGATGCTTAAGACCTGGAAACACCCAATCAACAAGGCAGTTTTATAAGACATTTTCGCTAAGTCCGTCACCTGTGGCTCTACACCACTGTTACGGTTTTCAATCCAAATAAAGGCAATACCGTAGACAATCAAAGCAATCGCAATCGGTACCATAAAATTGAAGTGCGCTTCAAACCAATTATCCAACGGGACTGCAATTAGGATGGACGGAATACAGGCAATGACAACCTTGGCCCATAATTGCCAAGTCAATTGAATATCACGCTTGGTTTTTCCAGGCTGAAATGGATTCAATTTTTTAAAGTAAATGGTCATAACTGCTAGAATTGCTCCTAGCTGAATGACAATATTAAACATTTCTAGGAAGTTCTTACTTTGGTTTAATTTCACGAACTCTTGAACCAAAATTAAATGCCCAGTTGAAGAAACTGGCAACCATTCCGTTACCCCTTCAATGATTCCTAAAAATATAGCCTTCAACAATTCCAAAATCATAATAAACTCCTTTTTTCAATTCTCTACATTATATCATAAAAAAACTCCCTATTCATAGTACAAGGATATTGAAATTTGTCAGAATTTTTAATAAAATGGTGTAATAGCATTTTAAAGGAGACATTATGAAACGTAAACTCAGTATATTTCTGCTGACCCTAATCGCTGTTTTTTCTGTAACAACAGGGGTTCGGGCAGACGAATACCTGCGGGTCGGTATGGAAGCTGCCTATGCACCATTTAACTGGACCCAAGAAGATGATAGTAACGGTGCCGTTCCTATTGAGGGAACCAATCAATTTGCCAACGGATATGATGTTCAGGTTGCAAAAAAAATCGCTGCATCCATGGACAAAGAACTCTTGGTTGTTAAAACCAAGTGGGAAGGCTTAGTCCCTGCTCTTACATCTGGTAAAATCGATATGATTATCGCCGGTATGAGCCCGACAGAAGAGCGCAAGAAAGAAATCGCCTTCTCAGATAGCTACTACACTTCAATTCCTACCCTGGTTGTTCGTTCTGATAGTCAGTACGCAAATGCAACCAGCTTGGAAGATTTTGCTGGCGCAAAAATCACTGCCCAGCAAGGGGTTTACCTCTATGATTTGATTGACCAAATTGAAGGGGCTAACAAACAGACTGCCATGGGAGATTTCTCCCAAATCCGTCAAGCTTTAGAATCTGGCATTATAGACGCCTATGTTTCTGAACGTCCAGAAGGTCGTACAGCAGAAGCTGCAAATAAAGCTTTCAAAATGGTTGAATTGGCAGACAGTTTTGAAACCAATGCCGAAGACGTGACCATTGCTGTCGGTATGCGCAAAGATGACGAGCGTATCGCTCAGGTCAACGAAGTCTTAGCAACTATTTCAGAAGAAGAGCAAATCGCACTTATGGATGATATGATTGAAAACCAGCCTGTTGAAGAAGCCAGCGAGGGCGAAACACCTAGTTTCTTCGCCCAAGTTTGGAATATTGTTGTTAACAACTGGCAACAACTTCTGCGTGGAACTGGGATGACATTACTCATTTCCATCCTCGGTACAATTATCGGTACTGCTATCGGTCTCCTCATCGGTGTCTTCCGTACAGCTCCAAAAGCAGCAAACAAGGCACTTGCTATTGGTCAAAAAGTGCTCGGTTGGATTATCAATATCTACATCGAAATTTTCCGTGGTACGCCGATGATTGTACAATCCATGGTTATTTACTATGGTACCGCCCAAGCATTCGGGCTCAATCTTGACCGTACCCTCGCAGCTATCTTCATTGTATCCATCAACACAGGTGCCTACATGAGTGAGATTGTCCGCGGTGGTATCTTTGCCGTCGATAAGGGCCAATTTGAAGCTGCTACTGCTCTCGGATTTACCCATAATCAGACCATGCGTAAGATTGTCCTTCCACAGGTTATTCGTAACATCTTACCAGCGACTGGTAATGAATTTGTCATCAATATCAAAGATACTTCTGTATTGAACGTTATCTCAGTTGTTGAACTCTATTTCTCAGGAAATACTGTCGCAACCCAAACCTATCAATATTTCCAAACCTTTACGGTTATTGCTATTATCTACTTCATCCTAACCTTTACTGTGACACGTATCTTACGCGCAGTTGAAAAGCATTTTGATACAGATACATACACAACAGGTGCAAACCAAATGCAAGTCGAGGTGCCACATGACTAAAAATGTAATTCTTGAAATCAAAAATCTAAAGAAATCATACGGACAAAATCAAGTCCTCAAAGACATCTCTATTAGCGTTGAAAAGGGCGAGGTTATCTCAATCATCGGTTCATCTGGTTCGGGAAAATCAACCTTCCTCCGATCTATCAACCTTTTGGAAACACCAACAGAAGGACAGATTCTATACCACGGACAAGATGTTTTGGCTAAAGGATATGACTTGACGACTTACCGTGAAAAACTAGGTATGGTATTCCAATCCTTCAACCTTTTCAACAATCTAAATGTATTGGAAAATGCCATTGTAGCACAAACTACGGTACTGAAACGAGATCGAGCTGAGGCAGAGAAAATCGCCAAGGAAAACCTCAACAAGGTTGGCATGACCGAACAGTACTGGCAAGCCAAACCAAGTCAACTCTCTGGTGGACAGAAACAACGTGTGGCCATTGCACGTGCCCTATCTGTTGACCCAGAAGTTATCCTCTTTGATGAGCCGACTTCTGCTCTCGATCCAGAGATGGTTGGGGAAGTTCTCAAAACTATGCAAGATTTGGCAAAATCAGGATTGACGATGCTTATCGTAACTCACGAAATGGAATTTGCCCGTGACGTATCTGACCGCGTTATCTTTATGGATAAGGGTGTCATCGCCGAAGAAGGCAGTCCTCAACAAATCTTTGAAAATCCACAGGAAGAACGCACACGTGAATTCCTTCAGCGTTTTCTTGGTTAAACTCAATCTGTTCCATAGAAGACTATTACTTACCAGTTTCAAAGCTGGTAAGTTTTTTTAGACTAAAAGAAAGAGGAATTCGCAGAATTCCCCCTCCTTTTTGGACATCTCTAAATGGAACCATTTAGATTAGTTTTCAAATTTCTTGTGGTTTTTGTCGTAAAAATCAATCAAACCCAAGGCAGTTGCAAATGAAATATTGTCAATCTTAGCGCGACCTTGTGCAAGAGCGATAACTGACATTTCACGAGCATTTGTTTCCTTACTGATACGGTAACCTGTGATTTTCTTTTCACGAACCCAGCCGACAACAGCGGCTACTTTTTCGTAACTTGTCATGAGAAACCCCTTTCCTTTTTATTCGTGCAATTAAGTATAATACAGTTAAACCTATTTTGTCAAGTAAATTGTTCGGTTTTTACCATCATTTTGCCCTAAGTGATGATAGTATTTGCGTCCTTATGTCTTCAACCCCCTCCGGATTCCCTGGAAGGAAGATAGTTTGATTACCTCCTTGTGCAAAATTATTGAGAGTATCCAAGTATTGGTTGGTCAGCAAGATAGACATAATCTGCTCTTCAGATAGGCTAACATTTGATTCTTTCAGTTCACGAATCGAATCTGCCAGTCCGTCTACAATCGCCTTACGTTGTTGTGCAATACCTACACCATGCAAGCGATCCTTTTCAGCTTCCGCTTCTGCTGCTGTGACAATTTTTATCTTGTCAGCTTCTGCCAATTCTTGGGCCGCAACCCGTTTCCGCTGAGCTGCGTTAATTTCATTCATAGATTGTTTAACCTCGGCGTCTGGCTCTACCTTGGTAATTAAGGTTTTGACAATAACATAACCGTAGGTTGACATTTCTTCTGCTACTTGTTTTTGTACCTCAAGTGCAATCTCATCCTTTTTCTCGAAGAGCTCATCCAGGGTCAATTTAGGCACAGATGAACGCAGGGCATCTTCAATATAGGACTTAATCTGTGCTTCTGGGTGCATGAGCTTGTAATAGGCATCCGTCACATTATTTTCATTTACTCGATATTGAGTTGCCACATTCATTGTGACAAAAACGTTATCCTGCGTCTTGGTTTCTACCACAATTTCACTTTGCAACATCCGCAATTGAATGCGGGCTGCGATGACATCGACTCCAAATGGTATTTTAAAGTTTATACCTGAAGTAGATGTTTTTTGGTATTTCCCAAAGCGCTCAATAATAGCGACCGTCTGCTGCTTAACAACGTATAGCCCTGAAGCAATCAAAATCAAAGCAATCAGTACAAAAAACAAGAAACTACCAATAAAAACAATTGGACCAAGCACCATAATGACCTCCTAAACTAGCATTTTATAAAGCGAATCATTTTCATGAAGATTGATGTACTGGGGATCAAATTCTTCCAAGCGAGAAATAAACTGCGCATAATCTTTTTTATCTCCTAGGGCAATACCGATTAGAACCGGTCCTGTTCCCTTATTGGCACGTTTGATATATTCAAAACGAGTAATATCATCATTTGGCCCTAGAATTTCATTTACAAATTCACGAAGAGCCCCTGGACGTTGTGGAAAATTAACAACAAAGTAGTGTTTAATTCCCTCGTAGATAAGCGCACGTTCCTCCATTTCCGGCATCCTGTTGATGTCGTTATTACCACCAGAAATGATACAACAAATGGTTTGCCCCTTGATTTGGTCCTTGACTACCTCAAGAGCTGCAATCGTTGCTGCTCCTGCTGGCTCAGCAACAATACCCAGCTTAGAATAGAGGTCTAAAATAGTCCCGGAAATCCATCCTTCATCCACACCAATCAGGCGATCTACGTATTTCCGAGCCACTTCGTAGGTCGACTTACCGACTTTCTGTACCGCAATACCGTCAGCAAATTTATCAATTTGGTCTAATTTAACCGGACGACCTTTATCAAAAGCCGCTTTCATTGACCGTGCCCCACTTGCTTCAACACCAACAATCTTAATTTCAGGTGCATGTTCTTTCAGATAAGCCGAAACGCCTGCAACCAGACCACCTCCTCCTATGGGAACTAAAATTTGGTCAAAACTAATGGTTTGCTCTTCCGCTTCTTCCAAGATTTCATAGGCTACTGTTCCCTGACCAGCCTGCACATTTTCATCATCGAATGGGTCTATAAATGTTTTCCCGCTTTCCTGAGTATAATCTTGTGCTGCCTTGGCTGACTCATCGAAGGTATCACCTACGAGCCGAATCTCTACGTAGTCTCCTCCGAAAAATTTAACCTGCCCTATTTTTTGTTGCGGAGTTGTAATGGGCATGAAAATCGTAGCAGGAATTTGCATTTCCTGACAGGTGTAGGCCACACCTTGAGCATGGTTCCCGGCCGAAGCACAGACCACTCCGCGTGACTTCTCATCATCTGTCAATTGTGAAATAGCATAATAGGCTCCTCGAATTTTAAAAGAGCGAACACGCTGTTCATTTTCTCTTTTTAAATAAATAGTTGCACCATATTTTTCCGACAAGTATCGACTATAATCCAAGGGGGTACGTACTACCACGCGCTTAAGAACGGAGTATGCTTGTTCTACATTTTTTGCTGTAATCATAGTTCCATTAATTTCTTTCTATATTTATTGTATCATTATTCCCTAGAAAATCCTAGTATTTATACTTATATTCAAGCTACTAGCATGTTATTCAACAGAAAACGAATGTTTAATTTTGTAAAGATCTATTTATGAACAAAATGGGCAAAAGAGCTGGAAAAACCAGCTCTTTTATTCATTTTCGGAGATAAGGGAAAAAGGGAATGACATCCCCTCATCCGCCAACTCAAACCTTAAATGTATTGCCATCACTCAAAGTAAAGCTGACTATCCCCCCTATCTACCATGATAGTGTTTAATTATAGATTTTGAATGCGTCGTCATCATTGCGTCCGACAAATGGCATTGCTTTGCGGAGTTCTGCACCTACTTTTTCGATTTCAAGATTCTCTGCTTCTTTACGATAAGCTTCCATACGTGGACGACCTGCTTTATAGTCATTTACAAAGTCATTTGCAAATTTACCAGATTGAATATCTGCAAGGACTGCTTTCATGTTTTCTTTGACTTGGTCTGTAATCACGCGTGGACCTGATACATAGTCACCAAATTCAGCAGTGTTTGAGATAGATTGGCGCATTTTCTTGAAGCCACCTTCGTAGACAAGGTCAACGATAAGTTTCATCTCATGGAGAACTTCGAAATAAGCCAATTCTGGTGCATAGCCTGCTTCTGTCAAGACTTCAAAACCAGCTTGCATAAGAGCTGTCAAACCACCGCAGAGAACAGCTTGCTCACCAAACAAATCTTCTTCTGTCTCTTCTTTGAAAGTTGTTTCCAAAAGACCAACACGGGCTGAACCAACACCTTTTGCCCAGTCCATCGCAATATGTTTTGCATTGCCAGTTGCATCTTGGTAAACAGCATAGAGGGCTGGTACTCCAAAACCTTCTTCAAAGGTACGGCGGACCAAGTGACCTGGACCTTTTGGTGCACACATGAAGACATCCACATCTGCTGGTACCTTGATAAATTCAAAATGAACGTTGAAACCATGGGCAAAACCAAGGGCATTGCCCGCTTCCAAGTTTGGAGCGATTTCTTCATTGTAAAGGTCTGCTTGGATTTCGTCTGGAGCCAAAATCATGATGACATCGGCTTGTTTTGCTGCTTCTGCTACTTCAAAAGTTTCAAAACCGTCTTCTTTTGCCTTGTCAAATGACTTACCTGCACGCACACCGATGATGACATCGTGCCCTGTATCACGCAAGTTTTGAGCATGGGCATGACCTTGTGAACCATAACCGATAACGGCGATACGTTTACCGTCAAGTGCTGCTACTGTTACATCTTTTTCATATTGCATTGTTACTGTCATAATTTTTTCTCTTTTCTATTTTTATTTGTAGTTTTGGATGTTCAAAGAAAATGAAGGCTAGACTAGGCGATGTAGACGAAGATAGAACTAACGTTCATCAAGCCAAATCAACGCAGGATAGGTTTTATTATCGAAAAGGATTAGTCTCTACTAAAGCCAGTCGCACCCGTTCTTGCGATATTCTTAATGCCATAAGGCTGAATCACCCGCAGGAGGGCGTCAATCTTATCTCCATCACCTGTCATTTGAATGGTAATGGAGTGAGGTGCCACATCGACAACATTTGCTCTAAAGGGTTGGATAATCGCTAAAATTTCTGCTCGTTTTGTTGGCGGAGCTGAAATTTTAACAAGAATCACCTCACGCTCTAAGTGGGGTATGTCCGTCAAATCACGGACACGGACCACATCAATCAAGCGGTTTAGCTGTTTGATGATTTGTTCGACCTCATCGTGACTGATCACGTCTACAATCACCGTCACACGTGAGATGCCATCTACTTCTGTTGGGCCGACGGAGATGGACTCAATATTGATTTGGCGACGAGATAGGACACCTGTAAAACGATTCAGAACACCAGATGAATTTCGCAATTTAGCTGTTAACATTCTACGCATTGAACTTCACCCCCAACATTTCTGCATTGCTCTTACCTGCTGGCACCATCGGTTGAACATGTTCACGATTAGAAATATGAACCTCTATGAGCATTGGTTTATCTTCTAAGATAACTTTCATATCTTCACTTAGAGTCGCTGGATTGTCAAAACTATAATGACTAATTCCGTAGGCCTCCGCCAACAATTGGAAATTCGGTTCATCGTCAAATACAGATTGGCTACGACGCTTTTCATAGAAGGATTCCTGCCATTGACGAACCATTCCAAGAGAGTGGTTATTGATCAACACAACCTTAATCGGTACACCATAGCCATTCAAAATAGCCAATTCTTGGTTGGTCATTTGGAAGCCGCCATCACCAACAAAGATGATTACTTCTTTATCTGGATTGGCTAATTTGGCGCCGATAGCTGCTGGAATACCAAAGCCCATGGTTCCCATGCCACCAGATGTTACAAGTTGACGTGCATGTTTGTAGGGGTAGAATTGAGCGGCCCACATTTGATGCTGGCCAACGTCTGTTACGACAATGGCATCCCCTTGCGTCAACTGACCAATTAATTCAATTGCCGCCTGCGGCTTAATAACCTTTTCATCTTCATCATACCAAAATGGCGCCCGACGTTTGTTTTCCAATACTTGTGCCGTCCAATCAGCATAGCCTGTTTCGACTGTTTCTAAAGCAAGCAGAGCTTCCAAGGTTGCCTTAGCATCTCCTACTACTGGAATAGCCGTTTTGACAACTTTACCAATTTCTGCGGGATCAATATCAATATGTGCTACCGTCGCATTTGGCGCATAGGTTGTTGGATTTCCTGTTAGGCGGTCATCGAATCGCGCTCCAATATTGATAATGTAATCAGCCTGATCCATAGCCATATTGGCAGCGTATGACCCGTGCATCCCCCCCATAGCCAAGGATAATTCATGCTCAATGGGCATGGCACCTAATCCAAGGAGGGTTGAAACTACTGGAATACGGTAGCGCTCTGCAAAGGCAACTAATTCCTTATTGGCATCTGCATAATTGACACCACCACCAGCCAATATAACTGGTTTTTGAGCTTGGCTAAGCTGTTTCAAAATTTTCTTAACCTGCAAACCATTCGGTTCAACTGTCGGTTGATAACTTGGAAGTTGAACAGTTGGATCGTGATAAAAATCAACTACTCTCTCTTGAATATCTTTTGGAACGTCAATGACAACCGGACCTGGACGACCAGTTGTTGCAATATGAAGCGCCTCTGTAATCACACGAGGAATATCTGCCGTATCTCGAATCTGATAATTATATTTCGTAATGGGCATGGTCATGCCCAAAACATCGGCCTCTTGAAAGGCATCCTTACCGATCCCCCGTGTAGCTACTTGACCTGTAAAGACCAACAAAGGGACGCTATCTCCCATTGCATCCGCAATGCCTGTGATGGCATTTGTTGCTCCTGGACCAGAGGTTACAATGGCTACGCCCACCTTTCCTGATGATTTAGCGTATCCTTCGGCCTCGTGGACCGCTCCTTGTTCATGACGAGCCAAAATATGCTGGATTCCCTCATATTGATAGATAGCATCATATAGAGGCAAAACTGCCCCACCAGGATAACCAAAAACAAGGTCTACTCCTAGCTGATACAGGGTGTCCAAAATGAGATAGGACCCCGAACGCGGTTGGTCTAGTTGAATTTCTTGCACGAATATTCCTCCTCTCTGCAAATTTGTTATCTACTATATTATCACAAGGAAGTAGAATGTCAAGAAATTTTCTGAAAATTCCTACATTTGTTCGTTTTCTTAACGATTTCCTAACATTTTCTTAAGCAAAACTTAAGCAAATCCCTTGACTGGCTTGGTTTCAGCTTGCTTTTAGAAAACTTCAGTATAGTAGTCCCAACAAGAAAAATAAATGAGGTTTAGGATATGTATTATGTAGTGATACCGGCTTACCAGCCAGATGAAAAATTAATCCAACTATTAGAAATAATGAAAAACAGGCTAAATTGTCAGGTCATCGTTGTGGATGATGGTAGTACTGGCACATCCAAAAATATTCTTGAAATCGCCAAAAACTATGCCATTGTTCTACACCATGATGTCAACAAAGGAAAAGGCCAAGCCTTACGAACAGCCTTTAGTTTCATCCAAGATTTGAGAAAGCCTGGTGTCGTTGTTACCGCTGATGCAGATGGTCAACACGCTGTGAATGATATAGACCGTGTCGCACGCGCCGCCATGAATCTACCAAGCCGCCTGATTCTTGGTGTTCGTCAATTTACTAAGGACATCCCGCTCCGTAGCCGATTTGGTAACAAACTAACCAGAGTATTGTTTAGACTGCAAACTGGTGTCAATGTGTCCGATACCCAAACAGGCTTGCGTGGTTTCCATACTGACTTAATTCCATTCATGTTAGATATTGAAGGCGACCGCTATGAGTACGAGATGAACATGTTAACTCAGGCAAGTCAACGCTATAAAATTACGGAAGTTCCAATCCAAACTATTTATATCGATGATAATGCCAGTTCGCATTTTCGTCCCATAAAAGATGGACTGCTCATTTACAAAAATCTCTTCAAATTTGCCCTGGCATCTTTTGGTGGATTTCTAGTTGACTACGGAGTGTATGCACTTGCCTTATTGCTACTCACTAGCTTACCAACTGCTCTACGCTTATTGGTCGCAAACACGATTGCTCGCATTTGTAGCGCTACCTGTAATTTTGCACTTAATAAGAAATTAGTCTTTAACAGTGAAGAGAGCATCTCACGAACAGGCGTAGGCTACTTTACACTAGCCCTTGTCCTCTTCCTTTGCGATACAGCCCTCCTCTATCTCTTCCACCAAATTCTAGGACTCAACCTCTACATTGTCAAACTTGCAGTTGGCATCTTCCTTTTCCTAACCTCTTGGTTTGTTCAAAAGAATATTATTTTCAAAGAAAGGAAATCATTTTCCCATGAAATTGCTTAAAAAACCCTTTGCCTACGCATCCATCTTCGGAATGCTTTTGACAGGAGGCTTTACTTACTCCATGTTAAAAACCTTCGTGCTTTCCGAGGCTATCACAACGGTTGCTGCAAGTAATGCCACAGCCAATAGCCAGAACACAGCTACTTCATCATCATCAACTGCCGCAACCACTGCAACTAATGTCTCTACAACGGATACTAGTTATACTGATGACAATATCCAAATCAACTTAGAGACCATCACTACCAACAACACAACTGTTTACGTCGCAGATATTCAGGTCAGCTCACCCGAGTATTTAAAAACAGCACTTGCACAAAACACTTACGGTACAAACGTAACAGCTAAAACCTCAGAGACAGCGGCAGCAAACAATGCTATCTTAGCTGTTAACGGTGACTACTACGGAGCCAACTCGACTGGTTATGTTATTAAGAATGGAGTTCTGTATCGAGACACCGTTCGGGACAATGCAGCTTACGGTGACTTGGCTATTTACGCAGATGGCTCATTTGAGGTCATCTATGAAAATGAAATCACTGCCCAGGAATTGATTGACAAGGGTGTCGTCAACCTCTTAGCATTTGGTTCATCATTGGTAGAGAATGGTGAAATTGTCGTTGATACATCAACAGAAGTCGGACGTGCAATGTCATCCAATCCTCGTTCTGCTATCGGAATTATCGATGAAAATCATTATATCATCGTCGTGGCCGATGGGCGAACATCTGAAAGTCAAGGACTTTCTCTCTATCAAATGGCCGAGGTTATGAAGCAGTATGGTGCCCAAACAGCCTATAACCTTGACGGTGGTGGTTCGTCAACCCTCTACTTCAACGGCCAAGTCATCAACAATCCAACAACAAACGGAAATACTATCTCAGAAAGGGCGGTGAGTGACATTGTCTACATCGGTTACTAATTCAACTACAAGAGTTTCAAGAACGTTTATCTCCTACTTAGCAATAACAGCTTTCCTGTTTATTTTCAGTCGAATCTATGAAAGTCTCAGCTATGGCGAAGTCTCTGTCTTTATGCATTATATGTTCTGTGTACCATTAATAGGCGGAGCTTTACTCCTTGGTATGCTCACTCTAAAGCCAAACTTATCACGAGTGACTTTTAATCTCTGGAATTCAGGAGTTGCCACTATCACAGCTGGTTGTCTTCTCCGAGGCATTATCAACCTATCTGGACGTTCAACTACCTTAAATCAACCTTATTGGTACATCGGCGCAGGATTCTTAGTTCTATCGTTAGTCGGTCTTTTCATCAATCCATCCGCAAGCAATCATCGAAAAACGACCACTTAATCTACAAATAAATTGTAAGGGCTCTTAACATTCTTAGGTACCTTTTACTGTAGAATGAATTATTGAAAAATTCGGAAATTTCCAATTAGTTATCAAATCTTTTATCGTTTCTTTCATATCTATGATATAATGGGTAAAATAAGATGGGGAGAAGAGTAATGACCGAAAAAGAAACACTAAAAAACCTCCGTCATCGTAGCTCTGTCTACGATTCGATGGTCAAATCACCTAACCGTGCTATGTTAAGAGCAACTGGAATGACCGACGATAGTTTTGAAAAACCGATTGTTGGGGTTATTTCGACATGGGCTGAAAATACACCTTGTAACATCCACCTTCATGACTTTGGAAAATTAGCCAAAAAAGGTGTCAAGGATGCAGGTGCCTGGCCTGTTCAATACGGTACTATTACCGTTGCAGACGGAATCGCTATGGGAACTCCTGGTATGCGCTTCTCACTGACTTCTCGTGATATCATTGCTGACTCTATTGAAGCGGCCATGGGCGGTCACAACGTCGATGCCTTTGTCGCAATCGGTGGCTGTGATAAGAACATGCCTGGTTCTATGATTGCCATTGCCAACATGGATATTCCTGCTATCTTTGCCTATGGCGGAACCATTGCGCCAGGTAATCTCAATGGTAAAGATATTGACTTGGTTTCTGTCTTTGAAGGAATCGGAAAATGGAACAACGGCGACTTAACTGCTGAAGAAGTTCGTCAAATCGAATGCAATGCCTGCCCTGGACCTGGTGGTTGTGGTGGTATGTACACGGCCAATACTATGGCTACTGCCATTGAGGTAATGGGTATGTCCATCCCTGGCTCTTCTTCTCACCCTGCTGAATCTCCTGAGAAAAAAGCGGATATCGAAGAAGCTGGTCGTGCTGTTGTACGCATGCTAGAACTTGGCATCAAACCATCTGACATTATGACGCGTGAAGCCTTTGAAGATGCCATCACTGTTACCATGGCACTGGGTGGCTCCACCAACGCTACTCTTCACTTACTAGCCATTGCTCACGCTGCAAACGTTGACCTCACTCTCGAAGATTTCAACGATTTCCAAGAACGCGTGCCTCACTTGGCAGACCTCAAACCATCAGGTAAATATGTCTTCCAAGACCTCTACAATGTCGGCGGTGTCCCAGCTGTCATGAAATACTTGCTCAAAAACGGTTTCCTTCATGGCGACCGTATCACATGTACAGGTAAAACCGCTGCTGAAAACCTTGAAGCTTTTGCAGACTTGACACCAGGACAAGATGTCATCATGCCACTTGAAAATCCAAAACGTGCAGATGGCCCACTCATCATCCTCAAGGGTAACTTAGCACCTGAAGGTGCGGTTGCAAAAGTTTCTGGTGTGAAAGTTCGTAACCACACTGGTCCAGCCAAGGTCTTTGATTCTGAGGAAGAAGCTATCGAAGCTGTCTTGACTGACGAAATTGTAGATGGCGATGTAGTCGTTGTCCGCTATGTTGGACCAAAAGGCGGTCCTGGTATGCCTGAAATGCTATCGCTTTCTTCTATGATTGTCGGAAAAGGCCAAGGTGACAAGGTAGCCCTTCTAACAGACGGTCGTTTCTCTGGTGGTACCTATGGACTGGTTGTTGGACACATCGCACCTGAAGCTCAGGATGGTGGTCCAATTGCCTACCTCCGTACTGGTGATTTGGTGACGGTTGATCAAGATACCAAAGAAATCACCATGCACGTTTCTGACCAAGAAATCGAAGAACGCAAGAAAACAACTGTTATTCCACCACTCTACTCTCGTGGTGTTCTCGGAAAATACGCCCACACTGTATCCTCTGCCTCTAAAGGAGCCGTTACCGACTTCTGGAGACCAGAACAAACTGGGAAAAAATAAAAGAACTCGTAAATCCACAGGGAGGAAACTATATGGTCAAACTACAAGATTCGACCTCTCCTCTGACTTCCAATAAGCAACCGCATAAGGAAGAGAAGAGAAGAGAAGAGAAGAGGGCTGTAGTTCTAGCGGGGGACTATGGTTATATCCGTCAAATCGAAACAACATTGAAATCCTTGATTTTTCATAATAGTCATCTTAAGATTTATATTTTTAATCAGGATATCCCTAAAGAATGGTTTATTCATTATAAATCGTTACTAAATCAAATTGGTAGCGATTTAATCGATATAAAATTATTAGACGTCCCTCTAAATAGAGACTGGTATGCTGGTTTTTCACATATTACATACATGGCATTTGCCCGCTACTTTATTCCTCAGTTTGTCTCCGAGGACAAAGTATTGTATCTAGATAGCGACATCATCATTACTGATTCCCTAGACAACTTATTCACTATTGACATTAGCCAACACTATCTAGCTGTCGTTCGAGCAACATTTGGCTACGGACTAGGTTTTAATTCCGGTATGATGCTAATCAATAATAAACGTTGGAAAGCCGAAAATATTACTACTAAATTAGTCGAAAAAACAGAACAGGAAAAGGATTCCATTCAAGAAGGTGACCAAACTATTTTAAACTTGGTTTTAGGTCACGAAGCAATTTGGTTAGATGATACCTATAATTTTCAAATCGGATTTGAGCAAGGAGCCTTTTCCTATCGCCATCAGCATCTATTTGAACTCAGCTTAGACCCCTTGCCTAAAATTCTGCACTATATCTCTGGAGATAAACCTTGGAATACTTATTCTTCTGGACGTCTTCGTGAGGTATGGTGGCACTATCACTTCCTAGCTTGGACAGACATCCTGAAAAAATGGGAAAATATTCAAACAATGATTCCTAAAAAACACTGCAAGGGAAAATTACTCATAATCACCAATACTCATTGGTTGCAAAATATTGAATACCTTGTTAAACAGCTTCCTGATTATGAATTCCATATCACAGCTTTTACAGATGTCGCGAATAATTTAAAACAACTAAGTAGCCAAGAAAATGTCTTCATCTATCCACATATCATCGCTTATGTCTTAGTAGATATGATAAAAAATTGCGATATCTATCTTGATATTAACCATGGGAGTAAATTAGATGAATTGCTAGAGCATGTCATTGTAAATCAAAAGCCCGTTCTCTCTTTTGACAATATCGCAGCACCAATTTTTGAGAATTATTCACACAGACAAGTCTTCTCCTATCACCTTCCCGAAAACTTTGTTACTGCAGTGCGATTACTTAGCGAGTAAAAAAGGAGAAAAAATGAAACTAACTGTCGAACTATCCCGTTTCCGTGTCAAGGAAGGGAAGTCAGCTGTCGTTGACCAGTGGATGGCCTTTCTCAACGAGCACATGGAAGACACCCTTCTCACTCTTGAAGGAGAGAAAATGTATGTCGAAACCATCTTCCGCGAGGTATCGGACGGACGCGAATACCTTTACTGGTATTCTGTTCAAGCCGAAGGAGGGAATGAAGTCGAAGATTCAGAATCCTATATCGACAAAAAACATTTGGAATATTGGGAAGAGTGCATCGATCCAAGCTATGGTATGGTCGATTTGGATCCGCAAGTTATCATGATTCCAAAACCGATTTATGAAACCATGGAAAAACTTGATAAACGTTATGACGAAACATATAAAAAATGAGTTGCTCAGTACAACTCATTTTCTTTTCGGACTAATACCCAATGTAATCCGTCCAAGACGGCTGATACGGGTCATCTTCCAGGCAGGAGACCAGACAATTTCGACTTGGGCATCGGTGATGCCTTCGATTTTCTTCAAGGCTGTAACTAACTCACCTGGCATGGTATCGGCACAGGAACAGCTTGCATCCGTAAAGGTCATGATAACCTTACAAAATCCAGCTTCATCTAAATGAATCTCATAAATCAAACCCAAATTGTAGATGTCTAGTTCAATTTCAGGATCGTAAATAGATTCCAAAACCTCTACCAACTGTTCTGATACAGTTAACGCACGTTCATTAATCTGAATATCTTCTCTCATTTATCCAAACACTCCTAAAACATTTATAAAAAGTATTGTATCATAATTATTTGAAATATACTTGTCTTATCAGATGTTTTCATCTAGTTTTCAAAGTGTACGAACCTCTGAATTCTCACCTTGACCAATAGAAAAGATATACTTATGACCTTGAGTCAAGCTATGATAGAAGCCATGACCAGCATAAATCTGAAATACTTGCATTGTATCACTAGACTCATCTTTATAGATATGTTGATAATAAGGATTATCCGCAAAAACTGTCTTTAGATAGTCGTTCTCCACAGGTCTGGCAGTCCCTTCTACACGCACTACCTGGATAAGGTACCCTTCCTCAGAAATAGCAGTCATCGCAACTCTTTGATCCCCCATCAATTGATCATAGAAATGCGTTTCTGGGCTTGTCATAAAGAAAATCCCTTCTTCGTTTGCTGCAGTGATATGAGCATGACGAGCATGTGGATTTCCATACTCATCCAGAGTTGCAAAAACTCCAACCTTCATATCTTCCAAAATATGCATAATATCTTTTAGTTCCATGGTATCACCCCTTGAAAACACCTATTTTCTAAAGTATATCAAAAACAAGCGAAAATGTTAAGTGGGATATTGATAGAAATGGTGAAAGTGTTTCATGAACAACTCCCTACTGACAGAACCATTAAAGAAGGTAGCTATGTTTGCCTCATTTTCAACCTTCAAAGGTTCCTCAACCCTTTTGATTTCCAATTGGTATGGATTTGACTCTGAACCGATTATGACATCAATCAAAATCCGTTGTAACTATAAAAACTACCTAATTATAAAAAAGCGACTCTTGAGTGCTTTGAAACGTTGATATATCGAGGTATGTAAACGTTTAGAGAATTGGCTAACATTACGTGCTTTCTTAAGACCTGGTTGGAGCATTGTTTATTTCAACCAATTTTAAAAGCCTTTAGAATCAACGTTTTTACGGTTTTTCAAAACTTAATATTTCATCCAATTTCAACTAATTTCATCAAAATAAGGTAAATTTTCAAGTAAAATAAGCAAAATCGAACCAGAAAATATAAAAGTTTACCTTACTATTGATTCTAGAAAATGCACCACCCCAAAGTATTCATTTTTAATTTTCACACATTCTATGTATAATATAGTTACAAAATTGGGAGGCGTAGCTAATGAATGTTCCACTGAGTATCAGTACTACAAAAGTTTGTAAAGAGGATTCGAGTGTAGAAACCAGTATTCTCAAAGCTGAGACAACTTTTGACTTTGACACAGAATTAAAAAGTGCTATGAACCAATACGATGAATTATTGAAAGAATTAGCGGATAAATGAAATACTCCCCTAAACGAATTTGACATATTCGCAGCCGATTCTTGAAATAATGTCTATAGTGAAAAAAAGTGGTTATCGACCTGATTGTTGATAACCGCTTTTTCTGTATTCTACTGTATTCTACTGTATTCTACTGTATTCTACTGTATTCTACTGTATTCTACTGTATTCTACTGTATTCTTATTACTAATAGTATCCTGACTGTAATCATTTATCAACTAAAAGATAATACTGATTGCGGTCATTTTTACTTGAACCAAACCAAGTAATGATTTCTAGGTCACGAAGATTATGAAGTAATTTAACAACAAATGATCGACTCCTGCCTGTAAGCTCAATGGCTTTTGCGGTTGTCATTTTATTGCCTGAGTTATACATATAGTGGACAATCAATTGCTCGTCTGCTGTTAATGCACCAAAATCAGAGAACTGTTTTTCCAAGCTGTCTCTTGTACGGAGATGTCGGCTGACAATGTTGTTCTCAAGCGTCAGGACAACCTTATTCCCAGGTTCTGAGAATTTAGGTTCATGGAGAAATGCAGATTCCATCTCCGAGTAGATACGTTTAACACCTTCATTCATCTCACGTACCCAACCGAACTCGGTCAGAGTTCGAGCAATACGTGGATTTCTCGAAAAGCGTTCATGCTTGATATTTTCAACTGTTACAATATTAGGTAATTTCCCTGGGCTATGAATCTCTAGTCGATCATCAAACATAAGCACACGAATGTGATCACCATAGACAGAATAATCACGGTGAGTTACAGCATTGACAACACCTTCAAACCAGGCAAATTCAGGATACTCAGGCAAAATTTGGAATTGCCCATTGTCATCCAAATACTGAAATTCACGAAGCTGAGTACGAATAAAATCTCGAACCTTGATAATCAAAGTTGGGAGAGCATCATCAAAAGTCACTTCCTTAATAACATTAAAACTACTACCTGTTCCCATATCCGTACCATCAAATCGCTGAAAACGAACACGAGCTTGGGGAAAGAAAGCTGACGGATACTTTCCAAAAAGTAAAATGGCGGCTTTAGTCAATTTTCCATTAACCAAAAAACGTCTAGCTTTGAGAATTTCCTCTGTGGATCGCTCTGATAAATCAAAGTGACTTTTGAAATCCTGTACGATAGTTTCATCAATATCTTCCAGACTAGCATCAGGGACGAACTCATCTTCAAAGAAGCGTTGTCCTTTATCATAACTGAGTTGAGTCCGTTGCTCATAACTCAACTTGACAGATTCATCTCCTTGACGAAGATAAACGTCATCATTTGGTGCTGCAATCACACGATTTGATGACAATTCCACAGAGATAACTAAAATGAAATCTTCTTCACCCTTATGATTGATTACAGGGATTTCCTCAAAAGATAAATCCAAAGGAGTCTCACGCATCTCACGATCAATCTTTTTGAAATCGTCTATGGGATAAGCCCTGCCGTCCTTGAAACCAGTGATAATATTTTCCTGTTTCTCATCCTCAATACCAATAACCAATTGACCGCCATCCGCATTGGCAAAAGCAATCAGGTGTTTGAGAAGTTCAGACGGTTTCTTTCTGGCTGATTTTCGATCTAGGTATTGGCTTTCTGGAGAAAATTGATAGTGAGATAAGTTTTGATTCATATAGTTCTCCTTAAACATATAAAAAATACTTAAAAATTCATAATTTACAAAGTCCTAGATTTTAAATGTACAATATTATTTCTCTCTTGTAACAACGTCTCCTTTGGAATGTCCATAAGCTCTGAAAGTATCTCTACTGGCAGAGGATAGCCGTATTTGAGATTAAATCGCTGGACTATGGATTGTTTTTCAAATAGGCCCGCATCCGTCAGTAATTTATATGCCTGTTTAGCAAGGATTGGTCGTGATACTGGAATACTTGCATCCTCTGGTTCCTCTCTTCGCCATCCTCTGGCACTCATTCTTTTTTGTAGACGAGTATATTGTTCCGAGTTTAACAAACCCAAATCCTTTGCACGATAAATCATACTGGCTATAGATACATTCCACTTAGACTTCAATTTCAAATAATATGCTAGGTCTTCTTCATGTCCTTTTAAATCTTCAGAAAAAGCAGAGGCTGGTAATAAAAAACTCGAAGCAAATCTATTAGCTTCTTGCTCCATTTGTCTATATTCAATATTTGAAAGCTCCTGTGGATATACTGTTCTTGCATGCAAAGCCCAATGCCCTAACTCATGAGCCAAGCTAAATTGTTGCCTGAAAAAATTATTATTATCTTGGTCAATTAAAATACAATAATATCTTTCAGAATCTGTTTCCATTTTCAATTCAACAAAACTTCCAAAAGCATCCACTTTCTCAGACTTTGAATTAATTATAGCAATATGGAATCCATTTGTTTCTAGTAACCTGAGAACACTGGAAATTGGGCTATCACCTAATCCCCAACTCTTTCTTATCTGATTTGCAACTTCCTCTGGTGAAGCATTTTCATGACTTTCAAATTCTGCTAATTTCGGGAAATCAACATAATCTTCAAAAAAATTCGCCAAGAGAGCCAGTGCTTTTTTTAGCATCTCACTAGACTTCTTCTCAGTTTGTGAGGATGTTAACTTACTCCTATAAAAAGTGCCTAAATCAGTAGTTATAAATTTATCTTTTGTTTGATAGAAGGACAGCGGAAATTTCAGTTCAAAAATTATTTTTTGCAATACCTCGGAACTCGGCTTTGATAAATTCTTTTCGTATTTAGAAATCATCTGTTTAGAAACTCCAACGTTCTCCGCCAATTGGCTAATGGAATAATGTCTAAAATATCTCGATTCCCTAAGTCTATCTCCATTAAATTCTTGAGCCATTATTATATTCCTTTTACTTTTGGTTTTAATGTAACGAGTTGAGGCTCATCTACTAAATCATTCACCTGTTCATCACGTATGGCCTCAGTTCTAATTATTCCAGCTGAACTTGGAAGTAAGTGCGAAATATCCACCGAACTAACTGATAAAAATTGTGGAGTGTAGTCTTCTAACGAAGCACTCACAGCTTCTTGACCTACGTAATCAACAATCAAAAATCTAATCTTAGTCACATGTTCACAATACTCACCAAGCATCCTAACCAAATCAGCTTCTCTTCTTTTCACTTCAGAGCTATCAGCATCAAAAAGAGAAAGCTGTTCTACTTCTTGTTCAGGGTAAAGCCCCTCATTTTTCAAGAGTAAACTTAAGGTATAATGAGTAGAGGTTCCTTTTTTAAAATATCGATTACGAATTGTCCTAAAATTATTTTTGGAGAAGAAGGCTATTAGTTCACCTGTCTCAATATTCAGTATAGGGTCAAATTGCCAAATCCCCCTCTTAATATGCAAAACTTTCCAAACAAAGCTATTATCAAATAAGTCTTTAAGCATATCCGATCTTCGTGCCCAAGTAGCCTGATGAATTCCATTTTGACTAGTCTCTGAGATAGCAACTTTATAATCCTGCTCCAGATGCCTAGTTGTAAAACTCATCGCTTCCAAACACTTGATGATTACTTCTCTTTCAATATCATAACTGTATTTCATTTATTCACCTCAAATTCGTTTGTTATTTAACTTCATTATAACAGACCAAGGAGACAAAAACAAGAAAAACCAATAAAAAAGTCAACCGAAGTGTGCAGAGTTAAATAATCCCATCTCCTCAGCGATGCTAATATCTTTCTCCTTACACATACTCACATCTAAGTAGATTAAATAGCTAGTTACTAAATGCTATAATAAAAAAATAGGACAGCAAGCTATTTGCTATCCTAATAAATATTATCAATACTAGATTACTCCACCTCTAGATTAAGATAAGAATCCGTACAATCTAGTTCGATGCTCATAAGCTGTTCGTCTACAAATTTGAATGTCACAATTGAGTTATCATTCTCTGTATCAACATCTCCGTCAGCACCAGCATCCAAAATATAAGAAATGCTTACATTTTTGAACTCCTTATTATACTCTTTATTGTAGTAAAAATTTTCATCATGAAATATTGGATTATTTATCTTTACATTCTCAATAAACTGCGTACGAGTAATGAATAAGTTTATTCCTTCATAAGCAACTCTAGCACCTAGATTCTCTTTAGTCTTACTAATCGTTTTTCCATAATGACCAACACTAATTCTTTTTATACGAGCATCCCCTACCGAAACTGCCCGTTTTTCAGTGTTTATGACAGTATAGCTAATGTCTATTGGTTTTATCACTTCTCCAATCTGAGAGGGCAATCGCAAACTTCTATCTTCCGATTCACCATTTTCAAGTTCGAGTGCTAACAAACCTCCAGCTTCTTCCTCACCGAGAATATTTTTATAGAGTGTATTTTCTGTCACATTAGCTAAATTGAAATTGTAATCATCAATCGTGAAGTTTGTTCCAAGAGTGACCTCAATCTCCTCTTGTTCCTGGACAGGATAGATATCTTCAACTTCTTCGTAGGACATAGCATCATATACCGCATCATCTTCATTTAGAAAATCATAGCGATAGATACCTTGATCATCCAAAGTTCCTCGAGTTGCTATTGCATTTTTAAATTCGTGAACTTCGTCATAAGGAACTAATTGAAATTCCTCATTTTTCGAGCTACTTGAATTGGTACTGCTTTCCTCAATCTGCTCCGTTGAACTAGTTTGACTAGATGATGTGGTCGTCTCGCTTGTTTTACTGTCACATGCTGTTAAAATCAAACCGCTAAAAATCAGTGCAATAATTATCTTTTTCATTTGTTATCTCCATTTTCCATCTACTGTTTGATTACATTTTTTGTCAAATAATAATAGATTAGAATGCCTAATCCTGCTAGGTATAGAAAATATCCTATATTCAGTTCCCCATTCTGAAAAACATAAAAGGGATTAAGTCGAATAAAAGTAAGTGCGATAGCAATACTATAGTATGCAAAAGCTTTATCATTACCACGTGCAAATGACAACAATAGAAGACCAGCCAATACAACGATAGCTGTTGCAAAAATATAATTTGTAGCAAATGCTGGGACTCGTCCAATGGGCGAATTTTGCAAGGCAATAAATTTAAAAAATGGTGAAATCAATAACAATAGTGTGCCAACCGTGATTAGCTTATCCCTGTTAAAGGCCACCAGCACATCCTGAATGGTTAGGATGTTTTGAGAGATTCCCATCTCCAATTCTTGTTTTTTCACAAACCTTAAAAATAGGTATCCAAGGAACACCAAAATACTAAAGAAAAGAATATAGCGAATCACGGAGTAGCCACCTAACAAGTTAAAAGACTGTATTTTTGTAATTGAGGGAGACCATCCTGTAAAAAGACCTGCTGTAATTTCAGCGAATGTTCGAAATTTATTTGAACGGTTGGCCATTGATTGATCATTCGCCACAATAGTCGAAATATTATTTAGAAGGTTAAAAAGCCAAAATGTATTGACTACTCTCAAAGGAATAAATACCTTTTCATTCTTTGTAAAAACCGCCCCTAATTCAATTAACGACACCGCTAAGAATAAGCTCGGTCCAAAGAGCCCACTTACTGTTGCATACATATTGAACTGTTCGCCATTTCCATTGTCAATTACTTTAAAAAATGTTGACCATATTACAAGCACCAGGCTAATAATCAAGATCCTATGAACCAGTTCAACTTGCGACCTTATCTTTAAAAAATTATTTAGCGTAATCATCTCTACTCCATTATCCCAACAATATTCAGCTAACACCTTAATGATTCTGTTTGATTGATTCATTAAGGTCTTGAATCAGTTTATCAATGCCTTTTATTTCATCAAAAAGCTCTTGGAACTCGCCACCTGACTTCTCTTTGTTCCTTTCATAGTAGGCATTCCCCAATGCTTGTATCAGAGTCTCTCGTTTTTTCTTTTCTGAGAAAATCTGAGCGTTGGCTTGGGCATTATGAGTGAGTTCCTTCGTTTTTTTACTAGCAATGACACTTACTTCCGTCAATTTAGAGGTAAAGTCGGAAAAGAAAGACCTAGTCTCCCTCCCCTTCGATAACTTTGTATCACATTGAATACACGTTTCAGCGCTTGTCTGGTTCGCTTTTCCGCAATTAAAACAAAATACTTTAGGACCAATTGCGTACTCTTCCAGTTTCGGCTCACTTACCTTATCATCATTAGCAAGATCTGATTCTATCGTCGCTTCCTTTTCGGTCGTCAAGTCTATTGCATCAACCACTGAATCAACATTGCTAACAAGAACGCTTTCTGTATCCGCAACTTCAAATTCTCCATTCTGACGGGCATCAACAAATTCTTTAGGTACGGGTTTGCGACCATGTTCTTGTTCAAAGGATACCATCCATTCTTCCTTAGTCACCATAACTTCTCCTTTCTTTAATTAGCCTGGTAATTGACGCCATGCTGATTTTGCATCACCGCAATTCGAGTGTCTATATCTGGAAAACCTAGTTCAAAGACTTTCTTAGACATTGTTTGATCAAAAGTATTAACCTTATCAAGATATAAACAATGTACCTGCCCCAACCCCTGCCTTACCATAAATCCATCAGACAATTCGACATCACGTCTTACAACAGATTTAACAAAAAGAAAGGTTAGTCCGAGAATTGCAGCTAAGGCTGCTAAACTTCCGTAGTATAAAATAGCTCCATTAGCGGCTTGTGACCTACCACCTGTCCAGAATGAACTTCTACGATCACCATAGTTTTTGTCCAAACTCCCAGATAACATGACGATTAGTCCAGCCAACACCAATAGTATATTAGCTCCAACAACAACGAGTAGCAAATTTGGTGCCATATTATGAATACGATGAAGTTCAAACTTAATTTTAGATTCTAAAAAATGAGGACTATCTAGTAAACTTTCAGATACTAAGATCCGATTCATCCCAACAGCATACGCAACTGGCAACTCATTTTGTATTATCCTAATTTCGATACTCTCTGGTAAGATTAGCCCCTGCTCTCGCTCCTTTTGGATTATCTTTGTAATTGGTTGAACAATTGTACTCTGATATTCTTGGCGTTCTATTGGCTTGGCACTAATCATCTTACAGACCATGTTTTGACCTGTTTCTGAAATCATAAACATCGATAACAATATGGCTAGTATCCCAGGCCAAACCGCTAGGCATAAACCTAGACCTATCAAGGTACTGAAGTAAGCTAAGATGGCCCACTTCTTATTCTCATAACAAAACTTCAAGTATGAAAACAGAGAATTTTTCCTATATCCGTACCCATTACTCGAATTACGTGCTGATCCTGCTTGATTATAATTTACAGAAACAACTTCTGCATCAAGATTACCGATTATCTCTCCAGCTTTTTCGGCTGCTAAAACCTCTTCAACACTGGGTATTCGCCCATGAATCTCTTCGAATACCTCAATCCATTCTTCTTTCTTCATATTAACCCCCAACTCCTTGAAAGATACGAATAACACATTATTAGCCTCACACAACCCCATACCAGAGAACTAAGCAAAACTTATTACTTAGAATGCTTTTCTCTTCTGCTAATTACTAGTCCAAGCGAAGACAAGCCCATGCCAATTACTGAAAGCAATAAGTTGTCGGCTGTCCCTGTTTCAGGAAGAGTTGCAATCTTACCTGATTGATTAGAATGTGCATCCTTGGCAGTTCCAACACTTTTAGACTGGGCTTGGATAGTTGGATTTAAAATTGTATTTGCTGGCTTTCTATCAACATTGAAGTCGCTGACTAATTCATCGATGTCAATCGTAGGCAATTCATGATAAGTAGGCTCTCCTTTAACAGTGATCAAGTCCTCATCTGATTTTGGTTCTTCCACTGGTTTATCATCTTTAGGGTGTTGAGTAGGTTCTTTTGTATCACCATTGATAGTTTCAGCTTCTTCCTGAGCCTTCATCTCAGCCTCTAAGCGGGCTTTTTCTGCGGCTTCTTTTGCAATGCGTTCTGCTTCGGCTTTTGCTTTCGCCTCTTCTTCAGCTTTTACCTTAGCTTCTGCTTCTTCTTCTTCTTGAGCTTTTTTCTCAGCCTCTAGACGAGCTTTCTCTGCAGCTTCTTTTGCCAAACGTTCAGCTTCTGCTTTGGCTTTTGCTTCATTCGCTAATTTTTCTGCTTCAGCTTTAGCTTTGGCATCCTGTTCAGCTTTGATGCGAGCTTCTTCTGCCTTACGCTCTGCTTCAATGCGTTCCGCTTCCAAACGGTCTGCTTCGGCTTTTGCCTTAGCCTCAGCTTCTTCTTGAGCTTTCTTCTCAGCCTCTAAACGAGCTTTTTCTGCAGCTTCTTTTGCCAAACGTTCTGCCTCTGCTTTAGCCTTCGCTTCGTTAGCTAATTTTTCCGCTTCCACTTTTGCTTTAGCATCCTGTTCAGCTTTGATGCGAGCTTCTTCTGCTTTACGCTCTGCTTCAATGCGCTCTGCTTCTAAACGATCTGCCTCAGCTTTTGCTGCTAGGTAAGCTTGGTAAGCATCGTACTGAGCTTGAACAGTTTTCAACTCAGCAACAGATTTTTCGTAATTAGCTTGCGCAACAGATTTTTCGAGAGTCACAGTTGCCAATTTAGCTTCTGCATTGTCCAAGACATCTTTAGCGGCTGTTTGTTCTGCAAGCAATGGTTCTAACTCAGCCTTCAATTGATTAAGCTTGTTCGCATAACCTTGTACTGTTGTCAGAGTAGTTTTAGCAGTCTTAAGCTGTTTTTGAACAGTAGTCAGCGCAGTCTGCAAGTTAGTCAAAACTGCTTTTTCATCTGCCAAGGCTTTTTGTGAAGTTGCCAAAGTGCTTTGTGCAGATGTAAGGTTTCTTTTAGCAGTCACAAGGGCTTGTGCCTTTGTCTCCACGTTCGCACGACTTGTTGCAACGTCAGCTTGTGCTAAGCGAAGGGTATTTTGAGCTGATGTCAAAACTTCTTCTTTGTTAGCAAGGACTGATTTAGCGTTCGCAAGTTCGGCTTTAGTAGTAGCAAGTTTTGCCTGAGCAGTTGCCAAGTTAGTTTTAGCAACATCCAATGCTTTTTGCGCGGCAGGTATTTGAACAGGAACTGCTTTTGCTTTGGCTAGCTTATCCTGTGCCAATTTCAAAGTGCCTTGCGCTGCTTGCAATTTGTTTGTAGCGCTTGTTACAGCTTGCTGAGCAGGAGCCAGTTTCGCTTGAGCACTTGCTAGTTTGTTCTCAGCGCTGGTAACTGCTGCTTGAAGAGCCTCTTTGGAAATCGGGTTAGCAATTGGTGTTCCTCCAATTTTGCTTGAGACAACTCCGTGGTCATTGAACTCCATCAACAAAGCAGAGTTTTTAGACCCTGTATAACCAGAAAGTCCAAAATACTGATTGCCGGTTTCATTAGCTAAGTATTTTGAATCCAAACCAATCAATGAAATAGCATGTCCAAAATGTTGAGATGGTGAATAATCATCAAGCATCATCGCTTCAATAGCAGTTGCCAAACGAACTTTAAGAGTTGTCATTGTGGCATCTGAAGTAAATGTGTAACTCCATGGGTCAGCATCTTCTTCAATACGTGAATTTGTAGCATCTTGTACTCGGAGAAGAGCTTGACTGTTATGTCCCTTTGTCATATCCCAATCATCTGCTAAATACTCTTTTGCGACCATGTTAGCGAGGTCGAGAGACCCCTCTGTAACTAGGACTTCTGATGTGATGCCCATTTGAGAACGGAGATCATTGATAATCGTTTGGGCAAACTGCGTTAATTCCAATCGGTCTTCTCTTGTTAGCTGGTTAAGACCTCCGCTATTTGCAACCACAACTACTCGTTTGTTGCTTTCGATAGCATTCAAGGCATCACGCAAAGTGCGGAGATTTTTAGCGTTGATCGAAGCAGTATATAAACGATCTGACTCAGCCTGTAGTAATGTCCATACACGATTCATCTCTGTTGTGTTTTTTGTAACATAGCGAGCTTTGTAGAATTGGTCAAGCAAAGACTTGTATGTTTCGGAAAGCTCTACAGTATAGATTGAGTTAAGTGCCAAGTTTGCTTTGTCCAATTCAGTTTGAGCTGTTGAAATATTATTTTCAACAGCTGTCAAATTGGCATTAGCACTGTCTAATTGGGCTTGAGCATTGCTTGCGCCTGTTTGTGCAGTGTTTACTTCTGTCTGAGCAGTGTTAATATCTGCTTGGCGTTTTGCATCGGCAGCTTGAGCTTCTGCAAGTTTTGACTCAGCGGTAGCTACTTCAGTTTCTTTTGTAGTTACTTCTTGAGTGGCTGTTGTTACAGCTGCTTCTTTCTCTGCTACAACTGCTTTTGCAGTGTTGACATCCACCTGTGCACTTGCTACTGCATCTTGCGCAGTTTTCTCATCTGCCAGATCCTGTGTCAACTGCTTGTCAGCTTGTTCTTTTGCAGTCTCAGCATTGGTTGCCTGGGTTTCGGCGTTAGCTACAGCCGTTTCGTTGGCAGACACTTGATTTTCAAGATTTGATACATCTGCTTGTGTTTCTTTAATCTCGTTTTGTGTATTAGTAACGGTTTGAGATGCAGTATCCACTTGTTCCTGTGCTTGTGCAACAGTTGGATTGCTATCCACTTGCTCCTGAACAGTAGCGATTTCTTCTTGCTTATCGTTCACTGCGTCTGTTGCAGTGGCATAAGTTGCTTCAGCTGCTGAAACGGACTGTTCTGCAGTTGCAACATTTGCTGTTGCTTGATTAAGAGTTTCCTTGCTTGTATCCACTTGAGCTTGTGCCTGATCAACCTGCCCTTGCGTTACTTCAGTTGAAGTTGTGGTAGTTGCGACAATAGCTGTCCCTGCAACCTCTTCTGCTTTCGCACTCACTGTACCTACAATAGTCATCATTCCGATAGATAGAACTCCAACTGCACCATAAGCCTTGAGTTTGCGAATTGAACCGTGTGATTGAATTACGTTTTCTTTTTTCATATTATACTTATTTCCTCCCAAAATTTATTACTATTTTATCATTAATAACAGTCATATACAACTGTTATCATAAATAATCAGTGATATGTATTAGTTTTTTTCTACTAATAATTTGTAAGATAGTCTTATGACAAACAATCTACAAAAATTCATTGCAAAAAGAATCAAAACACTGCGACTTCAGGCTGGATTGACACAGACAGAACTTGAAGCAAGAGCTGAATTGGGATTTAATTACATCAATAAACTTGAAACTAAAGAAAGCAACATCACAATAAATACGTTGCACAAAATCATCGATGCGTTGGAAGTTGACGTTCCAACATTTTTCGACATGCAAATCAGTAAAGATGAAAATTTGGACGAATTGATTATGATGTTAACCAGCCTTCCAAAAACTAAGCGTGATGATGTTATCCAGGCTGTAAGCCAGCTTATCAAAACATTGAAATAGACTGACCAATGAATTTTCATAGGCCTAATTCTTAATTTAAGAGATAGGTCTTTTTGTCTGCTTCAAACCTCTCTACTTGTTTGATAGATATTTTTCTATCTTTTTTTCAGCATGTTCACGTAGTTTGATAAGGTCATGGATAGCATCTGAAATGTCAATTGCATTCTGAGATGAACGAAGTTTCAGCAACAAGGCAAAAACGGCACTACAATAACCTCTTACCCTCCCTCTCAGAAACGCTACTTTTTCTTTATCTGTACATCCCTCTTCCAGACCAAATTGATAGATAAATTTTAAATCTTCCTCTGTCTGCTCTAATAAAAAACTTGTTAATTCTTCACTATTCAACAAAACACCGTCCCTTCATAAGACTCCACAATAATTTTTGGACGCAAAAAAACGACCAATTAAGACTGATAGCTACCACCTTCTGTTCTCTGCAGCCTATTCTGCAAAGTTAGAAGATTGATGTTTTCAGTCATTGATCGTTTCTGAAATTTTCTTCTGTGTACGAATAACGAAAGTAAAACAAGTAGCTAATTACACTTTAAAAAATATAGTTCGATCCACAACCCGAAATGGTTGATAATCTTCCATATTGAAATACCAATTATTTTACTACGTCTTTTACCAAGTTATTTACTAATTTATCACATTATACCAAAATATAACGAAAAAGTCTGAAATTTGCTGTATCAGTTCAAGAAATACATTAAAAAAAGCTACAGTTACAAAATGAAACTGCAGCTTTTTTAATTTACTCATAATTTAAATAGCCATCTTGCCAAATAATCTTTTATCTTGATATTTTTTGACAAATCCTGCAAGACCAAATGCTTGCATTTCTGCCATCGCTTCTGTCCAGATTCCGATCACGTAATGTCCCAAAATAACTTTCATAGCAATACAAAATTGATAAAAATCATTTTCCCAATCCTCAAAATTAAATTTCACATGAATTGATTCGTGCAATCCGTCTTCTAAATCAATAGTAACAAAACAATCCGATTCTTCCGTTTCGTAAAAGATTTTAATATGAATATCACAACCATCGTTTTCAAGCAACAAATCATAATATTCGTCATCAAAAGATCCTGGAAAAATCGCAAAATCTTTTTCATGATGGCAATCAATAGCTTTAATGTCTGTTTCAAAAATCGTCTGCTTTAAAAATTTGATAATAATTCTGTGGGATTCTAACATTTTCAAACCTCCTTTACTGTTTTCGAATCCATATTGAAGTAAGTATTTGTATTTTGAATATCACATGATATACCTCCTTTAGCTTCTAAAATCAGTATGCCACTTTTTCAAAAACAAAAAAATCGCGTTGTTAATTTTTGTATGCAAATAATGTATTCCCGTTTTTTATTTTATTGAAAAAGCGACATAATAATATTGAAAAAAATTGATGTAATAGAGATTGGAGGTGATAGGTTATCAATTGTTTGAATTCGCACTGGGCTCGGTGAAAATTGTTAATTCGAATGATTGTGACTTCTCTTTTTTAAAGGTGTCATTGACTTGAGAAAAGAGGTCGAAAACGAAGAAAGTAAATGGTTATTCTGCGGCATGAAATGACGTACAGAATAACCATTTAGCAATAAATTTAGTACAGAAAAAGATGTTTAGCAAAAGTTAATAGTAGTTTTTAGTTTTAAGAAATAACCAGATCAATGACATTTGAAAATATCAAGAAAAGAGACGGTGAATACTGAATCTGCTTCTAAAACGCTAGTCCTATCAGGAAGCCTCAGCGTATATTTTCAAGAGCATACCCAGCTCATTCAATAAAAAGGGTGGGAGGCAATTTACCATTAATAAGTATTTTACAAAGAAAGGAGAAAGAAAATGCCACGAAAGAGAAATTCATTAAAGCACGATATCTTCCTCGCAGCAATAAAAAATGTTACAAACAATACATCTCGGACTTCATACAAAAGATCAGCTACACGATTCGCAAAATGGGCAAAAGCAAACAGTATTAAAAGGATAGCTGATATTACGGAAGAAGTAATTCAACAATATCATGATGATCTTCAACAAGATCCAAAGCAATACACTCCTGCGACAATTCATACATACCTTGCGCCAATTTGTAAAGCAACAGGAATCAATCTAAACCGAATCAAAAAACAAAAACGAACAAGCGATAAAATAGTTAGAGGACGAAAACATGAAGTGAATGAACAAGGGAAAAGTCAAGAATTGAACTCTCGCTTCTCTCGCCTAGTCGAATTCCAGAAAGTCGTTGGAATTCGTCGGAACGAATTAAAAAACATAACCGGCCGAGACCTGAAAATAGACGAGTATGGTAACTGCTATATTTTCGTCAAACGTGGCAAAGGCGGAAAAAAACAAATGCAATATATTCTGCCGCATGACATCGAGTTGGTGAAACAGACTTTTGCTGGGGTAGGAGAAAATGAACCTGTCTTCTCTGACAAAGAAATGAACAATCAGATTAATTTACATGCATTACGTGCACAGCATTCAAGAGATAGCTACTTCTATTACCTTGAGAAAATTCAGGAAAATCCACAAATGCGACAAGCATTTTCAAATTTATTAATAAAAAAATGGGAGGAGGGACATCAGAAATTGAAAAACGAATCAACTAAGCAATACGAAAGACAGCGTAGAAATTTTATTTTTGATTTAAGAGATGAAGCATATATTTTACGTGGCTCAAATAAAGTTAAAGCATTATCGGCAGGAATGCCAATTGCTTATAACCGCCTTGCTCTCATGGCAGTATCCGTTTTAAACTTGTCTCATTGGCGGTTATCTGTTACTGTAACGAATTACATTCTGTAGTGATTTTTTGATTTGTATTATCAGGCATAATAATTCTGTAGAAATTGATGTAATGGAGGAAAGTAAAATGAGGAATCAAAATAATCTACGAAACAAAGAACAGAATGTAATTTTTGCAAGAGGAAAAATTATTGAAATAAATAATGATGATAATAAACCATCGTTCATTCTGTTTATTAGAAATGGTGCAGGTCGTAAGCACACATATTTGAAATGTTATTTTAATCGTGAAAAATTTCAATTGAAAAAGGGAATGGTGGTATCGATATCAGGTCATATCGAAAACATTAACACAAAAAATTGCTACGAAATTATTATAGATACCATCCAAGAAGAGCAGACTGAACTGGCGGTATTCTTCAATAAAAAGCCTAGCTTCGGTTTTGCATATCCAAACCATTTCGCAAAGATGTTTGTTTTGGAAAGGTTATTGATAAACATTTAAAACCAAATTCGAATTGGATTGAAATGATTATCAAGGATTACTGTGAAAATAGAGTCAAAGTACAATACAGCACAAAAATGCGTGTCAATGAAACACGTTTCAGAATCGGAGACAATGTGTACTTATCAGCATTGCCAATATCCATCTAAAAGACAATTCATGAGGAAATGTTTATTTTTGAGAATTATATACTTGAAGATATAGTGGTAGAACGAAAATAGAAAAATAGAGATGAATTTTTTGAAGTTCATCTCTATTTTTTGTCAATTTTTTATATTTTTTCCTCTGACAAAGTTCCATATATGGCATAATTCATTTCGAGAAATGAAAGAGGAAAAAATGTTTCTAAAAGTTACAAGAGGTATGTCGGATGAGGAAAAACAAAAAATCTATGATGAAAATAGAAAAGAGATGGAACGATGTTTTTCTGTAACAAATTCTTTTTGGGGCATTGACAAAGTAGTTCTTAACCTGAAAGGAAACATACTTATTGATGAAGAGATTTTAAATACGGTTAATTTTAATGAAAACAATTTTTCTATTAAGAGAAAATACAGTTCATTTGGATTACTGACAGAGCTAGTTATCAATTCTACTGATTTCGGTTCATTTCTCATGGGAAAAAATCCATTTGATGGCAGTTATTTTTACCGCATAGAATTGATACATTGTGGATTCAACATTGCTACTGCTTCAATTGAAGGAATAAAATCAAGATTAGATAGAGCACTATCAATTTTGGAAAACGAAACAGGTATATTTTGTAGGATACATCATTGCGAATTCCAAGAAATCGAACTTGCTTTCACAATGGCAATACAATCTGCTTTCCATTTGCAAACAAGAGCATTACTTCTACGTTGTTTAACGAGGAAGAAAGTGAATTTTGCTTCCTCTTCAAAAAGCATTCAAGATAAAGATTATGATATTTTAACAACCAATGCGTATAAAAATAATCAGCAAGTTCTTTACAGTAAAACAAAGAAAGCAAAGAGATTAGGACAACTTGACAAAACGAAAACAGAAGCATTTGAAGTGTATCGTTTCGAAACTGTTTTGAAAAAAGATAAGATAAAATCCATTTTTTGTACATGTGTTCTTGAAGAAATTGATGATCTGAAAATCATTCAATACTTAGAGAGCTTGGTTTCAATTGGAGTCTTCAATTTAATAAAGGAAATCGAACAATCAGTAATAAATACTGATAGAGAATTATCCACAATTTTCAGAGCAAAACCACGAGCTACATTCGAAGAATTGTTGAAAAAACAGATTAACGTGTCACATTCAACAAACACTCCTTTTGTTCTAGATGAAGAAATTTTTAGTTTGATTGATGTTAAATTTGTTTCGAAAGAAAATAGATCACGTTATAGAAAAAATTTGATTACTAAAAGTCAGAAAGAATTAAATATTAATCCTGAATCATTTTATTTATCTGAGATGATTACGTGGAATGTATTAATTATTCTACGATTGATGTTTGATGCTCTTGATTTTGCAAAGGCACATGGTTTAGGTTGTCATAAAAATTACAACACAAATGAATTACACATTGTTCAAATCTCAAAGTTTACAAAAGAATTCAGAAATGAAATATACTCATTGAACAATAAATTACGTCGAAAACATCATTATAAAATTGATTTATATGAATTAATTTTAAATCGATTATTGAGTCTAGAAGAATTATTTAACGTTTTTTAATATGATTTTACAACTTTGTAAAACCTCCAAAACGTTGATATTACAGCATTTCTTAAAAAAATTGTCTTCCCAAACGGAAGACAAAACAGACGATTAATCTATACATTTCTAAAAATCATCCGTTTTGAGTCCGCAATGTGGCATAATGACTAATGGTAAATTCAATTATAAATATCAATAGGAAGAGGTTATAAATGCAAGTTATCTTACCAGACGATCAAATCAAGCAAATTCAGACATTAATTTCAAGTTTAATTACATCAGAAATTGAAAAGCAAATTCATCATCGAAATATAGACAATTCATACTTAAATAAAAAAACAAGCATGTGACTACCTTGGAATTTCAAATAACACGTTGGATGAATGGATTCGCAAAGGGCTTCCAATGATCAAAATTGGAAAAACAGTTCGTTTCAACAAACAATCCATTGATGCATGGCTACTTGCACAAAACTAGAAATATCTGTATTTTTATCTTATAATTAGCATGGTATTTTCTGGTTCGACAAAAAGGAGAATACCATGACTATCACAAAAACAAAAAATGGAACATATCGCTTAAAGGTATATATTCCAACTGAAGTACGAATGCCTCTCGGAATCGTGAATAATAATTACTTTGATAAGCGTTTTAAGACAAAAAAGGAGGCACGACAAGCAGAGATAGACCTTCTAACAAAAATCAATCAGATTGAGAATAACGAATTTACAGGGTTAGGCAAGGGAGAAATTCTATTCAAAGATTTTTACGAAAATGTCTGGTGGGAGTATTATAAAGCAGGACAGACAACTTCAACTACAAAGCCCCCAAGCAGGTCAACTATATCCAATACAAAAACTTGTTTTGAAAAACATATTTTACCTATGGTAGGTAATTATACTATTCAATTTCTCAACCAGAACAAGCAAGTTATTCTAAACTTGATGACTGCTAAAGCTAATGAATACGCCAATTTCAAGACCTTGAGAAGTTATGTAATTTCCATATTTGATTGGGCAGAGGAATTAGAATATATAGAATCAAATAAAGTTGCTAAAACCTTGCGTCGTATCAAAGCAACCAAGAAAATCCAGTTGGCAGAAGCAAAGAGAGATGAAGACCTCTACCTTACACAGGAGCAACTACAAGAGTGGTTCTCGGCTTTCCAAGATGACTTGGCTATCGGAAAAATTTCGCTTAAAGACTATGTTCTATTTTATCTTACCTTCTTTTTGGGAGACCGAAAATCCGAGAGCTACGCTCTGCAATGGAAACATATTGACTTTTCAAAAGCTCAAATCCAGCTAATTCAAGCTCTGGATAGATATGGAGAAGTCAAATCCACAAAAGGGAACAAAAAGACTATCTTTTTAATATCTAATGACCTGATTCAACTCCTTTCCTCATGGAAAGAGCAACAAAAATATGAGCTTGCTCGATTTGGGATTCTAACCAATCCTGAACAGTTCGTCTTCACTTATATAGACACAAAAGGAAACATCAACAAGCCCTTACATGCTGACTATCTCAACAACAAGATGAAGAGCATCAAAAAGCGACATCCTGAACTGACACACGCTACACCTCATAAACTCCGACACACAGGGGCAACACTTGCCAAACAGGCGGGAATGAGTTTAGAAGCTATTTCAGAAGCTCTGACCCACAGTGACACCTTGACAACTCAGATTTATGTCAACACCTCAAATGTCATTCCAATGGCTGTTGGAGAATTTGCTTTAAACTCTCTGAAGCAATAAGGTAAAAATAAGGTAAATTTTGAGGTAAACTTTTCAAAAAAACACGAAAAAAGCACCCATGAGGTAAACTCTTGAGTGCTTTGAAACGTTGATATATCGCTGATAATTAACGTTTAGAGAATTGTGAAGCTTTACGTGCTTTCTTAAGACCTGGTTTTGGGTGACAAAAACCAAATCTCTGTAAAAGACTATTAAATCAAGCTTTCAAAAGTCTTTTTCATTAAATAAACAGACTTCTAAATCAATCCTGAAAATCATGGATTACCAATAGATTACCAAAAATTTAGTTTTCGGAGCTTATGTAGTTAAGAAACAATGTGTATTCACTTTACTTTTTTGTAAGTTCATTTTATAATGTATATACAAACGGAGGTAGAACCATGAATGTTATCTTGAGAAAAACAGGAAATAGTACTGTCATTACAATTCCCAATAAAATTAAAGAAACTCTTGGAGTAGAAATTGGAGAAGAAATTGAATTCGTCACTTCAGGAAATAACGTCATCATTCGTAAAGCTGAGCCAAAATTTGATTTTGATAAGGAACTAGAAAAAGCCATGAACCAATACGATGAGCTTTTGAAAGAATTGGTGGATAGATGAGATATCTAACTGCTGAAGATATTATCAAAATCAATGTCATGGTTATTGGCAAATATTCTCCTAATGAACCTGTTGGCATTGCTGATCCAAACAGTCTTCGAATGATTGTTGAACAGCCTAAACAAGAGATTTTCGGCAAAGTTCTCTATCCAGATATCTACAGTAAAGCTGCTATTATCTGGATAAATTTGATTAAAAAACATCCTTTTTATAATGCCAATAAACGAACTGCTGTTCTTGCCTTGCATATGTTTCTAGCAATGAATGGTTACCAATCCAATCTTTCCTTACAGGCTGGACTTGAAAAGACAGTTGAAATTGCTACCTTTCAAGGAGATTTTGAAGATTTAAAGAAAACAATTATTCAATTCCTCAAGCAAGATGGAAACATAACAAAATTATAATTAAAAAGTGGTTATCAACCTTTCGTTGAAGACCACTTTTATGTTCTATTGTATTCTACTGTATTCTACTGTATTCTACTGTATTCTACTGTATTCTACTGTATTCTACTGTATTCTACTGTATTCTTTATTACTAATAGTATCCTGACTGCAATCATTTATCAACTAAAAGATAATATTGATTGCGGTCATTATTACTTGAACCAAACCAAGTGATGATTTCTAAATCACGAAGATGATGCAACATTTTAACAACAAACGAGCGACTTCTTCCTGTTAGTTCAATCGCCTTCGCGGTTGTCATTTTCTCTCCTGAATTGTACATGAAGTGAATAATAGCCTGTTCATCTGCATTTAGAGTTCCAAAATCAGAAAACTGTTTTTCCAAACTGTCTCGTGTTCGTAGATGTCGACTAACAATGTTATTTTCAAGGATTAGAACTACCTTATTACCTGGCTCTGAATATTTAGGTTCATGAAGAAAAGCTGATTCCATTTCAGAATAGATACGCTTAACACCCTCGTTCATTTCACGAACCCAACCAAATTCAGTCAGGGTTCTCGCAATCCGAGGATTTCTTGAAAAACGTTCATGCTTGATATTGTCAACGGTGACGATATTGGGTAATTTCCCTGGGCTGTGAATCTCTAAGCGATCATCGAACATGAGTACACGAATGTGATCTCCATAGACAGAGTAATCACGGTGAGTTACTGCATTGACAACACCTTCAAACCAAGCAAACTCAGGATATTCAGGCAATATTTGAAATTGACCATTATCGTCTAAGTACTGAAATTCTCGCAACTGAGTACGGATAAAATCTCGAACTTTTATAATCAGTACTGGCAAAGTATCATCAAAAGTCACTTCTTTGATGACATTAAAGCTACTGCCTGTCCCCATATCCGTGCCATCAAAGCGTTGAAAGCGAACACGAGCTTGTGGGAAAAACGCTGACGGACATTTACTAAAAAGTAGAATTGCTGCCTTGGTCAGTTTACCATTCACGAGAAAACGCCGTGCTTTAAGAATTTCCTCTGTCGAACGTTCTGAAATATCAAACCGATTTTTGAAATCTTTCACTAAGTTATCATCAATGTCTTCCAGGGTTGCATCAGGTACTACTTCATCTTCAAAGAAACGTTGTCCCTTATCATAGCTGAGCTGAGTACGTTGCTCATAGCTTAATTTAACCGATTCATCGCCCTGACGCAGATAAACCTCATCATTAGGCGCAGCAATCACTCGATTAGATGACAATTCAACTGAGATAACCAAAATCAGGTCATCTTCCCCCTTATGATTAACCACAGGGATTTCTTCAAAAGATAAGTCCAGAGGAGTGTCACGCATCTCACGGTCAATCTTTTTGAAATCGTCTATTGGATAAGCTCTGCCAGCCTTGAAACCAGTGATAATGTTGTCCTGTTTCTCATCTTCAATACCAACCACCAACTGACCGCCGTCCGCATTGGCAAAGACAATCAGATGCTTGAGTAATTCCTGTGGCTTCTTGCGTGCTGATTTTCTATCCAAGTATTGAGTTTCTGGTGAAAATTGGTAGTAGTGTAAGGTTCGATTCATGTATTTCTCCTGAATTCTATTAACTATCCGCCCATAACTCACATTGTGTGATAACTGTTGACAAGGCATCTTCAAGCCCTTCTGGAGGATACTTGTATTTTCTCAAAAGTCTCTTAACGATCCGTCGCATATTAGCACGAGCAGATTCCTTTTTCTGCCAATCAATCGTGCGACTTCTCCGCAATTCGTTTGTCAGCTCCCGCGTCAGGGCAACTAACTGGTCATTATCATAAAAATCTTTAACAGCAGCAGGTTTGGTAATCGCATCATAAAAAGCTATTTCCTCTGGACTAAGTCCTAGTTCATTTCCTGCATCACTTGCTGCTTGCATTTCCGACGCCATGCGTTTTAATTCTTCGATAACTTCCTCATTTGTCAACATACCATTTAAGTAGGCTTTCATAGCTCTGGAAAGCATCTCTGAAAATTTCTCAGATTGAACAACATTTGTTCGCTTATAAATATGAACTTGTTCTCTTATCAACCTCTTCAACAATTCAACCGCAATGTTCCTTTCTTTCATCTTTGCAATTTCGTCCAAGAATTTAGGATCAAACAATGAAAAATCTCTTTCAGAATCCGCAAATAGATTTATAATACCTTCGCTCTTAATACTTGATTTTAGCAACTCACTGATTTTAGCATTAATTTCTTTGACCGATAGAGGTTTTCGGGGATTAACAATACGCGTTAATATTGTTCGAACAGCTTCAAAATAAGCTGCTTCATAGCGTTCCTCTGGCGTTAGTAAGGAACGACAGAGCTGCAGGGCTTGCTTTAAGAGAGTAGCCTCCCGTAAAAAACTCTCCTTATCCTTGTCTCTACTAGTGATAAAGTTGACACCACCCGTGATGACATTAGCACGCATCAGATTCGTTGCATTTTCATCTTTAAAAGCGGTGTAATCAAAGCCAAAGAACATATCTTGACAAACTTCAAGCTTTTCTTGAAATTTAGGGTAAGCTGTCGCAGCAATATTGGTGTCTCCAAAATTGCCTTTATCGCGATTGGTATAATCGTTCATAGCTTGTTTTAAAGCTGAGGCGATACCAACATAATCAACGACCAAACCACCTTCTTTATCCTTATAGACACGGTTAACACGCGCAATAGCCTGCATGAGATTATGACCAGACATCGGCTTATAGACATACATGGTCGCAAGACTTGGAACATCAAAACCAGTTAGCCACATATCAACAACGATAGCAATCTTGAAAGGACTATTATCATCCTTAAATTTTTTAGCCAGTTCTTCTTTATGCTTTTTATTGCCTATAAGATCATGCCATTCTTCGGGATCTTTGTTACTAGAAGTCATCACAACACCAACCTTATCACCCCAATCAGGACGCAAGTCAAGTATCTTATGATAAATCTTCATCGCAATAGGTCTCGAATATGCGACAATCATCGCCTTCCCCGTCGATTCATTTTTACGATTATCTTCGTAGTGGGTGATAATATCTGTCACTAGCGCCGAAATGGTCTGGTCAGCACCTAAAACACTATCCAGTCGACTAAGTTCTCTTTTACTCCTATTGATGGCAGAATCTTCGGCTTGCTCTGCCAACACGTCATATTCGGCATCAATCTCCTGCAAGATTTTTTCATCAAGGTTGAGATGTATGACACGACTCTCATAGTAGACAGGTCTAGTTGCACCGTCCTCAACAGCCTGTGTCATATCATAAATATCGATATAATCCCCAAATACTTCTGTTGTTGATTTGTCTTTACTTGAAATAGGTGTTCCAGTGAAACCAATATAGGTCGCATTGGGGAGATTATCACGGATGATGCGCGCTGTCCCGATTTTAAACTTACCAGTTGCGGGATCAATCTTTTCTTCTAAACCATACTGACCACGATGTGCCTCGTCAGCCATAACGACGATATTATGTCGTTCGGACAAGGCTTCCGATGATTCTTCAAACTTCTGCATGGTTGTGAAAATAATCCCGTTCGCTTGCCTACCAGATAATAGTTCTTTAAGATGTTTACGACTTGTCGCTTGTACTGGTGTTTGGCGTAAAAATTGAGAACAGCGGTCAAATTGCTTAAACAACTGATTATCTAAATCATTTCTATCCGTCAGGACAACGATTGTTGGCGACCGTAATATCTTATCTAACAAATGAGCATAGAAAACCATCGAAAGGGACTTGCCGCTGCCTTGCGTATGCCAGAAGACACCACCACGCCCGTCAGTCTGCGTAGCTTTTAAGGTAGAACGAACTGCTTTTTTCACGGCAAAATACTGATGATAAGCTGCTAAAATTTTGGCATCACCTGAAAAACAGATAAAGTTTTTAAGGATATCCAACAAACGTTCTTTGGCAAACATGCCTTCAATCAAGGTTGTAAAGTTTGCTAACTGTGTATCCTCATAATTGCCATCAGTCGTCTTCCACTCCATGAAACGATCTTCACCAGCTGTGATAGTCCCTGCCTTTGATGTTGCCATGTCACTCATGACCAAAAAGGCATTGTAATAAAATAAAGATGGGATTTCCTTCATGTAGTTGCGGAGCTGACTGTAAGCTTCTGAAACTTCCGTTTCCTCACGTGACGGGCTTTTCAACTCAAAGAGCACAATAGGTAGACCATTGAGAAAAACAATAATGTCTGGTCGTTTCTCACTATGTTCCTCGATTGTCCATTGATTAGCGACAATAAAGCTATTAGCGTCAGTATTATCATAGTCAACGAGGTAAGCAATGTCCGAAACCTCTTCGCCATTTTTAACATAAGTGACAGGCACCCCATTTTGGAGATAATCCATGAAAGTTTTATTTTTCTGCAACAGTGTGCCGCTCTCAAAATCACGCAACTTATTGATAGCAAAATCAATAGCAGAGCTTGGTAAGTTGGGATTTAGTTTTTCCAAGGCTACATCAAGCACATCACGAAAAAGGCTATCGCGGTAGTCCCTCTCGACATCAGGACCATAATAATAGCCATAACCTAATTGATTTTGAAAAATGTCTAAGATAGCATTTTCAAATTGGCTTTCACTAAAATTCATAACAAATCCTTTCTTGGATTGGGGTGGAGTGGTAAATCATCATTTAGAAGAGCTAGCTCAAGCTATTTTTAGGTCTTGGTTCATTGATTTTGAACCATTTGACGGTATTAAACCGTCTGATTGGGAAATTGCAAGCCTTACAGATATAGCTGATTATTTAAATGGGCTAGCAATGCAAAAATTTCGTCCAGAGAAGGATGAAAATTCTCTTCCCGTTTTAAAAATAAAAGAGTTGAGACAAGGGGCATTTGATAAAACAAGCGACATTTGTTCGGTTAATATAAAACCCGAATATATCATAAATGATGGCGATGTTATTTTCTCTTGGTCAGGGAGTTTGTTAGTAGACTTTTGGACTGGTGGAATAGGCGGGCTTAACCAACACCTATTCAAGGTAAGTTCACAAAATTACGATAAATGGTTCTATTATAGTTGGACAAAATATTACCTCCAAGAGTTTATAAATATTGCTGCTGATAAAGCAACCACAATGGGGCATATCACTAGAAGTAGTCTTGAAAATGCTAAAATACTGATACCTAATGCAAAAGACTACGAGATGATTTCTTCGATACTTGTTCCTATATACGATGACATTATTCAAAATAGGATTGCAAGTCGTAAATTGGCACAATTACGAGATGAGATACTTCCGAAATTACTTTCTGGTGAACTATCCATAAACTATAACACTAAATGATGATTTATCTTATTATTTAGTTCAATTTTATCATCAAATAACTTTAAAAAGTCAGCTATTTCCTTTTGTTCAGCAAGCTCTGGAATACGGGCATCAATTTGTGCTAACTCGGAAAATGTTATTTGTGGGAAAGTACCACTTCTGGATTCTGCAAGGGATTGTAATTGATTTATTACTTCTTCTGACTTTAGAACTTGATAAAGATATTGAGGTAATACCTTTTTGTTCGCTCTTATCACCATTAGTTTTGTAGAAGCTACATAATCATTTGCATTAAAATCTATAAAAGCAAATCTTTTGTTTTTAGGTCGTATTTCTGAATATAAAATATCACCTTTTTGAAAAGTTTTCTTAAATTGACCCTTCAATCCTTTATTATCTACTAAAGCATGATTAGTCACTTTACCATTAAAAACATCCGATGTATTAACAAGTACGACTTGTTGCTTTGTTTTATCAAAAGTCACAGAAATACTGTCACATACTTCACCTAACTTCATTTCTTCCTCCTTATCCTATGTATTTACGATGCGAATTTTTGACATTCGCTTGGTTGACCATGGCATAGTGCATGGTCGTATCTATCTTGACATGACCTAGTAGGTGCTGAACTTGCTCAATGGGCATGCCTTTATCTATTGCTCTTGTTGCTAGTGTTCGTCTGAATTTGTGTGGATGAACTTTTTGAAGGTTAGCCCGTCTTCCAATTTCTCGCAATCTCGTCTCAACACCACCTATCATCAATCGTTCGTAGGGATAAGCTAGCGATGCAAAAAGGGCAGAATTATCGTCTTTCCGACTATCGAGATAATTGATTAAGTGTATCTTTGTTCTTGCATCAAAATAAACAATCCGCTCGCTATTTCCTTTACCAAACACTAAACACTCTCGCTCATGAAAGTTGATGTCCTCACGATTCAGTCGAACCAACTCTCCAACACGCATGCCAGTTGAAGCAAGCAAATCAATCATGGCTAAGTCACGAATATTGTCACAAGTATCTCTAAGCAGCTCTAGACTTTCATCTGATAGGGTTTCCTTGATAACCTTATCCGTCTTAATCTTGTGAATACGTCTCACTGGGCTTTTTAAGATGTAATCTTCATCTTCTAGCCAGCTAAAGAAACTACTAAAAATGCGTCGCATGTTATCAATCGTTACTTTGCTAGATTGGCGTTCTTTTTGATAGTTAGCAAGGTAAGTCCTTAAATCACTGGTGCTTATCTGCCTGATTGGTTTATCCAACTCGGCTACCATTTTCTCAATGACCATTTTATAGTATTTTAATGACTTTTCACTGCACCCCTCAATCCTCTTAGCAGAAATAAAAAGGTGCAATAATTTGGGGTTAGATGTTTCATCGATATTTGAAATATTATCCGCCATGACAACATTAGCCAGGCTAGCTGCTAGCACTCTCTCCAACTGCTCTAGTTGCTCCATTGTCAGCTGTTCTGCCATAATATTGACTACTTGTGTGATTATTTTGTCCTTCATACCTTACCTGCCTTTCATTTACATTGTAGTACAGATAAGGTGAGCGGTAAATCATCATTTAGCGGCTTAATCAGAGACTGATATTTCGCCTGACATAAGCGTTGGTAGTAAAAGATCGCGCACTTCGATTAGCTTTTGAATCTCTTTCTCATTCAAATTAATTGTCTTGAATAGTGGCTTAACTGACTCATGAAACTTAATTATTGCTGAATGGGACGGAATTTGAATCTCATGGTTCCTCAAATGAGTTCCAGATACCTCTTTAAATGTAGAACCTGAAGCACTACTCTCGAGGGAAGGAGTTTCCTGTTTCAAGAGTTCATACACGAAAGTATATGGGTATTCAGGTTTGGGAATGATTGACTTAAAACCTTGGTTAGTTGAAATATCATTTTCTGCTATGGTGATATAACCAATTGGAGCGCGGGAACTGAAAAGTATTGAATTCCGAGGCATTAACTTAGCACTGCTCTTCTTATAGCCAAGCTCAGTGATTGAATTTTGACCTCTACCTGTAAACATAGCAGGATTTAATGATAAATCTTTTGGAGAAAGCCATGGGATATCACCATTCCAGTAATCATCTACCTTTTTAGATGGCGTACCACCGCCCACTATTTCACCAATTTCTGAAAAGGTCGACTTATATAATTCATTATCTTCAAGCAAGTGAGCAAATTGAGCATCGATTAGCTCAGCTAAATGATGATTTATCTGTTTATTAAGTTGAATTTTCTCGTCGTAGGACTTCAATATATCTGAAATCAACTCTTGCTCCTCTAAGGAAAATAGAGGAACTGTATATTTCATAATTGAACTCTTATCTCCACGGGGCATCTTCGTCCCCTTAGAAGTTGATACTGCATAATCAAAAAATGTATCACTTGATAGCACATAATATAGAAAACGGTTGGAAAAGTTACTGTCCGACCTGATTACTAAAACATCATTAGAACACCCTCCAGATTTGTCTGCTAGCCAAATTTTCTTAAAGTAAGGGCGAATATTGGAAATTAGAATATCTCCCTTTTGAAATGCAGTTGTAGTTTTTACACTTGGAAGTTTTGTTGCCAAACTAATTCCACCACGATTAGAGATCATATTCTCGGTAGAAATATAGTTCTCCAGCCTTAACTTACTCACATTGATTTTTTCAGAGACATAGCTACCGACTTCTGACAATGTCTTATATCTCAAACCCAATCTCCTCCAATCGTTGTTTGATTTCTTCTTCTAGGACATGAGATTGTTTAAATAGTTCAGACAGTTCTGTGGTTAAGCGTTCCATTTTCTCTTCAAAGGGTTCGCTATCTTCTTCCCTGTCTTCAACACCGACATAACGTCCTGGCGTTAAGATATAGTCCTGCTCAGCAATGTCCTCAGTCTCGACAACAGCACAAAAGCCTTTTTCATTTTCCAATGTTCCTTCTTGGAAGGCTTCAAATGTCTTAGCAATCTTTTGGATGTCATCGTCCGTAAAATCTCTATGTTTACGGTCAACCATGTGACCTAGATTTCTGGCATCGATAAAGACCGTTTTCCCTTTTTGCTTTTTATTCTTAGAAATAAACCAAAGGCAGGCTGGAATAGTCACACTGTAAAAGAGTTGGGCAGGGAGTGCCACAATACCTTCAACCAAATCATCCTCGATAATAGCTTTGCGAATATCCCCTTCGCCACTTTGTGTAGATGATAGTGACCCATTTGCCAAGACAAGACCAATTTTACCATTGGGCGCCAAGTGATGTATCATGTGTTGTATCCACGCATAGTTAGCATTACTATCAGGAGGTGTGCCGTACTTCCAACGAACGTCATCTGCTAGCTTATCTGCTCCCCACTTCTTCAAGTTAAACGGAGGATTTGCCATGATATAGTCCGCCTTGAGTGTCGGGTGTAAATCGTTGGTAAAAGTATCTGCTTGATGAGGTCCAAAGTTAGGTTCAATACCGCGAATAGCCATGTTGATTTTTGCCATTTTCCACGTATCGGCATTGGCTTCTTGTCCGTAAATGGAGAGATTGTTAATATTGCCGCTATGATTTTCAACAAATGTCTCTGATTGGACAAACATACCGCCAGAACCACAGGCTGGGTCGTACACACGACCATTAAAAGGTTTTAAAATCTCAACAATTGTTTTAACAATGCTTGTTGGTGTGTAAAATTCCCCACCATTCTTACCTTCATAGGCAGCGAATTGTTCCAAGCAGTATTCGTATGTTCGACCGAGCAAATCTTTTTCATTACCATGATCATATATGTTGATATTTGTAAAAATATCAACGACTTCGCCCAGTACACGCTGATCCAAGTCAGGCGAGGCATAGACTTTAGGCAGAACACCACTCAGCGATTTGTTTTCACGCTCAATCTCACGCATGGCATCATCAATCGCAAGACCAATTTCAGGGGTGTGTGCTTTTTCCGCAATGTAAGCCCATCTTGATTTTGGTGGGATAAAGAAGATGTTTTCAGAAACGTATTCATCGCGGTCTTCTTCAAATCCTTCATCTTCTTTGAGAAGATAATTATATTTAATCGTAAACGAATCGGAAACATACTTTAAGAAAATCAAACCAATGATCACTTTTCGATAATCCGCTGCTGAAATATGACCTCGTAAAGAATCTGCCACATCCCAGAGCTCCTTCTCGAAGCCAATATTAGCACTCGTATTTGTATTTGCCATTTTACACTCCCAAACTGTTTTGTTGTCTCTATTATACCATTTTCTACCTTCGTCTCGAACTATTTCTCAAGGGGTTTGGGGATTCTCCCCAAAATAAAAAGCAAACATTAGTTCAAAAGTGTCAGTCTGACCTTTGTTGATGTTTATTTTTTACGATAGTGTGTATACACTATCTGAGCTCGCAAAGACCTTTTAACATTCTAAGGACATAACCGTACTTTATACGGTGCCGCACATTGTCCGTACAAGGATTTTTTATGACGACATAATAAAAAACACTGACCACCATCAGCGTTTTTGCTATCTTATTTTAAAACTATGCTGCCAAAATTACTGGAGTACTATCACTTCTTAGCTACTCGTTGCTTATCTTCCCTGATTTGCTTCTCTACATGTTCTACAAGTTCCTCCATCAGCTGACCTAATTCCATCAAGTCTTGCGGAGAGATTTTCCCAAACTGGGTCGCACTCTTGGCAATAGAATTAATTGTTCTGCCAATAAATAGCAATCTATTCGTCAGAGTCTGATATTCCGGAAAGCTTACTAGCCATGTTTCAAAATCAGGTTTTAATAATTGCTTTCTAGCAAAAATAGAAAAGTTTGAGAAGCCATCTTGCTTCATTCGATTTAACAATTTTTGATTTTCTTCTTCAGATAAAAAGACTTGTTTAATAACGTTTCTAATTCTCCTTTTAACCATTAAGCTCCCTTAGATAATAATTTTCTTTTCTTCTGCTTGTAGTAATGAGTTAACTGCTTTTCATAATTTGAAACTAGCCTTCTACTATACTCTATAGCTCTGTAAGCTTGAATATTTTGAGACTGTTCTGCAATACTTGATAACTGCCTTAAATTATTTTCGACACGTCTTAAAGAATAAATCAATTCCTCAAACTGTGATTCATCAAATTGAATAAAAAGTGACGTTTCCTTAAAGAGCATCCGACGAGCATAATTAGAAAATGACCCTAATCCTGTATCGTTTACTAACCGATTAAGGACGTCATTCTGCAATTCCGTCACATAAAACTTCTTTAAAATATTTCTGACACGTTCAACCATGACGAACCATCCTTAAATACTTATCTGCCTGCTTAGTATCATAGCGTTTTAACTGAGCTACTAATTCCATATAGTCAGCTAATATTCCTTCTTCTAAATCAGGAAAATCATTTTCTGAGGTCTTACAAATGATTTCAATCTGATTGGTGATTTCTCTAATAGAAAAGCTGTAGTCCTCTGACTCCCCTTCATAGTCTCTCTTGAGAGCCTGATAGCGGTCGTACTCCTCTTGTGACTTAAATCCAGCCACTAACATATTTTCTAATTGATAATATACTGTCATCACTAGTTATCCTTCTAATCTTTCCATATATCCATAGCTGCTATGAAATCTTCAGATACTTCCACATTTGAAATTTCTAATGGACGGTAGTCTTTTTCAGACGCTATCACTTGGTCAACAGTTATAAACCCTCTAGCTTCCCAATTCATTAGTATCCCTTTGACATAACTCATGTTTTGTTTTTTTGGCTCAAGCTCAGCTGTTTTGTGAATAGCTAACTGCAATAAAGAATCACTAACTGTTAATCCTTCTAGTAATACTTTTTCCTGTCGGGTTAATTCTCGATGCCATAGTGTTTCCATTAACCAGATGTCATCAGTCAGTCGTAATGAGAATGGATCATTATCTAATCCTATCTTATCTTGACTTAACTTATCTTTACCTATCCTATCTTTACTTATCTTATCTTTAATTATATTGCGGTTCCCATCTGGATCCAGACTGGTTCCAACTTGGACCCGAGTATTTTGAAGATAATTAATCAAGCGTGGTCCTAGATTTAGACACTCCAACAACTGATTATCCTTCAGATAATCTATAAGAAGTTGACGATGACTACTCGGTGTATAACGGTCCGCCTTGATGGTATTCTGCTCAAAGAAATCCTTGATAAAGTAAACCATTTCATTATTTAACAAGAATAAATACTGCTTAAGGGTTAATAAATTCAAACTGTCCTCATTAGCGTTGATCATTCGCATAACAGGAAAAGCTTCAACAATACCATCATCATCTGCATTGACTACCAAGTGACAGTAAAGCGCCTGCGCTTCAAGTGGTAGGCGTAAAAATCGTTGTGTTTGCACTACCGTTTTACTCAACATTCGTCTATTAGCCATCCTTTACCTCATCTTTCATATTGCTTCAACCAACGTGTAACCGCTCGTTTATCGTACAGAGTCACCCCATCAATGACCATTGTAGGCATTCCTTCTCGTGTCCATTTTTGAAGGGTTGTCGTTGACACATCCAGCCACCTAGAAAGGGCTGCCATCCGAACCATAGGTTTGTATAGTTCTTTATCTTCTAGCGCTCTTTCAATAGCTGTAGAGACCATTTCATCATAATGTGCCCTTAACTGTTTTTCCAAAACTTTGGGAAGTTGAACAACTAAAGTCGCTTCTTCAGACATATTATTACCTCGTTTCCATTTCTCAATTAAATAAACTCCGAATTTATTTGTTATTCATTTTGAATTATATATTCTTTTGGAATTTTTGTCAACTGTTTTTATTCAAAAAGAATTAAATGTGTTATAATACTCTCAAGGAGGTATTTATGACCAATCATATTGCAAAACTGATAGAAGAGAGCGGCAAAAAACTGACTGAGATTAGTTCTGCTACAAATATCGCTTATCCAACCTTATCAGGATACAATCAAGGCATTCGTCAACCGAAAAAAGGAAATGCTCAAAAATTAGCTGACTATTTCGGCGTATCCATGGCTTACATCTTAGGACTTGATGATAACAAACAAGCACCGTCAACTATGAACATTATTACGGACAGTTTTAAAATTTCCGAGATTAGTTCTGTAACACCTTTTAAAAGCGATATGGAAAAGCTGGAGAAAGGAATTGAACTAGGAGAAATCCATCTGTCTATGCCCTTAAATGACGGCTTCTCAGACGATTTTAGGCGCATTTTAGCGCGCTACTTGATCGATCATGAGGAAGAATTCATGAAAACTTTCACTAAACACATGAATAGTTTAAAACGAGAGTCAGAAATTTGGCAAACCTGGATTCAGACTGAAGAATACCGAATTAGACAAGAAGACCGACACAAAAAATAAACGAACAGTTTCTCAATTACATAAGCTCCGAAAACTTAGAAACGGAGAACTGTTATGTCTGTACACAAGTACCAATCTACAAAAGGAGTCACCTATTTTGTTAAAGTTTACCTTGGCCTAAATGACTATGGTAAGAAAAAATATTACACTAAGCGAGGCTTTAAAACTCGTAAGGCTGCTAAGGCGCACGAAACTGCTGTTAATCATCAGTTGAATAGTGGGACTTTTGTTCATCTTACTACTCAAACAACCTATACTTACCAAGAACTATATCAAAAGTGGTATGAAGCATACAAAGATACCGTTGAAGCAACTACTGCAGCAAAAACTGCCGACCTCTATCGCCTACATATTCTTCCTGTTTTTGGAGAAAAGAAAATTTCAAAAATCAGTCCTCTAGACTGCCAAACTTTCATAACTAACAAAGCTAAAACTTTTAAAAATATGAAGCAAATCAAATCTTACACCTCTAAAATATTTGAATTTGCGCTCAACATGAACCATGTTGAGCGCAATCCTATGAGTAAGGTTATTATGCCGAAACTCAAAAAAACCGTCAGTGAGAATTACTGGACAGTTAACGAATTGCATCAATTTTTGACAATTATTTTGGAAAATGAACCCTATAAACATTATGCGCTATTCCGATTATTAGCTTATAGCGGATTACGCAAGGGAGAACTATATGCTCTCAAGTGGGAAGATTTTGATTCTGAAAATCAACTATTAACAGTTAGCAAAAGTTTAGGAAGAATAGATGGTCATGCCATTGAAAAAGGAACTAAAAATACATTCTCTGTACGCTCTATATATCTTGATGATGAAACCTGTTCTATCCTCAACAAATGGAAACAGGAAAATAGCAGAGAAAAGTGGCATTTATCAGTACAACCTCTTTCTCTCGACAAAGAATTTATGTTTACATACTGCAACCGAGATGGTGAGATAGAACCCTTACACGCTGACTATATCAACAATATTCTAAAACGTATTATACGTAAGCATAATCTTAAAAAGATTAGCCCACATGGGTTTAGGCACACTCACGCAACCTTGATGATTGAAATGGGAATTGACCCAGTCAATACTGCTAAACGCTTAGGCCATGCAAGCAGCCAGATGACTTTAGACACTTATAGCCATGCTACAAAAGCTGGTGAAAAACAGTCAATTACAAAATTTGCAGAGTACCTTAATAAGGCTAAATGAACTAGATTTATTGCTCAGCCTCATATTGACCAAAAACCAAGTCTCGAAAGATTACCAAAAGGATTACCAAAGCACTTTTTTCATCAAAAAAGCACCTTGCGAAATCTTCGCAAAGTGCTCTGAAACGTTGATATAACTGAATATTAACGTTTTGAGAATTGTGATGCCTTGCGGGCTTTTTTGAGACCTGGTTTCTTACGTTCAACCATACGAGCGTCACGTGTAAGAAGGCCTGCGCGTTTCAATGAATCGCGGAAGTCTGGGTCTACTTGAAGCAATGCACGCGCGATACCGTGACGGATCGCACCTGATTGACCACCGTAACCACCACCGTTCACGTTAACGAAAACGTCGTATGAACCTTGAGTTGAAGTTACTGCGAATGGTTGGTTGATAACCAAACGAAGGTCAGCGTGTGGGATGTACTCTTCTACATCTTTTTTGTTAACTGTGATTTTACCAGTACCTGGGACCAAACGTACGCGTGCAACCGCGTTTTTACGACGACCAGTACCTGTGTATTGTGCTTGTGCCATTTAGATTACGTCCTTTCCCTTAGATAAGACCTGAAATATCAAGTACTTCTGGTTGTTGTGCAGCGTGAGTGTGCTCAGCACCTACAAACACTTTCAATTTCATGCCTTGTGCACGACCAAGTGTGTTGTGTGGAAGCATACCTTTAACTGATTTTTCAATCAAACGAACAGCGTTTTTAGAACGCAATTCACCAGCTGTGATTAATTTCAAACCACCTGGGTGCAATGAGTGAGTGTAGTACACTTTGTCAGTTGCTTTTTTACCAGTCAATTTCACTTTCTCAGCATTGATAACGATAACGAAGTCACCAGTATCAGTGTGAGGTGTGAAAGTTGGTTTGTTTTTACCGCGAAGAACGCTAGCAACTACTGCTGAAAGGCGTCCAAGGGGTACATCAGTAGCGTCTACTACATACCATTTACGTTCAACTTGGCCTGGTTTAGCCATAAATGTTGTTTTGTTCATGATTTCTCCTATACGAATCGTTTTTGTTTACTGGGCGGATGTTCCGGTCCGCGGGTATTTGGAAGGTTCCGGGGCCTTTCAAATGGGGTAAACAATACCGTCTACCATTCTATCAAAACTACTGTTCTCCGTCAAGTTATTTTACTTTACTTTTTTTATTTTTTCTTCAACCTAAAGCAAGGATAGAAAAATCGAACAGTTACAGCAGAAAAATGACACCAAATCCTATCTCCTCACCGATTGCCCCATTTTAAAATAGGTGTGCCGTTTGCCTCTGACCGCCAAGGACAAGGCCAAGATATTTTCAGGGTCTGGCATGCGACCATAGCCCCCATCTCCGATATGGTGGATGTCCGAACCCACCCGCTTGTTGCTGAGCCCAAACTCCCGCACTGTCTGGCTGTCCGCACTCTCCTGACTAGTCCCGATAGTCGAAATAACCAAAGCCCCACGCGCCTTGACCTGACTAATAATTGGTGCCACAATCTCCTCACGCACACCAGGTACTGTTCCGACCGCTGGTATGAGGACCCCGTCTGCCCCCAGCTCCACAAAGTCCAGCAGGGCTTGGCTGTCCACGACCGATTCTCCCAGACCTGCACCGTGCATCTTCCCCGCAAAGATCAGGCCCTCAAAGTGTTCTTTGGCAAGGCCAATAGCAGAGCGGATTGCAGCCATAGACACACCCGTAGCAGGATTGCCTGTCAGCATGATGAAGTCTACGCCAAGAACTTGGGCCTGTCGCAGACTTTCTGGACTGACCTGACGCCCAGGTTTAAGAAAGACCTGCTGGTCTTGAACTTCCTGACTAGTATCCACAGGCTCCAAGTTAATCCCAACCAATCGACCTGTCAACCGCTTGATTTCAGCGATAGGATTGTCGCAGTCGTAAAAGTCAACAATCTCCGGATGAAAGACATCTAATTCGTTGAGGACCAAAAGGTCACAACCAAAAGCAGCCATCATCTCCGCATTGGTCACTCCTGCAATCAAGGGAGCCGCTGTCACCACTGTTTCTCCCATGATAATCCGACCTTCACTGGATAAAATGGACTGCTTGAGCTCCTCCTTGGTCGCTCCCACCATATCACTGGCATAGCATGACAATAAACGTTTCATAAGAACCTCCACAATGATAGGTATATAGTTTGTAATCGTTTTCTGTTTCTGTAAAAAGAAAAGAGATTATCTCTCTTCTTTATTGATAGATAGGATAGCTAGCACCCCTGTACCCGTATGGGTGGCAATGATCGGACCCAACTCAGTCAAAAGGACATCGGTCACACGGCCATCTTCCAACAAGGTCGCTTTGAGGGCTTCAGCAGCTTCCAAATCACCTGTATAGGCCACCATGACCGTGGAATGGTCCAAACCATCCAAGGTCAGGTTTAGCATTTCCTTAATCCCTTTTTTACGGCCACGGATTTTGGCAATGGCTTCTAACTTTCCTTCCGCATTGAGAGCAAGAAGAGGTTTGATATTGACCAATCCACCAATGAGAGCTGCCGCCTTGGACAGGCGACCACCACGCACCAAATGGTTGAGGTCGTCGACCAAGAGATAGGTCCGTAAACGTGGGACCAAGTCCTCGATGAGCGCCTTGGTTTCAGCTAATGACTTACCTGCTGCACGTGCTTGAGCTGCTTGAATAACCAAGTACCCTTCGCCAATAGCCGCCGCCTTAGTATCTACAATTTCAATAACAGCATCAGGATAAGTATCCAAAACTATGTCACGTGCAATAACCCCACTCTGATAGGTCCCTGAAAGTGCTGCTGAGAAAGCGAGGTAAAGTACCTCTTTACCTTCCTTAGCTGCCGCCTCGAATACTTCTTCAAATTGACCAACATTGACCTGACTGGTTGTCGGAAGACCTCCAGTCGCCATTTTCTCCAACAGATCTGCTGAGGTCAAGCGGTTTTCCCCAACGGTTTCATAGGTTACGCCGTCTAGGTTAATGGTCAAACCAAGCACGGTCACATCATTTTCTTGGACCCAGCTGATTGGCAAATCCGATGTTGAATCGGTTACGATTGTAAATGTCACTCTTTCATTTCCTCCATCATTTCTTTTAAAGCTTGAAAATTCCCATCTGACCAAGGATTGAGCCGTGGGGTGTAAAGCTCTACCTGATCCACAAACTTGTCCAAGTCCTTCTTGATAACCCTGGTTCTCTCCTCTAACTCACGCGCCGAAACCCGTAAGGCCCCTTGTGAAAAGACCACCCATTGTTCGTTGAGGTCGCTGGTTGCGACGGAAACCTGCTTGCGACGGTCACTATTGAGCTGGGCGCTAAGTCGCTCGATATAACTATCTGCCGTTTCTTCCTCTTCTGTAAAAATGACCGATACCTTGAATTCGTCATACTGCTGGCGAAGACCTGGCACATGGTGGGCATCAAAGACACAAATCACCTCAATCTGTTCAAAGGCTGCATAGTGGGACAGGGTTCGAAGCAAGATCGTTCTAGCCGCGTCCAAGTTTCCCTTTTTAAAATCCTGCTTAGTCGATTGCCAAAAGGCAATCATATTGTAGCCATCTACGATGAGAACTTTTTCTTTCATTTAGATTTTCTTCCGAAATACTTCGTACATGAGCACAGCGGCTGCTACGCTGGCGTTGAGAGATTGGACATGGCCCTTCATAGGAATGGTAATCATCTCATCCACCTGCTTTTTGATATTGCTGGAGATGCCCTTGCCTTCGTTACCGATAATCAGGGCTAGTTTGCCAGCCGTATTCCACTTGTGGCTTGGCGTTCCATTCATATCCGTGCCAAATACCCAGAAGCCAGCCTCCTTGAGCTTATCGAGAGTTTGGCTGAGATTGGTCACTCGGGCGATTGGGACATGGGCCACCGCACCTGTGGAGGTCTTAGCCACAACAGGCGTCACGCCAACTGCTCGGTGCTTGGGAATGATAATGCCTGCTACCTGAGTGGCATCTGCGGTCCGTAAAATCGAGCCCAAGTTGTGAGGATCTGTCAGACCGTCCAAGATGAGAATGAGAGGATTGTCTTCCTGCTCTGCTTTTTCCAAAATCACCGAAAGGTCCGCATAGGCAAACTCAGAGACCCGCAGGACAAAGCCTTGGTGGACGGCACTTTCTGTCATGTCAGACAGGGTCTTCTTCGGCGTCCAAGAAATCGATACCTTCTTCTCTGCTGCCAGTGCCTTGATTTTTTCTACATTTTTTCCGCGCAAATCATCCTGAATGTAGAGTTTGTTGCCGGTGTTGGCCTCCAAACTCTCCACTACAGCATGTACGCCATATACCATATCATTTTGTTCCATAAGAGTATTATAGCACATTTTTGAAAAGGAAAAAGCCGAGAATTTCTCAGCTTTCTTAGTTCACACTGTTTTCCAAATAATAATGTTGGGCAACATACCAGTTGACACCCCCTTGTTCCGGATCTGTATCATATTCGCTTGCCTCTAACTCCCCACGACTATTGATCCGATAACTCCAATCTCGTGGTTCAAAATTAGGGTCTGATGGTACAGTTACATCTGCATAAACTAAACCATCCTCAGCCATGCGAACACTTATGACAACCTGGTCTTTTCGATACTTTTCAATCATGACGCTACGGCTAAATAAATCATCCATAACCCAAGCTTTTACTTGATCTGTCGTTAAGTTTTTGGTATCAACCTGCGGTACAGGATTATGCAAATCTGTCAACGAAATCCACCCCTGTCCTGACTTTAATCTGCCCCAACTATGTCCTTCCTTTTGAGTCGTCTCAACTATCGTGTACGTTCCAGGTTCTATATTGGTCACAACTTCTCCAGATAAACTAGGTTCCTGACGAATAACCAGTCCTTGTTTTTTAATATCCACAGTAAACAATTGAACGGCGCTACCTACTTGAGACTGGCTAGAAGCTTGCGAACTTCCAGCAGTCTTGCTAGTTGATACTTCGCTAGTCGAGCTCTCTTCAACCACAATCGTTCCATCTGTATCTTCTGCAACAACTAGATTGACTGAACTTCCTCTCTTTACCTTATTTCCTCCACTTGGAGAAGACATTGAGACATTCCCAGGCTGAACCGACTGTCCACCAACTTCTGTTATTGTCCCGACCTTTAACCCCTCTTCATACAGTATAGCCTTAGCTTCAGATAGCTCAATACCATATAATTCAGGAACTGTAACTTGAGAAATATCTTGGTAGACAAAATATAAACCAGCCATTCCTAACACAGCCACAACACTTGAAATGATTAGCCATATCTTTCGTCTTTTTGCCTCTGCCAAACGTTTCTCAGCTTGCTCTCTTTGATAATTCTCATAATCTTCCTCAGCTTCGCTAAGCATTTGCTGGATGACAAATTGTTGACTCTCATCCGTAACCTGTGCTAAATGCAATCGTAATTGAAAAATTCTGTCCTTAAACTCTTTTTCAATTTGACGCTCATGCTCTTTTTGCAAAATGTTATTTTGTTTTTGAAGTGCTATTGCTTGAGAGTTCATAGCAGAGGTTTGAGCATCCATTTTTTGCTTCAATTCATCATGTCTCTGCCGCTCTTCAAAATCTCGCATCCATTGATCCATAATAATCATCTCCTCATAAAATATTGGTTATTATCCATAAACGACATCTATTTTATTTTAGTATAGCATAACACCTAAATTTGTCAATCCTCATTTTCACCCCGTTTCAATCTAACTTTTGACAAATAGTAAAGCCTATGATATTCTGATACCTATTACTTGTCCGTACAAGCGGACCACAAAGGAGATACTATGACACTTATTTTTGGAATTGTGGCAGGTCTGATTGCCTTTGCCATCGGTGGTTTGTGGTATGGTTTGATTTTCCGCGATGCTTGGATCAAGGCTTCAGGCATTGACATGGCTAAGGTAGAAGCAGATCGTCAGGCTGGAAAAAATGGCCAGAAGGAAATGGTGATTTCCCTTGTCATTGAAGTGCTGACTGCCATCATTACTATTTTCTTCATCAAGACCCTCGGTGTTTCACCGCTTCACGCAGCTGGCGGCATGGGCGTAATTGCGGTCCTTGCTTCATTGAAAAACTACGTCTTTGAGCAACGTCCTATCAACCTCATCCTCATCAACGAAAGTTACAAGCTGGTCTGCTACCTGGTAGTCGGTATTCTGGCTCTATTTGCATAAGCGTAACCCTCCTAGCTTTAGGAGGGTTTTGTTTTATGGTACAATAGAAACAGATTAAGACCAAAGGAGCCACCATGTCCCTCTCCCTCCGCACCATCAAACTGATATTTGCCACCGTCCTAGCCATTTACCTAGCGACCGCCCTGGGTTTGTCCTATGCGACGGCAGCTGGCATCATCGCCATTCTCAGCGTCCTCGACACCCGCAAGTCCAGCTTCAAAATGGCTCGCAACCGTCTCTTCTCCACCCTCCTGGCCCTAACCATAGCCGTCCTGACCTTTGCTCTCTTCGGCTTCGGCATCTGGACCCTGGGCATCTACCTAGCCCTCTACGTCCCTCTGGCCTACCGTTTCAACTGGGAGGCAGGCATTGCCCCATCGACCGTCCTCGTCACCCATCTCTTGCTGGAGCAGGATATTTCGCTGATTTTTTTGGGAAATGAGCTGACGCTTTTTCTGATTGGGGCAGGACTGGCACTCCTGTTTAACCTCTATATGCCTTCGCAAGAAAAGAAAATCCAGGCCTATCACGACCAAGTCGAAGACCTGCTCAAGCAGATTCTTCTTCGCTTTGAAGCCTTTCTGCTAAATGGCGACGGACGAAACAAGGCAGAATTGATTACGCAGCTGGATAAGACCTTGGAAGAAGCCCTGAAAGTCGTCTATCTAGACCGCCACAACCAACTCTTCCAGCAGACCAACTACCAGGTCCATTACTTTGAAATGCGAGCTGCACAAAACAAAATCCTGCGAACCATGGCAGGAAATATCAACAAGTGTTTACTGGAAGGCAGAGAAAATGTCATCCTGTCCAGCCTATTCGAGCGAGCAGCCCAGCAACTAAGCCGAGAAAACTCCGCCAAGGAACTGCTCCTAGACATCGAACTCTTCCATACCACCTTCCGCGAGCGACCTCTGCCACAAACCCGAGAAGAATTTGAAACCCGTGCCACCCTATTCCAACTCCTACACGACATGGAAGCCTTTATTCGCCTCAAGGTTAATTTTTATGAAGTTTATAAAGATGAAGAACCGTCAGTTTAAACCGACGGTTCTTCTATTTTTCCATGAAATTCATCTGATACTTGGTTGTGCAAATGCACGAAAGATAGGCCCATCATGACCGCATTCCCTGCAACTGCAATCATAAATTCTTCCTTGGAAGATACCTTTCCTAGCCAAATGGAGAGGATTAAAATGAGATTATAAAGCAAAATATAAAGAGACGTTATACGAATTTTTCTCAGTAGCGACTTCATAGGAACCTCCTGTAAGTGTTTTCTATATTTATTATATAAAATTTAATAAAAAAACAAGTATTTATGCGTTCTTAACCCCAAAAAACCGCCAGATTTTCATCCGACGGCAGGTGTTTTATGAACAATTTTAGAAAGGTTAGACAATCGCCTTGCTTGTTTCATCATCAAAGAAGTGTGCTTTGTTGAGGTTGAAGGTCAAGCGAACTGTATCTCCTGGGTTGTGGTAGTCACGCGCATCAACACGAGATACAAACTCTGTGCTACCTACTTTAGAGTAGAGCATGGTTTCTGCACCGAGAAGCTCTGATACAACTACTTCTGCTTCTACGATGGAAGATGGGTATGTGTCCAATTCCAACTGAGAAGCCTTGATGTCTTCTGGACGGATACCGAGGGTAAAGGATTTGCCATTGTAGCCTTTTTCTTCCAAGTGTTTGCGACGTCCTTCTGGAAGATCCACCTTGAAACCATCTCCAACAAGAACACCGTCTTGAAGGTTAACTGTGAAGAAGTTCATAGCTGGGCTACCGATGAAGCTAGCAACAAACTTGTTAACAGGGCGGTTGTAGAGCTCTTCTGGGCTACCGATTTGCTCGATACGACCGATTGTACCTGTGCCTGCTGGGTTTTTAGTCGCAGACATGATAACGATACGGTCTGCCAAGGTCATGGCTTCTGTTTGGTCGTGGGTTACATAGATAGTTGTCGCACCGATACGGCGGTGGATTTTGGCAATCTCTGTACGCATGGATACACGAAGTTTTGCATCCAAGTTTGACAAAGGCTCATCCATCAAGAATACTTTGGCATCACGGACGATAGCACGACCCATGGCAACACGCTGACGCTGACCACCTGAAAGGTCTGCTGGTTTGCGTTCCAAGAATTCTGTCAAGCCAAGGATTTGTGCAGCTTCTTCCACACGTTTTTTGATTTCGTCCTTGCTGTATTTACGCAATTTCAAACCAAAAGCCATATTGTCAAACACAGTCATGTGTGGGTAGAGGGCATAGTTCTGGAATACCATGGCAATATCGCGGTCTTTTGGAGCCACATCGTTCATGAGAACGCCGTCGATGTATGCTTCTCCTTCTGTGATGTCTTCCAAACCAGCAATCATACGAAGAGTTGTTGATTTACCACATCCTGAAGGACCTACGAATACGATAAACTCCTTGTCCTTGATGTCCAAGTTGAAGTCTTCAACTGAGTAGTGCTCGCTGTTTGGGTATTTTTTATAGATGTTTTTTAAATTCAATTGAACCATGTTCAATCCTCGCTTTCTTTGATAGTTTCATTATAAATGAAAACGCTTTATTTTTCTCTGTCAATGTGAACAAAAATAAAAAAATCTTTTGTACATCTTGCACAAAAGATTAAAAATCCTGTTCCATGATGACCTGATAGCAAACAGCTAAATCCGTCAACTCTTTTAATTGCAAGCCCGTCCAATCATACCATTTATCCAAACGGTACTGAAGGGTATTCCGATGAATATAGAGGGACTGGGCCGCCTTTGTTAATACGGCCCCCTCTTTCCAAAGCGCCTGAATTTCCTTTTCCATTTGCTGGTAGGCAATCATATCTCCCAGACCTCTTCTGATAATAGGATAAAGCTGACCAGCCCATAGATGAAGCTGACTAAAAGTTAGTAGACCAGACTGATGATGGCTTAATCTCCAGTGCTGAAAGAGAGATTGTTCTGCCTGAATGAGCATGGGCCAGGATTGCAGCAATCTTGCTGGCCAGATCTGACCTAGAAACAAGGTCATTCGCAACCCAAAATCAAACTCCATGGTCGCAAGGGTATCGCCTAGGATTGCTCTAACATCAAATAGAGAGGAGCTGTCTAAGACAAAGCTGTAGTCCTGACCATTGGTCGTGTAGTAGGTCTGAAGATTAGGCAGAAGCTTGGTCATCATATCCAGCCAAGCTTGCTTTCCCTCTTCATCTGATACCGTCCAAATATGGGCGTGGATAACTTGAAGTTTACTTAGAGCCTGCGGAAGGGGGCCCGTCCCCTGAAGATAACGAGCCCAAGGATGACCTGCCTCCTGGGGTAGTTCACCCAAGAATAACTGCAACAGGCCCCGTTCTCGCTCTGTAATATCCTCTTGAGCTATCAAGAGCCAGGTACCGTCAGCTAGAGGCAAATGAATGCCCACTCCATCTACTTTTTCAGCTACCATTTTTGCTTTTGGAAATAATTTCTGTAATTGATCCTTGCTAGTCATCTGGCCTCACTTTCATTCTGTCTGCAATCGCCCTAGTTTTTGGCGATAATTCTTTGGAGATTCTCCACAAATTCGTTTGAATATTTTATAGAAATAGCCCACATTGGTATAGCCAACCTGGAAGCAAATTTCTTCAATCCCCAGGGGGCTACTTAAAAGCAGCTGTTGGGCTACCTTGATCCGCTGATGATTGAGCAATTCTGCAAAGGTATGCCCGGTTTCCTTTTTAATCAGTTGTCCCAGATAGACGGTATTTAAATATAGTCGGGCACTCATGTCTTTCAAGGTCAATTCTTTAGCATATTGCTGGTTCACAATGGTCACAACTTCTTGAACATGAGGACTATAGGAAGAACCTTCAGAAAACTTTTTCAGATACTCCTTAAAATAGGTCAAGAGCTGATCCAAGTCCTGACTAGCTTCTACCTGCAGATAGAAGGATTCTAAGCGTTGATGGTCTACTTCGTTAAAATAGTAGAAAACATCTGACATAATCTGATTAAAAAATTGCTTGGTCAAGTAGACAGCCGGGGTACTTTCCCGTAGCTTATCTGCTATCTCTGGTAAAACAGAGATGATTTTCCCTAATTGACCCGCACGCAGAAGGGGTTCCATATCCTTGTAAAGACTGGCCGTAGTCGCCTGTAAATCACCTGATAAGCTTTGGTAAAAAACATACCGTTCTACCTTATCCACCACTTCTTGAATTGTCGTTTCTGGGGTAATTTCCTCTTTATATAGACTACCCTCTATATGACCATCTGTCAACTGAAAATAGTAAACCTGGTGTAGAATATTTTTCGCTCGAGCATGATCCCGTTCATTTGCCTGCCTATTTACAACCAACCACTTTTTATTAGAATGAGCCAGAAAATCCTGAGCCTCCACAGTACCATCTAAGAACCCCTTGATATAATCTCTATCTATATCTTTTTTCAAGCTTGGTAGTTGTTGAAGAAGACTAGCAAGCTCCTGTTTATTGATTGGTTTAACTAGATAGTCCAATGCCCCCAGAGAAATAGCCTTACGGGCGTATTCAAACTCCTGGAAACCAGACATGATAATGATATGAATGTCTGGCACTAACTCCTTCATCTGACTAATCATTTCTAAACCCGTCATTTCTGGCATACTGACATCTGTCAAAACCAAATCAACAGCGTTCTTAGAAACATAGTCGAGGGCTTCCTCAGCATTTTCAGCAGTAAAGACAATGTCCACATGGTAATCCTGGTAAGGCAGGAGGTGCTTGATTCCTTCGAGGATCATATACTCATCATCAACCACTAGCATCTTATAGTTCATTTCCATCACCTTGGGGCAAGACCTTCTCAAGCAAAATGGAATAGGTCACCCCTCCCCCTTCTCTAGATTCTAATTTGATATGGTAGCGTTCTCCAAAATATAGGAGTAAACGTTCATGAACATTCCGTAATCCGATTGATTTCGAATGATTGTCCTGGGTGAGTTCTCGACTGGCCAATAGATGTTGATAAGCTTCCAAAATTCCTTGCTCCATCCCCTTACCATTATCTCTGATGAGAATTTCCATGTCCTGTCCATGCCTAAGAGCCTTGACACTGAGCGCATTATTCTTGCGTTTCAAATCAACTCCATGAACAAAATAATTTTCTACTAGGGGCTGAATGACAAAGCGTGGAATTTCTACATTTTCACAACCTGGTTCAATCTGATAGGCATAGGCAATGGAACGAGGGTAACGAATTTGACAAATGTAACTATGTTTTTCACAAAAAGAGAGCTCTTCCGCCACAGTCGTCATCTTGGTCTGTGTCACACTACTGCGGAGCAGACTAGAAAATTCATAAATCATATCCCCTAGTTCATCCATCTGCTTGCTCACGGCATACATACGGAAAAACTCCAAGGTATTGTAAAGAAAATGTGGATTGATTTGAGCTTGTAAGGCCCGCATATTGGCATCTTTCTGAGCTAACTGCAAGCGATAGATATCTTGAATGCTCTGATCTAGGGCATCTAACATCTGGTTGATTTCTGATGAAATGAGATGCATTTCTTGCTCTTTATTGTCCGTCTGCAAGCGTAGATTTCTATCTGAACCACGAATCTCTTGCATGGTGTCCACAATATCCAAGACCTGTACCTCATATCGTTTAAAGACCCTCCTTAGAACGAGCAATAAGAGAGCAATCAAACAGCTACTTCCTAGAAAAATAATAGTAACTAGACCGCCTACAGACTGAAGAGCGTGTTGCCGATCAACACCAACTTCCAAGAGCAAATCCCCGCTTATCCGATAGGAAATAGGCGAGGTCTTGGCCTCAGGTCGCAGGCTATAAAACTCTCTTTCCAAAGAATCTCGAATTCGAACCTTCATAGGTAGGTCAGTCTTCCTCTGGATATACTGGTCTAGTAAATCTGAATCAATCGTTACATAGATGGTCGCAATCCCCTCCGTCGTTACAGGAGAAAACAAGGTCATGGAGATACTATGCTGGGGAGCCTTGTAGCTTTCGGCAGCAACTTTTTTACCTGATTTCAAATGAACGGTTGATACAAATACACTATCTGCATCCATAGGAGCTATGTCTATTCCTTCTACAAAAGGATAGTAGAGATAGAGGGTTCGAACTAAATCCTGTAGAGAAATTCTCTTGACCATTAGGTGTGGATGGTTGAGTAACCAATTTTGGTATTGAGCCGGGGACAATTGAAAATACTGATATAGACTGTCTAGCCTATCCCTATCCGTGATATAATCCGCCAGATAGTTGCCAACCCGGTCTTGATAATAATCCAATTCCTCCTTCAAACCATCTGCAACTTCCTGTTGAATACGAACTCGATTACTATCATACTGATACCAACTAATATAAGATAAAACTCCACCAAAGAAAATAACTATCCCAATTACTAGACAGGAATAACTCCTCAAGAGAGTATGAATCAGAAACTTTCTCATAAATAATCCTTATCAACTTTCTGGTAAATCGGGTCAAAGCTATCATAAAGAAACAGTAACCAAACAGTGGGCAGAAAGAAAAACAGAAGTAGAGGAAGCTTGACTAGCAAGAGGCAACAGACTAAACTACCCAGCAGAAATTTGACCAGAGATTTCCAATCCAAAAAGATAGAAATAGCTGCTAGCTGTAAACCTGTTTTAAGTGAGAAATCAAAATGAACCTGCAATTTTAAATAAAGTCCATAAAGCGAGAATACATAGAGGAAGGCGACGACATTTGTGATCAAAACGGCTAACATCCACCAAGTCTGATTTAGATGAATGACGAGCCATATCCCACTAAACAGGACAAGCAATAGCGACAAAATGAAGCCCAAACTAAGATTGAGCTGAATAAAGTGGTCCTTATAATAACGGAAGGCCTCTCGAAACTGGTACTTAGAAGCATCTAAATGGTAGTTATCATAAAGATAGAGTAAGGTTCCATTAGCTGGCGAAATACCTAGTAAGACACCTCCTAGCAAGACAAGAACCAAATAAATGGCACTCAATTTCATGAGAAAGAAAAAAAGAGTAAAAAATCTATCTAACCAACTAGTCATCTGAAAACCCTCCTTTTACACTTATTTTATCACAATTATGTATATTTGTATATATTAACATAAAATCAAACAGAGATTGAGCCAAGCCCAACCTCTGTTCACACTCCATCATCTATGATTGATTATTTGTTCGCCAAAAACTCATCGTATTGTTTTTGCATTTCTTCTTTTACTTTTTTGTAGGATTCTTCCGCCTCTAATTTTTTCAGCATTTCTGGAACTGCTACATCTGGGTCTACAGTACCAGTATTGATACTTGCTGCATATTGGCTCATGATATTTTGGATACTTGTGATTTCTGTCTTAACTGCATCCGCATTGAAGTTGAAACCTAGAAGTGGAGATTCTTCTGCACCTGCCAGCAATGCTTCTGCTTTTTTCACATCTTCATCAGTCACTCTATCAGTGATGTAAAGAATTTGGCTGTTACCTGTGTTCCAAGCAGACATACGAGTGTCACCTTTGTAGCCATCCAACAATTTGATACGGTTGTCAGCACTTGGGTCTTTTTCCCAGTTCACTCCCTCTGGACCAAATACAAGACCATTGAGCAATTCTGGATTTGTATTGATAAGGGTCAATACTTCCATAGCCTTTTCTTTATTCTTAGAAGTTTTTGAAATAACAAAGTTTGCTACTTGTGTAGAACCACTTGTTTTGTAAGCACCTGTAATTGGTTTAGAAGTAATCTTATAGCCTGCAACAGTTGACAGTAAGCTGTCACCAAAGTCAGCAGGGCCTTGAGTTTCTTCACGAACAAACCAGTTAGCCACATCCAAGGAGAAGGTAGCATCAGTCGTTGCAGCATCTGCTAATACATAACCAGACTTGTAGTATTTATGGATGGTACGGAGGTTATTCATATGACGATCCACTTCAAATGGATTTACTACCTTGGTATCATCTCCCTGCAAGTCAATAGCTAACGGTAACTCATTACCTGCCGGAAATTCCAAGCCATCTGTTGATGGTTTGCTAGATTTAACCCAGGCAAGTGGTGTAACATCTGCTTCTTTTTCTTTGATGGTTGCCAACATTGGTTCAATATCATCGTAGCTGTCTACCTTAGAAATATCAAAACTATACTTATCAACTAAGTCTTGATTGAAGGAAAGCATCTGTTGACTTGCTACGTTACCAATGACAGGAACGGCGTAAATTTTTCCGTTAATGGTATTTCCTTTGATATAGGCAGGGTCGATAATATCATACAGGGCCTTACCTTCTTTTTTATAAAGTTCTGTCAAATCTGCATAGGCACCTTTTTGAGCATTGATGATATAGTTATCCGCAAAGGCGATATCATATTCCTCACCTGATGAGGTAATGATGGCCATTTTATCCTTATAGTCACCCCATGAGATATACTTAATGTCCAGATGAGCACCTGCTTCTTTTTCGATAATCTTATTGGCATTTTCCAAGAGGACATCGATATTTTTCGGCGCATCACCAATCTGATACATGAGGATATTGGTCAAGCCATCCTCACTTGTAGCACTACTTGAGGTAGTCTTGTTTCCGGTCAAACTACCGCAAGCAGCAAGGGTTGCTGCGGACACCAGGGTCACGCAAGAATAGGCAAATTTTTTCCATGTTTTCATTTGGCTGTTCCTTTCTTTTCTTTTTGAGATAATGAAGTATGGAATACGATAAAAAATAGAGTAAGAGCAGTTCTCTACTCCTTCACTCCTCCGATGGTCAAACCTTTGACAAAGTAACGTTGGAAGAAGGGATAGAGGCAGGCAATCGGAAGTGTCGACACAACAACAATGGCCATACGGGTTGCTTCTTTTGGTAGGGCTCCTGCAACTTCTGAAGACATGGCAGCTGCCGCTGCTGCATTTTCAGAGAGATACTGGATATTGGCCTGAATTTTCATTAACAGATATTGCAAGGGGAATAGATTGTCGCTCTGGATATAGAGGAGAGCATTGTACCAGTCATTCCAAAAAGCGAGAGCTGTAAAGAGAGCAATGGTTGCGATACCTGGTAAGGTTAGTGGCAAGCAAATTTGGAAGAAAATCCGCAATTCACTAGCCCCGTCAATCCTAGCCGACTCAATAATAGACTCGGGAATGGTCTTTCTAAAGAAGGACCTCATCACCATGATATTAAATGGGGACAGCAACATGGGCAAAATCAAGGCTGCTACTGTATCCTTAAGATTTAAGAATGAGGTCATGACGATATAAGTTGGAATGGTCCCTGCGCTAAACAGCATGGTAAAGAGAGCCATCAGGGTAAAAAATCTTCGGTATCTGAAACTGTTTCTCGAAATGGCATAGGCGTAGAGAACTGTGAAAAAGACATTCAAACTAGTTCCTACAATCGTTACAAAGAAAGTAATGAAGAGGGCTTGAAAAATCTGATCCTTGAGCTGGAAGAGGTATTCGTAGCCTGCTAAACTCCATTGTTCTGGCCAAAAAGAGTAACCGTTGATAGCCAGGCTCTTTTCATCTGTCATTGAAATAATAATCACGAAGACAAATGGAAGAGTACAAGACAAGGCAAATAGTCCTAGTAAGCTAGAGAAGAATAAATCTGTCTTCTTACTGAATGAATGGATGGAAACAGAGCTAATTTCTTTCTTTTTTTTCATATTCCCCTCCTAGAACAAGGCTGATTCCTTATCAAATCGCCGAACAAATAGGTTGGTCACTACCACCAAGATACAGCCAACAACAGATTGATAGAGGCCTGCTGCGATAGCCATACCGATGTCCCCTGTTCCTGCAATTCCACGATAAACGTAGGTATCAAGGACTTGAGTCACATTGAAGAGAGGACCTGAATTTTTCGGGATTTGATAGAAAAGGCCAAAGTCTGCTCGGAAGATATTTCCGACAGCCAGAATCGTTAAAATAGTCATCAGAGGCATTAACTGAGGAAGGGTGACATAGCGGATGCGTTGCCACTTGGTCGCTCCATCCACAATCGCAGCCTCATAATAGGTTGGGTCAATACCCATAATGGTTGCATAATAAATAATACTGTTGTAGCCCAAACCTTTCCAAATTCCTAAGAAAAGCAAGATGAAGGGCCAATAGGTCGGTGTACTGTACCAGTTGATAGTCGTCATGCCCAGACCCTTGAGAATATTATTGATAAGGCCCTTGTCAGGACTTAAAAATGCATAGACGAAGAAGCTGATAATAACCCAAGAAAGGAAATAAGGGAATAATGTAGTGGTTTGGTATATCTTCACCAACTTCTTCGACCGCATTTCACTAAAGATAATGGCAATAGCTACTGCAAAAATCAGTCCTAGAACAATAAAACCCAGATTGTATAAGATGGTATTTCTGGTAATAATGTAGGCATCCGATGACTGGAAGAGAAACTTGAAATTATCCAGACCAATCCATTCACTCTGTATCAAACTATCCCAGAAACCATTACCTGTATGACGATAATCTTTAAAGGCAATCACATTTCCGAATACCGGTATGTAGAAAAATAGAATGAGCCAGATAACTCCCGGCAGTACCATTAAGAAGAAAATGGCATTTTGTTTTAGATGTTTTACGAAGTTTTTCATTATAGCTCCTTTCTATTCCTAAACTTTACCTTACATCATTAGTTTACTCTTATTTGAGCTAGCTGTGAATTGCCTCATTATAGACAAAATTATACAAATTATAGGTAGCTATCGTCACTCATATACTTTCTGTAGAAAATAAATAAAACTTGTTTCTCCAGTCAGCATTTGCATAAAAAAATCGAGCCCTTTCGAGCTCGAAAATTACTAGGTTGTATAGATGGTTGAAGCGGTCGCAATAATTTGCCACTGGTTGGCAGTTGTCGCACGAAAACCCTTGTCCTGATGGAAGTCATCATAAGGGAGAATAGGCACTTCTAGTTCATCTAGTTTAGATATATCATTGTTCAGGTAGGCTTGCAACCGCTGGATCGCTCGGCAAATGCGAGCATCTAGGCCACCTAGACGAATGTCCACTGTATCCAGACCAAACACCTTCTTCTCGATCAACCATTGATTGCTAAGCGCCTGATAGAAGCTCGCCAAGTCCCTTCTCAACTCTTGCAAGCGCCCAACTTGCTCAGCCAAGACTTGATGATTTCCTTCCTGATAGGCCTGACGAATATGGACTGAAATAGCTGCCTTGGTAGCCAACACCTGACTCAACTTAGCCTGGGTATCAAAGAGATAGGCATAGCCCTTGGCTCGGCTTCCAATCTCTGCCAATCTAGGTGTCAAATCCTGATAAAAGGCACTGTCTTTTTCGGCATCAATATGCTCCTGCAACAAGGGACATAGGATATCCTGGTATAAGATATAGCGACTAGGATTGAAGCCGTGATGACCTGGACCTGGGTGACTAGGTGTCTTATTTGGCAAATCCAATTGCAGGAAGTCATCTAGGGAAACTTGATGCAGCTGATAGAAATGCTCAGCCAGACAGTCCAAATTTCCTCGGTACTGGAGTTCTGCCCAAGCATGAAGACTAGGCAAAATCGAGAAGGTAGCACATTCTCCACCATTATCTCCCCAGGCGGTTACTGTCACTTCTTGGACCCCATACTCTTGACAGGCGGCATGTGCTTCTGGTGCAATCCGCATACTGAAATCATTATCCGGAGTAAAACCAATCCATTTCCATGCACCACTTGCAAAGGCAATCTGTTCTCCCAACTGCTGATGACTTGCCAGCTTTTGAGCATAACTTTCCCGACTGGTCTGGTAATAGTCCCAATAAATCAGGGTCACCCTATCTTTCAATCGGTCCAAATAAGCCTGAATTTCCGAGTCAATTTCCAACTGACCAGTGTAATCCTTACTCGCTGTCAACAACTGGAAGAACATATCGCTCCACATACTACAATGGAAGCCATACTTGTCAGCAATATCCAAGACCCGTTCCAAGTGTTGGCACATAATCAGACTTCGTTTTTGGTAGCCATGCTGATTGAGGTAGCGCCCCAGCCCAACCAGATGGGCCTCATCCATACCGATGTTAATAGTCCGTGTTTTCAGATGGGATAAAGCCTCAAACATCTTATCAATCAAGATGTAGGTCCTCTCATCCCCGATCAAAAGAATATTGTCCACATCTCGAATGGCCTGAATAGATGAAATGTTCCATTTGAGGTAGGCAATCAGATGGGCTAGAGTCTGGATACACGGGATAAATTCCATACCGTAATGGTGGCACTCCTCCTCAATAGCCTGCAATTCTTCTCTTGTATAGGCCCCTCGGAAATAGCCAAAATAAGGCTCCTCACGCAGTTCATAGGTGTCTTCCATATAAAGCTGGAAATGGCTATAGCCCATCAAAGCCAGTTGTCTAATCAAGGTCTTGCTGGCTTCAACCGTCAGAACAGCGTTTCGAGAACAATCTTCCATAAAACCAAGTTGACGGTAAACAGGTCTTTCTAAGATATGAATTTCAGTTTCGCCCTGAGCCAACTGACTAGCCAAAACAAGCAAGCCACGGTAAATCATATGTTCCTTGGGCGCAAGGATACGGTAAGAACCGGCTGTTCCTTCAATCCGCAAACTCTCCTTGCCATCAACTTCAAGTTCTAACTGGCAATCCAAGCCAAGCAAGGAACAAATCTCAGTTAAGCCTTTTTCCGACAGCTGTAAAGAATGGTTTATTTGCAACATGATTATTTCTCCTTATTGTAGAGTCTTCATATAGGCACCCATGAGGTTGGCATCCTGCTGGTAGTGGCAGGCACGAATAACAGGTAGATATGGAAATTCTTCTGGATATTCCTTTTGAATAGCCTCTAGTTGCTCCTGAATGGCTTGAATAAAGACTGGATTTTGACTAATAGAACCACCCATAACCAGCACTTCTGGCTCAAGAAAATAGGAGATGTTTAATATACCATAGGCTAGATTGCGTGTCATCTCTTCAATAGCTAATTGACATACCTCGTCACCCTGTTCTGCTAGTTCAAAAATCCGCTTGCCATTCCAATCTTCAACAGCTTCCTCATACTGACTAGCAACCCGTCTGACCAAACTCCCTGTCGAAGCCAGTTGGGACCAATTTTTTAGAGGTCCCTTACCAGTAGCAATCAGCATATAGCCAAATTCGCCACCGAAACCTTGTTTCCCACGAATAAGTTTTCTATCCACAATCAAGGCACCACCGATGCCTGTCCCACAGACGACACAGGCAAAGGTCGATAACTGGTCATCAACAGCCAATTCACTCAGACCGACACAATTAGCATCATTTTCTAAAAAGATTGGACAATCGTATTGCTCCAGTAACTCATACCAAGACACCCCATGAATATAAGGAACCGCACTCAACCCCTGGATGACACCTGTTTCAATATCCACTGCTCCAGGGATACTTAAAGAAATAGCCTCCAAGTCCGCTACAGGCTGAATAATACTATCCATAAGCCCTAACAATTCCTCTAAACTAGATGGCGTTTTCCATTCCTGCCTATAGTTTATCTGCTTATCTGAACCAATCAGGGCCGCTTTTATACCCGTACCTCCAATATCAAAACAGACTACTACCATATTCTTTCTCCTTTCCATGATGACCAATGACCTCTGTTCGGATTGCCTGAGGTTCAATCCTAGTCGACAAATCTTCTAGTGGTTCTTCCAAGAGGTCAACACCCTCAGTCCACTCTCTCCAACCTGCTAACTGCTCCTGGCTCATATTGTAGTAACGGAGCAGGATGCGGTCCGATGTTTCTGCCACCTTCAATGAAGTCACGCATAAGCGGTCCTCTTCAAGTGCTGGGTGACTTATAGTTTGATAATCACAAGGCAGGTGCCCACTATGGCTGGTTACTTGCTTGGTTAGCAAGTGTCCTTGGAAGGCCTGCGCTCTTTGGAAGCTGGCAAAACCTTCCTCTACTGGGCAAATTTCAAAGGCATAGTCCAACTGACATTCCCTCAAACACTGGGCTTCTGGTGTTGGGAAGTAGCCCCAATCTCCCAGCTCTCCAGTCGCACGAAGCAGTGTCAAAGCTATCTTTCCCCTGTCTAGGATTTCATACTCATGTAGCCCCTTGCTCGAAACAGTCATGGCTTGTCGGTCATCTGATAGACAAATAAAACTACGATGACGTTGAGGATTGGACGGATTTTCCCAGGCTGGATGGGGCTGATTTGGACGTTCAACGACTTCAAAAATGGAATCTGCCAAGTGGTTATCAGCTTCTATTCCAATATCAAAGACTACTCGTAAGCGATGGTCCTTGATTTGGTTATGAAAATTGGTCTGGATACGAATTTGGGGTTGATGGCGGTAGAGGGTCAGATAGGTGGTAAGGAGCAGGTCTTTCTTTTCCTGACTCCTTTGAGATGTTCGATGTTTGAATTCTACCAGGCGCTTCTGTTCATCTTCCAGACTTGTTTCCATAGCTATAGGTAGATGCAAACGGTGAGTGACCTTGGCAATGCTGACCGCTTCTGTTTGGTAGACAAGACCGAAGTCCTCTATCTGACCATAGATCGGTTGGTCATTCTTCGGCGCCATGAAGATGTATTCATTGCCCAAATCTCCACAATCTTCAAAGCGTAGCCAGTCTTTATAGGCTTGACCCGTTCTCTTGTCTTCTAGCAAGAGCTGACCATCCATCACATTGATACGGTAATAATCATTTTCAAACTGTTCACTTAAACTATTGCTCACCCGAGTATCAACAATCGGCTTGACTTGGTAGGTCTGCCATGAAAATGGTGCCTGATTTTCCACTACAAAGCGGACACGAATCTGGCGGGCAAAATTGGCAGAGCGAAAAGCATCTTTTGGTAAATCGTAGCGGAAGTTGACACCTAGATCTTCGATGGTTGCCTCAAGCTCTTGGCCTTGACTGGTAAAGAGGCCCAAGGCTGGCAGAGAAATAGCTACCATGGATTGGAAGTGTTGGTCTAACCGCCCGTCGCGAAAATCTTCCTGTTCAACCACCAAATCAAGCTCTACTAGCTGGGTTTGTCGGCAGGCTGTAGTATTGAAAACCGTAAATAGTAAGCCGTCTAATGGGCTAGAATCCACCTGCTTTTCCCACCTGTCTAGGGAGCGCTGGCTCAGAAAATGAGCGACTTGCTTAACCTTCTTAAAGCGGTTTTCCATCTCACTATGCACCTGGTCTACGCTACAACCACAGATGCTATCATGGGGGGCATTCTGCAACAAGAGTTTCCAGGCATAGCGCAACTCATCTCTGGGCACCTTATCTCCTGTCATCACCACCAGAGGTTCTACAACTTGTTCCAAAAGCTGGCTGACCTGATCATTGGCCTGCTTGAGATAAATTCTCGAAGAGGCCGTATTTGCCAAGGTGTACCAGCCATCCGTTTCCTGGCTAATCAATTCTCCCTTGACACGACTGAGGTCTTTTGGTAATTCTTCCTTGACAGCTGCTATGTATTCTTCAAAGCTTGAATGAACAAAGTCTATATCTGGATACAATTTTCGAGCCAGGCGCAAAGCTTGGCTGAGATTTTTCTGGACAGGCTGGTGGTCACAACCATTCATCAGCAGATAGTGGGAGGTTGAAGCGTATTTGCGAACATCTGCCAGTTTTTTCTCCCAAAAAACACGTGCTTCTTCCTCATCAACTGGAATTTCATTGCCATTGCTGTACCAGTTAGCAAATAAAATTCCCAGAACCTGACTGCCATCTGCCCCCTCCCAAATCATCTCCGAGAAAGTGGACTGGAATTGGTCATCTCCCAGAACCTGATTATCAAAGCCGACAGGTTTGACCCCACGACCAAACAAGGCCACATCTATACCAGCCTGACGCAGTAGCTGAGGAGCCTGCCCCATATTTCCAAAAGTATCTGGATAATAACCAATCTTCGGAGCCCGTCCCCACTTCTTGCTTTCCAAGTGGCCCAGAAGGGTATTGCGCATATTGGCCTCACTAGTGATGAGGTAATCATCCTGCAAGATGTAAAAAGGTCCAATAATCAGCCGACCGTCTTGAATGTATTTCTTCAATAACTCTCGATTCTGCGGACGAATTTCCAGATAGTCATCTAGGACAATGGTCTGTCCATCTAGATGAAAACTCCTAAACTCAGGATCTGTTTCAAATAAGTCAAACAGGTCATCAAACAGCTCTACTAAGCGCATCCGATGCTCTTCCAAAGGAAGATACCATTCCCTATCCCAGTGGCTATGTGAAATAATATGAACCGTTTCTTTTCCCATTTTATTCCTCCGGTCGTATATCATAATAATCTAAAACCAATTCGCAAAACATCATATTTGCCCAGGAGAACCACTCTCTGGAGTAAAGCGTCGGATCATCCACATGGAAACTCTCGTGCATCAGCCCTGTACCACCATCACAGGCTACCATGGTATCCAGCAAGCGCGCTTTTTCTTCCTTGTCATCCGTCGTCAATCCTTGAATAGCCAAGGCAATCGGCCAGATATAGCGATAGAAGGTATGACTGGAACCAAGACCCGCAGCATAGTCACCCTCGTAGTAATAGGAATTTTCTTGACTTAAAATAGTCCGACGGGTTGCCAAATAGATGGGATCGTCTTTCTGACAATAGCCTAGATAGGGAGCCGCTAGCAAACTTGGGACATTTGGGTCATCCATGATAGACTGGTTACCCAATCCATCCACCTCATAAGCAAAAATGGTTTCCCCTGCCTGATTCTTGGTCAGCCCAAAGGTTCGAATGCCCAGGTCAATTTCCTGCGCCAACCGTCTGGCACCTTCAGCCAAATCTGAGAATGCCTCACTGGCAAACTGCTCTGCTATTTCTCCTAAATAACCCAAGACGACGACCGCAAACATGTTTGAGGGGATGAGGTAAGGGTAGATACAGGCGTCATCGCTTGGACGAAAACCAGACCAAGTCATCCCTGTATAGGCGCAGGGAGCCCCTTTTCCTTGGTGCGTGAGGGTATCCTCTAGCCGGTCAGTATCCCGTTCAAAGCTATAAGGGGAGTTTTCATGGTGCTGCTCCAATTTCCAGAGTTGGACAATTTTTTCAGCTGCCCCAAAGAAGGTCTGGTTAAAATGACTGGTTTCCCCTGTCGCTTTCCAAAGTAGATAGGCTAATTGAAGGGGGTAGCAGAGGGAATCCACCTCATATTTCCGCTCCCAAATCCAGGGTCCCATCTGAGTGTGGTCGGTCTGGTGCCCCCGCCCATTAGCTGCCTGATTAAAGGCATTGGCATAAGGATCCATCAAAATAAAGGCCATTTGCCGTTCTACCAGACCTAGAATCATCTGCCGTAATTTCTCATCTTTTCTGGCCAAGGCTAAATAGGGTTTGACCTGGGCTGTCGAGTCCCTCAACCACATGGCTGGAATGTCCCCCGTTAAGACAAAAGTAGTCCCATCTTCCAGCTGACTAATGGTCCTATCAAGCGTATCCGTATAACACCTTTCAAATACACTTCCCCAACTTGGGTGGTCAGCTGTTTTCTTTTGAATGCCTGTCAGCCAGTTCTCTATGATTTCTTTTGTGTAAAACATGCTTTCTCCTTTTTATCCTTTGCTCAGAGTTCTTCCAACCTCTATCTGGCAAGTCCATATAATTTTCATTAGACACAAGGTTCCTAGTATCAGTCTATACAATTCTATATGCAAATCCTATACACAAATTAAACCCATTTATATACAAATATTGCCATTTTAGGAAAACGCTTTCTTTTCGCTCATTTTCTCTATATAATAAGGAGGATACCGCTTATTATCAATAAAAAAAGAAAAGGATAGCCTATGTATACCTCCATCGTTTCAACCATTGACACCCGCTATGGTACTTATAACTCACATGCCTTTTCAAACGGAAACACCCTACCATTGACAGGGGTCCCTTTCGGCATGAATTATTTTGCTCCCCAGACCAGCGACCAGACTGGAAACTGGTGGTTCAATCCCTATGAACCTGTCTATCAAGGTATTCGCCTGACCCATCAACCCAGTCCTTGGTTGGGGGATTTTTCCTCCCTCTTATTAACACCTGTCACAGGTGAATTAAGCCGAGATAGCCTCTTTCACCGTCAATCCAGCTACCAACTCGACCAAGCTATTTTTCGACCTGACCTCCTCCAATTACAATCCAATCGCTATCGTTTGGTAAGCCGTTTAGCTCCCAGTCTTTACGGAGCCAGTTTTGAGATAGCGTCTTTTGCTAACCAGCCTATCGGAATAGTCTTCTATTCACCTGGAAAATCCATTTATCGACTGCTCAATCCTCACCAACTCCTCATTCAAATTTTTCAGGTCAGCGCCTGCCAATCCCCTGATTTCTGCATGTATGCTCTCCTAGAATTTGAAGAGGAAATAACAGAATGTTACCATCTGGTCAAGGATCGCAAGATAGCTAAAACGGAAGTGGTGGGAGAAGATTTGCACCTTCGCATCAACTTCTCAAACACTTCTATCAAGGGGCGTTTGGCTACCTCTTTTATCAGCCCTGAGCAGGCCGCCTTTCTATTGAAAGATGTTCCTGACTTCCCCCAAGCCCAAAAACAAGCTGAAAGCACCTGGAACCAACTACTGGGCCGTATTCAGATTCGTGACAAAAAAACAGAAGACATCAATTTCTTCTACCACTGCCTCTATCGTTGCCTACTTTACCCACAGACTTTCTATGAACCTAGTCCTGATGGACAAGCCATTCATTTTGACCCCATCAGCAACCAGGCCAAACTAGGCAAATTTTTCACCAACAATGGCTACTGGGACACCTTCCGTTCCTCCTATCCCCTGCTGGCACTTATCTACCCAGACTATTTGGAAGAGTTTCTCCACGGCATTCTCCAACACTATCGAGATACTGGATTTTTACCCAAATGGCTATCGCCAGACGAGCGCGGTATCATGCCAGGAACTCTTGTAGATGGAGTCATTGCTGATGCGGCCTGCAAGGGACTTGTTCCTGATTTGATGGAAGAGTTTCTCCAAGCCATGATTGAAACCAGTCAAAAGACCGATGCGGATCAGCGTTACGGTCGACACGGTAGTCAGATTTACCGCCAGTTAAATTATCTCCCTCTTGATTTCAACGAATCTGTGAGCCATTCTCTTGATTATGTCTACAGTGATTGGGCTATCAGCCAAGTAGCAGAAAAACTGGGGAAGGACCAACTGGCTAAGCAGTACGCTCAAATGAGCCTAGGCTACCGACAGCTGTTCGATGACCAAATAGGTCTCATGCGCGCCAAGGACAGACAGAAACAATTCCGAGCAGACTTTTCCTCGCTAAGCTGGGGAAGAGACTATGCCGAATGTTCTGCCCTACAAGCAACCCTGTCCGTCTTTCATGACATCGATGGACTGATAGAATTGATGGGCGGAAAAGAAGCCTTTACCACCTACCTCATCCAACTGTGCAATCAGGAAGCTTATTTCTTACCTGAACAATACGGCTATGAAATTCACGAAATGTCGGAAATGGCGCAAGTCAATCTCGGTCAGCTGGCTATTTCAAACCAACCGAGCTTCCATATCCCTTACCTTTTCCAATGGTCCACCAAACCAGAATACACTAGTCTGCTCATTCACAAAATCAGACAAACAGCTTTCAAGACAGGTTTTCAAGCCTATCCAGGTGACGAGGATAATGGTAGCCTTTCAGCCTGGTACATTTTCTCCTGTCTAGGCTTCTATCCTGTCTGTCCTGGAAAAGCTGACTACCAAATCGGACTACCGCATTTTAAGGAAGTAGACTTGCTACTTGCAGATCAACACAAGCTGACCATTTCTACTCCAAAGAGCGATGCAAATTTCCAGTTTGTCAAGCAAGTTTCATTAGATACACAAGTCATCCAAACCATCAAGCATGATCAGTTAGTGACAGCTAAGTGTCTGGAATTTGATCTAGCATTGCTACCTAGCAAGGAGCCATACTCATAAAAAATAGTCAGGGAGCAACCCTGACTATTTATTTTATTCACCTTGCTTTCTGAGATAAGCTAACTGAGATAGGCCAACCAGAGCCACACCAACTAACCCAAGAAGAACATACTTCTCCTGATAGGTATCACCAGTTTGTGGAAGATCACTCTTCTGTTGAGAAGCATCTCTGATCTGCTTTTCAACCTGCGGGCTATTTTCTACCATTAAAGTCTTCTCCTGCTGGACAGGCAAACCGCTGCCGACCTCCACTATTTTCGGCTGACTCTCATCAGCAACTGTTCGTGAATACAGCTCGCGATGGCCATCACTATAGACTAGGTGAGCTACCATCATTTGACCATCAGCCCCCTCCTGAACAATTCGCTCTTTGCCCAGTGGCAAATCAGTGCTGGTCCGTTTGATGACTTGTCTCGGCACCAACTCATAGGTCAAATCCATCCTCGGTTTTTCAGGAGCCAGTAAATTCTTAGACTCCATCGAATCTCTTGTACCGACATGCGTTACCAGACTAGACTGTTCAAACAAATCAGTCCATTCATTGAGCAGCTCCTTCATCTCATCTGGACGAATACTATCTGAACCCAAAATTTTCTCAGTTTTTTCAAGTAAAGAACTCAGCTCAGAAGAATTTATAGGCGTATCTATTCCTTTCACCTCTTGGATTAGCTGATTGAGACGTCCAAGATCTGCTTGGTAAAGTTTCTCCCCATCCAGCTCTCCTAACTGTTTCTCTAAAAGAGTTTGAGCGGCTTCAACCTGCTCGACTGTCCGATTGGTATCTGCTACCACAGACTGAGCTTCTTCCAAGGCAGTTTGCAAGGCAAGTTGTGTCTGCTCACTAGAATAGAGATAGGCTGTTTGGGTTTGTAGAGCCTCAATTTCTGCTATTTTCTGCTTTAGATACTCATCATTGACGATTGGCTTCGGTGAAACAAGGACATCAAATGAAGTCTCCAAACCAGCATACCGTAAACCTAGGCTCTGACGCCCCTCTTTACGGGAATCGAAACCAACAATTTCTACTCCAGCTTCTGTCAAAGAGAAGGACTGAGTTGACTCATCGTCATAGATAATAACAAATCGACCATTTGTGATATCCAAATCATCTCCTACAACATACTGCACTTTTGGTAACTGTTGGATTTCTAGACCGACTGCTTTTTTCTCACCTTGGGCTATATCTTCAACAACATATACCGTCAGTGGCTGAGCAAGTGTTTCGCCTAGATAGGAAACGGTCAATGTTTGTTCACCTAATTTTTGCGGATCATATCCCCTTACTGTAACTGCCGGATTGGTGGTATTCACTCGTTCAGCAGGCCAATCTCCTTCAAAAGCTACACGGAATTGTGCTCCTGCAAGCGATAAAGGACTACCTTGTCGGTAAACTTTTTTCTCTAGGGGAGCTATCCATTCCATCGCTTTCACGACTTTTTCACCTTGCGGTACGCGAATGGCCAATAGATTGCTCCAATCCTTTCTTTCCTCCAGAGTACGGTAGTAAATGAACTCAGGCAGGGACTCAAAGCGAATCGGGTCGAATATAAGATTTCCTGACTCTGTCGATTCCAATTCTGCCAGTGGTTTTACGGCATCTGGACTAGAATAAAGCGCTATTTTCCGATTGGCAGGGACATCCTTGAAACCTACTTGAATCTGATGATTACCGAGATGGCGAGCAACAGCATGGGTCATCGGAATGTTCGGTGTCTCCATGTCCAATTCTTCATACATGCGCCAATTATAAATACGAATGGCCTTCCAAGGAGTACCATTATCAGCAGTCAAGACATCCAAACGCCATTCCTGCGCTCGAATTGGCTTGTCAAATAAAATGTCTGTCACATGATTACTATTGCCACGAACTTCTTTGGCTAACACCCAGTCACCATTCTCATTTTTAAAATAGAGATCGAAATCCTTGGTATTCATTAAGCCATCATTGACCGATTCACCACCTGCACCAGCATGATCCATAGCCCATCGCACGACTGTCCGAGGTTGGGTCAAACGAATATCTACATGGCCACTCAACTGATGGGAAGACCATTTATCTGACAGACTGGTGATGGTCCCATTCAACATGCCCTCAATGCCTTCTCCACCTTCTTTTTTAGCAAAACTTGAACCAATGACTTCTGCTCCGAGAACAATGTTTTCTGCCAATGGTTTAGGAAGGCTAGTATCTTTCACCGTCATTTCCCAATCAAAGATAAACTCCCCTGCTTCCGAACGCAAACCATTTTTCCCAACGGCATGAACTTTCAAAGCTTGGGTTCGACCTTCTGCCTGAGCAGAACGAACTAGCTGAGGGAGGTAAATCCTTGTATTAGAAGAACCTGTCAGCAATTTCCACTGTCCGTCGACCTGCGCATATACTTCATAAAAGTCTGTATCATCTGTCCCTGTAAAGCTAATCACAGCTTCAGCATCTTGGGCATTCTTCAATCGCTTAGCAAGGACTTGGCCATCTTTCGGTGCAGTAGGTGAAGTTTCTTGGTCATAAATCGCCAACTGCCCTAAACGAAAATCAAAATCCGACAGCGCTGCTTCATTTTCAACAACCACTTGGATACCGTACACTGTCTTTCCTGCCAGACTAGATAAATCAAAGGTCTGATCTTGCCAATCTCCTGATAGTTTAAGCAAGCGCCAGGCTTCTTTATTCGCAAATTGATAATCTGGTTCAAGCGCTAGAGCTAGGGAGATATTTGCACCTTGTCCTCCTTTGTGCGCAACCCTTAAACGACTTGTTTCTGATAGAGGAATCTTGGTGGAATACAACTTAACTTCCTGCTTGCCATTTTTTTCCAAATCGCCTGTAAAACGAAGAGAGTTGCCCCCATTATAGGCATCGTCAAAATCATAAGCCGCAGCAAGCTTTTTACCACTTGCTTCAATCCACCACCGCCAGGTTGGTAAAATACCAGACACAGAGCGATAATTCCATTCCCCATCTTTGGCAACCTTGCCATCTACAAACCATTTTTTCCCGTGCCCTGTATTAAAGGAACTATTAAAATTACTGCTTGTAATAGCCGTCTTATCCGCAATGAGATTGGCCAAGCCATACCAATTTTTATCCGAAGGTTTCTGTTTGGTTGGATCTCCTTGATAGCCTGTAAAGAAGATATTCTCATTCTCATGATAATCCTCACCCGTCGCACCCAAACTTGTAATGGTATCTGGCGCAAACAGACCGAGTGATAATCTCAATTTCCCATTTTCATCAAACAGAGCATCCCAATTAATTTGCGTTTTGTAAGAGCCTCCCCGTTGCAATTCAAATCCAGCAAAAATATCAAATGGATCTCGACCGATTCGTTTCGCCACTTCGATTGAATAGTTATTTTTGGCCCGTGTCCAGTTAAAATTCGCAAAGAAACGATCCGCAGGGACCTTGTCTCCTTCCTTTTCCATAAACGGATAGTTGTACTCACCCAAACCATCTTCGTGATAGCGACCATATTCGTAGGTCATGGCATCATACCAAGAATACGTAATCGGATAACCAATCGATTCTGCATATTCCTTGGTATAGAGCATGAAGTTTCTCATGGTTTCCCCCATAGGTTCAACCAAGCTTCCTGTAGTCTCTTGATTTATGAAATAACCATCGAAACCATAGTATTTAGCCATATCTACCAACTTACGAGCAACAGGAAAACTTCCATCAGGATTCTGTCTCATAGAAGCCACAAACTTCTCTTGGTCTTCAATACTACTGGACCAATTATAGAAAATTGTTCCCAAAACGGGCACACCATTGCGGTGTCCAGCATCAATAACGTCTGGGCTAGGAATCAAGCCTTCCCAAAATACCATTGAATCAATATACTGCCAGTAATCAAAGGCATAGGCTTTAAACTCTTCTCCCCCAACAGAGGCATGGTCTTTCGCCTTAGAGTTGGTATTTGAAAGAGCTTCTACCTTTGCTTTCTCATTGGCTCTCTCATTGACGACATGCCCTCTAAAGCGCTCAACCAACTCTACAGATGCGCGGTTCAAATCATCATCTGGACGAGCACCCGGCTCCCAGGCAAGCACCTGATCCCAGTTATCAAACTTAATCTCTTTCGGACGAATTCCTTGATCCTCTACCTGAGGAAAATCAGAAAGCAACTGACCAGAATCTGAAGAATCCACCTCTTTATCTTCCGCTTCCTCTGTGTCCTCTAGTTTATTTTCTGGATTATCAGACGGTGCTAAAGGCAGTTTTTCTTCGCTACTATCTGATATAGATACTTCTCCATTCAACTCTTCGGCCACCACTTTCTCATCTGCTAAAATTGGTGATATTTCTTCCTCAACTTCGGTCTTTCCCACATGTTCGATTTCTACCGAAGATAGCTCAACAGCTGGCTCTGACAAGCTGTCCACATTTTCTAGCTGTTCCGCAGAAACCTGTGTTCCAAATAAGGTCGCACCAATCAAAACAGAACAGGCACCTATTGTAAATTTTCGAATACCGAATCGCTCACGTTTGTCGAAATTACATTTTGTCATACTTTCCTCCTACACAATTGTAGTGCAACAGCTGTTCTCAATTTCCTCCTTTCCAGATTATAGTTGGCACATGCTACCTTTGATAGAACAGCTATCACACAAAGTTTATCAGGTTTTATTAATTCCATTGTACAGAGGAAAAATATGACCTTCAAGCCCTCATGGTCCCCCTTCTTTAAATCAGATAAAAAGAACTTTAGTTTAGAGAAAACAAAAAAGAGGAAGTTTCCCTCCTCATTGTCTTAGTTAATTATTTTCTACAAAATCAATACACCAGCCCACCAGTTCATCCAGGCGCTCCGTCTGCTCTGTCATGTGCAGATAGCCCAAAACCGCCTCAAAGCCCGTGGACATCCGGTAGGTCACTACATCTGCATTCTTGGCCTTGGTGTGGCTATTGGCATTGCGGCCTCGCTTGTAGATTTCTTCCTCTTTTTCGGTCAATAGCTGAGCTTCTAAGAGGGCAGAGATCAGACTTGCCTGAGCCTTGGCCGAGACATATTTGTTGGCCTCTCCGTGCAGTTTGTTGGGTTTGGTCAGCCCCTTGAAAATCAAGTGCCGTCTGATATACATGGAATAGACAGCATCCCCTTCAAATGCCAGGGCGATGCCATTGATGAGATTGACATCTACTGCCTTAGTCACGTGTCCACCTCACACCATCCTTGGTATCCAAGAGCTTGATCCCCTGGGCTGCCAATTCATCACGAATACGGTCAGCCGTCGCAAAGTCCCGATTGGCACGCGCTGCTTGACGTTCTGCTATCAAGGCTTCAATCTCACTGTCCAAGACTTCTTCTTCAAAGACAATACCGAACACTTCCAGCATGTTTCCAAAAGCTTCTTTTACAGTTTCATCGTAGTTGCCTGAGTTGATCCACTTGGCAAATTCAAAGATAGCCGTAATGCCATTTGCCGCATTGAAATCATCATCCATTGCCGCTTCAAAGGCTGCCAAATGCAATTCAAGACCCGACTTATCCACAGAGTTTTGCACAGGTTGTGTATAAGTGTTTTTCAGATATTTGAGATTGATTTCCGCATCTGAAATAGCCTTCTCAGTGTAGTTGAGTGGACGGCGGTAGTGCTGGGTCGATAGGAAGAAGCGCAAGACCTGACCGTCAATTTGTTCCAACATGTCATGTGCTGTCAGGAAATTGCCCAAGGACTTGGACATCTTCTCATCGTTGATATTGAGCATGGCATTGTGCATCCAGTAATTCGCAAAGGTTTGGCCTGTTTTGCACTCAGACTGGGCGATTTCATTGGTATGGTGGGGGAATTCCAAGTCCGCACCACCACCGTGAATATCAATGGTAGCTCCCAAAATCTCTGTCGCCATAACCGAACACTCGATATGCCAACCTGGACGACCTGCTCCCCAAGGGCTTTCCCAAGATACTTCACCTGGCTTGGCAGTTTTCCACAGGGCAAAGTCGAAAGGATGTTCTTTGAGTTGACCTTCTCCCTCAACCCGACCAGAAGCCCCAGCTTCTAAGTCAGATAGGGTTTTGTTGGCCAAACGAGCATAATTCTCCGCCTTTTCCACACGGAAATAGACATCTCCAGAAGCTTCATAGGCGTAACCCTTGTCAATCAAGACCTGCACAAAATCAATGATTTCATCCATGTAATCGATCACACGAGGATTTTTGGTAGCGGGTTTGACACCCAGTTTTGCCACATCTTCCTTGAAGGCTGCGATAAATTTATCAGACAGTTCCTTAGTTGTCATGCCAGCTTCATTGGCAGCCTTGATAATCTTGTCATCCACATCCGTAAAGTTGGAAATGTAGGTCACATCATAGCCACGGTATTCAAAATAGCGGCGGATGGTATCAAAAGCCACGACACTACGGGCATTACCGATATGGATATAGTTGTAAACCGTCGGACCGCAAACATACATCTTGACCTTACCCTCTTCCAAGGGCACAAAGTCACGCAGACTGCGAGTCATGGTATCGTAAATTTTAATCATAGTTTCTCCATTACTTCTGAGTATTCTTTAGGACTTGATACTTTTGATACAATTTTACTAGCCAATAAGCTGTCGCGGCCAACCAAATCATCCCTACCTGCCAGCTTCCTTGGGAGAATTTAAGGATAAACATGATTGTCCCAGCAATGGCGGTCAACACATAAGGCCAGTTTTGTCTTACTAATTTTTTTAACATGATCTACTTTCTAATTTTCTTGCAATGGCCATGGCCACTTCAAAGAAGGCCATACTGTCAGCCGTCCGTTCTTCCCGACGGGCATCCCATTCATTCTTGTGGTGGTCCACATAGTCTGCCGTGTGGAAAAACTGATAGACCTCGGCCTGACGATAATTGGCCCAAGCCATGATAGCAGAAGCCTCCATATCGACGACCATAGCACCAGCGGCTAGGCGACGCTTGACCTTGGCAGCCGTTTCCCGAAAGAAAGCGTCCGTGGTCCAGGTCTTAGCCCGCACGTGCTCGATTCCCGCTTGGTCCAAGGCTTTTTCCATGGTCAATAGCAAAGCAGGGTCATAGCTGATTTCCTCGCTGGCAGGAGCGTAGTGGTAGCTAGTCCCCTCATCCCGAAGAGCAGAGCTAGGAAGGATAATCTTATCCGCAGCAAGCGACTTATCCAAAACACCGCAGGAACCAAGAACGATAAAGTTCTCAAACCCACAGGCTTTCAGTTCCTCCAAGTGACCAACCGCCATGGGAGCACCGATAACAGCCAACATGACCGCAACTCGCAACCCATCTCTTTCCAAGATATACCAAGGATGGCGACCATTAATGCTTTCTAAGTAGCCACCTTCTCTGCTCTCAGGTAACTGACTTACTCGGTCCACGATTTCCCCATTGAAGGAGAAAATCATGGTGTCACATACCTCACCGCCACCACGGATAGCCTTGTCCGTTGGTTCAATAACTGCAGAGGTGTTTTCAAATTCTTCTAGCAGCATATCATTCTCCTTTTGGGTCTAAGTAGACCACTTGTGTCTGCTTTGTAAAACCGATATTTTCATACAGCCGCTTAGCGATGAGGTTGTCATCTTCGACAGCGATTTGAAAAGGTTTGTCGTTTTTCGTGATAAGGTCATTGATGACAGCTTTGACTAAGTAGGTGCCGTAACCTTTTTGTTGCTGGTCTGGTGCGATAGCTAAACCGTAAAGATAGTTATCATCGGTCGATATATCTACTGTGCAAGAACCGATAACCGCTCCGCTATGTTCCAAAAGATAAAGTAAACTATCCGCATCCGAAATGGCTTCACGCACGTAACGAAGAGCCACCTCATAGTCGTTACCGAATGCCGCAGACTTACAGCGTGCAATACTGTCTGCATGGTGAGCCTGTGCCAAACTTACTGTGAGTTCAGCCTGTTGTGAGAACTGATAAGGCTCTCGCTCACGTCCCAGCCATGTCTCAGTATCCGTATCTTCTACCAAGTTCCATGCTGGCGCAAGGTCTGGGTGCATGTCAAGAAAGACGCGTTCGGTCTGAAAGGTCACACTAGCGATAGGATAGTTTGCCGTCTTCGTCTGGTAGCAATCATAGAGCTTGCGTGCCAAACCCTGTCTGCGGTAGTCTGGGTGCACGAGAATTGCAAGCTCCACATCCTCATCATCGGCATACACAGTCAAGAGTCCCACCAACTGTTCACCTTGATAAGCCAAGAAAAAAGCTGGCATTTCAGGGTCAAAGTTGAGCATATTTGACAGGTAAGGGGCACGATAGGTCCCGTCATGGGATTGTACAGTGGTTATCAGAGTTTTTGCTGCGGACAACTGCTGGGGATTTAGGACATTAGTTGCTGTTATCATGCTTATTTTTCCTCTCTATGGCTAACTCACATAGGACTTACCATATGTGGCTTTCCTACAAATGCGACGAATGGTGGCTAGCTTCTCGTAATTCCGCAAGCTTAGTCGTGTAGTGTTCACGACCACCTTCCATGTCATGAATGACCTTCTCATCTTTTTGACCATGTACACGGACAATTTTAGCTGGCATACCAACCACTGTCACATCTGCTGGAACATCGGCTAGGACAACGGCAGCTGCACCCACTTTGGCATTTTCTCCAATTTCAATAGGACCAATGACTTGGGCGTGGGCAGAAACAAGGGCACCCTTTCGCACAGTTGGATGGCGTTTGCCGGTATCCTTGCCAGTACCTCCCAGAGTCACCCCGTGGTAGAGCATGACACCCGACTCGATAATGGCAGTTTCTCCGATAACTAGACCTGCACCGTGGTCAATGAAAACCCCCGAAGCAATCTCGGCACCTGGATGAATTTCGATATTAGTCCAAAAACGCCAAAATTGGCTGTGCATCCGGGCTAGTAATTTAAAACCTTTTTTCCACATCCAGTGGGACAAACGGTGGGCAGCCAAGGCCTTGACACCTGGATAGGTCAAAAGAACTTCCAAGGTGGTCCGTGCTGCCGGATCTTTTTCTTTTACAATCTCAATGGTGTCCTTCCACCAACCCATAGTCACTCCTTCTAGCGAGAAGACAAGTCCGCTACCGAACTTGTCTACTCAGCTTATTTCTTTTCAACCTTGTGGAATTTGAATTCGCCAAAGTTGTTGTCTTTTTTCTCTTTGTTGTCTTTGTGACGGCGAGGTTTGTCTGAACGCTCGCGTTTTTCTGGCTCTACATAGCCTTCTGGTTTTGGAAGAAGAGCCTTCATAGAAGCATCAATACGTCCTTTATCATCAATCTTGATAACTTTGACATCAACAATATCGCCAATTTCAACCAAATCTTCTGGTTTATTGACACGGGTCCAAGCCATTTCAGAAACGTGGACCAGAGCATCAGTCTTGTCAAAGAGGTTGACAAAGGCACCGAATTTCTCCAAACGAACGACTTTTGCCTGGAAAACTTCATCCACTTTCGCTTCACGAACAAGACCCGCAATGATTTCTTTGGTGCGCTCAATTGCATCGCGATCTGGTGAGAAGATAGCCACAAGACCGTCTTCGTCGATATCGATTTTCACGCCAGTTTCTGCAATAATCTTATCGATGGTTTCGCCACCCTTACCGATGACAATCTTGATCTTATCCACATCAATCTTGATGGTATCAATCTTCGGTGCAGTTGGTGCCAAGTCAGGACGAACTTCTGGGATAGTTGCTTCAATCACATCAAGAATTTCGAAGCGAGCTTTCTTAGCCTGTGCCAAGGCTTCTTCCAAGATTTGCGGTGTGATACCGTCAATCTTGATGTCCATTTGAAGGGCTGTGATACCGTCACGGGTACCCGCCACCTTGAAGTCCATGTCACCGAAGTGGTCCTCAAGACCTTGAATATCGGTCAAGACAGTGTAGTTTGTCCCGTCTGAAATCAGACCCATGGCGATCCCTGCAACTGGTGCCTTGATTGGCACACCACCGGCCATAAGGGCAAGGGTACCAGCTGTGATAGAAGCCTGTGATGAAGAACCGTTTGATTCCAAAACTTCTGCTACCAAGCGGATAGCGTAAGGGAAGTCTTCCAAGCTAGGCAAGACTTGCTCAAGGGCACGCTCACCAAGGGCCCCGTGACCAATTTCACGACGACCAGGTGCTCCGTAACGACCTGTTGATCCCACTGAGTATTGTGGGAAGTTATAATGGTGCAAGAAGCGTTTCTTGTACTCATCATCCAAACCGTCGATGATTTGAGTTTCACCCATTGGGGCCAAGGTCAAGACAGAAAGGGCTTGCGTTTGACCACGAGTAAAGAGGCCTGATCCATGAACGTTTGGCAAGAAGTCCACTTCTGCATCTAGCGGTCTAATCTCATCCACACGGCGACCGTCTGGGCGGACCTTGTCTTCTGTAATCAAACGACGAACTTCTGCGTGCTCCATGAGTTCCAAGATTTCATGAACGTCCCGCATGATGCGGTCGAATTCTTCGTGTTCAGCGTATTTCTCTTCGTAAGCTGCGATGACGGTCTCACGCACGGCATTTGTCGCATCTTCACGGGCCAATTTTTCTTCTACCTGCACCGCTTTTTTCAAATCGTCATTGTAAGCTGCGACAATCTCAGCCTGCAATTCTGGGTCCACTTGAAGAAGTTCCACATCTGCTTTTTCCTTGCCGACTGCTGCCACGATTTGGTTTTGGAAGTCAAGGAGTTCTTGAATGGCCGCATGACCTTTCAAAAGAGCTTCCAACATGATGTCTTCTGATAATTCTTTGGCACCAGACTCAACCATGTTGATGGCGTCTTTGTTACCAGCTACTGTCAAGTCAAGGAGGGACTCTTCCATCTGAGCCTTGTCAGGATTGATGATGAGTTCACCGTTGACATAACCGACCTGCACACCTGCGATTGGGCCGTTGAATGGGATGTCTGAGATTGCCAATGCCAATGAAGAACCAAACATAGCTGCCATTGGAGCAGAAGCATCTGGATCGTAAGAAAGCACTGTGTTGATGACTTGGACTTCATTACGGAAACCTTCCGCAAACATTGGACGAATCGGACGGTCAATCAAACGAGCTGTCAAGGTCGCATCAGTTGATGGACGGCCTTCACGCTTCATCCAGCCACCTGGGAATTTCCCTGCGGCATACATTTTCTCTTCATAGTTGACTTGGAGGGGGAAGAAATCACCCGTCGCCATTTTTTTGGACATAACCGCCGCAGTCAATACTGTTGAATCGCCATAGCGAACGACCACCGCACCGTTGGCTTGTTTGGCAACCTGGCCAGTTTCAACGACCAATTTTTTGCCAGCAAAAACCGTTTCAAATACTTGTTTTGACATGAAAGTTCTCCTAATTGTTAATTTACGTGTTTTCTACAAAGTTCAACCCAATAGTATTACTGGATTCAGCTTTGCACAAAACCACGTACTAAGTTCTATTGTAGCATAATTTTGAGGAAATGAGGCAAAATTTCTTTAAAAGAAAAGCCACTCCAACGGAGCAGCCTTTCGAGGATAACAAATACTTTTAACTCGTTTAACTTAACGCTTGATAGAGGTCCCAATCATCTTGTAGGTATGGCGACGACCACGGACCGCAACCGACAGTTCAAAAATATTTTCTAGCGGTGCCATACCACCAAAACCAGCATCTCCAATATGATGGATGTCAAAACCAACCATCTTATTCCAGAGACCAATTTGTTTGATAGTCGCAATATCCGAGGATTCCTGACTCGTTCCTAGACCTCCGACAGTGAGAACGCCTTTCTCTTTCAAAAGCCCCACAATCTGCGCACACGTTTCAATGGTGCTTCCTGGTACAGACCCCGGCGATGGAATCAAGACAATATCTGCACCAGCATCCGCAAAGGATAACAGAGCCTCTTGATCAAAAATTGGATCTTTAGAGCCTGCCCCATGCATCTTCCCTGCGATAATCACTCCCTTGAAAATGGTCTTGGCAAAGCGAATAGCTTCTGCAATGGTCTTATTTGTGATCCCTGCGCCTGGGTTGCCTGTGATACAGACAAAGTCAAATCCCTGTTCGTTAAGAGCTTGCAAGGTCTTTGCATTCACCTGGCGACCTTCATTGATCTCCAAGCGCTCTTCTAGCATCTCTGCTTCTAAGTCAATTGGTTCTAGATTGACCCCAATCGGTCGACCTGTCAATTCTCTCAAACGAGCAATTGGCCGATCTGTCACATCCAAGCCTGGAATCTCTGGATGGAGGACATCCAAGGTATTCATCAAAATCAAGTCAGCACCGAATGCTCGTACCAATTCTGCATTGGTTACACCAGGCAAGGCAGAACCTGCATGTGTCACATTTTCGGCCATGATAACTCGACCTTCGCTGGCCCGAATCGCATTGAGCAATCCTTCTCTATCTAGGCCTTCAAAATCACTGGCTACGCAGTTGAGTAATCGTTTCATCCTGCAGCCTCCTCTTCTTCCTTGCGCATCCGGTTATCAATACGTTTGGCAAATGGATAGTAAATCGCTACTGCAATCAGAATATTTACAATCTGTAGAATAGAACCACTAATGTGCCCACCTGTTGATAAATAACCACTAATGATCGGTGGCGTTGCCCATGGAATCATAATCCCAACTGTTTTGTGAACCAGACCCCAATCCATGGCCAAGTATGAAACCGTTGCTGTTACCAGTGGAGTTAAAATAAATGGAACTGCCAAATCAAGGCTCAGTACAATCGGGAAGCCAAACAGCATCGGTTCGTTAACAGAGAAGATATCTGGAACAATCGCCAATTTTCCGAGCGCCTTATTTTGTTGGCTCTTGGCAAAGAAGAAGAGGAAGATGGCTAAACCAATAGAGGCACCACTACCGCCCAACCAAGCAAAGTTATCAAGGAATGGCTTGGTCACGATGAAGGGCAATTCCAGACCTGCTTGCCAAGCTTCACGGTTGGCATCTGTATTCATAAACCACACAGGGTCCATGATGGAGCTTACCAATTGACCACCGTGAACACCAAAGAGCCATACAACTGAGTTGAACAAAACAGCCAGCAAAGCTCCCCATAAGGTATTACTTGCACCTTTCAGTGGCTCTGCCAAAATGACCAGCATGACTTGGAAGATATCTGTGAAACCAAGGGCCTTGAAGAGCAAATCAATACCAGCAAAGCTTGAGATAATCACAAAAGCTGGAATCAAAGAAGTGAAGGACTTCGCCACCATCGGTGGTACACTTTCTGGCATCTTAATCACGATGTTTTTCTGGATGAGGATGCGGAAAAGTTCACCCGTAATCAAGCCTACCACAACTGCCACAAAGAGTCCACGTGACCCAAAATAACCAGTACTCATCATCCCTTCTTGAAGAGGGACTAAAACAAGGTAAGCAGCCAAGGCGATCACACCAGCACTGGTACCATCCACCTTGTAACTATCCGCCAAACGCTTGGCAATCCCAAATACTGCGACCAAGCCCATGATGCCAAAGGTACCTGTGATCAGACCACCCAGATAACTCATGGCTCCTACCTCTGTTAAAAAGGCTTCCCAAGCAGGGACAGGGAAACTTTGAATAATCACAAAGAGACTTCCCACCAAAATCAATGGCATGGTCAGAACCATTCCATCACGCAAGGCAATAATGTGTTTTTGTTGACCAATTTTGTAAGAAAATTGCTCTATCTTATCCAAAAACGTTGTTTTCATACAACTAACCTCCTTTTATTACGATTGATAAAGTGACAAGGCCAAATCCAAGACGGCTTCACCATTGAGCATACCGTAGTCACGCATCGGAATCACATCCAAGGGCTTATCTCCAGCCAGAGACTCAATATCCCCACGCAAGAACTTAATTTGCGGCCCTAGCAGTATAACATCTGCCTTACCGACATTTTGTCCCGCTTCATCCGCAGATACCGCCCAAATAGTGGACTCCAAACCACGACTGTCAGCCGCCTTTTGCATCTTGGTTACCAAGAGGCTCGTGGACATTCCAGCCGAACAACACAACAAGATATTGATCATATCTCTTTCTCCTTTTCTCCTAATTTTTGATATAGATCCAATAGATAACGTGATAAGTCACGAATCACCAAGGTTGACATGAGATGATCTTGGGCGTGTATGAGCAAGAGATTAAGCTCTGCCTTATCTCCTCTGAATTCTCCCTGTATCAGCTCCGTCTGCAAGCGGTGGGCTTCTACAATCTTATCCTTGGCCATGTCCATTTGCTGACTAGCTGCCTGCAAATCCCCTACGCTAGCCAAGCGAATCGCTTCCATGTAGTCCGACCTAGCATCACCTGAATTGGCAATAATTTGCATCGAATCTTCCACATTAGTAAACATACCCCTTCAACTCCTTTTCCTTAATTTTTTGCAAAATCACTTGTAAATTGTCAGCAGTTGGTGCTTGCAAGAGCCCATCCACATAAATATCTTCAATCATAAAAGTCGATAAAATTTGATAAATCAATCTGCTGACAGGATCAATCGTCGGAAGAGACGCCAGCACAACCACGCGCACCTCTGAACTTTCCCAGTAAACAGGACGATCCAATACAGTAACCGAAACAAAGTGTCCGTCTACCTTTCCCTGTGGGTGCAGAAGAACCATCTTATGCCCTAACTGAGTAACCCCCATAGAAAGGCGTTTGAGAACTTTTTCTGTCACATCAATCCCACGCACCTGCTCAATATGCCGACAAATATCTTCTACCAACTGCTCCTTACTCTCAAAGGGCAGCTGATCCAGGAAAATCACTTCTTCCAGCAACTGATTCACAAAGAAATTTTCAGTTGTTGTCAACTGCTGTTTAATCGCTTCCTTATCCCGTTCCTCTAAAAAGTAGGATACATAGTGTGGATTATAAGGAGTTAATACTGGCAATTCAACGGTCGAGACAATGCAGTCATAGGCCGACAAGTCCTGCTGGGCAATCTCTTCTGGATTGCAGACAGTTACTTGGTGAATGTAGCGGCCAAAAAGACGCTGATAAGTGGATTGGAGGAAATCCTTTCCGCTCTCACTATCAAAACACACCACCAACATATGCTTTTTCAAGTCCTTAATCTGTGAAGTACAGGTCGCAAAGATGAGGGATAAAAAACCAATCTCATCTTCTAAAATAGGTGCACTCCATTCTCTAGCTAAAGCCCCTGACAGTAGACTGGCCATGACAAACTCATTTTTAAGGTTCTGTTTGATTTCAGCTAATAGCGGATTTTTTAGAATCACTCGATTTTTCACTCGTTCATGAAGCTTTTGCACATGAGACCAGAGGCTATTGATAAAATCCTTATCCCTACTAAAATCCAAACCAAAGGCTTCTTCTACCATAGACAAACAAAGATTGAGCTGCCGATTACTCGCTAAAGAAGATACCTTGACCCGAAAAGAGTTGATCGTTTCTTCTATGCTGACAATATCTGCTGTCTGCAAGCCCCATCCGTATTTCTCAGATAAATCAGCCAAACCTGTCTTACTTGAAACAGCCACCTCTGGTAAGCCATACCCTCGCTGAACCCTTGTCAAGGTCGCTCGTAAAATAGACAAGACATTGGCACGGTAAAAATCCGTCTGTACACCTTGGATGAGTAAGAGTTGCTCAATTGCTATTTTCTCCTCTTTGGATAAATCGTATAGCTCTACCCCTTCCACCAAGACCATCATCAAGCGGATATCTTTCTCCTGGCCATCCAGATACATCCCATAGTGGGGACGTGTTTTAATATCAATCTGATACCGCTCCAATAATTCTCGCAGAGCACGAACAGTATTGGACAAGGTTTTTTTAGAAATATAAAGGGCTACTTCCACTTGTTCTGACTTGACATAGGGCTGTTTCAATAACTCATTAAGCAAGTAAATTTGACGTTGCTCAGCACCAGATATGCCCTGCCTACCGTCTAATTCAGCCACTAATTTTTGGTAATGGTCTTGCTGACGAATCTGCAAACGATAGCCCTGTCCTGTTTTGGAAACAATGGAACCAATCATCTGTTTGGCCATGCTCTCGTTAAGATGGGCAATGGATTTTTGAACCGTCTTGACACTCACGCCAATCTTTTGAGCCAGTTGAGCAGAGGTTACATAGCCTCCTTTTTCTAATTCCTTAAGGATAAGCCATTCTCTTTGATACATATCGACCTCCTTATCTTTATTGTAACCGCTTTTATTTTTTTCTTCAATAGCGACTTTTACCTTAATCATTAAGGAAATTTTTGCTTCAAAACAACTAAAAACAGCGAAATAAATCGCTGTTAAAAGAATACTACCTCTACCGGACCCATATATAGGGGAAGAAAGGCAACAAAATCAGTATGGAAATGACCGAGAAGATGGCATTATCTCCTTTTTACGGCACACAAAAAGCCCTTGCGGGCTTTTTCTTAACGACGGAGTCCGAGTGAGTGAATCAATTCACGGTAACGGTTAACATCTGTGCGGCGTAGGTATGCCAACAAGTTACGACGGCGACCGATTTTTTTCATCAAACCACGGTAAGTTGCGTGGTCTTTTTTGTGTTGTTTGATGTGGTCGTTAAGGTGGTTGATTTCCCAAGTAAGTACTGCTACTTGAACTTCAACTGAACCTGTGTCGCCTTCATGACGAGCATATTGTGCCATGATTTCATTTTTTTTCTCTTTTGAGATTGCCATGATATGTTCTCCTTTGTTTTTGAGCCTAATCCGAGTGACAGGTTGGCGACCTGTAACCAAGAAAAAGCTAGATTTGTCCTTTTGGACCTCATTTATTCTATCAAGGATTGTCTTTTTTGTCAACTGATTTGAAAACTAGCTGAGTAGCTCTGCTATTTTCAAAAAAAGCCAGCTTTTGCTGACTTTCTGCTTGTATATCACATTTACTCTGCCTTTTCCGCTTTTGGCAAGATAAGATTGAGGATAATACCTACAATGGCTGAGAGGGCTGTTCCTGAGAGGGTGATGGCACCGATGTTGAGAACTGCTCCACCGAGGCCTAAAACAAGCATAGAGCTTGCGATAATCAGGTTGCGGACTTGACCAAAATCAACACGGCTCTCAATCAAAACTTTCAAACCGTTTGAGGCGATAACACCGTAAAGCAAGATAGACATACCACCAAGAACAGCACTTGGAATAGTCGAGATAAGGGCTGTAAATTTACCCAAGAATGAGAAGGCAATGGCAATCAGGGCTGCATTACGGATAACGGATACTGATGCGATGCGAGTCACACCGATAACCCCTGTGTTTTCACCGTAGGTGGTGTTAGCAGGTCCACCGATAAAGGCTGATACGGCAGTCGCCACACCATCACCAATCAAGGTACGGCTGAGACCTGGATCTTTCAAGAACTGGCGGCCGCAGATTTGGCTGAGAACCGTGTGGTCACCGATATGCTCAGCTACTGTTACAACAGCAATTGGTAAGATAGCAATCATTTCTGGACCGAAGTAGAAGTTGTAGGCCTTGAAGGCACCTGTTTCAAATGGTAGGTAGAAACCTGGTAATTCAAACCAAGCTGCTTCCATCACAGGTTTGAAATCAACTAGACCAAGGAAGATGGCAATCACATAACCACCGACGATGGCAATCAAGAAAGGAACAATCTTGGCGAAGCCTTTCCCTTTGGTATTGACAAAAGCCGCAATCAAGAAGGTAGCAATAGCCGCTACAACATTTCTCCAGTCGCCGTCTGCGACAAAGCCTGCTGAAGTCACGGCAGAGTTGGCAAGACCAAGTCCAATCACGATAATCATAGGACCGATGACAATCGGTGGCAAGAGGGTATCAATCCACTTGGTCCCGATAACTTTGACAAGCGCAGCAATCAAGACGTAAATCAAACCGACGAAGAGAATACCTGTCTGAGCAGCTGACACATCGCCACCCATTTCCTTGATAGCAAGAGCCATAGCTGAGATGTAGGCAAAGGATGAACCCAAGTAAACCGGCACCTTAAACTGTGTCGCTACTTGGTAAATCAAGGTTCCAACACCTGAGGCGAAGAGGGCAACCGAAACTGGCATACCGAGAATCAACGGCACCAAGATTGTCGCTCCGAACATAGCGAACACGTGCTGAAAACTCAACAAAATCCCTTGCAAGGGTGCTGGTTTCTCATGGACATCAAACAAAAGATTGGCTTTTGTACTCATAAATCTCCCATTCTGGGTACACAAAAAGACCCAGACTTTCTAAATATTCATAGTCATAGGCCCTTAATAATTTTTCCTGTTGTCTTTCTCACCTCACGGGATGAGTTTAAAAACCTACGCTTTTGGTATTGTAGCACAAAGGTTCGGATTTTGGCAAGAAATTTTATAAAATTTTATTTTTTAGGAAAATGGCAGAGCAGTAAACTTAGCTATCCCCCACACTCTTAATCCGTTTCTTAATCTTCTGGCTAAACTCAATCATCCTCCGCTTTTCTTCTGGCCATATTTTAGTCACACGGTCCACGGCAATAATAAACACAATGACCACTGCATAATCTTTGGCACTATCAATTACACCTAGGTTTTCCAAAATAGTCAAGAGCAGGTAAAAGCTAAACAAGATAGTCCGTTTGGGTAGAGCCATCAGAAGTTCAACTCCAGCCTTATAGCCCAGATAAATCTGCCGATTAAGCCCCCTGGCGCGTTCCAACCGACGATTGAGAAAAGCACGAATACGGCTATAAAACCAGTCGGACGTAAAAAAGAGGGACTGAATGGCGATAGCAATAAGCGCCAGATTGTTAGCATGTTTTTCAGTCATACCAGACACTCTGGCGATGATGTAGGTCCAATCCCCATTATCAATCCACATCCAAATCGAAAGATAAACAACTGCCCCTGCTACTAGAATTAAAGGGAGGGCACGAAACAGTCTGAACAATTTTTTCATAATTCTACCCCAAAAACTTTCAAACTAGTCAATTCCGCTTCTGTCAACCTGCGGTATTCTCCAAGAGCCAGCGCTGGATCTAATTCAAGTGGCCCCATGGTCAATCGTTGCAGGTCTGTCACCGTCTTACCACAGGCCTGCACCATGCGTTTGACCTGGTGAAATTTCCCTTCTCGGATGGTGATGTCAACCAGTGAGGTCTGCTTGATTTCATCCACCTCCAAGATAGTCAACTGGGCTGGTTGACAGGTAAAGTCCTTCAGTTCTATTCCTGCCGCAAATCGCTCGACATCCTCTTGGGTCATGATCCCATCAACCTGTGCACGGTAGCGTTTGTCCACATGTTTCTTAGGAGATAGCATAGCATGAGCCAGCTGACCGTTGTTGGTCAAGAGCAAGAGACCGTGGGTATCAATGTCCAAGCGTCCAACAGGAAAAACTTCCTTCTGGCGAGCTGTATCATCTAGCAAGTCCAAAACAGTCCGATGACGGTCATCCTCGGTGGCTGAAATAACTCCCTTTGGTTTGTTTAACAGATAGTAAACAAAGGTTTCATGACTGAGAACCTGACCTGCTACTGCAATCTGGTCTTGTTTTTCGTTAATTTGCTGTTTGGGTGATGTTTCAACCTGGCCGTTGACTGTGACTTGCTTGTTTTTCAGGAGTTTCTTGACTTCTGTTCGACTGCCGACACCACAGTCCACTAAAAATTTATCTAATCGCATACGACTTTCTTTTCCATTTTGATATATTCTGCTTGCTTTTCTCTTTCTGCAAATCCAAGAGCATGAAAGAGTTTTTGGGCAACTTGATGAGAGCTAGCAACTGTCAGTTTGATACTAGCTGGTTGAACATGCTCTACTAGGTAGTCTTCAATAGTCTGGTAGAAAGCTCTGCCATTTCCCTGACCGGTCAAAGAAGGTTTCATACCCAAACGAAGTTCAACTACCTCACCATCTTGGTCCATGCAGAAATAGCCCATGAGGGCGGCATTACGGATGACTGCAAAAAAGCGGTCCCCACGCGCCTCAGGCGAAATCATCTCAGTATAAGTCTCGGGGTTTGCACTAATCGTATAGGCATCCAAAGGTGGTTGATAGCGCCATTGGTTAGCAATTTCCAATGCCAGATCCTGTGGCAAGGGCATGATATGAAAATAGTCCATTCTTCGGAAATTTTTTGCTAAATTTTTGATTCTACGATTCTGAGTAGCAATATCATCTGTCTGATGAACATAGTCGGCATAACCCAACTGATAAGAAGGGATCATTTCATTAAAAATCAACTGGACATCTTCAGGGAAACGCAACATGAATTGATTGAGGCGATTGTTTTCTAACATAGGTCTATTATACCAAAAAAGAGCGGAAACCGCTCCTACTTCTTCAATCGTATTTGTTGGTAAATCAAGCCTGCACTAATCAAGGCACAGCAGATAGCATAAATCCCAAAGGCACCTGTTGGGGTTGGGTTGAGTTTTTCCAGATAAGTCGGCAAGATAGCTGACGTCGCACCACCAATATTGCAACCCATGAGAACGATGGTCATGACTGCATTGAGCAAGGCCTTGGGCGTTCGATCCGTTACCTGACTAAAGACAATAGTCAAAATGATGCTATAGAAAAATCCTGACACCATACCACCGAGTCCCAGTACCCAGAGATTATCCGCAAAGGCAATGCCGACAACCGCAAGTCCAAAGACCACATAGGAAACTGCCAAAAGCCAGCCCTTCAAACGACCAACCAGGCTACTAAAGACCGTCCCTGCCACAATCCCCATGACCTGCATAAGACTGAGAATGAGACTGGCTTGCTGAGCAGTACCAATGCCCTTGGCTAAAACAATCTGAGGAATACGAATGGTCAGAAAGGTATTGACATTGATAACAAAGAAGGCTAGAAAGGCTAGATAAATCCCCATCTTCCACATGGTCTTGTCCAGTTTGACCTTGGGCGCGTTCTCCTCAACCTTTACCTCCATGCGAGCAAGTAATTCTTCCTTGGGCACAAAGAGAAGGAAGAGAGCCAAGATGACCAAGGCAAAAAGATAGACCAAAAAGGCAGGCTGCCAACCAAACTGGGTCAACCAACCGACAAGAAGCGTTAAACCTGCGCTTCCCAAAACCTCTGCTGAACCACGCAAGCCCATCATCTGCACCCGTTCCTGACCGGTGAAAAAATTACCGATGATGTTAATGGCACGCGCATTGATCAAGCCAATCCCCAAACCAAGCAAGATACGAGCCAATAAAATCAGAGGATAAGCAGTTAGAAACATGGGCAAAGCTCCACCGATAGCCATAAGCAAAAGCCCTGCAATGATAATGTTTCGTTCAGACAAAAAACGGACAACCAAGCCATTCATCAAGAGTGCTACCATAATAGCAAATGACGTCACCGTAATCAAGTTTTCCACCTGGGCCGCTGCAATTCCCTGCTGGGCAAAATGCTCAATCATTTGTGGAATAGCTGGTGAGACAGCAAATGTCGAAACCAGCATGGTGGATAGGGCCAGCAAACTGGCTTTTTCTAAAATTCTTTTCATTTTTCTCCCTTTCAACGTTCGTCTTTTACTAGTATAACAGATTTGAAAACGAATAGATAGAAAAGTCCGACTTTTATTCTCTCCCATTTCATGCTATACTTAACTTAACTATATTCAAAGGAGAGAATCATGTCTGTTATTGAACGATTGACAAAAGCTGCCCATTTGATTGACATGGATGACATCATCCGTGAAGGGCACCCAACCCTACGCCAAGTCGCTGAAGAAGTTGCATTTCCCCTATCTGACCAAGAAATTATTTTGGGCGAAAAAATGATGCAGTTCCTCAAGCATTCGCAGGATCCTGTCATGGCTGAGAAGATGAAACTCCGTGGTGGAGTTGGCCTTGCTGCACCTCAAATTGATGTTTCTAAACGCATCATCGCTGTCTTAGTCCCAAATCCAGAAGATGAGGAAGGCAACCCACCTGCCCAAGCCTACTCCCTCCAAGAAGTCATGTACAACCCTAAAATCGTAGCCCATTCTGTCCAAGAAGCTGCTATGGAAGGGGGCGAGGGCTGCCTATCCGTTGACCGCGAAGTCCAAGGCTACGTTGTCCGCCACGCGCGCGTGACTGTTGACTACATGGACAAAAATGGCGGAAAACACCGTATCAAACTCAAAGGCTTTAATGCCATCGTGGTCCAACACGAAATCGACCACCTCAACGGTGTCATGTTCTACGACCGCATCGACCCAGAACACCCATTTGCCGTTAAAGAAGGCATGTTGGTAATTGAATAAACATAAGAAACTGACTGAAGAATTTTCAGCCAGTTTTTCTTTTTTCATGAAAATAGCAGAGCTAACTGCCTAAAAATTTCCTGCCCATCCAAAATCAGGTCTTGAAAGAGGAGGTAGTCCAGCAGAGCCAGCAAACCAGCTAGTAGGATGAATACCACTAAACGGTTTGAAAATCGAACTTGCAAAAGATGGTTGAGACTGACTAGAATAATTTCCAAGATAAGCAAGCCAAGCACCATCCACAAGAGATAAGGAGCATTGGGCAGGAACCAAGCCCAGAGTTCTTGTCCCCTCAGGAGTTCAAGAAAAATACCCCTCTCCGAATGCGAAAGCAAGATAAGGCCATCTTCCAGATAACCGATTCCTCCGACCAGACTATTGACTAGGAAAAGACTAGCTAGAAAGAGCATTGTAAAACCTAGTGCCTGGCCCAGTCCCAGCAACCACTTGGTAAGCAGAATCTTGCGCAAATCCACAGGCTGGGTCTGATAGAGACGCCAGTTTTTTCCAGCAACTTCCACCGCCTTGCCCCGACTGCCCAGCCAAACCGCCAGCAATAGCACCACCAAATAGGCCGGACCATCAAAAAGAGAGCGCAGGCTGCCGATACCTGACAAATCTCTGGAACGGTCCCAAGAGGGATCGTCTACCGGAACAAAGGCATCATTTGTGTCAAAACGATTTTCCAAGCTGGTCAAAATGACATCCTTGCCCCGCTTAGTTGCTGGCACTCCAGCCTCCATCAGTTGCTTCCAGTAATGCTGACTGACCTGATTGCGGGTCTGGTAACGGCGAAGATTATCCACCGTCTGGCTGGCCCCAATATCACCATTGGCAAACGCCTTCTCCTCTCTAGCCCATAGATAGACCTGCTCTGCCTCCAGCATAGCAAGGTGACTGGCTGGCAAAGCATTAGGTTTTTCCTGATAAACCTGCCATTGCTTGACATAGAGGTCCTTATAGATATGGTATTCCTGCAGAAGCTCCACTCTCCACTCCAACTCCTCCTGATAGCTCGCGTCCTCTTTGACCAACTGCCTCAGACGGTTGATTTCCGACTGCAAACTCTCCACATAGACCCCATCCTGCTCATAGGACTGGGCAACCAACTCCATCGAAACCCTCTCCTCCTGGGCAACCTCTTGCTTTTCTAGTCCCGTCAGTAGGGAAAATAGCAGAGCTAAGAGCAAGTTTACTAAGACGAGCCCTTTCCAAGAATTGAGCCGACTAAGGATGAGTATTTCAAAAGACCAAGCCTTGTCCAAAGGACCGGTTTCCCATTCTTTCTGATGACCAACTGACAAGACCAGCCTTTTCTTTTCTGTCAGCACATAATAGGCAACAAAAAGCCCAATGGTCAGCAGGAGGAAAATATCCACCTGTAAAAAGACCTGCGAAAATGCACCTGTGTCTAAAAAACTCGGAAAGGCTAACAAAGGCAGAACTTGACCTGACCAACCAGCAACTGCACCAGCCTGATAGGAAAGAACCACAGCCAATAGTAACCCCGTCACTACAAAAGTCAACCGACTGGCTAACAAGTGGTCCAAAAATCCAAAAAGCAGGCGAATAGCTAGGAGTAAGATTAGCCAAAAACCAAGCAAGATAAGTCCGTAAAGCCAAGAGCCGATCAACTGACTCTGAACCAAAATCTCAACAGGGGCTTGAAAACTAGATACAGCCAACTGACCTGTCAGCCCATCATAGACCAGGATAAAAAGCAAGCTCAGCCCAACTGCAAAGAGTAGCGATAGCATGGAGGCAGCCAAACGCCTGATCCCCTGCAAACTCAGACTATCCCACTGCCGCAACTGCCAAACTTGATGCGCCAGTGTCTTTTCTGACAGTTGATTGGCAAGTAAAAAACCAAGCACCAAAAATACAGGAAGAAAACCAAACAAACTTTCTAAGTAGGCTTGAACAATACGCCCTGTTGACCAAGCCTTGTTTTCAGGACCATCAGGCAATTGGTAGGCAAGCAACCAGTCATTCCATCTGGCCAAACGTTCGACTTCCGTTTGTGTCAAAGACTGCCGCGTTTGAAAAAGCTGTCGATTGTGGCTGATAAAATAGTCCAGGTCTTGATACATGAGTTTGCGGTAGTTGGGGATAGCTTCAAACTTTCCCTCATCTAAGGCCTGACCGACACTTTCTATATCGGATTTCAAGCCCAGCATCCGCGGTGCTTCTTCTGAGCCCTCCTCAATTTTTATCTCTGCCAAGACACTAGTCAATTCACTCAGTTCTTTTTTATAGGTTTCCACATAGGCCGCTTGGTGGGCTTGACGTTGTGAGATGGGAAGATAGGCCAGACCTAGAAAACCTAGTACGAGCAAGCAGTAAAGAGGCGACCAGAGAATTTTCTTGATTTCAAAGTGCAGCCTCATATCTCCTCACCACCTTCCTCCACGTAGAGATCACGGTAGAGGGACTCCATATAGTCGCTGGCTTTTGTAAGGCCAGCCACCTGCTGGATTGGAATACGATCCAAACAATCCAGTAAATCTCTCTCAGGCAAGAAGATTTCCACCAGACCCTGCTCTGCCTTTTTCCACAAGAGTTGAGGATAATCCCGTAAAAATTCCTGAACCTGCTTGGAGTTTTCCACAGCAAGATGGTAATCATAATCAGCCGTCAACTCCACTTCTGTGGCAATCAACTTGCTGGCCTTGAGGAAATAAACCTGATTAGTCAGCTTCTCAATCTCCGACAGATGGTGGGAAGAAAGCAAAATGGCAACCCCTTCTGCTTGTAGGTTTAGAAGAAATTCCCGCTGTTGAATGATATTGGTCGGATCCAAACCGATATGGGGCTCATCTAGCAGCAAGAGCTTGGGCTTGGGAAGGACAGCCATGGCAAAGAGCAGCTTCTGCTTCATGCCCATGGAATAGCCAGCCACTCGCTTTTTGACATAGTAGCCCATCCCCAATTCTTCCACTAACGCATCCACTTCCTTTTTCCCCAGCTTGTGGGTGGCAGCCACATAGGTCAGATGGTCGTAACCCGTCAACTGTGGATAAAGGGCTTGGGCATCCAACATGACAGACATATCCTGAAAAATCGCTCGGTCACTATTGGGACGACCATTGATGGTTACCGACCCACGGTCAGCCGTTTCTGTGTTGCTAATAATATTCAACAGAGTGGATTTCCCCACACCATTGGGACCCACTAGGGCAACCAAGTCCCCCGCTTGCAGCTCAAAGGACACATAGGACAGGACCTGGTGGGTACCGTATCGCTTGCAGACATCGACTACTTTTAGCATAGAAACTCCTTTCTTTGAGAAATGGCAGAGCGGTGCAGCAGACTTTCATCAGCTTAGTTAGCTCGACTACTTCTTGAGAGCCTTGTATAGCAGATAAAGCCCCATAAGAAAACCTAGACTAGCAGCAGGTTTTAAAAATAGCACATGAATAAATGAATGTAGCCAGAGCCAAATCTCTCTATCTACAATCTGTATCGGGTCCATATGAAATAATAGGACACTACACGAAAGAACAATAACTGCACTTAAAAATAAGGTGTTTTTATCAAGCTGTTTCATTAGGTTACTCCTTTCATCAGCCTATTTTCTATATACAAAAAAACAATATTTCCACATTATTATGATATACTATTTTTATAAAGTTAATTCGTTTTGTTGCAAATAATCACATTTTTTCAAGGAGTAGGTTATGCGGTGGGATTACGGAAGTGTGTATAAAAGCATTCGAAAAAGCAAACGTTTGAGTCAGGAGAAGATTTGTGGGGATTATCTCAATCGGGCGACCTTGGTTCGCTTCGAGAAAAATCAGACTACTCCTAGCTACGAGCTCATGCGGTTCTTGCTCAAGCAGGTGGATATGACCTTCGAGGAGTTTGAGTACCTCTGTAACTACTATCAGCCCAGCCAACGCCAACAGCTACTCTATGATATTGATAATCTCAGAAATCCGACCACGAAGACCATGGAGGATTTGATAAAGCGTTGCCAAGACCACTTAAATAAAGAACCAGATGATGTTCCTATCCGTCGAAAATGTCAACTTTTAGAAACTGTAGTAGCAGTTCGAAACAGTATTTCTTTCAATCAACTTTCCGAAGAAGCTGAAACCCTTTCTAAGCTCCTCTGGTCAGAATTGGAACGATATGACAACTGGTACCACAATGATATTATCTTAGTAGGCACTCTTCTGTCTAAAATTTCTTCACTTGATAGCCTTGAAGAAACTGCCAATCTTCTTCTAAAACGATTAGAAAAATACAAGGATTATAAGAAAATTCAACCCACTATACTGTCACATTATCGATCACTTTCTTATTTTTTCTTGGAACAAAGACAGTACAACAAATCTACTTTTTTTGCCACCAAACTCATGGACCTAGCCAAGCAAGAAAAACGCTATGACCAACTAGCCCGTGCCTATGTCTATCTAGGTATAGCTCAAAACAAGCAAGAACTGGTGGAAAAAGGGTTACAAATCTTGGAACTGACGGACGAGCAAACTCTACTCGACAACCTCAAATCACTTATCAAACAGCACCAAACTGACTAAATCTACGGTCAGTTTTTTATGTACGAAAAAACGACCCTTTCGGATCGTTCTACTTTATATTTTAATAATATTCACCTTGTCTATAGTCCCAAGAGTTGAAATGATCTGACAAGTGCATCATGATTTTATCGATGTCCAAACCTTTACGGATGACAACTGGGCATGGGCTGATAGAACGGCTATCTGCACCTTGTTCTGGAATGAGTTTACCATCTTTGTCTACCATAGACACCATAACCCCTTGCTCATAGCGGGTTTCAATGGTCTTGTCTGGCTGGATAGATGCCACATAGTCATCCGCCTCGATAATCAAATCCACCTTAGAAGCGATACGCTCACCGATACCTTCTACCTTGCCACGATTTCCCTTACCTGACGGGTTAGCAGATGACGCATAGACCATACGGCCTTCCTTTTCCCACATTTCCTTGGCAATCTGCTCGCCAGCCACACCAAACTTGATGACAAAGCATGAAGTCCCACGAACGTCGGTCATCAGCTCTTCACGACCATCGCCATAGGCTTGCAACTTAGCATAAGCCTCTGGTTTCCAAGGTAGGATACAACCCAACAAAATGTCCTCATCCCAATGTTTTTGGTAGAAGGCATCAATCTCAGGAGTCAACTGAGCCAACTCACGAAGCTCCTCCATGCTACCACAAAGGACCACGCCCGGCTTATTACGCTTACGCTCTTTAGCGTCAAACTTACGCTCCAAGCCAGCCTTGTCAGCAGTCATGATGATGTAACCAACCTTAGTCGGGCAGACAATCACGCCTCCCTCACCCTTGATAATGTCAAGACCTTCTTGTGAAAGTGCGCCATCCCAGTGAATTTGTTTCGTCATAATAATTTCCTCTTTTCTTTTGTTCCATAGCAGAGTGATCTGCTAGTTTTCTAATATATATTCTATTCTTGCCAGTAGCTTGGGCGATTATCCTCATACTCAGTAATCAAATCCTGATACTGTAAGGTAATACCAATATCATCCAAGCCATTGAGCAACTTGTGTTTCCAGTCCTGTTCGATGTCAAATGGGAATTCCCCAAAAGGCGTCCGTATCAACTGATCTGCCAAGTCAACCGTGATTTCTTGATCAGGACCCAGCTGAGCTAGTTGATCCCTGACTTCTTTGGGCTGGATAATGGGCAGAATACCATTGTTTAAGTCATTGTTGTAATGAATGTCTCCGAAGGAGCCTGCAATGATAACCTTGAAGCCATAATCTGCCAGAGCCCAAGCAGCGTGTTCCCTAGAAGAACCTGCTCCGAAGTTATCCCCAGATATGAGGATACTAGCGCCTTGATACTCAGGCTGATTGAGAATGAAATCAGGATTGTCCGTGTAGTTATCGTCCAAGTACCGCCAAGCATATAGCAAATACTTGCCAAAGCCCTTTTTGTCAATCAGCTTGAGAAATTGCTTGGGCAGGAGTTGGTCGGTGTCAATATTATCATTCATGAGCGGAACGGTCGTTCCTGTCCATGTGGTAAATTGGTGCATTAGACTCCCTCCTTGAGAATGTCTAGCTGTCTGGTGTCGACAAAACGTCCATAAAGCGCAGCTGCGGCAGCCATAGCAGGACTACACAAGTGGGTCTTGGCCCCAAAGCCCTGTCGGTCTTCAAAGTTTCGATTACTTGTAGAGGCGCAGTGGACACCCGCAGGGACCTTGTCTGGATTCATACCCAGACACATGGAGCAACCGGGATCCCGCCACTCAAAACCAGCCTCCATAAAAATCTTGTCTAGACCAAGCTTTTCTGCAGCTCGCTTGACAGGGCGACTGCCCGGTACGACAATAGCCGTAACCTGCTCTGCTATTTTCCGCCCCTTAACAATCCTAGCTGCCAGCTGCAAATCGCTGAGGCGAGCATTGGTACAGGAGCCTAGGAAGACATAGCCAACGGGAATGTCCGCAGCCTTTTGCCCAGGAGCCAAGTCCATGTAAGCATAGGCCCGCTCGTCGTTGTGGTCACGGATGGCTGGGAAGGTTTCGTCAAAGCTAACCCCCATAGCAGGCGTCGTTCCCCAAGTGACCATCGGCGCCAAGTCTGACACATCAAGGATTAGGTGCTTGTCATAGACCGTGTCCGCATCCGAGTAGAGCTCCTTCCAGTCTGCCACCGCCGCATCGAAGTCCGCTGGTGCACACTCCCGACCACGCAGGTAGTCAAAGGTGGTCTGGTCTGGAGCCATAATGCCCATCTTAGAGCCGAACTCAATGGACATATTGCAGATAGTCATCCGCTCTTCCATGCTGAGTCGGTCGATGACGGGTCCTGCGAACTCGACCACATGACCCAAACCACAATCCACGCCGTAGCGGGCAATCAGAGCCAGGATAAAGTCCTTGGCATAGACACCTCTTTGCGCCTGACCGACAAACTCTACTAAGAGTCGCTTAGGTTTGACCTGCCAAATGGTCTGGGTAGCGAGAACGTGCTCCACTTCAGAAGTACCAATCCCAAAGGCAATAGCTCCAAATGCTCCGTGAGTCGCTGTATGGCTATCTCCGCAGACAATGAACTTACCTGGCTGGGTCAAGCCAGTCTCTGGTCCCACCATGTGGACAATTCCTTGGTTAGCAGATCCATGTGGCGCATGTGGAATGCCGAACTCCACCACATTGCGAGCTAAGGCATCCATCTGAGCCTTGGAAATGACATCACGGATATTGTGAATATCAACGGTTGGTACGTTGTGGTCAAAAGTCGCAAAGGTCAAGTCTGGTCGCCGAACAGGTCGCCCTGTATCCCTCAGTCCTTGAAAGGCCTGGGGACTGGTCACCTCATGAACATAATGCTGGTCAACATAGAGGAGCTGGGGCTGTCCTTCCTGCCCTGTAATCACATGGCGATCCCAGAGCTTATCGAAAATGGATTTGCCACTCATGGTGACCTCCTTTCAAGCTGTTCAATAATAGCCGCTGTCATTTCTTTGGTAGATACGCTACCACCTAGATCTTTAGTGAAAATGCCCTCTGCAAAGACCGCTTCAACGGCTTGGCGAATGGTCTGACCCGCTTGGACCAAATCAAAACTTTCTTCCAGCATCATGGCAACAGATAGAATCATACTGACAGGGTTGGCAATGCCCAGACCTGCAATATCCGGTGCCGAACCATGGATAGGTTCGTAGAGACTGGGACCTGCCACCGCATGACTAGCAGAAGGCAGAACCCCTAGCGTTCCTGTTAATACGCTGGCCTCATCCGACAAAATATCACCGAAAAGATTTTCCGTCACCAAGACGTCAAATCGACTAGGATTGGTAATCAAAAGCATGGCTGCGCTATCCACCAACTGGTGCTCCAAGGTCACATCAGGGTAGTCCTTGGCCACTTCATCCGCCACCTTCCGCCATAATTTTGACGTCGCCAGTACATTTTGTTTATCAATGCTGGTGACTTTTTTTCGTCTTTTTTGGGCTAGGTCAAAGGCAGAGCGGACAACTCGTTCGATTTCCTCAGCTTGATAGGTATTGCTATCGCTGGCTTGGTCTGTCTCCAGAATGTGCTCTCCAAAATAAATCCCGCCTGTCAACTCCCGTACCATGACCAAATCCACACCATCCAGCCGGTCGGCCTTCAGAGGAGAATAGTCTTTCAGGCTATTAAAAATTTTCACCGGACGGATATTGGCAAAGAGACCCAATTCCTTCCGAAGTTGAAGAAGACCTTGTTCTGGACGGACCGCCGCATCATCATATTGAGGGCTACCGATAGCTGCTAACAAAATCGCATCCGCCTGACGGCAAGCCTGCAAGGTAGCATCTGGTAGAGGATGGCCAGCCGCATCAATCCCAGCACCACCAAAAGCTCTCTCCTCAATCTCATAATCAAATCCTACTCGCCCAGCAACAGCCTCGAGGACTGCTAGGCCTGCCTCCATGATTTCAGGACCGATTCCATCACCGGCTAGGGCTACAATTTTTTTCGTCATACTTCCTCCTAGATGTGTGGCATGTCCTTCTCAGATAGTTTCTTATCTATCTGTCCACTATTTTCTTTTTGCACCATGACATTAGCATGGATATAGGCAATGGCAGAAGCCTTCACCACGTCAAAGTCAATACCAGAGGCATTAAAGATTGTTTCCGTTGCCTTGTTTTCTACAGCGACAAGCACACGCGCCTGGGCATCGATACCATCGGTGATGGCGTCAATATGGTAGCGCTCCAAGCTAATCTCTTGGTGGAAGAATTGGTCAATGGCATTAAAGACAGCTTCAACAGAACCCTTGCCTGACTCCACAACAACCACTTCTTCCTCATCCTGATTGATGAAGATGACCTGAGCCTGAATGCTGCCGTCAGACTGACTATCCAAACGCAAATCTTTAAATTGGAAACCATCTCGATTGCTAATTTCTGTCCCTGCTACCAAGGCACGAATATCCGCATCCGTGATTTTTTCCTTCTTGTCTGCCAGGTTTTTGAAACGAGCAAACAAGCTAGCAACGTCTCCTTCTTCAAAATACAGGTCTAGTTCTTTCAGCTTTTCTACAAAAGCATGGCGACCAGATAGTTTACCCAGTGGCAGAGAATTTTTCTTGACCCCTACCAACTCAGGTGTAATGATTTCATAAGTCAATGGATTTTTCAATACACCATCCTGATGGATACCGGATTCATGTGAGAAGGCATTGCCACCGACCACCGCCTTATTGCGTGGAATGGCAATCCCAGAAAAGCGAGATACTAATTCCGAAGTATTGAGCGTTTCCTTTAGAACAATCGGACTAGTCACATCATAGAAATCTTTCCGAATTTCAAGGGCAACTGCTACTTCTTCAAGGGCCGCATTCCCTGCTCGCTCACCGATACCGTTGATAGTGCCCTCGACACGACCGGCACCGTTTTTAATGGCTGATAGGGTATTGGCAACTGCCATACCTAGGTCATTGTGGCAATGCGGACTGAAAATAATCTCACGGTCCGATTTGACGTTTGATGTCAAGTAACGGAAAATTTCACCGTAGTGCTGAGGGGTGGTAAAGCCGACTGTATCTGGAATATTGATGTAGGTCGCACCCGCATCTACCGCTGTTTGCACCACTTCAAGCAAATAATCCAACTCCGTCCGCGTCGCATCCTCTGGCGAGAACTCCACCACCTCAAAACGCTCACGGGCATAGCTGACATGTTCAGTGATTTGCGCCAAAATTTCTTCCTTGGTCTTTTGGAGTTTAAATTCACGGTGGATGGGGCTGGTCGCAATGAAAACATGGATCTGCGGATACTTGGCATCTTTAAGAGCCTCATAACAAGCATCAATGTCTGATTTGACTGACCGAGCCAAACCTGTCACAGCCGTCTTGGTCATCGCCGCTGCAATCTGACGAACCGCTTCAAAAGAATCTGGACTGGCCGCTGGGAAACCCGCTTCAATGGCAGAAATCCCCCATTTTTCCAACTGCTTGGCAATGGTCACTTTTTCCTTGATAGAAAAATTCACACCCGGCGTCTGTTCACCATCCCGTAAAGTCGTATCTAAAAATTCAATCACACGCATAAGAACACCTTTCTAAACAATACAAACTTCAATACTATCGTCTTTTAGTTTACTTTTAGTACTAGGCAACGAACCGCAGGCATAACTGGAGTTAGGCAAGGCGAGTTAACGAAGTAATAAAAGTAAACTAAATGACGATAAAAAAGAAAACACCTCGAGGATAACCACCCGCGAGATGTTGTCAACAGCGCCCGCTTGGTAAGCCAAACAGGACTAATGCATTCTTTCAGCACTAGCCCGACCGTCGCAACAACAAAGCAAAGAATTTTGTAGTGACAGGTTTCATTTGACTTTTTCCTTCCAGTATTTTAATTATTTACAATGATACCCTACTTATTTTCACTTGTCAACAGAAAAATGGAAATTTTCTGAAAAATCCGAACAATAGAGCAATTTACGCAAATTCCTCCACAAATAAAACCAAACCTCATCCGAAGTTTGGTTTTACAGTACATTTTAATTCCGTCTAGAACTGCTAAAAATTGCCACCAGCAATACTGCTCCAAAGACAGACGGAACCAAGGCCATTCCAGCAAACTGTGGACCCCAATCACCAAAGAGTAACTGCCCAATCCATGAGCCTGCAAGACCAAGGATAATATTTCCTAGACAGCCACGACGGTCATCTGATGAAGTCAAGGCCCCTGCAATCAAGCCAATAATGGCTCCCGCGATAATACTTGATAACATAGCACTTCCTTTCTATTGACAAAAAGACTGGTCGCCCAGTCTTATACACATATCATTAAATCGCCCACTCACCGTCACGGAAGATTGGCACACGGGTACCATCTTCACGGATACCGTCAATGTTCATCTTGTTAGAACCAATCATGAAGTCCACATGGACATCAGAACGGTTAAGGCCTGCTTCTTTGAGCTCTTCTTGGCTCATTTCTGTACCACCTTCGATAGAGAAGGCATAGGCTTGACCAATCGCCAAGTGGTTTGAGGCATTTTCATCAAAAAGAGTATTGAAGAAGGTCACACCTGATTGAGAAATTGGGCTCTTGTCTGGCACAAGGGCAACTTCACCAAGACCACGTGCACCAGCATTGTCAAAGACCAATTTCTTCATAACTTCATCGCCTTTTTCAGCTGTTACATCCACGATTTCACCATCTTTGAAGGTTACTTTGATGCCTTCGATGATGTTACCGTTGTAGCTGAGTGGTTTTGTTGATGTTACATAGCCATCTGCCACACGGTAGTCAGGTGCTGTGAAGACCTCTTCTGTTGGCATGTTGGCAATAAAGTGTTCACCTTGGGCATTGACCGAACCAGCCGCTTCCCACAAGTGATTCTTCGGCATACCAAGAACGAGGTCAGTTCCTGGTGCTGTGTAGTGCAATTTGACAAACTGCTCGTCGTTAAGCACCTTAGCCTTAGCCACCAAGCGTGCTTCGTGCTCTTCCCAAGCCTTGATTGGATCTTCCTCGTAGATACGGCAAGTCTTGAAGATTTGATCCCAAAGGAGGTCCACTGCCTCTTCGTCAGACGCTGCATTCGGGAAGACTTTTTTGGCCCATTCCAAACCAGAGGCTGCACCGAGTGTCCAGCTGATTTTGTTAGCTTGGGATGCTTGTCGCATTGGGTTCAAAGCCTGGCTGAGTGCACGAGCGTTGCGAGACAATTTCTCTGGATCCACACCGTCGTAAGCACCTGGATCTTCTGACAAGACAACCAAACGGCTAGCCTTACGCTCCAAGAGGTAGTTCATTTCAGTGATGCGTTGTGGATGAACCTGTTCCAAGAGTTCCACATCTACATTGACCAAACGCTCACGCGCAATCACATCGTCCAACCAGTTGACCAAGACTTCCTTAGCACCGTGAGCGTAAGCTTCTTTGACAATCAAACGAGCCAACTCAGCCTGTTCCACACCAATTGTCAACTGCACCGTGTGACCAGGTTGCACATTGATACCTGTCGAAACCAAGAGTTTAGCATATTTAGCGAGATTTTCTTTAAAATTTGGTAGTACCATCTTTTTCTCCTTTGTACTTTGAGATACCCTATTATTGTATCATATTTTGAAGCTGGGCTGACAAAAAAACTTCCCACAACAAGAGGAAGTTTCAGTCATCACTCTTCAAATGGAAAGAGCAAGATTTTCAGTTCGTATCAGTCAACTTACTGGAGCTTTACACTCATCACATCAAGCCAACAACGTCTGATCCCAATTTTCGCAGAGTAAAGTTTTCAGTTTGCATTTAGTACTAGCTCTAACTATCTGGGAGATAGTTAGAGGTGGGAGATAAAACGAACAGAGTTCGTGTCAACAGCCGCAGACATAACTGGAGTTAGGCAAGGCGAGTTCAAACAATCCAGTGGATTGTTTGAAGTTGGAAATAAGGAAACGAAGTTTCCTCATCTGCCGACGTAATAAAGCAAACTGTAAACTTTACTAGTTACCAAAAACCTTTACACGGTCAGAATCCGCCATGTAGTCTTTGTCTGCTGCTGGAGCTGCGATGCTTCCGAATGGTGCTTGTGCACGGAGTTTCCAGTTAGCTGGGATACCGTATTTTTCAGCAACTTGTGCATCAACCAATGGGTTGTAGTGTTGTACGTTCATGCCGATGTTTTTCTCAGCAAAAGCCAACCATACTGCGTACAAGTTGATACCGTGAGCTTGTTCAGACCAGATTGGGAAGTTTTCAGCATAAAGCGGGAAGCTTTCTTGCAAGCCTTTGACTACGTCTTGGTCTTCGAAGAACAAGATAGTACCTGCACCTGCTGCAAAGCTAGCCAAACGACCTTTTGTGCCTTCAAACGCTTCTGCTGGCGTTACTTTTTCCAATTCGCTGTAGGCAATTTCGTTCCAGAAAGCTTCTGACTCCGCACCAAAAAGTACCACTGCACGGCTAGATTGTGAGTTGAAAGCTGATGGAGATTCTTTCATGGCTTTCTCAACAAGTGCTACCACTTCTTCATTTGATACTGGCAAGTCTTTACCAAGTGCGTAGATTGAACGGCGAGTTTCTTGAAGTTTTGCAAAATTTGACATATAGTTTCCTCTTTTCTATTTGTTACTACTTAGTGATATCTATCACTATGTAGAGATTATACACCTATCAAAAACATTAGTCAAGAGTTTTGACTTCTTTTTATAAAAAAAATTCACTGCTTCCAAAAGAAACAGTGAATAAGTTTAAAACAAATCATCAAAGAGACTGAGCTGGTTATCCTCTGGCATTTTACCGAGAATACCCATTTCATCCATTTTTTCGACCAGTGTACCTGACAATCCACCACGCTTACGGAGCTCCGTCTTGGAGAGAAACTCTCCTTCAGCCCGCGCCGCCACAAGCTGCTTAGCAACGTTCTCCCCAAGGCCATCCATGGCAACAAATGGTGGAATAAGAGTGTCGTCTTCAATTAAGAAGTCGGTCGCATGGGACTTGTAAAGATCCAATTTCCCGAACTTGAAGCCACGTTCCAGCATCTCATTGACCAACTCCAAAGTAGTGTAGAGGTCTTGCTCAACGTTTGAGGCTTCATTGTTCTTCTTCTTGAGAGCAATTTCTTCCATCTTGGCCTTGACTCGATCCAAGCCACCTGACATGGTTGCCAAATCAAAGGCTTTGGCACGAATAGAGAAATAGGCACAGTAATAGTAGATTGGATAATGAACCTTGAAATAAGCAACCCGCAAGGCCATCATAACGTAGGCAGCCGCGTGGGCTTTGGGGAACATGTACTTGATTTTCCCACAGGATTCGATGTACCAGTCTGGCACCTTGTTGTCCTTCATAGCTTGAATGTAGCCATTTCGCTCTTCCTCGGAAATCTTGAGCCACATGCCCTTCCGCACCCGCTCCATGATGTTAAAGGCCATCTTAGGTGGTAAACCTGCGTGCATGAGATAAACCATGATATCATCCCGACAACCGATAACCGTAGATAGATCGGCAATTCCTGCCTTAATCAAGTCCTGGGCATTGCCCAACCATACGTCTGTACCGTGGGATAGACCAGACAGCTGCAAGAGTTCCGCAAAGGTGGTCGGCTTGGTTTCCTCCACCATCCCCCGTACAAAGTTGGTTCCAAATTCAGGAATGCCTAGCATACCTGTCGGTGTCCCAATCTGCTCTGGGGTAACACCTAGAATTTCCGTGCCAGAGAAAAGGGCCATCACTCCCTTGTCATCAGCAGGAATGGTCTGCGGATCAATGCCCGACAAGTCCTGCAGCTTGCGAACCATGGTCGGATCATCGTGCCCCAGAACATCGAGCTTCAAGACGTTTTCATCAATATCGTGGAAGTTAAAGTGGGTGGTCTGCCAGTTGGCCGTCACATCATCGGCAGGATATTGGACAGGCGTAAAGTCATAGACATCCATGTAATCAGGGAATACGATAATTCCGCCTGGGTGTTGACCAGTCGTCCGTTTGACACCAGCCGCACCAGCAGCCAAGCGTTCTACTTCTACATCACGGTAGAATTTTCCATAATCCCGCTCATAGCCTCGGACAAAACCATAGGCCGTCTTGGCAGCCACCGTACCAACCGTTCCTGCACGAAAGGCATTTTCTTCGCCGAAAATATCCCGAACATCCAAATGGGCAGACGGTTGGTCATCCCCTGAGAAGTTCAAGTCAATATCGGGAACCTTGTCCCCGTCGAAACCAAGGAAGGTCTCGAAAGGAATGTCCTGTCCATCTTTTTTATACTTGGTCCCACACTTTTCACAATCCTTGTCTGGCAGGTCAAAACCTGAACCATAGGAACCATCTGTGATAAATTCACTGTGTTGACAATTTGGACAGACATAGTGAGGAGGCATAGGGTTTACTTCTGTAATCCCAATCATGGTTGCAACGAAACTGGAGCCGACAGACCCCCGTGAACCCACCAGGTAGCCCCGCTCGTTGGAACGGTGCACCAACATCTGCGACGCCAGGTAAATCACGGCGAATCCATTCCCCAGAATGGACGTTAATTCCTTCTCAATCCGCAGGTCGATAATATCTGGAAGAGGATTGCCATAAATTTCAAAGGCTTTCTGATAGGTCAATTCCGCAACCGTTTCCTCGGCCTTCTCAATATAAGGCGTGTAGAGATCGGTCTTGACCACCTGAACATCTTCAAACCGATCGAGCATAGCATTGGGATTGGTAATGACAATCTCACGGGCCAGACTTTCTCCCAAGAATGCAAACTCGTCCAACATCTCGCTGGTCGTTCTAAAGTGGGCTTTTGGCAGTGGTGCTGGCTGAGCGTTCTCGCCATTTCCGATGGTCCAGTTAATCGGTGCCCCTTGACCTAGAGCACGAACAATGATTTCCCGATAGATTTCCTCTTCTGGGTCAATGTAGTGGACATTTCCAGTCGCCAGAACAGGCAGACCTGCCCTACGTCCTACCTCAATCAACTGCTTGATAGTCTCTTCAATCTCTGCCATGTCCTTAAACTGCTCCTTGGCAATCATGGGAGCATAGAGGGCAGGTGGCATAACTTCGATAAAATCATAATAGGCTGCCGTTTTAACCGCTTCATCTATCCCTTTGGAGAGCAAGTCATCGAAGACCTCGCCCTCTTGACAGGCTGTTCCAAATATTAAGCCTTCACGATGGGCATTGAGAACGGTCCGTGGAATACGTGGAACTCCTTCAAAATACTTGGTATTGGAAAGAGAAACCAGTTTGAACATATTTTTCAAACCAACCTGATTAATCACATAGAGCGTGGCATGCTTGACACGAGCCTTCTTATAGGAATCCTCCGCAATCAGCTCCGTATTTAGCTGGTTGAGATTGGTCAAATTGTGCTTCTCCAGAGCATCTTTTAGGAAGATGAAGAGCAGGCGCCCTGTCGCCTCCGCATCGTAGTTGGCCATGTGGTGGTGTTCAAGAGCAACACCAAACCGCTTGGTGAGAGGACCTAAACCATGACGCTTAAAGTCGGGGTAAAGGTTACGAGCAAATTCCAAGGTATCAATGACAGGCTGGCTAATAAGAGGTAAGCCTGCTCGTTCATAGTTGACATTCATAAAGCCAACGTCAAAGGTCGCGTTGTGGGCAACCATGACGGAATCTTGACAGAAATCTTGAAACTCACGCAGGACTTGTTCTAGAGGTTTAGAACCACGCACATGCTCATCTGTGATTCCTGTCAGATCTGTTGTAAATTGACTGAGCGGATGACCTGGATCGATAAACTCATCAAATTCTGCAATGATATTGCCCTTGTGCATCTTAGACGCCGCAATCTGAATCAGGGCATTATTGACCGCAGACAGACCGGTCGTTTCCACGTCAAAGACCACATAGGTCGCATCAGACAGGACTACATCTGCTTCGTTGTAAGCAATGGGCACAGAGTCCTCGACAATATTAGCCTCCATCCCGAAGAGCGGCTTAATCCCAGCTTTACGGGCAGCATGATAGCCATGGGGGAAGGACTGGACATTGCCGTGGTCAGTAATGGCCACCGCCTTGTGTCCCCAGGCTGCCGCACGCGCCACCAAGTCCTCAACGGCAGGCAGGGCATCCATAGTGGACATGTTGGTATGGGCATGAAACTCAACCCGCTTCTCACCCTCAGGCATGAGATCTTTGCGGATTTCCTTCTTGACCTCTTGGACTTCCTGTACGTTCATAGTCAAATCTCGGGTGAAATTATTGGTTTCCACATTTCCACGCACCCGCAGCCAGTTACCCTTTTTGACCATATCAAACTTCTGAGCCTCTTCCTCATTCTTAGCCCACTTCTGCAAGGTGAAGGACGAAGTATAGTCGGTCATCTTAAAGTTGATAATGACCCGCCCCGTCTTGGTCGTCTTCTGCTCGACCTCAAAGACCAGTCCCTCAAAGACAATCCGGTTCTCCTCGCTATCCACCTCAATCATAGGCGTAATCTCAGCCTTTTCGATATTGACCTTGGCAGGACGATTTTTCTTATATTCTGGGACAAATGGCTGAGCTGCCTCTGGTGGTGGTGCCATTTGAGCCAGTTGTTCAAGGGCCGCCAAGTTTTCTTCATTAGCCTGCTGGTAAATTTCTTCATTTTGCGCATGGAAAGCCGCAGCCTGCTGCTGCGTCATCTCCTGGCAAACTTCAATGTCCACCGCAAGATTGCCAAAACCAAATCGCTTGTATTGCTCCACAAGATTTGGCAGATGATTCTTCCGAAAATGAACGGTGTCAATGGTTTCAGGTCCCTTTATCCACAGAACACCATCTCTATAAGTCACCTCTAATGGCTGAAAAAGAGCCTTGAAGCCTGCACTCTGGCACAAATCTTCCGTAAAAGCTTCTGGATAATATGCTTCTACCAAACCAGCTTCAAAAGCCTCCGCATCGCTGACAATAGAAAATTGAATCTTATTGCCCACCTTTTCAAACTCCGTCGCCAAACGAGCCTTGAAGAGTTGATAGTCCATGAGCGGCAAGGGGGTTTCAAAACGGAAGGTAAATTCCCAAAGTTTGCTGACCTTGTGCAAGACTACTTTCTCAATCGTTGCAGTCGAAAAAGCCCCTGATTGCTGAGCATCAAGAGGCATACCGATTTGTTGAAGCAAGAGCTGAAACTTATCTGACATGACCATTTCCTTTGTAGTTCGTTAGAAACATTTTACCATAAATGGAGGAAATTTTCTTGGGAGAGAGAAAAAACCTCTTTGGCATTCCAAAAGAGGTTCATCATTCTCTATCTTACTTACCAAGCCGCTGCTTCTGTCGGAGCCTGCAAGAAGTCTAGCCAGACTGGATCCTTGACACGACAAAGGGTGACAGATATACCTTCCATATCCAAACTGGTCATAAACTTACCTGTTTTAATATAGGGTAGTTTCAAACCTTCTAATTCCAAGAACTGGTACAAATCATTGAGAAAGATGCCCTGCTCCAACTCAGACAGGTTCCCTAGATTGTTGACCAAGAGGACATACTCCTCCCCCTCCTTCCAACGGAATTTCAGTTTTAGCTTGTTGACTATTTCATTAGCTAATTGCTCCGAAGATTCGTAGGTTACGGTACGATAACCTTCCTCTCCATGAATGCCGATTCCATAGGAAATTTCTCCATCTGCCAAATCAAATAAAGGCTGGCTGACATCTGGCAAGCAGGCTGACTTGGTCGCAAAACCAATGGTCGCAATCTCTGTTGCCAGAGAAAACCCCAGTTGTTCCAATTGATCTAAATTGTAGCCTGAGAAAGCTGCTGCCCCCAATATTTTATGAAGTAGAATTGTCCCCGCCAATCCCCGATGTCGCATCCGAAAATTATCCTTGGTATCAACAGAAATATCATCGTGAGATACAATATATTTCACCGCGATTCCTTCTTGTCGAGCCATTTCAATGGCTTTACCAAATGAAGCTAAGTCAGCCTCAAAGTTTTTTACAATCAGAAAAACTCCCTTACCCTTATGAACAGCACGAATGGCTGCCAAGACTTCTTCGGCAGTTGGTGGTGTAAAAATCTCTCCATAGACTGCTGCAGTCAGCATTCCTTTGCCGACGAAACCAACATGGGCCGGTTCATGCCCAGAACCACCGCCTGAGATGATGGGAACCAGCTGACTGTCCTGTTCTTTTTGCACTAGAATAGGTTGATGTTCAAGTTTCTTTACATACTGATTTGTCCGATAGAATCCTTCAATGTAATCCGCAATCACATTATCCTGTCTATTTTTTATAAATACCATCCCTCTTCTCCCTCGAATTGTGATTAGAAAATGACTGCTCTAGTAAGATGATAATTTGGCCATACATGCTATGAATAGCGCAAGGGGATTGAGCTAACCCCTTCTTAATCAGACCAATCCAAGCGCTCGAATGGTAGGTCACTAAAAACTCCTGTTCCTGCCTTGTAAAATATCGACCTTCTTTTGACTGATATTCCGCCAGTAATTTTTCCATCAGAACCCTAAAATAGCCTTCCAGATAGGTCACAAAGTCATTTTGTCCCTCAATTTCAAACAAGTGTTTGTAAAATACCTGGTTACAATCGATGTAATAGAGCAGTTCATCTAAGAGCTTCACCCCACTGATATAGGTCAGATTGTCTGTCACCTGCTCCTGCAATTCTGTTTCAAAAATCCAATCCAGTAGCTCATACTTGTCCAAAAAATGATTGTAAAAGGTTTGACGACGGATACCTGCTTCCTGCATGATATCGACAACAGAAAGCTTGTCAAAAGATTTTAGCGATAATTGCCTTTTAAAGGCCTTTGCGATTCTTTTCTTGGTAATCAACGAGGTTGGCATATGTCACTTCCTTTCGCTTCCTCTCCATTATACCCTATCATGCTTTTGATAGAAACAAAAGGGACACATTTTAGGATTTGTCCCTTCCATTTTCAACCATTTAAAAATATAATAACATTATAAAAACAAAGGAGTCTATCTCATGAAAAAAATCATTAACCAACCTGAACATGTCGTTGACGAAATGTTGAAGGGCCTTGTCTTTATGCACAATGACCTTGTCGATCGTTTAGAGGGGTTCGAGGTCATTGTTCGTAAGGCTGAAAAGACTGGCAAAGTCGGTATCATCTCAGGAGGTGGTTCTGGTCACGAACCTTCACATGCAGGCTTTGTCGGCAAGGGCATGTTGTCCGCTGCTGTATGTGGCGCAGTATTTACCTCACCAACACCAGACCAGATCTTAGAAGCCATTAAGGCAGCTGATGAAGGTGCTGGAGTTTTCATGGTCATCAAAAACTACTCTGGCGACATCATGAACTTTGAAATGGCACAAGAGTTGGCTGAAATGGAAGGCATCGAAGTGGCTAGTGTCGTTGTGGACGATGATATCGCTGTGGAAAACAGCCTTTATACCCAAGGCCGTCGTGGCGTAGCAGGTACCATCCTTGTCCACAAGATTCTCGGTCATGCTGCTGAAACTGGTAAATCGCTTGCTGAGATTAAAGAATTAGCCGACCGCCTCGTTCCACAAATCAAGACTATCGGCTTAGCCCTATCAGGTGCTACTGTACCAGAAGTGGGCAAACCAGGCTTCGTCCTTGAAGAAGATGAATTTGAGTATGGCGTTGGTATCCATGGCGAACCTGGCTATAAGAAAGAAAAACTACAACCATCTGCAAAATTGGCTGAAGAATTGGTTGAGAAATTGGCTGAAGGCTTTGACATTCAAGATGGTGAACACTACGGTGTCCTTATCAATGGTCTTGGAGCAACTCCTCTCATGGAGCAATATGTCTTTGCCAACGACGTTGCGCAATTACTAGCTAAAAAAGGGGTTATTGTCGATTACAAGAAGATTGGTAATTACATGACTTCAATTGATATGGCAGGACTGTCACTAACTTTGATTAAACTAGAAGACCCAAGCTGGGTAGACGCTTTACAGGCCCCTGTTGAAGTTGTCGCTTGGTAGGAGAATACTTATGGATGCAAAAACAGCATTGACATGGATGGAGAAATTCAACGAAAAAATTCAAACGAATAAGGATTATTTGAGCGAACTGGACTCTCCTATCGGAGATGGAGATCACGGCGGAAACATGGCGCGCGGTATGGCTGCCGTCATGCAGGAGCTAACTGAAAAAGACTATGAGAGTGCTGACCAGGTTTTCAAAGTGGTTGCCATGCAGCTTCTCAGTAAGGTTGGTGGGGCTTCAGGTCCTCTCTATGGCTCTGCCTTTATGGGAATTTCCAAGGCTAGCCAGACTGATACTGATTTGGCAGATGTGCTACAAGCAGGTTTGGATATGATCCAAAAACGTGGAAAGGCCGATTTGGGTGAAAAAACCATGGTGGATGTTTGGGTGCCTGTCATTGCTGCCCTAAGAGAAAAACAGCTCTCAGTAGAGGTTATTCATGAGGCTGTTCAGGCAACAAAAGATATCCTTGCGACCAAAGGTCGGGCTTCCTATGTTGGCGAACGCTCTATCGGTCACATTGATCCAGGTTCTTTCTCGTCTGGGCTTCTCTTTGAAGCCTTGTTGGAGGCAGGACTATGAAGGACCTTGGCATCTTACTTGTTTCACATTCGAAAAATCTGGCTCAAGGTATTATCGACCTAGTATCTGAAGTCGCAAAAGATATTCCGATTACCTACTGTGGAGGATTGGAGGATGGTAGTATCGGAACTAGCTTTGAAATAGTACAAGACAGGATTGAAAAAAATCCAGCAAGTACAGTCCTTGCCTTCTTTGATCTTGGGAGTGCTAGGATGAACATTGAACTGGCTGCCGATTTTTCTGACAAGCAAGTCCTTATCCAAACTGTGCCAGTTGTAGAAGGATGCTATACAGCTGCTGCCCTCTTACAGGCTGGAGCCGATTTAAACACCATCCTTGACCAATTACAGGAGCTTGAAATCAAAAAATAAATACAAATTTAAAAGCCGAGGTATAAAAACTTCGGCTTTTTGTAATTACTTATTCAAAATATTAAGGGTTTCAAGCAGTTGATCTACATGAACTTCAACCGTATCACCTGTACCTTTGATTTTCACTTCGACGATGCCATCAGCTGCTTTTTTACCAACAGTCACGCGGATTGGCAAGCCAATCAAGTCACTGTCAGAAAACTTAACGCCGACACGCTCATTACGGTCGTCAGTTAATACTTCATAGCCTGCACCAACCAAACTTGCTTCGATAGACTGAGTCAATTCCATTGCCGCTTCATCTTTGACATTAACTGGAATCAAATGCACATCAAACGGTGCCAATTCTTTAGGGAAGTTGATCCCCCAAGCGTAACGGTATTCGCCTTTTGGTGTTTTGTTAACAAAGAGGCGAGCGTGTTGTTCAAGAACGGCTGACAAGAGGCGGCTAACACCGATTCCGTAGCATCCCATGATAATCGGCATAGAACGACCATTCTCATCCAAGATGTTGGCATTCATGCTGTCTGAATAGCGTGTACCGAGTTTGAAGATGTGACCAATCTCGATACCACGGGCAAAGTTGAGAACCCCGTGTCCATCTGGAGAAGGCTCGCCTTCCTTGACTTCGCGAATGTCCACATACTCAGTCACTTGGAAATCGCGTCCTGCATTAGCACCTGTGTAGTGGAAACCATCTTCGTTAGCACCAACTACAGCATTCTTCACATCTTGAACCTTGCGGTCTGCAATAATCTTGATGTTTTCTGGTAAACCAACTGGTCCGAGGGAACCAAAACCTGCACCGAAGACTTTTTCTGCATCAGCTGGGCTTGCTACATCAAAGAAATCTGCTGCCAAGTGGTTTTTCAACTTGACATCGTTAACTTGATCATTGCCAACAAGAAGAGCAACAACTGGCTCGCCATCTGCCATAAAGAGCATGGTTTTGATAGTTTGCTCTTCCGTGACATTCAAGAAGGCAGCCACCTCGTCGATGGTTTTGGCATCTGGTGTCGCTACTTTAACCAAGTCTTCTTCGACGACAACTGCTGTACTTGGTTTGTACTCGCTAGTTGCCATTTCTAGGTTGGCAGCGTAGCCAGACTCGCTAGAGTAGGCGATGGTATCTTCACCAGACACAGACCAAGCCAAAAGTTCTGCCTTGATCGCTTCAAGAACATCCTCTGGGATTTCCTCAAAAGAAGCAACTGACTTGTCCAAAACAACCCAACGGTCCAGGTCTGTACGGTCTGGAGTAATAGCCATAAACTCCTGGCTGTCCTTACCGCCCATGGCGCCACCGTCACCGATGATAGCCTTGAATTCCAGGCCTGCTCGAGTGAAGATCGCCTCGTAAGCTGCCTTGTAATCATCGTAGGTTTGATCCAGGCTCTCGTAACTAGCGTGGAAGCTGTAACCGTCTTTCATGATAAACTCACGACCACGGAGAAGGCCGTTACGAGGGCGTTTTTCATCACGGTATTTTGGCTGGATTTGGTAAATGTTGAGTGGCAACTGCTTGTAAGATTGCACCGCATCACGCGCCAATAGTGTCACCGTTTCTTCATGAGTTGGTCCCAAGATAAAGTCAGAACCTTCGCGGTTTTTGAGCTTGTAAAGATCGTCGCCATATGTTTCGTAACGACCTGACTCACGCCAAATGTCCGCTGACAAGAGAGCTGGTGCCAAAAATTCAATAGCATCAATCTTATCAAACTCCTCACGCATGATATTTTTTGCTTTTTCAATCACACGGTTAGCCAAAGGCAAGTAGCTGTAAATACCAGCAGAAATCTGACGGACATAGCCCGCACGTAACATCAAAGCGTGGCTAATCACCGACGCATCCGAAGGCATCTCCCGCAAAGTCGGGATAATCATTTTAGACTGTTTCATGTTGATGATACAGAGAGCGACCAAAAAGCGACCAAATTTTAGGAAACGACCTGAAATCCTGATTTCAGAAGTCGTTTATCTAAATTCCGAGCTTTTCGCTCGAGTTCAAATCCGAAAACTCTCTGTTCCTTTCTTTTTCGTAGTTTTCAGAATATCCTGCGTTTAGCACGCAGTCAATTCCTTTCATCTTTTGTTTATCAGGAATGCACAGGGTTCAGCCCGTGTTCAATTCCTTTCGTACTTTACTTGATTGGAAGACAAAGAATTAACTTTTCAAACCCCTCGCTGACGCTCGAGTTCAAATCTGAAAACTCTCTGTTCCTTTCTTTTTCGTAGTTTTCAGAATATCCTGCATTTAGCACGCAGTCAATTCCTTTTGGAGTTTTTATTTAGAAGAATACACGCATAATATCATTCCAGGTCACGACCAGCATGAGGACAACCATGATTGCAACGCCTGCTAGAGTGATATAAGATTCCGTCTCTGGTTTAAGTGGTTTTCTGCGAATACCTTCTAGAATGTTCATGACAATCTTCCCACCATCCAAGGCTGGAATAGGGATAAGATTGAAAATACCGATATTGATTGATAGCATAGCCATCAGGTTAAAGACTGAAACCCAACCATTTGCAGCAGCCTGATTGCTGACAGAATAAATGGCAATAGGTCCACCCAATTGCTTAACATCAAAATTGGCAATCAAGTTTTTCAAGGCAGTTACAACAATAACTGCTGTCGCACCCGCTTGCTGGAAGCCCCCAATAATCTTATCAAGGAAACCAGTTTTTAAAATCGGTGAAATTCCAATTCGGTAGCTATCGTCAACCTTCTCAGCAGTAACTGTGAGCGATTTTTCAGTCCCCTCATGCTCAACAACCAAATCAAAGCTTGGGGCTGTTGTTGCATCTGTCGCTGCTTTGCTAATAATCGTTGCAACTTCTGTGTAGCTGTCTGTCGTGTTCCCATTGACCGAAAGAATCTTGTCCCCTGTGACAACACCTGCCGCCTGCAAAGCACCACCTTCAGTAATACTTACTGCATTGCTTGATGGGTTGGCAACCCCGCCTTGCATGAAGAACAAAAGAATAAATATTAGAATTCCTAAAATAAAGTTATTCATGGGACCCGCAAAGTTGGTTATCAACTTCCCCCAGACTGTCGCATTTTGATACTGAACATCAAGTGGAGCAATCCGAACTTCTGTCCCATCTTCCTCTACAATCGTGGCATCGTGATCAACCTTATAGGTCTTGCTTTCTTCCAAGACCAAGCCTGTGATTTCCAATTTTTCTTCAAAGTCAAAACTGGTTACATTCATTGGCAAACTGAGACTATCCAGTTGCTTACCAGACAAATTAATCCGCGTCACAACACCAGCTTCATTCAAGCTGAGACTGGCAGGACTACCTGTCTTAATCTCTGTCTTATCTTCACCCCATCCAGCCATTCGAACATAGCCACCTAGGGGAAGGATACGGATGGTGTAAAGTGTCCCATCCTTACCTGTATGAGCGAAAATTTTGGGACCCATCCCAATCGCAAATTCCCTCACAAGGATACCAGCTTTCTTGGCAAAGTAGAAATGACCAAATTCATGGACAACCACAATCACACCAAATATAAATATAAATGCTAAAATTCCCTTCATAGTACCTCCTTAAAATAATCCAAAGAAGTGCATGATTGGAAAGACAAAAATCATACCGTCAAAACGATCCAGGATACCACCGTGTCCTGGAATAATTTTTCCAGAATCCTTCACACCAAAATGGCGTTTAATAGCACTTTCTACTAAGTCTCCGAATTGTGAGAATATCGAGAAAATCACAACTAACAACAACATCATGCCAAATGAATAGCCCGCCAACAAGGACTTATCGACAATCAAGAAAATGATAGCAACTACCACCGCAGAAAGAATACCGCCTACAAAGCCTTCAAGCGTTTTATTCGGTGAAACCTTCGGCAATAATTTTCTCCAACCAATCTGACGACCGATTAAGTAGGCACCAATGTCTGTTGCCCAGACTAAACAGAGGGCAAAGAAGACTGTATTGAGCCCATCCATACGAGCCAGTATCAAACTATGAAAGCCGATACCAACATAGAAACTTGATGCAATTGGAAAGACCACATCTGAATAGTTGTAATGACCGATATTAAAAACCGTCGAACCAAGCAGTAAAAATACTACAATGGCGTAAGCTGTGTAATTTCCATCCGTCGGTAAAAATGTCAGATAATTCTGGAGTGGAAGAGCCAAGACTAAACTGGCCAACATAGCTAAGACACCCTCGATAGAATTTGGTGCTAGGCGATGCATTTTAATCAATTCAGCCGTAGCAATGATGGCTAACAGGCCTACAAAAAATTGAAATGCCATCCCACCAGCCAACAAAAAGGGAATGAAAATAGCTAGAGCAATGCCGCCAAATATCACTCGTTTCTGTAAATCGTTTGTCATACCTTCTCCTTATACACCGCCAAAACGTCTGTGGCGACGGTTGTATTCTTTAATCGCTAATTTAAGTGCTTCTCCATCAAAATCAGGCCAAGCAATATCTGTAAAGTACAGCTCGCTGTAAGCTGTTTGCCACGGCAGGAAGTTGCTAAGACGAAGTTCACCACTTGTACGAATAACTAGATCGGGATCGCGTAACGTTGGCGATAAGGTTCCTGTATAGAGGTAATCCGCTATTAATTTCTCATCAATATCTCCAGGATTGAACTTGGCATCCAAGACATCTTGCGCAATAGCCTTGACTGCGCGAGTCACCTCATCACGACCGCCATAGTTAAGAGCGAAATTGAGAATCAAACCAGTGTTACTCTTTGTCTTTTGTTCGGCTTTATAAAGCGCATTGAGAGTCGGGACAGGAAGTTTTGAATGGTCACCAATCATCTGAATTTTGACATTATTGGCATGGAGTTCAGGAACATACTTATCATAAAACTCCACAGGTAGATTCATGATAAACTTCACTTCTTTTTCCGGTCGAGACCAGTTTTCTGTAGAAAAGGCATAGACAGTTAACACCTTTACTCCCAAATCAGAAGCCGTCTTGGTAACCTTTTGCAGTGCATCCATACCAGCCTTATGCCCCATAATACGTGGCTGCATCCGCTTTTTCGCCCAACGACCATTGCCATCCATAATCACAGCGATATGCTTAGGGACTTCAATTGCTGTTTCAATGCTTTCTTTCTTTTTAAAATTAAATTTAAACATGGTATTTTCCTTATTGTATAATCGTTTCATTATACCATATTTTTACCTAGGATAGCAAAAATCAGGCAGGGCTAAAACAAGAGAAAACCAAGGTTTCCCTCGGTTTCTCATCCTTATTCTTCAATTGCAGATTCTGGAGTTGCTTCTGTCGTTTCAACTGCCACTTCTTCAACAACTGCCGATGTAGTACCTGAACTTGCTACACGATTACGAATAGCACCACGTTCAAATGTCAAGTAAACACCATCAACATCGAGAACAACCTTCTTATCATCGATTTCATCGACAATACCAAATAGCCCACCAATGGTCACAATTTCATCACCTTTTTTGATTTGATTTAATGCTTCTTGACGTTGTTTTTGTTGTTTACGTTGCGAATAGAACATAAAACCAATCATGGCAACCATGACAAGCGGCAAAAATAAACCTTCCATTTGTTTACCTCTTTTATTGTTTGATAAGCATGATTATATCAAATTCTGGACAAGAAAGCAAAGTTCGACCAAGCAGAAAAAGACCGAACTCTCGTTCAGCCTTTATCCATCTTATTTTGAACTCCACACACTCTCGAGGATATTGGTCTGTTCACGACCTGGTCCAACTGAGAAGGTTGAGATACGCACACCAACCAATTCGCTGATACGACGAACATAGTTGCGAGCCGCTTCTGGCAATTCATCCAGGCTACGTACACCTGTGATGTCTTCAGACCAACCTGGCATTTCTTCGTAGATTGGTTTGCAACGTTTGAGTTGCTCCAAACTTGCTGGGTAGTGGTCAATACGCTCACCATCCAAGTCATAAGCCACGCAGATTTTCAAGGTCTCAAGACCTGACAAGACGTCAATCGAGTTGAGGGACAAGTTGGTAATACCTGACACACGGCGGCTATGGCGCATCACCACTGAGTCAAACCAACCGACACGGCGTGGACGGCCAGTTGTCGTACCGTATTCCTTACCGATTTCACGGATACGGTCTCCGATTTCATCGTGCAATTCAGTTGGGAATGGTCCGTCACCAACACGGCTAGTGTAGGCCTTACATACACCAACAACCTTGTCAATCTTGCTTGGACCGACACCGCTACCGATAGTCACACCACCAGCAACTGGGTTTGAAGAAGTAACGAATGGATAGGTACCTTGGTCAATATCCAACATAACACCTTGCGCTCCTTCAAACAAGACACGTTTGCCTTGGTCAAGGGCATCGTTCAAAATAACAGATGTGTCTGTTACATATTTCTTGATTTCCTGACCATAAGCGTAGTATTCTTCAAAGATTTCGTCAAACTCAATCGGAGTTGACTCATACATCTTCTCAAACAAACGGTTTTTCTCAGCCAAGTTTATCTTCAAACGTTCTGCAAAAATCTCCCTGTCCAAGAGGTCTGCGATACGGATACCGACACGAGCTGCCTTGTCCATGTAAGCAGGACCGATACCCTTGTTGGTTGTACCAATCTTATTCTCACCTTTAGACTCTTCTTGCAACTGGTCCAATTTGATGTGATAAGGCAAGATGACATGTGCGCGGTCTGAAATCCGCAAATTATCTGTTGTCACACCTGAATCATGGAGATAGTTGATTTCCTTCACCAAAGATTTTGGATTGACAACTACGCCATTTCCGATAACAGAAATCTTTTCTGGGAAGAAAATTCCTGATGGAATCAAGTGCAATTTATACTTCGTGCCATCGATAACGATAGTGTGTCCGGCGTTATCACCACCTTGATAACGTGCGATTACTTCAGCATTAGCAGACAAGAAGTCTGTAATTTTACCCTTACCTTCGTCGCCCCACTGGGTTCCTACAACAACTACTGATGTCATATTCACTCTTTCTCTGAACTGGCTAACCAGCCCAGCCTTTCTTCTACTTCTGGCAGGAATCTCACCTGCAAGTTTCGTTTTACAATCCATTCTACCAAAAAACGAACATTTTTTCAAGAAATTCCAATAATTTCATATATAGCGAATGTTTTTATTTTTTTAAAAGCATATTTCAAAAAAAATCCGATTAAACACACGAGGTAGACATGTGTAAATATGCTTTTGACAGAGAAATCCGAAGTCTTTGTTTACTTTCAGTGATTTTCAGTACATTTTTCACCAGAAACGTAGCAGAAACTTGTATTTGCCCTCCAATCTAGATAAAATTGGAGTAAGACTTTGACAGAAATATAAAGGACTTAGTATGTTACAAAAATTATCACCAAACAGCCCCATTCTTCAGGCTACTTTTGGAATTGAGCGCGAATCACTTCGCATCAATTCAAACCACAGAGTTGCACAAACTCCCCATCCTCATAAACTGGGTTCTCGTAGCTTCCACCCCTATATCCAGACCGATTACAGCGAGCCACAACTAGAATTGATTACCCCTGTGGCTCATTCGACCAAGGAAGCTCGTCGTTTCCTCGGAGCTATCACGGATGTAGCGGTGCGGTCTATGGAAAAAACGGAATACCTCTGGCCCCTATCCATGCCTCCTGTGATTTCAGAAGAAGAAATCCAAATTGCTCAACTAGATAGCGACTATGAGTACCAATACCGTGTCGGTTTGGGGGAACGCTATGGCAAGCTCGTCCAGTCTATGTCTGGTATCCATTATAATTTTGAATTAGGAAAAGACTTAACCCAACAACTTTTTGAATTAAGCGAGGAAACAGATTTTATCGCATTCAAAAATACTCTCTACCTCAAATTAGCACAAAACTTCCTCAACTATCGTTGGCTCTTAACCTACCTATATGGAGCAAGTAGCCTAGCCGAAAAAGGATTCCTAACCACGGAAGTCGGTTGCGTCCGTTCCATTCGTAATTCCAAGTACGGCTATGTCAACTCCGATGATGTTCATATTTCCTTTTCTTCTCTCGAACAGTACGCGGCCGACATCGAACAAGCTGTCCAATCTGGTCAACTATCCGCTGAGAAGGAATTTTACTCTTCCGTCCGACTACGTGGAGCAAAGACTAGCCGTGACTACCTCAGCAAGGGGATTTCTTATTTAGAATTCCGGTCCTTCGACCTTAACCCCTATGACCCGCTTGCTATTAGTCAAGAAACCCTTGATACAGTCCACCTCTTTATCTTATCTCTTCTTTGGCTAGACCAACTGACAGATGTTGATAACACCTTAGCAAAAGCAGATAAACTTAACAATCTCATCGCCCTCAGTCATCCCCACACACCTCTACCTAACGATGCCGATGCCACGCCAATCTTGACGGCCATGAAAGCCATAGTTCTACACTTTGGACTGGATGACTACTATGGCCAGCTCATTGCACATGCGGAGGCAGCACTTCAAGACCCTCGTTTGACCCTTTCTGGAAAAATAGCAGAGCAGATTGAAGATGGGTCTCTAGAAAAGTTTGGTCAGCAGCAAGGACAAGTCTTTCATGACTATGCTTGGACAGCCCCTTACGCCCTCAAGGGCTATGAAAACATGGAACTCTCCACCCAGATGATTCTCTTTGACGCCATTCAGCTGGGCTTGAACGTGGAGATTTTAGATGAAGAAGACCAATTTCTCAAACTCTGGCATGGTGACCATGTCGAGTACATCAAAAATGGCAACATGACCTCCAAGGACAACTACGTCATTCCTCTCGCCATGGCCAACAAGGTCGTGACCAAGAAGATTTTGGACCAGGCTGGTTTTCCAGTGCCTGCGGGAGCTGAATTTACAAACAAGACAGATGCCCTGCGGTACTACGGGCAGGTAGCCAGCTCTGCTATTGTTGTCAAACCAAAATCTACCAACTTCGGCCTAGGCATCTCTATCTTCCAGGAGCCAGCCAGCCTTGCGGACTATGAAAAAGCCCTGGACATCGCCTTTTCGGAAGATAGCCATGTGCTTGTGGAGGAATTCGTGGCGGGAACCGAGTACCGTTTCTTCATCCTTGATGGCAAGTGCGAGGCTGTCCTGCTCCGCGTCGCGGCCAATGTCGTGGGGGACGGTAGCTCAACCATCCGTGAATTGGTGGACCAAAAAAACCAAGATCCACTGCGAGGGCGTGACCATCGTTCGCCACTTGAAATCATCAATCTGGGTGATATCGAACTGCTCATGTTGGAGCAACAGGGCTACACACCTGATACGGTCTTGCCAGAAGGCGTCCAAGCCTTCCTACGTGGCAATTCCAATATTTCAACGGGTGGTGACTCCATCGATATGACCGACCAGATGGACGAGTCCTACAAGCAACTGGCCGCTGATATGGCGACTGCTATGGGAGCTTGGGCCTGTGGTGTGGACTTGATTATCCCCGACCGCACCAAGCCAGCAAGCAAAGACGAGCCCAACTGCACCTGTATCGAACTCAACTTCAACCCTGCCATGTACCTGCACACCTATACTTACGCAGGACCTGGTCAGAGCATTACGCCGAAGATTTTGAAAAAATTGTTTCCAGAGCTATAGTTTTCCATTTTCCTTACTTTGTTAATGCTTACTTCAGAGGTTCGTGGAACTTTTGAAGGCTGGAGATAGGGCAAAGCACGTTCGCCTCAATAACTGCAGGTTGATAGAGCATTCTAGGTTGGAAATAAGACTTGCCTCGCAAGTCACTTCTGTATAAGTTCAAACAAACCAATGGATTGTTTGAAGCGGGAAAGCCAGAAACGGAGTTCCTCTTGCGTCGAAGTAAAAAAGTCAACTAAAGAACTATATATCTGCTTTGCCTCTTTGTTCCTTCACAAAACCTCCCAACTAATGTTAAACAAAATGAATATGGCACCAAGATAATCATTTATATCTCGGTGCTTTTTTTATGAACTAATTCCCTGTATTCAATCCAATCGTTCGTTTATTGTTTTATTTTCCAATGTATTTTTACTATTTCATTTGATTTTTTAAAAATATCCGTATTATATCCAGAAAAAGTATTCCAAACGACTCATTTTTTGTTAAACTATATGTATATAACAACCTCAGACGTTTTGATAACGTCCATATATAACAAAAAGGAGTTTTATATGAAGATTAGAAACCGTTCTCTCTTCTATACCGTAGGTTCTGTAGCGGTAACAGCCGGACTCTTATTTAGTCTCGCCACTTCGCCCATACCATCTGTGCACGCTACTGAAGTGGCGATAGAGAATTATCCGTCACTTGCAATAACCAAGTCGGAAGTCACGATACAAGGCTATCTTATTGCACCACTTAATAGTAGCGGAACTGCTTTTGACGCTACCAACAAAACAAATTTAGCCCTTGGTGCAAGCATGGATACTGCGGCCGCCGACACTATCCCTATTCAACTAAAGGAACCACTTCGTAGCCAATTCAACCTCGTTGATCATCCCGAACTAGTCGGAAAATTGGTTCGCATCACAGGAACTAGCGATACATACATGAAGCGAGCTGGGATCAAACCAGCTACAGCGATTGAAATCGTAGATTCATCTTCTACTAATGTTCAGCCACCAACCAGTGAAAATACGACTACCGAGTCAAGTGACCTTGTTTCTACACCGATTGCTACTGTTCGTTCTGGTGCACAAGGAACAGAGTACACCGTTTCTGGTAAAATTATTAGCCTAGTAAACGGTTGGGGAGGAAATGGCTTTTACCTCCAGGGTTCTGACGGTGCTGGTATCTATATCTATCCTGGGGCTGCCTTGGGCTATCAGCCTGGTGATACCGTTCAATTAACAGGAACATTGGGTGAGTATAAAGGCGAACTCCAACTGACCACAGTTAGCAACCACAAGGCTATATCTGAGCATTTCAACGCTCCCATTACAGAAACAAACATCGCTCAGTTAGCAACACAAGCACAGGCAACACTAGTTTCTCTAAAAAACTTGACTGTCGGAGATATTCAAAGCGATAGCTATCAAAATGCTACCTTTACCGTAACTGACTCCGAAGGACAAACTGTTGATGTACGCTTAGATAGTCGAACAGGTATCAAAACGGCTGATCTTTTGAACCATATCAACAAGGGAGATAAGATTAATCTAACCGCTATTTTATCCACCTATAATGGAAAAATACAATTAAAACCATTTGACCTCTCTCATTTTGAAGTCGTTGAAAAGGCAACAACAGAAACAGCACCTGGAAAGACCGAAACTGTAACAGTCGGTCACATTCAAGGTGCAAGTCACCAATCACCTCTAACCAATCAATCTGTGATTCTTAAAAACGTCGTAGTAACCTACGTTACCTCTGCCAATAACTTCTACGTGCAAGATGTCACACCAGATGGAGACGTCAAAACATCTGACGGTATTAATATTTTTACTGACAAATTAAAAACAAATGTCAAGGTAGGAGATCTTGTCACTATCGCAGGACGTGTAGAAGAATACCTCGGAAAAGGTTATACAGAACGTGGGGAAACAGACTTAACCATCACACAAATTCGAGCTACTGAAGTAACTGTGGATGGGACTGCACCTGTACCATCTCCTATAGTCCTTGGTCTTGATCGGATCATCCCAGCAGATATTATCGACAACGACGGTTTGGCTCAATTTGATCCAGAACAAGATGCGCTCGATTTCTGGGAATCCGTTGAAGGCATGGTGGTTGCCGTTGATGATGCAAAAATCCTTGGCCCACTAAAAAACAAGGAAATCTATGTCACCCCTGCCACTAGTCAACTTCCTTTAAATAATGTTGGAGGCGTCAACCTTCGCCCTGAAGGGAATAATACCAATATCATTCCACTCCTTTTGAAAAATGGAAAACAAATCGTCAAATCAGGAGACTATTTCACCGGTCGTATCGCTGGACCAGTTACCTACTCTTACACCAATTATAAAGTCTATGTAGATGATAGCACCCTTCCAACCTTGCACGAAGGAGCTACAAAACCAGAAACAACAACCATTATCCCAAATGATGACAAGCTGACTATCGCTTCTTATAACATTGAAAACTTTTCTGCTGACAGTAAGTCAACATCAGACGCTAAAGTCCAACGCATTGCCAAATCCTTTGTTTCAGACCTACATTCTCCAGATATTATCGGATTGATTGAAGTGCAGGACAACAACGGTGCTACAAATGACGGCACAACTGATGCTAGTAAGAGTGCTGAGCGCCTAATTGCAGCCATTCAAGCAGCCGGCGGACCAATCTATACCTATGTGGATATTGCTCCTGAAAACAACAAAGACGGTGGACAAGAGGGTGGCAATATTCGCGTCGGCTTCCTCTACAACTCAAAACGTGTCAGCCTATCTGACAAACCAATCGGTACCGCAACACAGGCAATTGCATGGGAAAACGGCGAACTCAATCTCAGCCTGGGCCGAATCGACCCAACCAACCCTGCTTGGGCAGCTGTCCGCAAAACACTTGCAGCTGAATTCGTCTTCAAAGGCGAGAAAGTCGTTGTCCTTGCCAACCATCTCAACTCAAAACGCGGTGACAATGGTCTCTACGGAAAAATCCAACCTGTCAGCTTCAAGTCCGAAGAAAAACGCCACATACTAGCACAAATTATCGCTGACTTCACAAAAGCAGGCTTAGCCCAAAATCCAAATGCTAATATCGTTATGCTAGGCGACTTCAATGACTATGAATTTACTAAAACCATAGAAATTTTAGAAACAGGAGGAATGGCTAACCTCGTTAGTCGTCACGATGCATCCGATCGCTTCTCTTACTTCTATAACGGAAACAATCAGTCTCTTGACAATATGCTAGTATCAACTAACTTGTTGGAGCGCTATGCCTTTGATATGGTCCATGTCAATTCAGCCTTTATGGAAGAACATGGCAGAGCTTCTGACCACGATCCGCTATTGGTACAACTGGATGTGACAAAGGCACAAGAACCAACTCAACCAGAACCAAGCGACAAGCAGACAGATGACTCAGGAACAGTCAATAATAGTGATGACAATGGTACGACCAACAATAACAAGCCAACAAATCTTTCAACTTCTAATCAAACAGCTGTAAATGCTGATGACCGTTCTAGCGCTACAGACAAGGGACAAACAACCGTGACCCCTACTGCCAACAACAGTCAAAAGAAAATCCTTCCAAAGACAGGAGGAGAAACAAGCTTTGTACTTATCACAATCGGTCTCGTAATCTTGAGCGCCTGCCTTGTCAAAAAACAAAAAGAATCCTAATCATTTTTTGAGCTTGAAAGCATGACTTTCAGGCTCATTTTTCTACTGCTTCACCTCCACTTGTGCTATAATTAAAGTTATGGATAAAATTATTAAAACACTATCAAAGAGCGGGCATTTCCGTGCCTTTGTGCTAGATAGCACAGAAACTGTGAAAACAGCCCAAGAAAAACACGATACTATGGCGTCGTCCACCGTTGCTCTGGGTCGCACCCTCATCGCCAATCAGATTTTGGCTGCCAATGAAAAAGGCGACACCAAGATCACCCTGAAAATCTTGGCCAGCGGTGCTGTTGGGGCTATCATCTCCGTTGCCAATACAAAAGGTCAGGTCAAAGGCTACATTCAAAATCCAGACTTGGATTACAAACGAACAGCGACTGGCGAAGTCATCGTTGGGCCTCTTGTAGGGAACGGACAATTCCTGGTTATCACAGACTACGGAACAGGTCACCCTTACAATTCCATGACACCCTTAATCTCTGGTGAAATCGGTGAAGACTTTGCTTACTTCCTAACAGACAGCCAGCAGACGCCTTCTGCGGTGGGACTGAACGTCTTGTTGGACGAAGAAGATAAGGTCAAGGTAGCTGGCGGCTTCTTGCTACAAGTTTTACCAGGCGCGACCGAGGCTGAAATTACCCGTTTCGAGAAACGTATCCAAGAAATGCCTGCCATTTCAAGCTTGCTGGCTTCTGAAAACCACATAGAAGCTCTGCTATCCGCCATTTATGGCGACGACGACTTCAAACGCCTGTCAGAAGAAGAAATCGGTTTTGTCTGCGACTGCTCTAAAGACCGCTTCCTCGATGCTCTGGCCAGCTTGCCAAAAGCGGACCTGCAAGAGATGAAAGAAGAAGACAAGGGCGTGGACATCACCTGTCAATTCTGCCAGACCCATTACCACTTTGACGAAAACGATTTGGAGGAACTCATCAATGGCTAATCTCAACACTCCTTTCATGATTGGTGATGTGGAAATCCCCAATCGCTGCGTGCTGGCCCCAATGGCTGGCGTGACCAACTCGGCCTTCCGCACCATTGCCAAAGAAATGGGCGCAGGTCTGGTCGTTATGGAAATGATTTCTGAAAAAGGCCTTCTCTACAACAACGAGAAGACCCTCCACATGCTCCATATCGACGACAACGAATACCCTATGTCTATCCAGCTTTTTGGTGGCGACGCCGAAGGACTGAAACGGGCTGCCGACTTCATCCAAACCAACACCAAAGCTAATATCGTAGATATTAACATGGGCTGCCCTGTCAACAAGGTCGTTAAAAACGAAGCTGGTGCCAAGTGGCTCAAGGACCCCGACAAAATTTACCACATCATCAAGGAAGTGACCTCGGTCCTCGATATTCCCTTGACTGTTAAAATGCGGACGGGTTGGAACAATACCGACCTAGCGGTCGAAAACGCCCTGGCCGCAGAAAGTGCCGGTGTGTCTGCCCTGGCCATGCACGGACGGACCCGCGAGCAGATGTACACAGGAACCGTTGACCTAGAGACCTTGACCAAGGTAGCTGGCAGCCTGACCAAGATTCCTTTCATCGCAAACGGAGACATCCGCACTGTAGAAGATGCCCGCCAGCGAATCGAAGAAGTCGGAGCTGATGCCGTCATGGTCGGACGGACTGCTATGGGCAATCCTTATATCTTCAACCAAATCAACCACTATCTTGAAACAGGAGAAGTCCTGCCTGACCTCTCCTTCGATGACAAACTCAATGTTGCCTTCGATCACTTGACCCGATTGACCAACCTCAAGGGCGAGTCAGTTGCCGTCCGCGAATTCCGTGGCCTTGCTCCCCACTATCTCCGTGGCTCAGCTGGTGCAGCCAAGATCCGTGGAGCCGTTGCCCGAGCAGAGACTATCGAGCAGGTCCAAGAACTCTTTGACCAAGCACGAGAAGCCTATCAAGAACGGATTGCTAAATAAGATAAACTGGCAGGTTAAAACTCGCTAACAATGAAACAGAAAAACGCATAAAACCAAGGTTATGACCTGATTTTATGCGTTTTTTCTATACTGTTTTACATGCTTTCCTTTCCAAAAAAGGCAAGAAAGGCAGGAGCAATGTAAGCCTGGTATTGTTGAGGATGTTCACGAATGAGAGTGGCTGAAATACCAAATTTTCTAGGACTAAAATGAGCTTGATAGCCTCGCCTATGCAGTTCTTGAGCATATTCTTCCTCAGACACATAGAAGACTGGCACTTGATTTTCAGACAAGTCCAACAAAGCAAGCAAACGTTCTAGCCAAGGATCCCAACCAGCTGGATAGGCTGGCAAGTCGGTTTCATCAAGCGCACAAACTCTCACCAACCCATCTTCCCTAAACTGCTCTTGAGCAAATTGAAATCGTTTGGTCAGGTCTAAACCTATCCTATCCCCACGATCCCTATCATAGCCTGAAACCACCACACAAACCTGACCACAGGCCAACTTTGCTCGCTCGATCAAATCCAAATGTCCCTTGTGCATGGGGGCAAAAGTTCCGAAAACAACAGCTATGGTTTGATTCATAGATTTCCTTTCTACTTGCTAAAGAGGCGAGCAAGCTCACCTCTCCAACTATTTCATGCGTTTTTCAAAACGGAAGAATAATTCTGCATCTGGAAAGGATAGCAACAACAAGCACTCCTTATCCCTTTACCACATCAAACTTGAGCTCTTCACCCTTGACCCCAACCTTCAAGGTCGAACCAGTAGCCAAGTCACCACGGAGCAACATTTCTGCCAACGGATCTTCCAATTTGGTTTGTAAGAGCCTACGTAGCGGACGAGCCCCCATTTCTGGGTCGTAACCTTGTTTAGCCAATAACTTAAGGGCCGATGGTTGAAGTTTAAGGGTAATCCCTTTCTCATTTGTTACAGCCAACAATGGTTTGACCATGACTTTAACAACATCCTGCATATGGGACTCAGTCAAGCTATGGAAGACAACTTTCTCGTCAATACGGTTGATAAATTCTGGACGATAGGCTTTTTTTAATTCCTCAAAAATGCGTTTCTCCACTTCCTTGTGGTTCTTAGACAAATCAAGGGCACCGAATCCAACTGTCTTATCATCACGAAGGGCTGTTGCTCCAAGGTTTGACGTCATGATAATAATGGTATTTGAGAAATCAACCTTACGTCCCTTACTGTCCGTCAGGACACCATCATCTAAGACCTGCAAGAGAACATTGAAAATATCTGGATGAGCCTTTTCAACCTCATCAAAAAGAAGAACAGAATAAGGTTTATTACGAACTTTTTCTGTTAATTCGCCACCTTCTTCATAGCCAACATAGCCTGGAGGCGCTCCATTGAGACGACTGGCCGCAAATTTCTCCATATACTCAGACATATCAAAACGGATAAGGGCTGATTCGTCATCAAAGAGCACCTCTGCCAGTGCCTTAGCCAACTCCGTCTTACCGACACCCGTTGGTCCCAAGAACATGAATGAACCAATCGGTCTGCGACCTGTACGAATACCTGACTGATTGCGACGAATAGCTCTGCTAACTGCAGAAATAGCTTCTTCCTGCCCAATCACACGCTTGTGCAATTCTGCTTCCAGATTCAGATACTTCTTAGTATCTGATTGGCTAAGCTTGGCTACTGGGATACCTGACAAGCGACTAAGTGTTTCTAAAACATCTTCTTCTGTTACTTCAAGGTCATAGTTTTGACTAGCCTCGGCATCTTCTTTCGTTTTAATCAACAGCTTGCTGACAGTCTTATATTTTTTATCCATCAAGGCCTTGTCTATGCTCGTCAGTCCTGTTTCCTCAGCCTGCCCTTTCACTCGATTTTGTACCGTTGCACTGGCTTCATCCAGCAGATCAATGGCTGAATCTGGCAGGTTTTTACTGGTCAAATACCGCTTAGCGTAGGTCACAGCAGTCTCTACAGCTGCTTGTCCAATACGGACCCTGTGGTATTTCTCAAAAGTACCTTTAAGCCCTGTCAAAATGGCAATACTGTCCTCAACTGTCGGCTCTTCAATGGTCACTTTGGCAAAACGACGAACCAGGGCTGCGTCTTTCTCAATATGCTTTTGGTACTCTGTCTGAGTCGTCGCTCCGACCGTACGGAGGGTGCCACGAGCAAGAGCTGGTTTGAGGATATTGGCTGCATCCAAGGTCGAATCAATCCCCGAGCCAGAACCCATAATGGTATGCAACTCATCGATGAAAAGGATGACCTGACCATCTTCCTCAATGTCGTTGATGATATTATTCATCCGCTCTTCGAAATCACCACGGAAACGAGTTCCAGCGATAACGTTCATCAAGTCAAGTTCCAAAACCCGCATCTTAGCCAAGCTGACAGGGACATCACCTGCAGCAACACGTTGAGCAAGACCCAAAGCAAGCGCAGTTTTTCCGACACCAGCATCACCAACTAGAACTGGGTTATTCTTAGTTTTACGTGATAGAATTTGGATCATCCGTGCAATCTCAGCGTCTCGACCGATGACAGGTTCAATCTTCCCTTCACGCGCCAAAGCTGTCAAATCACGAGTGTAGTCTTCTAATCCACCACTTTGAGGTGCTGGGGGCATTCCCATCATCTGTCCCATATTAGTAGGTTTGGCTTTGCCACCCTTCATCACACTGCGGATAGCTTTAAGGTCCTCTTTGGTAAATCCCGCACGTGCCTCCAAGTTTTTACGCAAATCCAAGAAACGAAACTTATCATCTGAGTCTTCAAAACAAAAACCTACCTTGTCCAAAATCTGACTAGCTGTTGACCGCTTGTCCAACAACATAGCCATAAACAAATGTTCCGTTCCCAGCTCCCTAGCCTTGACGACTTCTGCAATTTTCTTGGCAAAACTAGCTGTTTCATCCAAACGTTTAGAAGATGGTAAAATACGAAAACTATCCAACTCTTCACGATAGACCTTGTAGGTCACAACAAAAGTTGCATGTTCATAGTCAGAAATTGAAATAGGATATTCTGCCAAGACAGCGCCAGCGACTGTATCATGGTTGATAACGAAAGACAAGAGAACATGCCAGGTTTCCAAGTAATCACAGGCATAGCGTTGGGCCACTAACTGGGCATCTTCAAAAACCCGCTGTAAACCAGTTGAAATTTTCATGAATTATTCCTCTTTCCTATCTAAACGTCGTAGTATTTGACGCATCATGCGTGCTCGAATAGTACTTGCATCTTTTCCTAATATTTCATCAGATCCTGTGGACAAAAAGAGATTGCCTTCTCGTTCTGTCATCAATCCTTCATCAAAAAGGAGCTGTAAAATATCCGCATAAACCGTCGCAGACAACTGCTCGCCCATATTGTTTAACAAATCATGGACCAGTTCGTGCTTATCCGAAAAGGTAATCCGCCCAATTCGGATATAACCACCACCACCACGCTTACTCTCAACAATATAGCCACGGCTAGCTGTAAAACGGGTTTTAATGACGTAGTTAATCTGACTTGGCACCACTTCAAACCGACTGGCCAATTCACTTCGACGCAACTCAGCTACACTGACTTGGTCCAAGATGGCTTTGATATGCTCTTCTATATAATCCGATGTATTCTTCATCGCCATAGTATCGCCTCTTTCTTTGACTATCTTTGACCATTATACCTTAAAATGACGAATTTTGAAAGCAAAAGCCTATCAGCTAGCGTAGCAGAATTTTGAAATCTGCTACGCTTTATCCTATAATAAAAGAAAAAAACAGAAAGGACTAGGGCTTCCGTATTTAGTTGAACTGAATACGGGCTACGGACTAGGCCAAAAAGATAAACGAGAACTAGTCGTCGTTCTGTTTCCTATTTTTTCTGTGTCCACTTAAGGCCCTTTATATCTTATACCATGAACTTTCAAGATTACATTCAAGACTTTACAAGTGTGACTGTGGAGCAGGCACAGAACCTTCTAGCCGCCAAAGAGGGGGCTGTTCTCTTCATCGGACGAGCAACCTGTCCTTACTGCAACCGCTTTGCACCAAAACTCCACAAAGTCTACCAAGACAAGCAAGTGACCATCCACTTCCTTGACTCCAGCCAAATCAGTCCAGAACTCCAGGCCCTCCGTGACCACTACCAAGTTCCTACCGTCCCTGGTCTCCTCGTCGCTAAACCTACTGGCGTCCAAGTCCGCTGCGATTCCAGCATGACGGAAGATGAGATTGCGGCTTTTATTCAAGACTAATGCTAGACATTTCCTACCAAGCCAACACCTTCCACATCTCTCATCACGGAAGACCAATCGGCAACATCCATACCTACAGCAACCCCTACCACAAAGTCAATACCTATCTGCGACTAGATTTGGTTGATTTCGATTGCACCATAGCAAAGCAGCTCTTCCAGTCCCTACAGACTTCCTTAGGCGGAAAACCTCTTCAAGTTATGCTCTCCTCTGCAGAGCAGGAAAGAATCCATTTCCTTACCGCAGCTGGCTTTATCTGCAAGCGGAAATGTTATGAGTTCGAAGTGAGCAAGCAAGACTATCTCAGTCAAACAGGCACTTCCAACTTAAGCATAGTCCGCAAAGGCACCGCACCTTATCAAATAGCCTGTCAGCAAATTTTTGACCACTATCAAACAGTCCACCAAGACATCAATCCATGGACTGCCAGTCAAGAAGAATTCGAGAAGGACTTACCTGACCTGGTTTATACAGACTCAGAAAATTGTGCCTTCATAGATACCGATGAAATTGCCTACGTTTGTGGAAAAGATGAACAAAGCTTTGGTTCCTTCATCCAAGCAGTTATTTGCCAACTATTTGAACAGTATGAGCAAATTAGCTTTGAGGCTGATGACTGCGATCCTATCGCCATGTATTTGGCTGACCAATTCCAACAACCAAACAAGCCTAGCTGGGACACTTATATTTTAGAAATCTAACAAAAAGCACCGACCACAAGGCCGGTGCTTTTTAAGGAGATTATGAAAAATATTTAGGATTGATAATAGTATAACTCACTCAACCTGTTCAGGCATCAGACCTAAGACCGATTTTGCCAAAAAAGAACTCCCTTTCGGAAGTTCTTGAATTGTCGAGTAGTCTTTCAGTTTGCTTTTAGTACGAGGCAACGAGCTGTAGGCTGTACTGAAGTACGGCAAGGCGAGTTAACGAAGTAATAAAAGATAAAATGAAGACTAGCAATTATTTACCAAGAGCTGCAGCCATCGTCGCTGCAACTTCTGCTTCAAAGTCGTTTGAAGCTTTCTCGATACCTTCACCTACTTCAAAACGAGCAAATTCTACAACTGAAGCGTTCACTGAGTTCAAGTAAGCTTCAACTGTCTTGCTGTCGTCCATGATGTACACTTGTGCAAGGAGAGTGTAAGCTTGGTCAACTTGAGTGTTGTCAAGCATGAAGCGGTCCATTTTACCTGGGATGATTTTGTCCCAGATTTTTTCTGGTTTGCCTTCTGCTGCCAATTCTGCTTTGATAGTTTCTTCAGCTGCTGCAATCACTTCGTCAGTCAATTGAGCTTTTGAACCGTATTTCAACAATGGCAATGCTGGTTTGTCAACCATTGCACGGCTTTCGTTGTCTTGTTCGATTTTGTGGTTGATTTGTGCCAACTCATCTTTAACGAATTGTTCATCCAATTCAGTGTAAGAAAGAACAGTTGGTTTCATCGCAGCGATGTGCATTGAGATTTGTTTTGCAAGAGTTTCGTCGCCACCTTCAACAACTGAGATAACACCGATACGGCCGCCGTTATGTTGGTAAGCACCAAATGCTTGAGCATCTGTTTTTTCAACCAAAGCAAAGCGACGGAATGAGATTTTCTCACCGATTGTTGCAGTTGCGTTTACGTATGCTTCTTCAAGGGTCTCACCTGAAGGCATTGTCAATTTAAGAGCTGCTTCGTTGTCAGCTGGTTTGCCTTCTGCAATTACTTTAGCAGTTGCATTTACCAATTCAACGAATTGAGCGTTTTTCGCAACGAAGTCAGTTTCAGCGTTAACTTCAACAACTGCTGCTACGTTACCATCAACGTAAACACCTGTCAAACCTTCAGCTGCTACACGGTCAGCTTTCTTAGCTGCCTTAGCCATACCTTTTTCGCGAAGCAATTCAATCGCTTTTTCGATATCACCTTCAGTTTCAACCAATGCTTTCTTCGCGTCCATAACGCCAGCACCTGATTTTTCACGCAATTCTTTAACGAGAGCTGCTGTAATTTCTGCCATGTCTATTCTCCTTGTTTGTATTTATAAAATAGAGGAGCGGGCTCAGCCCTGCCCCTCTAGGATTGTTTTTGTTGTTTGGAATTGTACACGAGCTAAAACCTATAGATTTTAATTCGCCTTCGTTACTTATTTTCCTTCTACAACTTCAACCAATTCTTCGATTGATTCTGTAGATGCTGGCTCAGCTGCCAATTCAACTTCAACTGCTGCTACGCTGTCTTCACCTTGGTTACCTTCGATGATAGCGTCAGCCATTTTAGCTGTGATCAATTTAACAGCGCGGATAGCGTCATCGTTAGCTGGAATGATAACATCGATATCATCTGGATCAGTGTTTGTGTCAACCATCGCTACAACTGGGATACCCAATTTCTTAGCTTCTTTAACAGCGATTTGCTCTTTGTGTGGGTCAACGACGAACATTACGTCTGGAATGCGTGGCATGTCAGCGATACCGCCCAAGAATTTTTCAAGACGAGCACGTTGTTTGTTCAACAATGCTACTTCTTTCTTAGGAAGCACTTCGAAAGTTCCATCTTCATCCATACGGTTGATTTCTTTCAAACGAGCGATACGTTTTTGGATTGTACCCCAGTTTGTAAGAGTTCCACCCAACCAACGGTGGTTGATGAAGTATTGACCAGCACGGATAGCTTCGTCTTTAACAGCTTCAGCAGCTTGTTTTTTAGTACCTACGAACAAGATAACTGCGTCGTTTGCTGCAGCGTCACGGATGAATTCGTATGCTTGGTCAGCCAATTTTACAGTTTGTTGCAAGTCGATAACGTGGATACCGTTACGCTCTGTGAAGATGTACTTAGCCATCTTAGGATTCCAGCGACGAGTTTGGTGACCGAAGTGTACACCAGCCTCAAGAAGTTGTTTCATTGAAATTACTGCCATGAGTATTTCTCCTTTTTGTTTTTTCTCCTCTCCCGAACTTCGACTTGCAGCCCAACCTTTCGGCAACAAGACCACAATTGGTCCGAGATGAGTATTTGTTGTTTAGACAACTTAATAAGTATACCAAAGTTTTAGGTGAAAATCAAGCATTTCAGTACACAAATCTCTATATTATGCCAAGGCTAAATTCCCAAAGTAAGTTCTAGTCTGTCTTAAAAACTGGAAATTAGACTGAGACAAAGAAATAAGGTAGAACTTACTATGGGACAAGTTGGTGGTAAATTCTCAAAGTAAGTTCTAGTTCCCGTCCTTCCAGAAGTTACTTTGAGAAAACTGCACAACATC